>JACQXM010000062.1:0-212367 GCA_016208685.1 Planctomycetota bacterium | reverse complement strand
AGCATCACGTTCATGATGCCGATGCCCCCCACGAGCAGTGAAATGCCCACGATTCCCGCCAGCACGCTGGTGGCGATGACCTTCACCCGGCCGAACTCCTGAAGCGCCTGGTCCTGTTTGAAGATACGGAAGTCGTTGGGCTTACCGGGCTTGATGTCGTGCCGCTGGCGCAGCACGTGCACCAGTTGTCCCTCGGCTTCGGGAATCTCCGGTTCGCTCCGGGCTTCCACCAGGAACGCCATGTAGTCGCGGAACATGGGGTACATCTTCAGGCCCGTGGTCCACGGGATCACCACCACGTCGTCCTGCGTTTCACCCATGAAGCTGCCTTTGGCCGCGAGCAGCCCCACCACCTGGAAACGCTGCCCGTCGATGTGTACGTAATCGCCGATGATGGCGTCGTCCGCCTCCAGGCGGCGAAGAACGTCGCGCCCCAGCACGCACACGTGGCTGGCGTCCTCCACGTCGATGGCGCTGAAGAAACGCCCGGCGTCCGTGTAATAGTTGCGGATGGGTTGGAACTGCTCGCTGGCGGCGCGGAGGTCCACGTCGCTGGTCTGCTGCCGGCCATACTCGACCGTGGCCCGGCCGAAGATCATGGGCGACATGCGGCGAATCGAGGCGGAGAATGCGTCCACGGCGTGCACGTCGTCCACCGTGAGTTTGGCGGGGTTCATGTACTCGCCGTGCGGGCCGCGCTCCCACTCCGGACGGACGACCATGAGGTTGGTGCCCAGGCCGCGGAGGAAGTCCGTGAAGTAATTGCCCATCCCCTGCACGAACGACACCACGGTGATGATCGACGTTACCGCGATGATGATTCCCAGCACCGTGAGGAAGGAGCGGATCTTGTTGGCCCAGATCTGCACCATGGCGGTGGCCACGTTGGTCGCCATAGCGGCAAGCTGATTGGGAACGAAAAGCAGAACGCCGAGGACCAGCCGCAGGAATCTCATGGCATGGCCGCTTCCTGCGCCGGAGGCGCGACGGCCGATGCCGCGAGCGTGCGCGGGGCGCCGTAGGCCCGGGTGTCGAGCACAACCCCGCCGTCCATGAGCTTGATGACCCGGCGGCAACGCGCCGCGATGTCCTCCTCATGCGTAACGATGATGATGGTCTGCCCCTCGGCGTACAGACTGTCGAAGATGCCCATGATCTCGTGGCCGGTGGCGCTATCGAGGTTCCCCGTCGGTTCGTCGGCGAGAATGATCGCCGGCTGCTGCGCCAGGGCGCGGGCGATGGCCACGCGCTGCTTCTGCCCACCGGAGAGCTGATTGGGGCGGTGGTGGGCGCGGTCCAGAAGGCTCACGCGTTTGAGTGCTTCGAGCGCAATCTGTCGCCGCCGTGGCGTACGGCTGTAGGTGAGCGGCAGCTCGACGTTCTTGAGCGCCGTGGTGCGCGGCAACAGTTCGAACGACTGAAAAACGAACCCGATCTGCCGGCCGCGAATGCCGGCCAGCCTGGACTGCGAGAGCTTCGACACGTCCTGTCCCCGCAGGCGGTACTCGCCACTCGTGGGAACGTCCAGGCAGCCGAGGATGTTCATCATGGTGCTCTTGCCGGAACCGGAAGGTCCCATGATGGCGACGTACTCGTTTTCCCCGATGGCCAGCGAAACGCCGCGCAGGGCGTGCACCAGCTCCAGCCCCACGCGGTACACCTTGTGCACATCCACCAGCTCGATCACCGGATGGGGCCGCGCGCCGGTAACGGCATCCGGAGCGCCGCCAGGCGCAAGACGGGCGGCGGCGTCGGGACGGGTCGCTGTCGGTTCCAAGGTCGCGATCATCATTGGCTCTGGGCTACTGCCTCTTCTTCCTTCGGCGCGGCATCCGCCGGCGGACCGGCAAGTTCCTGCTTGGCGGGTTCCTTGGGCCCCTCGAGCTTCACCTTGGCGCCCGCCTGGAGGGCGTCCAGGCTGCGGTAGGGGCCGACGACCACCTGATCCACGGGCTCCACGCCGCGGACGACCTCCACGCTCTTGGCGTCGCTGATGCCCGTTTCCACAAGTCGTGCCTGCGCCGCACCCGCCACGGCACAGAAGACAAGTTTGACGTATTCGCCGGCGCGAAGCCGCTCCGAAAGGGGGAGGTGCGCCTGGAGCGCGTCCACCTCTTTCTGCAATTCCGCCGTCAGATCGCGCCGTTTGCGGTGCACCACGGCCTGCACGGGGATGGTCAGCGCTTCGTTGCGGCGGTCCACCTCGATCTCGACGTTAGCGGTCATGCCGGGCCGGACGCGCGGATCGTCGGAGTCCACCAGCAACAGCGTCTCGAAGGTGACCACGTCGCGGCCCTGCGGCTTGGTGCCCTTGGTGGCGACGCGCACCACGTGCCCCGGAACGCTCTCCTGGCTGTTGGATTGCAGGAAGATGCGCGAAGGCTGATCCGGCCGAACCAGCGCCGCGTCACTTTCGTCGACGCGGCAGCGCACCTGCATCTTCGACAGATCGCTGATGACCATGATCCGTGTGCCGGCGTTGTTCATGGTGCCCATCACCACCACTTCGCCGGCCTTGGCGAAGCGCTGCGAAACCACGCCGTCGATCGGCGACGTAATCACCGTCTTGTCGAGATCCTCACGCGCGGATTGCAATCGCGCCTCCGCCTCGACCAGCTCCTGGCGGCGGATCTCCACCAGGGCGCGGGCACGGAGGAAGGTGGTGTGGTAGTCGGCCAGCTCGACGGCCGACGTAGCGTCCGCCTCGGACAGCGCCTTCTGGCGGGTGAAATCGCGCTGCGCTTTGTCGAGGTCGGCGTCCGCCTGCACGATCGTGGCCTTGAGTTTGGCGACGTTGGCTTCCGCCTGGGTGAGGCGCGCCCGATGGTCGGCATCGTCCAGCCGGCAGAGCAGGTCCCCCTTGCGCACGCGGTCGCCCTCTTCCACGGGCATTTCAACGATCTTCCCGACCACCTCAGCACTGATATCGACCTCCAACAGCGCCTCGACGGCGCCGGGGGCCTGTACGGTGCGGATGATGTCGCGGAGCTCCGGCCCGGACACCTCCACCGCCACCTCGGGGGCGTCGGCAACATGAAGAACGCTCTTGCCGTCCTCGGTGCGCGCGGCGCGATTCAAAAGAAACATGCCCGCCACCAGCGCCCCGAGCAGCACTACGCCCGCAACCGTTTTCATGGTTCGTGCTTCCGATTGTTGAACTTGAGGCGGCCGGTTCGCAGAATCGCGTGCCCGCGCCGCCGCCAGGTTCGCTACACTCCGCCGCCTGCCGCCAAGGCGGCTCGTAACCCGCCGCCGGACAGCCACAGCAACAGGCATGGCACCCAGGCACGCCAGCCGCGCAACTGCGCGGTCGTGGCCAGTCCGATGATCACCAGCCCCCAGAACCACAGACGAAACGGGTCAACCGCCGTCAGCATCCCGGCGAGCGGCGCTAAGTGCCGCGGCTCCACGCCGCTGGCGCCGAGCAGCGGCAGGGCCGCCGCCAGCGAGGTTTCCACTTCCAGGCGACGGAAGTGGAGCATCATCCCCAGACGGACGACCGAGCCCAGCAGATCGGCAAAGCCGGCGAACACCATGATCGTCATCAGCGTGTGCCACTCGGGCTTCTTGCCTGTCAGCGCCACCAATCCGTAGAAGAGGGCGGCGAGCAGTAACACGCAGGCCAGTATCCGCACCGGTTCAGCGCCGATCATCTGAACCCGGGTGATCATGCGGGTGAATTCGCCCGCTTTGCGCTGGTCCTGAATCATCTGACTCAGGGCGGCGCGCTCGACCACGTCCGCCTGCTCCCTTTCGAGCTTGGCGATGCCCGCCTCCACCTGCTGGTTGACCTGGCGGTCCACCAGTCCGGTCTCCACCGTCGCCCATCCCGCAAGCGTCACCGCGGTAAGCAGCACGACCAGCGGCCAGCCGTACGCCGCCACGTCCTCGATGCGTTGAAACACCCGGCGCGGCGCCAGCAGCGCCAGCGGCACGTCGAGGATGCCGACCGTCGAGCGTGTGGGTGTGAGCATACCCTGCATACGTGGCACCACGCTTCCGCCCGAAGGCGACCGTTCCGCCACACGCCCCGGCCAGGCGGGAACGCACACTACGGAACACGCCGTCGAACTGCCCGGGCCGGGCTTGCAGTTTGTGGCAAAACCCGTGGCATGGGCTTCCAGCCCATGGTTTCACGGGCAGGATGCCCGCGCTACATCGCATAGGCCGCTTTTCGCCACGGGCTGCCAGGCCCACCGGCCGGGGGTCGGCGCCGACGCGCCGCACCACGGCCGCAAGCGGCCATCATACCTCGATTCGGCAGGGTACGGTGAATATTGACACAGACGTGCGCTTTTCGACGTTCGCCGACATAAGCGTACGCGGAAATGGGGCGGTCAGTCGCGGCTGCGGGGGCCGTCGATGGCAGGAGCCCGGCCCACGCGAACGGCTACTGGTACTTGTCGTGGCAGGCGGAGCAGATCGTCTTGATGCGCTCCAGCTTGGCGAGCATGGCCTTGTCGTCGGCGTCCTTCTTTTTGCCGGCTTCCCGGGCCAGCTCCAGCGCCGTTTCGCGCAGGTCCGTGGCCCAGGCGCGATAATCGGCCTTGTCACGTTGCAGGCTGTTGAGGTTGGCGAGTTCCGCAAGCAGTTCCGCCTCGTGACCCAGGCGCTTGTGGCGGTCCTTCGCGCCGGCGTCGGCAATCAGTTGCTCGATCGCCTGGAAGTGGGTGAGCTGCCCGTACATCAATGAGTGAACGGTCGCCACCGGTTTGAAGCCGTTGGTTGTCGGCGGCGCGCCAGCCGGCTCGCCGGCGAGCAGTGTCAGGCACGACAAACCTACCGCTAACAGCCCCATCGCCGGTACGAGCTTCCGCATATCGAGTCTCCTTTGTGGAAAATGGCGAAGGACGATCCTTCCCCGGTTGCGTCCGAAAATCCAGGGCGCGGATTATTCGGAGCCGGCATACGCATGTCAATCCCGGGGCGCATGAGTTCACCGCGGCGCCGGCGCTACCTTGGTGGTTCTGAGCTCCACCTCTCCGCACCTCGACGGATTCAGCACTCCGCGGCACACCCTCGCAGGCCCAAGCCCCCAGCGTTCCGGAACCTGGATGTATTCATCATGTCTCTGCCTGATGGATTCGTGCTGAGCTCCGCGGCAAATTCCCTACGCCCCGGTCCGGCGACGAATGTCCTGCTGGCGCGACGCGCTCGCGATTAAAGTACCAGTCGCCGACAGGTCCCATCTACCTTCGGGTCGAGCTGGTGCGACCGCTAACTATTGCTTCGCGGCGCTTGTCTTTAGCGAACAGAGGTGATAAAAAGGGTTTAGCCAGGGAGCGGGAAGCGATCGGCCGCGGGACATCCTATCGCCCGGCCGCATCCGGTGTGTTGTCGTCGTTTTTGGAAGCTCAGTTCACGCGGAGCACGCGTTGCGCGAGGTCGGGGCCGAGAGCCTCATCCCCGCGCCACGTGCTATCGGGGAGCGAATTCGGAGTATCGGGAGGGGCAAGCGTCTCCGCCTGCCCGACCGGCCCTTAACCGTCACCGGAGGCATGTAATGACAGGCGTAGCAAGTCGTATTGCGTCGTTGCTGGCGATCGTGCTCGTGGTTCTTGGGGGGCCGGCAGCGCCGGCTCGCGCGGCGGCCGCCGGAGATCCGGGCGGCGCTGCGCTGGGCATCCCCCCGACGAGTTGGCCGGCGGCAGGCGCGCTCACCGGAGTACAAAGTGACGCATTCCGCGCTGTCGCTGATGCCGGGCGAACGAAGGTCGACACTGGCGGCTCTTCCGTAGCGGCCGGCGGGCTCACCGAGGCGTGCTGCCGCGGCACGGATTGCGCGGACCTATCGCCGCAGCAGTGTTCGCAAGGCGGCGGTCAGCCGCAGGGCCCGGGGACCAACTGCGCCAACAACCCCTGCCAGCCAGCCATCGAAGCGTGTTGTTTGCAGAATGGCGGGTGCACCGAAACAACATCGGACCGCTGCATCGCCGCCGGTGGTACGCGCCTGGGGCCGGGTTCGAATTGCAAGGGTGACCACAACAACAACGGGCGGGACGACGCCTGCGAAGCCGATCCTCCCTGTGCCGATTGCGGCCCGGGGCCCCACTGGGTCGACCAATGCGCACCCGGCTCGGACAACATGCCGACCGGAGCCCTGGTGGGCATCGACTTCGACCTCGACTGCATCGCGGACGTCAGCCTGGTGCTCTCCGGGCCGGCCACCGTGGCTCGCACTCGACCGCTCGACGACTCCATGCACTTTCCGGGGCTACGCTCCATCGACGGGCATCTGGATGTGATCGACACCGAGATGCTCTCGATGATGCTGCTCGGGGGCGGCGTTCAGTTGACGGCTGGTCAGGGCCTGGGCGCAGGCGGTGTGCTGGGAATGAGCCCCGGCGCCATCGCGGAAACGATGGGTGACCCTTCGCTGGCCGACAGCTTCTTCGACATCTTCGTCGAGGTTGCGATTCCCGGCGCTCCTCCGCTGTACAACCAGCAACCCCTGCGAGTGCGCTCCGAGGTGGATTGCCTGCCGCCCAACGCCACGTACCTCCACCCCACGGGCTGCATCCCTTTGTTCACCGCCCCGCAAGGCGGCGTTCACGTGGCCAATCTGGTCAGCGCGCGACACGGGACCTACCCCACCTGCGGCAGCGAAGTGACGGGTGACTGTCTTACGCCGCACGATTCGCCCTTCTGCAACGACGGCGCCTGCTGCTCCCGCGTCTGCGAGTTGGCGTCGTCCTGCTGCCAGAATCAGTGGACGCAGAACTGCACCGGTCTGGCGCGCGAGGTCTGCAACCTTGAGGCGTGCTGCCTGTCGAATGGCGGGTGCCAGCGCATGACACCTCGGGAGTGCCTGGCCCAGGGAGGCACGCGGTTAGGGCCGGACGCCCGCTGCGAAGGTGACGGCAACACCAACGGTCGCGACGACGCCTGCGAACCGGATGCCTCCTGCGAGGACTGTGGTCCCGGCCCGCACTGGGTTGACCAGTGCCTGCCGGGAGCCGATGCCATGCCCACCGGGGCTCTGGTCGGAATTGACTCCGACCTCGACTGCGTCGCGGACACCAGCGTGGTGCTTTCGGGGCCGGCCTGGGTGGGACGTTCGTTCCCGCTTGATGACTCAATGCAATTCCCGGGTCTGAGCACGACCGATGGTCACCTGGACGTGATCGACACCGAAATGCTCTCCATGTCGCTCACCGGCGGAGGGATCACGCTCATCGCGGGTGCCGGTCTTGGCGCCGGCGGGATGTTGAACAGTTCGCTGGGTGCCATCGTGGAGCAGGGTGGCGACCCGACGTCCGCGGACAGCTTCTTCGACGTGTTTTTCGAAATCGAAGTCGGAGGAGGTACTCGGCTCTACAACCAGGTAGGGCTCAAGGTGCTCTCCAAGGTGGACTGCCTGCCGCCCACCGCGACGTACATCCACCCCACGGGCTGCATTCCGCTCTATACCTCACCGGTTCCGGGCCAGGGAGTCCACGTGGCCAACCTGGTAAGCGCGCGGCACGGCACCTACCCCACCTGCGGTAGCGAGGTGACGGGGGACTGCTTTAAGCCGCATGATACGCCCTACTGCAACGACGGTGCCTGCTGTGACAGGGTCTGCGGCCTTGATCCTTCGTGCTGCCAGAGCGACTGGTCTGCGAACTGCGCCGGGCTGGCGGAACGCGCCTGCCGCCCGCAGGCCTGCTGCCGGCAGGACGGACAATGCGTGGAAATCCCGGAGCTGGAGTGTGCTCAGGGCGGCGGAATCCCTCAGGGGCCTGGTACGTCCTGCGGGGTGTCGGTGTGTGCTCCGCCGATCGAGGCGTGCTGCCTGCCGAACGGCGGTTGCACGGAAACCACGCCGGATCGTTGCCACGCCGGGGGCGGAACGCGCCTGGGTCCGGGCTCGAACTGCAAGGGCGATAACAACAACAACGGCCGCGATGACGCCTGCGAACCCAACCATCCCTGCGACGAGTGTGGACCCGGACCGCACTGGGTTGACCAGTGCCCCGGCGGGTCGGACAACATGCCCTCCGGCGCCTTGGTCGGCATCGACGCGGACTTCGACTGCGTTGCCGACACCAGCGTGGTGTTGAGCGGGCCGGCCACGGTGGCGCGCACTTCGGCACGAGACGTATCCGGCCGGTTCCCCGGCCTGGGAATGACGGACGGACACATCGACGTCATTGACACCGAAATGCTGGCGATGAGCCTGACCGGCGGCGGAATCTCGCTGCTCGCCGGCGGCGGTCGAGGCAACGGCGGCGTGCTGCGGCCGTCCCACGGGGCCATCCTGGAACAACCGGGCGATCCGTCATTGGCAGACAGCTTCTTCGACATCTTCTTTGAGGTCGAAGCCGGCGGGCAGTTCATGTACAACCAGACGCCGCTGAAGGTGGAGTCCAAGGTCGACTGCCTGCCGCCCGTGACCACGTACATTCATCCCACGGGGTGCACGCCGCTGTATAGCGACCCGGTGGGCGGGGTCCACGTGGCGAACCTGGTGAGCGCCCGGCACGGGACGTTCCCGACCTGCGGCAGCGAGGTGACGGGCGATTGCTTTACGCCGCACGACAGCCCGTTCTGCAACGACGGCACGTGCTGCGGTACGGTCTGTAAGTACCTTCCGCATTGCTGCAAGGACCAGTGGTCGCCGGATTGCGTCGGCGCCGCGGAGCAGGTGTGCCGGGTGCAGGCCTGCTGCCTGCCCAATGGTACCTGCGAAGAGCTCACGGCGTTTGACTGCGAACGGGCGGATGGCGTGCCGCAGCCGCCGGGAAGCACCTGCAACACCGTGGAATGCGCTCCGCGCACCGAGGCGTGCTGCCTGCCGAACGGCGGATGCACGGAAACCACGCCGGACCGTTGCCACGCCGCGGGCGGAACGCGCCTGGGTCCGGGCTCGAACTGTAAGGGCGACAACAACGGCAACGGCCGCGACGACGCCTGCGAGCCCAACCAGCCTTGCGACGAATGCGGCCCGGGACCGCACTGGGTCGACCAGTGCCCCGGCGGGACGGACAACATGCCCTCCGGCGCACTGGTGGGCATCGATACCACGGGCGACTGCATCGCCGACGCCAGTATGGTTCTCGGCGGCCCGGCCACCGTGGCACGCACGGGAGCGCGGGACGATTCGGGGCAGTTCCCCGGTCTGAGCGTTGTGGACGGCCACATGGACGTGATCGACACGGAGATGCTGGCGATGACCCTCACCGGCGGCGGCGTGACGCTGCTCGCCGGCGGCGGTCGCGGCACAGGTGTCATGCTGACTCCGACCCGCGGTGCCATCGTCGAGGATGGCGGTGATCCTTCGCTCGCCGACAGTTTCTTCGACGTCTTCTTTGAAATCGAAGCGGGCGGGCAATTCCTCTACAACCAGACGCCGCTGACGGTCAAGTCGGAGGTGAATTGCCTGCCGCCGCTGACCACGTACATTCACCCCACGGGGTGCATTCCTCTCTACACCTCGCCGACGCCGGGCCAGGGAATCCAGATTGCGAACCTGGTGGCGGCGCGACACGGGACGTTCCCCTCCTGCGGCAGCGAGGTAACGGGCGACTGCTTCACACCGCACGATACGCCGTTCTGCAACGACGGGGCATGCTGCGACAAGGTGTGCGCCTTTGCGCCGTCGTGCTGTGAGAACGGCTGGTCGCCGAACTGCGTGGCACTCGCGGAGCGCGCTTGCCGTCCGCAGGCCTGCTGCCTGCCCGATGGAGGGTGCGCGGTACTTTCCGAGCTGGATTGCCTTCGCGCCGACGGCGCTCCGCAGGGGGCGGGTAGCTCGTGCAATCTCATCGAGTGTGCGCCGCGGATCGAGGCCTGCTGCCTGTCGAACGGCGGTTGTACCGAGACCACGCCGGATCGTTGTGCCGCCGCGGGCGGAACACGGCTCGGACCGGGCTCGAACTGCAGGGGCGACGGCAACGGCAACGGTCGCGACGACGCCTGCGAGCCTAACCAGCCCTGCGACGAATGCGGGCCAGGACCGCACTGGGTGGACCAGTGCCCCGGCGGGTCGGACAATCTCCCCTCGGGGGCGCTGGTGGGTATCGACGTCAATCTCGACTGCGTGGCCGACTCCAGCATGGTGCTCAGCGGACCGGCGACCGTGGTGCGCAGCAACGCTCACGATGTGTCGCTGGTCTTTCCGTTCCTGGGAATGCCCGACGGGCATCGGGACGTGATCGACACGCAGATGGCGTCCATGACCCTGACCGGCGGGGGAATCACGCTGCTCGCCGGCGGCGGTCGGGGCAACGGCGGCGTGTTGCGGCCGTCACACGGGGCCATCCTGGAACAACCGGGCGACCCGTCACTGGCGGACAGCTTCTTCGACATCTTCTTCGAGGTCGAAGCCGGCGGGCAGTTCATGTACAACCAGACGCCGCTGAAGGTGGAGTCCAAGGTCGATTGCCTGCCGCCGGTGACCACGTACATCCACCCCACAGGGTGCACGCCGCTGTACAGCGCCCCGGTGGGCGGCGCCCACGTGGCCAATCTCGTGAGCGCCCGGCACGGGACGTTCCCGAGCTGCGGCAGCGAGGTGACGGGCGATTGCTTTACGCCGCACGACAGCCCGTTCTGCAATGACGGCGCGTGCTGCGAAAAAGTGTGTGCCTTCGCACCGTTCTGCTGCGAGAACGCCTGGTCGCCGAACTGTGCCGGGTTGGCGGAGCGGGTGTGTCGCCCGCAGGCGTGCTGTCTGCGCAACGGTCAGTGCGTCGAGGTTCCGGAGCTTGATTGCGTGCTGTCCCACGGCCGGCCGCAGGGATCGGGAACCGATTGCGATACCGTCACCTGCCCGAGGCCGGGCGATATGGACGGCGACGGAGATGTGGACCTGGATGACTGGACCGCGTTCCGGCGCTGCTTCGGCGGACCGAACCGGCCGCTCCCGACGGGATGCGACGGCGCTGACCTGGACGGCGATGGCGACGTGGACTCGATGGATGCGTCGCTGTTCTTCGGTTACTTCACGGGCTCCCAGAACTGACGCGCGGCGCCGACGGCGCGCCGCCCGCGGGACTCCCGGTTGAGATCACGGCCCGCCGCTTCTCGCGAAGTGGCGGGCCGTTTCGTCGTACAATGGCGCCGGCGATCGCCGGCTCGCGCGTCTGGCGCCTCGAGCCCGCGGCCGCCGCGGGTGGCGCCGGCGATCGGCTGGCCCGAACGGGCCCTTCCCGCCACCGGGCGCTGCGTCCTCGCCCGTGCCCCGCTTTTAGTCCCTACGGACACGGTGGGCAGGCACCCGGATCCGTCGTGAACGGGTACGCGTTGCCCTGGAACGCCTTGATGATGTTGAACACGTCGGCGATGTTCCCCGTTTCGTTCAAACACGCCTCCTGCCCCGGCAGTCCCGCGCCCACCACATCCACCACCGTCATGTGCACGCGGTTGGTGCCGGGATTCTGGAACTTCTCCATGGCGGCCACGAAGTCGTTGACATTGACCACGCCGTTGGGCGGGTCCCACATGCCGGGGTTCTGCACCCCGAACTGCCCCACGGTGTCGCCCCAGAATTTGGGCGCCGGCAGCGGAATGGTGCCCACGGTCAGCGGCGCGGAGAAGGTGACGCCGTCGGCGGTGGCGGCGATGGTATAGGTGGCCACAGGGACGATCTCACAGTCACCCACGTGGATCACGGTCTCCGGCCAGACACGCATCACCGGCGCTGCCACCACCCGTGACACACCTGCGGCATCCGGTGCTCCCACCCAGCCGCTCATCCCCACCCCCGTGGTCTTGTTGATGGCGAAGGCCACGGTGTTGGGCCCGTTGTTGGGAGCGAAGGACACGTAGCGGTTCTTCTGGCGGTTGTAGGGGAAGGGCGGATCCGCCGGCGGAAAGACCGCCGAGGTGGTGAGCACGAAGGCCATGTCCCAGGAAACGCCCGCGGGGTATTCCACCGGCATTCCCTGCTGGAACACCATCCCGAGGTGCGCCGGGTTGGGGAGGAAGATGCGCACGGCGTCGTCCTCGAAGAAGTGCGGGCGGGTTTTCCAGCCCCAGGTAAACAGCGGCGGCTGCTGATAGATCGCGGAGATGCTGATCCAGAACAGATCGCACTGCGGCCCCTGCACGAACCACTGCGCCGACGGTACGGCGAAGTCGTAGCGGAAGCAGGCGTCGCCGCCGGCGAAGCCGGGATGGAAGTCGCACCCTACGTACCGTTCGCCTGCCTCCGAGCGCGGCACCATCCACTCCCACATCATCTGTCCGGGGTGACTCCACGGCTGATCCACGCCGGCAGGGATGTTGGTCCAAATGCCGATGTGGAAGAAATCCGGTCCGAGGCCGACAGGCGGTGGTGTCGGATCGGTTCGGCCGAGGTACGATCCCCACCAGTGCACGTCGGACACTGGCTGCTCGCTATCGCAGAGCCAGTCATCGGCCAGAAGCGGGCAGCCTGGACATTCATTATGCGAATGCTCGTCCCACCCCCAGAAGCAGGCGGGGTTGGGAGAGGCGTGATCGTAGACCGGCGGTTGCGCCCATTTCATCAGATCGCAAACCCGCAAGTCGCAGACGGTCCCGTCTCCTTGCGGGTCGCCGCCGCGGGCGACGCAATCCGTATGGTCGGTCTCCACGCAAGTGCCGTTCGCCAGGCAGCACGCCTGCGGAATGACGACAGTGATCATCGCCGGCGCGAACTTCCGCACAGGAATGTCCGCCCAGTTCTGGTCCGTGAACCACGACAGCGTGGGGTCGGTGTTGAAGTGAATGATGTAGGTGCCCTGGGCGGCAGGGGGCACATTGAGCAGCAGCGTGCCCGCGTACTTCGGAACGTCCACGTCGGAGGCGTGCGACTGCCAACTTGCGGCACCCCATTCGTACTGCTGCGTGGGCCGCGCCACGGCGTGAGTCTCCGTCACGTTGGAGAAAACGAAGTCACCCCGCGTGCCGTCGACGAACGCCCCCGAATCCGGGTCACTCGGCCAGCCGACGGGGACGAGATCGACGCCCGGGCTCGGCGGAAAAGCGGTCTTGCCCAGGTAGCCGTCGGGCTTCACCGTTCCCTGATACGTGGACAAGAGCTGCGGACCCCAGTCGGCTACGGCCAGTTCAAGGGTAACCGTCTGTCCTCCGCCGTGCAGGACGATCTCGTTGCCGTTTATCGTGAACGCCCCAGTGGCAGAAATGGGCTTCAGCGCCAGTGACGGGACTCCGGCGGATGTCGTGCACGACTCTGTCACTTCGTCGCACGGCAGGCCGCCGCAGGGATAGGCGGCGGGTTCACAGAAGCCGGCCTGGCAGGTCTCCGGACCGGTGCAGTACAAACCGTCGTCGCATTCGGCGTCCGCCGTGCACGGCACGCAGGTGTCGGTGGTTTCGTCACAACCCTGGCGCGGGCAGGGATCGGCGCCCGCTTCACACCACAGACCGTTGCAGACTTCGGCCCCATTGCAGAACAGGCCGTCGTCGCAGTCGACCGCGGAGGCGCAGGTGCACAATCCGGTGTTCCAGGGCAACGGTGGATAGTGGAATCCCACAAATGTCTGAACCGCCCGCGCAATGTCGGCAACGTTGATCATGAACTGTGGCACGTCCGGATCCAGATCGGCGCGGGTCGTGTGAACCGCGGTCGGCCGATTCTGGAATTTGTGGATGAGGGCGACGATATCCATGAAGTCCATGACGCCCTGCGGTGGCGACCAGGCGCCGAGCAGGTAGTCGTACCGCCCCACGACGTCACCCCAGTAATGAGGCGTCGGCGCGGCGACGGTCTGCACCAGTAGCGGCAGCGTCATGTTCACGCCGTCCACGGTGGCGCGAAGCGTGTAGTCGGCGCCCGGCCCGATTTCCGCGTCAGCGACCTGGACAACGCTCTCCGGCCAGGTGCGGAATACCGGTGCGTTGACAACGCGCGACACGTAAGAGGAGTCACTGTAATACGACATGAGCACCGGAGTGTCCACCCATAGTCCTTGGGAGGGGCAGACGTCGCAATCCAGTCGGATCGCCACCGGCACGGCCGCGTTGTTGGGGTCGAAGGAGATGTAGCGGTTCTTCTTCACGTCGTGGGGGGGCGGGGCAGGCAAGGGCGGGTTCGGCGCACGCGTCGTGATGGTGAAAGCCATGTCCCACGAAACGCCCGCCGGTGACTCGATCGGCTCCCCGGCCCCGAACGCCGCACCGGGGGTCGGCGCCGTCGGAACGAAAAGGCGCACGGCGTCGTCCATGTAGAGGTGCTCGCGCGTCTTCCAGCCCCAGGGATTGACGGGCGGCTGAACGGAATAGAGCGCGGCAATGCTCAGCCAATACACGCTGCACGCCGCGTCTTGGTAGAACCACTGCGGCGCGGGAATCTCGAAATCGTATTTGAAACAAGTCTCGGGCGCGACGGCCGTCTCGAATAGATCGCACCCGACAGCGCGCTCGTTGAGCCCGGCGCGGGGAACAATCCATTCGTGCAGCATGACGCCCGGATGGCTGAAGCCCGGCGGCATGAAGGGTACGTCCGTCCAGACCCCGATGTGGAAGGCCGTCGGCGCGTCCATGGGAGGCGCGCTTTCGTCCCAGTCAAGATAGGAACCCCACCAGTGAATGTCGGTCACCGGTTGGCCGGTATCGCAGGGCCAGTCGTCGGCGACGATCCACTGTGGGGAGTCATAAACCGAGTACTCGTTCCAGCCGTAGAAGCACGGCTCCGGTGTTTCCACCGGGGGCTGCGACCACTTAAGCGACTCCTGGAAGGTGGTGCCGGTAATCTCGAAAGCAAAGTCAATCGACTGCCCCATCAGAATATGTCCTGGCGGATAGCGCAGCTCCTGCCATGGCGGCGGGGCACCGTCGATCATCCATGTACCGTCGTCATTCCAGGCATTCAGCGACGTCTTCCATCCGAAGCGCACGGACGGGTCGAGTGGCGAGGCCTCGACGTCCAGCCAGTAGATCACCGGCGCCTGCGGCGTCCCAGTCTGCTGGAACTCACCGGGGTTGAGACTAAACGTGTAGCTCCAGCACACTGTGTCTCCAAAGGGGTCCCAGAAGCCCGGAGGCTCGAACCAGCTCTCCAGCAGCCCGCTGCCGCATTGGCCCACGCCGAAGGTCCCCGGAGGGAAGGTGCGGGTCCAGAGGAGCGTTCCCGGCGCGCTGTAAGGCCCGTTGGGATTCTGACTGGCGGGAATATCCTCATGGAGACTCAGGCGGAAAGACGCCGCGCCTGGATTGCCGAAGGGAAGTACATCATGGTACCAGGAACCGTGGATCGTGATCTGGGTTATGTCGCCGGGACTGGCGCATTGGAAGTCGTCGGCCAGAATGTAGGGCGTCGTGGCGTGGACGTCCATTCCCGTCGGCGAAGTGTCCGGCGCCTGGGTCCATTTGATCACGCCCAGCGTCATGCCGGTCGTCAGCTCGAATGCCAGATCCCACGAGTCCTGCGGAGTCGGATACCACAGCGGCTCGCCGGCGCTGTAGACCGAGCCTGGGATCGGGTTCCAGGGATCGAAGATGTGGACGGCGTCATCCGGCGCGATCGAGCCCGGGTCGCGCGGCCGCGTCTTCCAGCCCCAGGGGAACGGACCAAGGTGAGACTGCGGCTCGTAGCAGGCGGCAATGGTGATCCAGTAGACCGTCCCTGCTGGGCCCGGCGCCTGATAGAAATACTCGGAAGGCTGCAGGTGCAGATCGTAGCGGAAGGTCGCATCGATCTCGCCGGTTGCGGGGTTGACGTCCCAACCGGCGAACTGCTCATTCGCGTCCGCGAGGGGCCGGACCGCCTCCCAGATGACCTGGCCAGGGTGACTGAACGTCTCGTCCACGCCGGCCGGCACGTCGGTCCAGATCAACAGATGGAAATGATCCACCGGGGGGCGCAAACCGGGCGGCGGAGGGGTCGGTTCCTTCCAGCCGATGTACGAGCCCCACCAATGCACGTCGGTCACCGGTTCGGGCGTCGTGCACACCCAGTCGTCCGCGGCGATCGTGGACGGCTGATCGGGCTCGAGATTCCACACCGAGTGTTCATCCCAGCCATGGAACGTCGGGTCCGCGGGAGGCGCGGTGGCCGGAACCGGCGGCTGTGCCCACTTCATGGGACTGCACGCCGGCGCCGGCAGCGCGATACAAAGCGTGTCCGGACCTTGTGAATCACCCAGCAGCGCCGCGCAGTCGGCGGCCGGAATATCAACACACCTGGCGTCCGCCAGGCAACACGCCTGCGTGGGGAGCAAGTTCCTCAGGGGAATCCTTCCCGTGCCGCCTCCATCCAGGAGAAGGACCATGGAGAGTCCGCCCGCGAGCACTGGCTGTGGATAAAAGTCCTGGAACGGTTGCGGGTGGCCGCCGTACAGGACCTCTTCGATCTTTTGTTTCTTCTTCCAGTCGCCTGGCTGTTCGCTGTCCATGGCGACCGGCGCCGGCGGATACCATTTCAGGGCCGCCCTGTACCCGGCGGTCGGGCTCTCCCGCACGCCGACCGCGGTGAACTCCATCATCAGGCCCACGCCGCCCACGGCGCCGCTGTGAATCTCATACTCTCCGCCGCTGTGGTCCGGGCCTTCGCGGATCATCATGGTGGCGGATTTCGGCGGCGAGTTGTTGTCTGTGACCGTGATCCGCACCTCGTAGCCGTATTCCCGCCCACGCGCGCCGGCCGTGGGGGACTCGCGGATCATGATCGGCTCCTTGCTTCGCAGTTCGAGCTCCTTGATCTCGATTTCGATACTGTCCGATCCACTGCTGAGCTCCGCCCACTCCTTTTTCTCCATGACCACCTCGCGGGTCACTCGGCCCATGGGGTCGTACTGGTAATCCCAGTTTCGCTGGTAGCCCATGAGCTCGACGCGCCCGCTGAAGGGTTCCGAACCGGGGAAAAAGAAGTCCGCGGGGATGGGGGGAAGGGTGCTGGCGCCGCCGAATTCAATCCACGCCCCGCCGGGTGGAACCTGGTAATAGTCGGTGCCGGGGGGGATGGCTTCGGGTGCGGGTTCGCCGGCGTCCGCCAGCTTCTCTTTCAATTGCTTCCAGTCGCAGCCGTCGCAGTCGTTGTCCGCGCCGTCGCAGTCATCGTCCGTGCCGCCCAACATGTCGGCGAAGAGGCACTGTGGGCTGATGGGACCGCCGCCGGCACCGGTGTAGCACGCCTGGAAGGCCACGACGTCGAGCCCATTGACCAGTCCATCGCCGTTGCTGTCGCCGTCCACCATGCCGCCGGGCATCCGCTCCAGGAGCAAACGATTGACGGTCACGGCGGCGCCGCCGGGCGTGGGCGGGCCAGGCAGCATGAAGAAGACATCAAAGAAGGAGTCAACGCTGCCGCCGCCGCCCCCGCCCCCGCCGCCGATGATGGCGACTTCGCCCTCCTGCGCGCCGCAATCGGCCTCCAAGGTGTTGGCCCCGATCGTCGTCCGGTAGGGAACGCTTCCCAGAACGTATTCCCCGGTGAGCGAATCGACCGTGGCCCGGGTGGGTCCGCCGGTCCGCCGCAGTAGGATGGTCATGCGTTCGCCTTCCAGGTCGCTGGTCCGGCGACTGCGAACGTAGTAGCGGTCCAGGATCACCCGTTCCAGCTCTTCCGCGGCGATCCCCAATGCCGCCAGCTCGGCGTCGGCGCCGGCCACGCGGCGGAAGTCCTTCCGGAATTGCGAGCGCGCGGCGCGACCGGCCACTCGTTGCACGAACTCACCGGCCGCCGCGTCGCCCTCGCCCACTGCGTATAGAAGGTTCGCCGGCGGACTCGCCAGGCGCGCCTTGCGCACCCCCAGGCGGCCATACCCGCTGCCGCCGCGCCAGAGCATCAATCGATACCATTCATCCACCATCTTCTTCTTGAACAACCAACGTGCCTTGGCGCGCTCCACGCCAACGTTGGCCGGCGTCGAGGCCACCTGCACCTGCATCCGCGCCCGCGCCGCCTCATCGGCTTTCGCGGGCGATTCGACGACCAGCAGCGCCAGGGCGCCGCACCAGCAAGCGATTCGCCACATGGGATCCTGCCTCCTTTGAGTTGTGAACCGCCCGGCGTCGGGCCTTGGCTCCACGCCGGGCATGGGTCGTTGCAGACACGCGCGGCCGAACGGGGGACGTGCAGGCGGTTGCGAAATGTCCCCACTCGTTGCCGCAGGTTCCAGCGGAAGGCGCGGGGCGCGGCGCCTCGTCAGGAGGCGTGCGCCGCCTGTTGCGGCGCCCCGGCCGGCGCCGGCAAGGACGGCGGTGCCGCCTCGAGAGGAGCGCATCGACGCACCAGCCTTCCAGCTGCGGGCGAGGAGTTCCGTCGCCCGCCCCGCCGATGCACGATTAAGTAAGCCACTTAATCACACGCAGTATACCGCCGCGGTTGGGTCCGCGTAAAGAGAATTCCGCGCCCACCCCGCGGATTTCCCGCCCCCCGGGCGCCACCGCCCGGCGCGGAAGGGTAAGCACCGACCACGGGCCCGGCTGCCCCTTAACGCGCCGCGGCCCGCCCCACGTACACCCCCAGCGAACAGTGAACCCCCCCGTACTTGCGCTGCGTAAGCGCACTGCTTACGGGAAGCAGGCGGACCCCGGGATCGAACGTGAAACGAAAGATTCCAGCCGCAACGTCGTCCAGTGACGAGAAGAAACCGCCCAGCACGGGCATGAGGTAGGAGTCTTCGCCGTGCACGCCGTTGATGTAATTCAGACTCACTTCCTCGTCGCTCAGACTGGGGACCGCGACCACCCGAAGCCCCTCGGCCTCCAGCCGCGCGTGAAGCAAGGGGCGGTCCGCCTCGCGGCGGCGAAGTTCCTCGTAGTAGCTCTGCCGTTCACCCGGTAGTTCCGCCCACGCCGGATCGCCTTGCGCCAGGCTTGTGGCCGTCAGCAGGTCGGCGCACAGAAGGAACCGTCGTAGATTGTCGCCGGCACTTTCCGCCGGCGAGCGCACGAAATCCCCCGCCAACCACTCGGGGAGCTCGCCCGGCGTTGCCTCGAACTCCGCCAGAACCCGCCACAACTCCGCCAGGGCACGCGCCGGATCCGCGCCGCGTAGCCCGGTCCGGATCTCCTCGGCCCGGTCCGGCGCCAGCCGCGCGTGCTCCTGCAACGCGGTCAGTCCGAGCTCCACCACGTGGCGCGCGGCGGCCACACTGTCGTTCACGAACGCCACCAATCGTCCCCCACAGCAGCGCACCGATACCTCCAGGTCGATGTGGAACGAAACCGCGGGAAGTGTTACGCAGCGGCGCACACCGAATTCGGCGCAGAAGGCGGCCTCGATCTGCTCCCGTGTCAGCCCCAGGAGCCGGTTGCGAAGCACCTCCGCCTCGCCCAGCAGCAGGAATCGCTCCCCTTGCCGCGGGTCCTCGACGACCAGCAGATTGCCTCCCTGGAACAGAAGGGGCGATTGCGCCGCCGGGTTGCCGGCCGCCGCCAGCGTGTCGATCAGGAACGACTCGCCGGGCAAAAAAACGCTCTGCACCTCCCCCTGGCTGGCGAAACGGGGGACCAGCGTCGCCGGCACGCACGACCCGTCGGCACGCCGCACGCACCCGCCCTTGGCGTTGTCCTGTGCCCACTGTGTCAGCGGCAGAGGCGTGGCGACGATGGTGATCCGTTCGGGCTTGGGGAGTCCCCACCGTGCGATGGCCCCGAGGAGCGGGTCCACATGGGCCTCATGCACGGAGATGAGCAACGGCACGTCAGACACCGCCCGCGCGGTCTGGTGGAGAATGTCCGCCGCCGAGCCGTCGTGTTCGCCCAGAACCTCGTCGGGGAGGGGAAGCTGGAGGCGCAGAACGGCGGGGTTCGATGTGCCGTTCTCGGCCGCGGCGGAGAAGCCGGGGAGCGTGGGGCAGAATCGGAACCGGAGGCTTCGTGAAAACTCCTCGAAGCGCTCGGGTCCGCCGGACGCGGGCGCGCCGTGGAGGAGGCCGGCCACGGCGGCGATAAGATCGTCCGGTCGCGTCGCTTCGAGCGACGGCAGCTCGAAGCAGCGCAGCCAGTCAACGGGCAGCCCCACGCGCCACAACACCGGCTCGTTCGCCATCCCCCGCGCGTCAAGCCAAGGCAAGTCGAAACGCCGCATCACCTCGACGAGCGTGCGCGGCAGGCCCTCGTGCGCCAGTCGCTGGGCCACGAAGGCGGCGGCCTCGGCGATTGCCTCCGTTCGCTCACCCGGCTCGTTCACGCACCGGGAGGGGGGATGGCCAAGCACCGGGGCGCGAAAACCGGGCAGCGCTGAGTCCTGCGCGGCGGCGGCCAGGTCCCAGCGAAGCTGTCGCTTGTCGAGGGTGCAGGGCACGACGCGGACGGCGGGATCGGCGCGGGACGCGTCGCTTCCCGCCGGTTCGGCTGCCGGCGCCGGCGGCGCCGCCAGCATCAGCAGCATGCCCGCTGCGCGCTTCGCCCGGCCGGCTGAAACGGCACGCCGCCGCCGCATCGGCATCACTCCGCGCGCCGGATTCGCGGCAAGAGTGACACATCACGGCACCCTACTCGACCCGGCGCAAGACGCACGCTCCCGGCCTCGCGGGGAACGCAGCGCAGAGTGTGGGACGAGGCACCGTGCGCGTCAAACAGGGCGGCGCCACCCGGCGAGGAGGTCGCAATGTCGGTGTGCGCGGTCCGACGGCGCACCAACAGAGCCGCGACCGAAAGGGGGCGGGCGCGCTCATGCGGGGTGGCGACTGTTCGTGCTCGCGGCTTGAACTCTCAAATCACCCGATCAGGTTTTCGGGAGCACGCCCCCCGCCTCCTCCGGCGGGCGTCGATAGAGCGTCCAGAGGAACGCCGCGCCGCCGAGGAAGACCGCCAGGCTCACGAATTGTGAGATAGTCAGCCCCACGGTGTCGTGGGGATTGTCGCTGCGGATCATCTCCTCCAGCACGCGGCTGATGGGGTAGAGCACGGCCAGCAGGCCGATTACCAGCCCGTGGCGCCGGCGCATATAGAACACCGCGGAAAGAAAGCCGGAAAGCAGCAGGGCGCTGATCGCCGAATAAATCTGCACCGGATGCACGGGCAGCGAACGACACCCCTCGGCCAGCCGGCGCAGCTCGCTGATGGACGTCTTGCGCTGCGGGTTCACCCGCGAGGGGAAGGTCTGGGCCCATTCCAGGTCGTCGAGGTAGTGCTTTCGCCTGCCCGCCTCCTGCGCCTCCTTTGCCGCGGTGAGCTGCGCGGTCAGCGCGGATACCTCGGCCGCGGCGCCGTCGTGCGCCTTGGCATCGGCGAGAGCTTTTTCCAACTGCTCGACCCGCCGGCGGGGGCCTTCGATCTTCTCGATGGGCAGGTTGAGCGTGGCGGCGCGGAGCAGGTAGGCCGGCGTGCCGCGGGTGATGATGAGCTCCGCGGGAACCGTCACACGGCGCTCCGTCCAGTCTTGCACGTGGGCGGAACTGCCGTACGGAAAGCGCACCGCCCAGGGGTACTTCGGCGCCTCGCCGCTGCCCGAAAGGCACAGGGCGCCGAAACAGCAGCCGTTGAAAAAGCAACCGATGCGTCCCAGGGCATGACCCCACATGGCTCCCGGCGCCAGAATATCGAGGAAGAGCCGCACCGGCAGCTTCTTGAGCCACATGTAGAGCGCCACGGCGAGCGCCGCGCCGAGCAGGCCGCCGAAAAACTCCATGCCCCCTTCGGTACAGTCCAGCACGGCAAACAACTTGTTGGGCCGGCCGGCGAAGTCCGTATGCCAGTAATGGATCACGTAGAACAGCCGCGCCCCGCTCACCCCGGCGAGCAGCGCGATGAACGACACGTCGAGAATCCGGTCGGGATCCACCTGCACCCGCGCCGCGCGGCGCATCGCCATCCACACGGCGCTTAAGAACCCCACCATCAGGCAGAAGCCCCAGACGGTGACGCTCTTGTCGATAATGGGGATAACGAAGAGTTCGGGATGCATGCCGAGGGTCCGCCGGTTCCGCGTGGCGCGGTGAAAGCACGGGGCGTCGAACTTTGTAACCGTCGAAGCTGCCGCGGGGCGCGCCGCTCCCGCATACAGCAGGGCCATCCTAGATGGGGCCCGCGGGCATGTCCACCGCGACGTTGTCGATCAGTCGGCAGCCGCCGATGCGCACCGCCAGGCAGATTCGCGCCGCGCGGTTGACGGCGGTGAGAGGCTCGAGGGTGACGGCATCGACGATCTCGACATAATCGATCCCGGCCGGTCCGGCGGCCAGGATGTCGCCGCGAATGCCGTCGATCAATTCCGCGGCGCGGCGCACGCCGCCCGCGGCGCGGGTGCAGGCGCGGTTCAGCGCCTGGTACAGGCAGGCGGCCTGGGCGCGCTGCGCGGGCACAAGGTAGGCGTTGCGGCTGGACATCGCCAGTCCGTCCGGCTCGCGCACCGTGGGGCAGCCGACGACCTCCACCGGGATGTTCAGATCGCGCACCAACTGTTGCACCACGCGAAGCTGCTGGTAGTCCTTCTCGCCGAAGAACGCCGCATCCGCGGGAAGAATTTGAAAGAGCTTGGCCACGACGGTGGCCACGCCGTCGAAATGTCCGGGCCGGTGCGGCCCGCAGAGTCCGTCGGTTAGCGTCGCTACGTGTACGCGGGTGAACACGCCGCCCGGGTACATGGTCTCCACGTCGGGCGCAAAGACCGCATCCACTCCTGCCTTCTCACAGGCAGCCAGGTCGGCCTGGAGCGGGCGCGGGTAGGCGGCCAGGTCCTCTTGCGGTCCGAACTGGGTGGGGTTGACGAAGATGGTGACCGATTGGCGGGCCGGCGCGATGTCCTTGAGCACGTGCATGGGGCGATCCCCCCGGGCGTTCACGTTTCCGGTCCGCTTACTATACGGGCCCGGCGATCCGCTGCACAATCCACGGTTTTGCGGGTGCAGGGTCCCAGAATCCGCGGATTTCGCCGGCTTTTCGCCGCTGGGTGGAGCGGCCGGCGGCGTAGCGGCGGTCGTTGCGTGTCCACCGCCTAACGAACCGCGGGCCCCGGGTGTCTAACGGTATGGACGCAAGCGAGTTGGGCAGCGCGGCGCAGACAACACCGGCAGCGGAAGTGGCGGCCGTCCGACGCGCCCAGGCGGGCGATGCGGCGGCGTTCGCCGCCCTTGTGCGCCTGTACCAGCGCCGTGTCGTGTCGGTCGCCTTTCGCCTGCTGGGCAACGCCGAGGACGCCAGCGACGTGGGCCAGGACGCGTTCGTGCGAGCGTTTCGCAACCTCGCACAACTCGACGACCCCGCGCGGTTCGGCCCCTGGCTGATGCGCGTGGTGACCAACCTGGCGCTCAACTACCGCCGATCCCGGGCGGGGCGGGCGGCGTCGCCGCTGGACGATACCGAGACGGCGACGGCGGACCTGCGGAACCCCCGAACCGGGCAGGCGCTCGAGGTCGCCCTGGAGGACGACGACGGAGCCATGCCCGAGGAGCTGCGGGCGGCGATCTCCAGAGGCTTAGAGCAGCTTCCGGAGAAGCAGCGCCTGGCCCTGGTGCTCTTTTCCGTGGAGGGCATGCCGCAGAAGGAAGTGGCGGAGATCCTCGATTGCAGCATTGAGCTGGTGAAGTGGAACGTGTTCCAGGCGCGCCGGAAGATGCGCGATCTGTTGGATAAGTTTCTTTGAGAAAAAGGGTGAGCCGCGGGCCGGCCACCACAACGTCGAACCGATGTCCGAAGCACCGTACAACCCGCAAGACCCGCTGTTCCTGCTCAGCCGGGCCATGGACGAGGCACTCACGCCGGAAGAGCAGCAGCGGCTCGACGCGGCGCTCGCCGCCGATCCGTCGCTCCACAACCAGGCGGATCGCCTCCGCGAGGCGCAGGAACTCCTCGGTCGTTGGGGCGCGGCACAACCTGTGCCGGAAATCGACTGGGCGGCGTTTGCGGAGACGGTTGCGGCCCGCGCCGGCGATCCCGCCGACGAGGGACTGGCGGCCGTGGATCGGTTGCTGGTTCGCTGGGGCGCGCGGCGCGCCGTCGTTGACGACGTGCGTTTTACCGCCGCGGTCATGAAGCGAGTGCGGAGTCGAGAGCGCCGTACGGTGGGGCGCACGCTGCTGTTCCGCATCGCTACCCCGCTGGCGGCGGCCGCGGCCATCGTGCTGGCCGTGACCACCGGCTTCTGGCCGGCGGGCAAGCAAACGCCGCGATCCCGAGTGACGATCGAACGCGTCGTGGTCGGCGGATCGCGAGCGCCTTTGAACAGCGACCAGCGTGTCGCGGTTGTGTCCTTTGATCGTACGTCGGGCGGCGTGCCGGCTGTTCCGGGCGTCCCCGGCATCTCCCTTGCGTCCATTGGTGCATCGCCGGTTGACGATGGCTCCGCGGAGGCGCCGCCGTTGTAGGGTAGGGGTCTTGGGGAGTCGATGGGACCCAAGGGAAAAGGAAGTATATGAACCGTATGGTGTCCATTCTGTGGGTGCTCGCCGCGTCGGCGCTGCCCGCCTCCGCGGGCGAGAGCCGCGGCGGCGTAGAGCAGTCGCTGGACCGCGTGGTCAACGTCAAGCTCGAGAACACCAAACTCGGTGACGCGGTCCAGGCGCTGGCCAAGCAGGCCAACACCAGGATCGTGCTGCCGCCCGAGGTTGTGCGGCTTACCCCGCATGGGGCGGACACCACGGTCGGCGTGGAGTTCTCCAGCATGCCGCTTCGCCAGGCGCTGGCGGAGCTGCTCGGCCCTCTGGGTCTGACGTTCGCCGTCGCCGGCGATGCCATTGCCATCGGCCCCAAGGAGGCGCTGGCGTGCCTGGGACGGGCTCCCACCTGGGAGGAGCTGGACGCTCTGGCGGAACTGGCGCGCCTGCAACCGGGAACCGACGAGGCCGCCTTGCACACACTGCAAGCGAAGGTGCAGTTGCAGGTGCCTGACGCCGACGGCTGGCAGCGGCTGGCGGCGGCGATCAAGGCCGCGGGCGCCGGGCCCGGTGACGCGGTGCTCGGCGTCGCCTGCCGCAACCTGGGATGGGTGTGGTGCGTTGCGGGCACGCAGTTCATCGTCAGCAGCCCGGAGCAGCGGGTGCAGCGGCAGCTCTCGCAGCCCATCTCGTTGCGCATGAACTACCGGCCGCTCGTCGACGTGCTCAACGCCCTGGGCGATCGTGCCGGCGTGGTGGTCCGCGCCGAGCCCGGCGTGCTCGCTTCGCTTCCCGCGAACATGCAACGGAACTTCTCGCTGAACGTGGAACAGATGCCGCTCCAGCAGGTGATGGAGAAGATCACGGCGTTCACGGGATTGGCTTACGCACTGGATGCCCAGGGCGTGGTGCTTTTCCGCCCGCCGACGCCGCCCGGCGAGACACCGGCCGCCGCCCACGGCGCCCCCGAGCCGGCGCCCGGCGCCGATCCCTACGTCGCCAAAATCGTCATCCCTCTGCCCGGAGGCAAGTCCATCGAATGGCTGATCCGGGCCTCCGAACTGCCGCCGGACCTTCGGGAGCGCCGCGAAGAAGATCTAAAGGCCGCCTTCGAGCAGCTTCGCGGGATGGACGGCAAGGCCGGGCGGTAGCGCCAGAGCCCGCGGCGTACGACGCCGGTCAAATGACGCATGGCCACGCTTCGTCGTGATGCGACTGCGCGATGGCCATGCCACCGCGCCATCCCACCGGCTGCCCCACTCGCCCACCCACGCAGTCGCCAACTCCAAGCGCCCGCCTCGACGGCGTTGACCCACGATTCGCGATCCTTGCCGTGCCGCCGGTTGCGGCTACAGTATCCCTCGTACCGCGGCGGGCGGGGAACCACTGCCCGGCAGTGGTCGTCTAACTACGGCTGGGATGTAGACTTTGGCCGGCGCGAAGGGCGCAGGCCGACCGGTGGTCTGCCAGCAGCGTCGACCCCGGTGCGTTGCCTGATGGCGGGACGGGGGCGGAAGGCAAGCGACAGGAACTTTCGATGAGCGCTCGACTGGTGATTCTGATCGTGGTGGCGGCCGCGCTCGCGGTCTTTTTTGCCGTGCGAAAGCCGGCGGCTCCGCCCAGCGCCGCAGCCGTCGACGACGATGCCCTGGTCGAATCCCCGGAGGCTCGCGCCGATCGAGAACTCGCCGACATTGTCAACACACCGCTGCACCGTCGCGGCCCGCTTCCCGGCGAGGATCCGAACCCGCCTCCCGAACTGGACGTGAAGGTCGAAGTCGATACCTCGGGCGGCAAGAACCGCCTCGTGCTCTACATCAGCGAGAAGCACGGGTACTACGTGGAGTGGTTCAGCATCGACTTCTGGCACGTGGCCAACGAGGCGCAGCGGACGGATCCCAAGGGGACGCCGTTTTTCACCAACTACGTGCTGGATCGTTATCTCAAGGCCAATGAGACGCTGCGCGACTGCATCGAGATCGTGGACGCCGAACTGTTGCGCACGAAAACCAAGACCATCGGTACGGCCGACGATTGGGCGGCGAGGATCAGCAAGTACGGACGGGCCCGGGCCAAGAACCCCGACCCGCTGCCCATCGTCAACACCGTCGAACGCTGCCGCTGACGCCGTCGACAGCAACAGGCGGGCCCGATTCCCCGGGCGGCGCCTCCGCGACAGGTGGGATGCGGCCGCGGGCCTCAGCCGGGTTCCAGCGTCTGGCGCGCGGCTTCCACGCTGATCCCCGTGACCCGCACGGACTTCAGCGGGGTGGTGTGCCCGGCGATCACCTCCACGTCGCGTTTACGCACTCCAAGCAGCTTGGCCAGGAACGCCGCCAGCGCTTCGTTGGCCTTGCCCTTCTCTGCCGGTGCGGCGACGGTGATTTTCGCCCGATTCTCCCACCTTCCGGCCAGGCGCGTGGCGGACGCGCCGGGGACGACCTTCACGGCTATAATCACCCCGCCGTCGTCGGCTCGTAGGTCGAGCATCGCGGCAGTGTAGGGCGGGTGACAACGCTATGGCAACGCAATTCGAAATCGGCGTCATCGGCGCGGGCAACGCCGCCGAGGGGATCGTCCACGGCATCTTGCGAAACACCGTGCTCTTCGAAGACCGCATGATTGCCTCCGACCCCTCCGAGGCACGCCGCAAGCTGTTTGCGGACCGCTTCCACATTGTGGTCACCGCGGACAACCGTCAGGTGGTGGAGAACAGCGACATCGTGGTGCTGGCCGTCAAGCCCCAGCAGTTCATGGAGGTCTGTGCCGGCGTGCGCGATCTGGTGCGCGGCGATCACCTCATCGTGTCCATCATGGCGGGGGTTTCGACCGCCACGCTGGAGGCCCAGTTTCCCGGGGTCGCCGCGCGGGTGGTCCGCGCCATGCCCAACCTTCCGGTCCACGTGGGGGCGGGGATGGCGGGCGTGTGCAAGGGAAGGAACGCGCAGCCCGTGGACTTACTTCGCGCCCAGCGCATCTTCGAGGCCGGCGGCAGAGCGATCGTCATCGACGACGAGGGTCAGATGGATGCGGTTACCGCCGTCTCCGGGACCGGCCCCGCCTACTTCTACTTCTTCGTCGAGGCCCTCACCGCCGCCGGGGAGCGGGCGGGGCTTGCACGGCAACAATCGGAGATACTCGCCAAACAAACCTGCCTGGGGGCGGCGCGCATGATGCTGGAAACCGGCGAACCGCCCAGCGTGCTGCGCCAGAAGGTGACCTCGCCGGGCGGCACGACGCAGGCGGCGCTCGACAGCATGGCGCGGAACAACGTGTTCGATCACATCGTGGAGGCCGTCCTCGCTGCCGCGCGGCGCAGCCAGGAACTGGGTCGCTAGCGGCCGCCGGCGCCCCGGGGGCAGTTTCGCGGAGACCGGGCAGCATCCTCCCCACCGGTTTTGCCGCCGCCGGTGCCCTGTCGTATGATGTGTCCGGCAATGGCAAACCAGGTACCGAGGCGTATTTCGGAGGACGATCGATGGTGAACCAGATGCGAATTCGTTGCGCGGCAGCACTGCTGCTCGGCTGGACGGCGGCCGGCCTGGCCGCCACGCCTACCTTCTCACTGGAAGCGACCGCCATCAACGGCGTGCCCATTCCCGGCGCGCCGGTGAAGATAGTGACGGCGATGCCCGGCGACCGCATCACCGCGGAGGTCTACGTGCGCGACTGGTCGCCCGAGGGCGAAGCGTTGGGGGCGTTCCAGGCGGCGCTGAACCCCGATGGCTTCACCACCGGAGCCGCGGGCTTTGTGGAACCCGTGAACTACTCTTTGCTACAGGCGCAGAAGTCGCCCGATCCCGCGGTGCAGGACCCGGACAACCCCGACGTATGCTTTGTGGACCGCAACCACCCGCGGTACGTGCACAAGGACCTGCGCGTGGTCGCCATTACCGACACGCGCTCGGAAGGGTACCGCTGGCTGAGCCTCGACCTGGAAGCCAAGGGCCCGATCAGCGCCCAAGACGGCACCAAATACTACGGCGGAACCGTGTACTTCACGGTCTCCGAGAACGCCGAGGGGAAGTTCACGATCGGCTTCATCGAGGATGACAACTACACGGGCTTTCGCATCGGCGTGGGTGCCGCCATCCTGCCCGTGAACTACGAGTCGCTGGGCATTCAGGTTCCCCGCCCTACGGATCGCGGCTACCTGGAAGCCGTGGTAGAGCGGTTGATCAGCCGGCGTCCCGCACCCAACCCCAAACTGGAGATTCAGACCGTGGATGGCAAACGGAAGGCCGTGCCCGACCTGCTGCGCGCCATCGAGCGACGCAACGCGGGCCACGCCCGGACACCTTCCACCCACAGCGCCGAAGTGCACTAACCGGACGGGTCCCGGGGTTCGCAGGTTGAACTACGGCGGGGGGCGGAGCGGTCGAGGGTTCCGCGGTCGTAAAAAAGCAACCGGCGGACGGGATACGGGGGTACCCGTCCGCCGGCGCATGTGCTTCTTCGCCGCCTTTCTCGCCTCAGGCTTCGGCGGCTTTTCAGGCCGTCGTCACGCCGCGATCCGCCGGCGCCCCGCCTGCGCGGTGAAAGGCTCTCTCGGTCCGCGGAGGCGGACTAGAAGTTCACGCTGATGTCCAGGTTGGACGCGATCATCTTGGCCTTGGTCAGCGTGATGAAGGGGTTCTCGCTGATCTTGGTGACAAACAGGGGCTCGGTGCCGATGACGTTGACCAGCGGCGAACGGCCGGGGGCGACGCCGTCCTCGGGAACGCGGAGCAGGTGGCCGCTCCAGTTGCAAACGTAGCAGCCCGGCTCGTTGATGGCGTCGAACGGAAGCCGAGCGCCGACGGGGGTGCAGTTCTGATACGTCGTCCCACACTGCGTTGCAGTCGTCATTGAGTCTCTCCTTGCTTTCGCAAAAGCCTACGTCGCGGACTTGGGAACTGGCAATCGACGGCGATTGCCATTTCGGGGGGAACGTCCACCCTAACCGCTACAGACAGGCATATCGGAGAGTAGAGGATTCGCCTTAAGTAAACCGCGGATGCCGCGACGACGCTCGACCCGAGGGGAGGTTGCGGCCGTTAGAGCCGCAAAAAGTCCTGCTTTCTCCGTGCGATCTTGCTACAGCGCCTGCCGGCGCTCACCCGCGCGACATGAGGATTGCCGGTCGGCGACGACCGGGGCCGCCGCGGGCCCCCGACCCCCGAATGTCGACCCACGCAAGGAACTTTCGCGGGTTCGGCAGCTCATGCGCTTCGCTCCCGCGCGCTGGAGGCCCGAGAACGAATTCCCGCACCACCGCCTGCGGCGCACGCTTCCCGCCGGGACGGGTCCGCCCGCGCCGCCTGCGCGTGGCGAGCCGCCCAGCGCGGCCGCATCGGGCGCGAAACGCCGCCGCTCACTCCACCGCGGTCGGGAGGAGGGGCTGCGCGTCCTGCGGGGAGACGACGCCTGCCAGACGAACCAGTTCCGCTACGGATTCAGCCCGCATCTTCTTCATCATGTGGCCGCGGTGTATCTCCACGGTTTTCGGACTCAACCCGAGCCGTGCCGCGATCTGCTTATTCACCATGCCCTGCACCACCATTCCCATCACCTCGCGTTCGCGCGGGGACAGCAGTGCGACGCGCTGCGCGATTTCGGCGCGTTGCGCATGGGTCCGGCGGCGCTCTTCATCCTGTTTGAAGGCGGTGCGGATGCGTTCCAGGAGCACGGCGTCGTCGAACGGTTTCTGGAGGAAGTCGATGGCCCCGCCCTTCATGGCCTGCACCGCGGAGGGAACGGTTCCGTGGCCCGAGATCATGATGATGGGGATGGGCACGCCGCGCGCCGAAAGTTGCTGTTGCAGTTCCAATCCGGAAAGGTCCGGCATCCGCAGGTCCAGCACCAGACACGCCCGTCGCTGGGGGTCGAAACCGGCGAGGAACTCGTGTGCCGAGGCGAAGCGCTCCGCCTGCATGCCCGCGGATTGCACCAGCCACTGTAGTGAATTGCGTACACCCTCGTCATCGTCCACTATGTACACGAGCGGTTCGTTGTTCATGCCGTCTGATCTCCTTGGCCAACGGTAACGTGAAATGCACGGAAAGCCCCCGGGCCGGGTTGGACAACGCCCAGATGCGGCCACCATGGGCCTCGACGATGGAACGGCTGATCGCCAAGCCCATCCCCATTCCCCCTGCCTTGGTAGTAAAGAATGGCTCAAACAACCGTGCCTGTGCCTCGGGGCGAAGACCGGCACCGCTGTCGGACACGCAAACCTCGGCCGCGTCGTCTCCCGCCAGGCGCGTGGCGATCTCCAATGAGCGTTCCCCGGTCGCCACCTCGCGCATGGCGTCCGCGGCGTTGCGCACCAGGTTGGTCAGCACCTGCTGAATCTGAATGCCATCAACCGACACTTCGCCCACGTCCGGGCCCAGGTCCAGATCGACGGTGATGCCCTCGTGGCGCAGGTCGGCGCGGACCAGCGTCAGAACATCATGGATGACCTCATGCAGACCCACGGCGGTGCGCATCGGCTCAGCCTTGCTGACGAAGTTGCGCAACCGGCGAATGATGGCTCCGGCGCGCAGGGCCTGCCGCGCCACGTGCGCCATGCCCTCGGCCAATTCCTCGCGCGGCGCGTCACCCGATTGAAGACGGCGAACGCAGCCCTGCGCGTAGTTGACGATCACGGTGAGCGGCTGGTTGAGTTCATGCGCCAGACCAGAAGCCATCTCGCCCAGCGTGCTGACCCGCAGCGCGTGCGCCAGATCGTCCCGCTGGCGGCGGGCCAGCGCCTCGGCCTCCTTCCGCGCCGTTACGTCCATGGTCACGCCGGTGAAGAGTCGGCGCCCGCCGCGCTCGTCATGACGAAGCCGGCCCAGTCCCGATACCCAGCGCACGCGCCCGTCGGGCCAAACCACGCGGAACTCCGCCGAGTACGCCGTTTCCGACTCCAGGGCGGCCGATACCGTTGCCGCAACCGCCGAACGGTCGTCGGGGTGTACCGCGGCGAGGAACTGCTCGTAGGTGGCGTGCGCCGCGCCGCGTGGCAGACCGAAAATCGGACCCAGCTCGTCGGAGTAGGTCAAACGATCGGTCGACGGATCCCATTCCCAACATCCCATCCGCCCTGCCTCCAGCGCCAGCCGGGTGCGTGATTCGCTCTCGCGCAGGGCATCCTCCGCATCAACGCGCCGTCGCTCGTTGCAATGGGCGTGGACGATCGCGGCACAGGTGGCGAGAAACGGCTGGAGGTAGGCGATCATGCGCTCGTCGTAGCCGTCCGGACGGTTGGCAACCCCGGCCATGCCCACCAGGGTTCCCTGATGGAGTAGGGGCAATCCCATGTAGGTCTGCAAGGGTCGGTGGCCTCGGGGCGTACCACGGGCGCGCGGGTCGGCCGCCACATCATTCGAGATCAGGGGGCGCTGCGTCGCCAGCACCGCCCCGCACAAGGCGCCAGGATCGTCGAACTTCATCGCCGGCGGGCTGCCGGCCCCGTACCGGGTACGTAGATCGTCAGTCCAGGCACTTTCCGAGACCGCCCAGCTTCGCAGGTACGGCGCGCCGTCCGGGCGGTACTGCACCTCGCCGATGAATCCGAACTCGCTCTGCGTCAGGTGAAGCAGACTGGCCACCAGGTCGGAATAAACCACCTGCGGGCCGTCGGCGCTGATGTACTGTGCCTGCGCGTTGCTTACCGCGCTGAGCAGCTCGTGGCTGGCGCGGAGCTCGTCCTCGGCACGGCGCTGTTCCGTGACGTCGGTGCCGGAGCTGAGCGTGCCGATGATGTTGCCGACATCGTCCCTGAGCACCGTGTTGTACCAGGCGATCAGGCGGGCGCCACCGTTCCGGTCCACTACGTAGTTTTCATAATGCGGGCTGGGCGCCGAAGCCCCGGATACCACGCGCGAGAATCGCGCCCCGACGACCTGTCGGTCCGCGGGTTTCAGGCAGGTGGCAAACCAGTCGCATCCTAACAGCTCGTCACGGCTTCGCCCCAGGATTTCGCAGCCCTTGCGGTTGATCATCGCGATGCGTCCCTGGGAATCCAGCACCAGGAGGATCACCGCCGCCACGTCCAGGTACTTCTCTGCAGCGTTCCGCTCGTTGCGCAGGGTCTCTTCCGCCGCGCGGCGCAGGGCGATCTCGCGGCGGTAGCTGAAGGACACCAGACAAGTCACGCCGGCCCCGAAACAGGCCACGACGATCAGCCCCACCAGATAGTCCCAGCGCGTGACCAGCTCCGCGCGCAATTTGGCACCATGCCGGCGCGCCGCGTCCATCGCGGCGCGCATCGCCAGGCGGGCGTCACGCACTCCCTGCTGGAACTCGGCGCGCAACGCCCCCGCGTCCTCCATAACCCCGAGCGCGCAAAGCCGGGCGTGCACGTCTGCCAGTTGCCCAACCCTGCCATTCACTTCGGCGAGATGCGGGCGCAGGCTGTCCTCGGGGATGTCGCCGGCGACCAGGCCTTCAATCCGCAGGCGGATGTCGCGTTCGAGGTGCGACCACTCCTCCCGGGCGCGGGATGGCGGTTCCGATGGATCGGGCAGCGCGTGCTGGAGGTCCCGGACGCTATCCGCCAACCGCGCCATTTCCTCAGAGAACCGGCCGTGGGCCGCCGTTCGCGTGCGGAGCCGGCTTACCGAGGTCAGCGTGACGACGCTGCCCACCAGGAACCCCGTGGTGAGCAATGCGGTTACCAGCCCGATCCAACCGCCCCTGAGCCAACGGTAAGGCGCGCGGCCAAGCTGCGGCGGAATGGAACCCACCGATGGAACTCCCCGACTGCTCTCATGACGATCCGGCCCGCATTGCACATCGCGGGTTGGGTTCGGTCTCCGGCGATGACGCGCACGCGGCCGGATTCGGACGCGCCGCAGCGTAGCGTATTTCGCGCGAGGATGCAAGGACGTGCGACTCGGTTGCGGGGCACCGAGCCCGAGGCCGCTCCGAGGGTCATTCGGTTGGCACCGGCCCGCGGTCGAGGTTTGTAGCAACCGCCGCAGCACCCGCCGTGGCCAGGCGGACGAAGCGAGAGCCGCGGTTGCCGCCTCAACTGCGGCTGCAAGGTTCAGCCTCGCGGGGGCGACTTGCCTCCGCCGCCGCGTGCGTCGCGGACTTCGTGGCACCCGAATCGACGCGCGGGTGGCGGTCAGACAGCAACCGGCGCGCCTCCCGGGCCTTGGCGGACCGGCTGTAGAAGAGCCACAACACGTAAACGGTCGCGGCGAGCACGAGCGTGACGATGAGAAAGTGCTTTACCTCTTCAACATGCTCCTTCAACCGATCGAAGCTATGCCCGAACAGGAAACCCAGGACCACAAACACCGGCACCGAGATGAGCGCCGCCGAACCGTTGGCGGCCAGGAACTTCCACACGCTGATGCGAACCGCACCCGCTGTCAGGAAAACCACCGCCCGCATGCCGGGCAGGAACCGGGCCACGAAAATCGTCTTGAGCTGGTGGCGGTGGAACTGCTGTTTGAGGGCCTCAATCCGCTCCGGCGTCGCCAGGACGCGGGCCAGACGGTGCTCGAGAAGGCTCGACGCCCACCGATGCCCCAGGAAGTAGATGAACAGATCGCCGGACAGGACCGCGAACATTGCCACCAGGATCATCAGCCACAGATCGGCCCAGCCCTTGTAGCAGGCCAGTCCGCCTCCCAGCAGCGCGATGTCCTCGGGCATAGGGAAGCCCACGGAGGCAATCCAGATGGCGATCAACACCCCGAGGTACGGTCCGATCCCTTCGTGCATGGATCAGGAAGGATAACGTGACAGGGGGGCACGCCGCAACCGTCCAGCCGCGCCAGGCTCTTTTCAACACCGGGGAACAGGGGCCGCGCGCCGCCGTCCCGGCCGGTGGGTGGTCGTGCCCGTGGTTAACCCGGACGGCCTGCGGCGCTGCAAGCGCCGCAACGCCCGCGGCGTGGACATCAACCGCAGTTTCCCCACCCGGAGCTTCGCACCGCGACGGCGGCGCAGTCGCATGCGTTGGCGGCGGACGACGCAACGCATCCCGAACGTGCCCGCAGCCTGTAGGGCTGCTCGATAGTAGCCGTGGGCAAGCGCAGCGCCGCCCACGGTGCAGTGATGCGAGGGTTTCCTCAACCCTGTAAGGGTTGTCTTATGCGCCGCGGATGCGGCGATGCGAGGGTCTCCTCAACCCTCTAAGGGTTGTCTCACGGCCGTCAGGCCGACCCCTACAGGGTCTGACAGGCTCGAGGGGCGCCGTATCCGTTGGCGGCGCTGCGCTTGCCACCGGCTACTGTCTGTCAGGCTTACAGCCTGAAGCCTGTGCCGAGCCATGCCGGCGCACAGTGTCACATCCAGAGCCGCGACCGTAAGGGAGCGGGCCTTCGCCACCGGGGAGCGGCTGCCGCGCCATCAGTACCGCGAGTGCCAACGAGCGGTCCGTCAGCTCCGGGATCGGCGCGGTAGCACCTTTGACGGGTGACCCGACGATCATCGCATCGTCGCGGACGTTGCCCGCTCCCTGACAGTCGCGGCTCTGTTTCCGCATTCCGCATCATCATTCCGCATTCGCCAGGTGGCCCACCGCTTTATAGGAATGCGCGCGTTGTGCGCTCGCACAAACCCACAGGTCTCGCATCCATCGGGAGTTGGAATGGCATCCAGGTTGCCAGCGGGGCGCACTTTTGTGCGCCTGCACAACGACCGACGAGGCCAGGACTTCTCCCGAGAAAACGGGCGCTTTTCCAGAACCGGCCACGCTTCGTGCGCATTCCTATTTAGCGGTGGGGGAGGCGATTCGCAAACCGATTGAGGAGCGTCGATTGTCGATCCATGCGACCGGGCGACCCTTGATCGGCCCGCGCGACGGGTGTGCGGCTTCGCTCCTCAGGTCAATCCCCCTTCGTGCGTTTCGTGTCCTTCGTGGTCATTCTGTTCACCACGAAGGCCACGAAGGGCACGAAGATGGCTGACCTTCCGGGCCGCGGCCCAGTGCATCAGTGGCGCCGTGGGTGGCCCATCGCTTCAGCGGTGGGGGGGAAGGGTACCGACGGTTACCCGGTGCCGCCGGGCGCAACGCGATCAGTGCAAGTACGCAACCCCGTAGTCGCTCTGTCCATCCATCGCGATCCGCAGCGTGCGCCCCGCGGCCACCGCGGGCACGTGGATGACCCGCACGAAGGTGGCGAACTCCGCGTCATCCGGCACCAGGTCGGGCAGCAGGTTGGGCGAGGTGTTCAGGAACGCCTCGTTGAAGCGGTTGCCTTTCTCATCCGGGTAGAGCGGCAGGTAGTGAATGTCGGCCTCCACCAGGTCCTGGAAGAAATGCGTGCCGAAGGAAACCTCGGGCAGGAAGCCGTCCTTCTGCCGCGCCACTTCAATGAGCATGCGGCAGCGGTTGATGTCCGCGTAGCGCACGGGGACGCCCAGGCGTATGTCGTTGCTTCCCCAGCGTCCCGGCCCCACGAGGATGAAGGAGCGCCGCTCCAGGGCGTGGTTGATCCGCCCCACGACGCGGGCCAGGGCGATGCGCTGCTCGCGCGTGGGGATGGCGTCGTAAGCGTTGGGATCGACATAGACCAGGTACTTGATGCCCTCGATGAGCCCGGTGCGGACATAGCGATGGGCGTCGAAGATGACGTCCGCGGCCGGGATGTCGGCGGGCACGGTCACCGGGGCGGCGTCCCGCGCCTGCGACTGCGTGCGGCACTGGAGCAGGTAGAGTCGCTCCCCGTCGCAGGCGAACTCCATGTCCACGGGCAGTCCGTATGCGCTCTCCAGCGTCGTCAGTAGTTGCCGCAGCCGCTGCGTGAAGGGCGTGGCGCGGAGCAGCTTGTCGAAGGTGATGCACAGCCGCGCCGGATCGGCATCGACGCGCAGACCGGTGGGCGCGAACAGTTCGTCGTCCTGGTAGACGGAAACCAGTTTGTCGAGTAGCGGAAAGTCGAGGTGGTCGCGCAGCAGCTCCTGAAGGCGGACGGAGGTGAGGCGGTTGCGCTTCAGGTCGATGACGTCCAGGGTCTGCTGGGCGCAGCGGAGAATCTCCTGCACCGTGGATTCCGGCCGCAGGGTCGGCGCCCCCAGCGCCACCATGCGCGGGTAGTCCGCGCCGCTGCGGTCCACGGCCCGCGTTCCCAGGCCCATGACCAGCCGCGCCAGGCCGTCCTGCCGCTCGATGCGCGGGGACCAGCGGTATTCGTTACGCGAGAAGGCCACGCCCGCAAAGGCCGGCAGAAAGTAGTCTCCGAAGGTGAAACCGACCACCTTCTGGATGAGCACCGCCATCTCCTCCACGTAGTCGATGAGGTTGTGCTCGCGGCGGTAGAGGATGGGATCGGGTGCCATGACACTGGCATAAACTTCCGCGACCGCACCCAGCAGGGCGCGCAAGCGCTCCTCCAGCGAGCCCTGGTTGGCGAGGAACACGCTGGCGTACTTGCCGCAGAAGGCGGTGCCGAAACGATCCTCCAGCAGGCTGCTGGAGCGCACGATCAGCGGGTGCGTGCCCAGCCGGTCCAGCACGTTCCGCAGGCCGTGCACGATCTTGAGGGGAAAGTCGCCGTTGCGGAACACGCCGCGGATCAGGGGGTATTCGCGGGTTACGTCCTCGATGGGCTTATACTTCTGGCTCTGATATTCATCCAGCCGATTGAGCCGCAGAAAATCCTCCACCACGTCGCTGCGCAGGTAGTAGGACTCGGGGATGGCAATGGGCAGGAAGGGCGCCTTGTTCTCCTCGGCGGCGGCGAGGATGCCGTGGGCCAGGGTCATCCCGCCCGCCTTGCCGCCGATGCGGCCCATGCCCTGGTCGTTGCCGATCATGCGCTTGGTGATCTCGTAGAAGTCGCGGATGTGCAGGTGGTTTTTGGCGATGCCGATGAACTCAAGCTGGTCGCTGAGCAGGTGCCGGGTCAGCGCCACCCGCGTGCCCACCACTTCGGCGTGCATCAGCTTGGGTTCCTGGAGCGGCAGCTCGCAGTAGCGCTGAATCTGGTCCGCCAGTTCGCGGAACGACACATTGGCCCGGTTGGCAACGTTCTCCAAGCTCTGCACTTCCTCGCGCTTCAGCGTGAGGTTCACCAGGTCGTCCACGTCGGCGGGGCTAAGGTGAGCACAGGCAAACTCGCGGGTGATCTCCTCGACCAAGTCCCGTTCGCGCTCGTCCCAGCGGTCGCGCTCCGCCTGGTTGGGATCGTCCACGATCGGGGCGTCGCCGCGCCCCATGCGGGTGCGGGCCTGGTCATGGATGGCGTCGATGCTGGCGATGCCGCGGCGATGCAGGGCCATGAGCAGTTCGCGATGGATGCGCTCCGACAGGTGCGGGCGCAAGCGCAGGTGATACTCGAGCCGCTGGGCCACGGGTGAGTTTGTGGTGGAGGTGTCGATCATGGTCGCCCCATTCGACGTGAGGCATGAATCCCTCGTCGGACTGGGATTCTGCCCCCCGGCGGTCGGGGAGGCAAGGTGGGCGGGGAGGCCTGCGGACCAAAGGGTCCGCGCGGTCCCGCGCCGACCCGTCGATGACCGGCGGGGTGTGCAGTACGATGGCCGACCATGCGGGCGCCGCATACGGATCGAGACAGCAGTCCCCACTCGCGGCGCGCGCCTCTTCCATCCGAGGGAGGCGCCAGCGTCAGCGGCTCCAACCCAGCGTGGGCGACTGGAGGACGCGGGAACAGCGCCCCGACCGTAAGCAAGCGGCCGACTCGAAGCGGAGCGGCTCCGGATCGTCCACCGGCAATCAGCGATCAACGAGGTGCTGCCTTCACAGCGACGAGACATGGGCACCCGGTCGGCTCAGGCGCGGACGGACGACGTCGCGGCGCCTTGCTGCTGGCACCCGCATGGCTCGAGTACCTGGGATTGGCGGCCGCGCTGCTCCTGTTGGTGGCGTTCCGCCTGCATGCGTTCGCCGTGCCGCTGGAGACGGACGAATGCAACTACGCGCTCATCGGGGCCCGGCTGCTCGCCGGCGAACGCCTGTACCTCGACGTATGGGATCACCAACCCTTCGGCGTGTTTGCGCTGTTTGCCGCGATCATCTACTTCCTCGGGGATTCGCCCGAGGTCATCCGCTGGATGGCCACCGGCTTCTCCGCAGCAAACCTGCTGCTGATCTTCGCCATCGTGCGCTCCGCCGCCGGCCGACTGCCCGCCCTGGCCGCGGCGCTGCTCTTTGCTGTGGTCAACGCCGATCCGGGCACGGCAGGCGACAGTTGCAACCGCGAAATCTACATGACGACGGCCGCGCTGGCCGCGTGGTGGCTCGTGCTGCGGACGTGGCGGGCGCGGGACTCGGCGCAGCGCGCGCCGACGGATGCGTTGGGCTCACTTTGTCTGGGAGGGCTAGCGCTCGCCGTTGGTTCCAGCCTGAAGACGATCCTTGCTGTGCACTGGGTGGTGCTGGCGGCATGGGTAGCGCTCACGGGCCGGCCGACCGGCGGCGGTCGGCGCTCGCCGCCGGTGCCGTACCGGCTGCTTGCGTTCGGCGCGGGTCCGTTGCTGCTCTGGCTTGCGGCTTTCGCCTACTTCGCGGCAACGCAGCGCGGAGGCGCTTTCCTCGATGCGGTCTTCGGGTTCAATCTCAGCTACAGCGCCGGGGCCGATTCCTTCTCCTGGCGTTTCGTTGACTTCTTCCGTCCGGGAAGGCAGAAGCAGCCGTTTGTCTTCGATAGTGCGCTTCCGCTCTGGGTCGGCGGCGGGGCGGCGACCGTCTATCTGCTATGGTGCGCGTTGCGTCGCCGGGATCGCATCGCGGGGGCGGTCGCCGGACTGGTCGTTGCCGCCTACCTTGCAACCTGCCTGCCGGCGCAGTTCTGGCCTCATTACTACTACCTGATGTTGCCACCGCTGGTGGTCGCTGTGGGCGTGGCGGTCGGGCGCCTGGGGGAATGCGGGGAAGCGTCGGTGGCGCGCCACCCGCGGCCTTACGGCGGGGACCCGGCGCCGCCAACGACGCGGTGGCATCGCCGCGGGTTAACGGTGGCGCTGTTGATGATGGCACTGGTGCTCGGTGCCTCAGTAGTAACCGAGTACCGGCACTACCTCGGCCAGCCGCCGTTCGGCGTGACGATCCGGCGTTACAACGGCCGCGATTTCTGGGGCCGGGCCCAGGGCGAAAACGTGGCGCGGGTGACGCAGCCCGGCGACGAGATCTTCGTCTACGGCAACGAGGCGGAAATCTACTACTACGCGCGGCGCCGCTGTGCCTCACGATACACCATGGTCACCGGGCTGCGCTCCGGCTACCGCGGACACGCCGAGCGACGGGCCGTCATGCTGGAGGAAATCGCCCGGCGCCGCCCCCGCCTCATCCTGGTGGTGCTGGGCGAGGAGGCCTTCGCGGAATGGTCGAGCTTCCTGCTTACGCGGTACGACGCGGTGGGCTACGATTTCCGCGATCGCCCGCCGCACGATCCCATCCTGATGGTATTGTGCGACCGCGAGCGCCCCGTTGAGACGATCGAGTGGAATTGGGACCGCGCTGCGGTCGGCGGTTGGAGCCTGGGTGAGCGGCCATAGATGGACGCGTGGTGTAGAGCTAGCGCCGGACCCCATCGTCGCACGGCGGCCGGAGACGTCGCCTTCCTGCCTGCCACGGGGCCGGACGGTGGCGTACTGGACGTCGGCGCGATTCGCCGCCACGTCGGCGGCGCGCGCATCGGACGCCGCATCGAGCATGTGCTCTCGACGTCCAGCACCAACGACCTCGTCTGGCACGCAGTCGATGGCGGGGATGCAGACGGCCTGGCGGTGTTCGCGGAACAACAGACAGCCGGTCGCGGGCGGCTGGGGCGGATCTGGGAGTCGCCGCGGGGGGCGAGTCTGCTGTGCAGCGTGGCCCTGATCGAACGCGAGGGCGGGCGTCGAGGCGGGGAAATAGGGATGATCGCCGCGGTCTGCGGCTGCCGGGCGGTGGCCGCCTGCACCGAGCTCGTGCCCACCATCAAATGGCCCAACGATCTCCTGGTGCGCGGGCGCAAGGTAGGCGGCGTGCTGGTGGAATCGCGCCGCCTCGCGGACGACCGCACGGCGTACGCCTTGGGCATTGGCATCAACTGTCTGCAACAACCGGCGCACCTGCCGCCGCCGCTCGCCGGACGGGCCACGTCACTGGAGATCGAGAGCCGCCGCGCCATCGATCGCACGGCGCTCGCCGCGGCGCTGCTCCGGGAGCTGAATCAATGGCTGCACCCGGCGGCGGATTGGGCCTACGCGAGCTTGCGAAGTGCCTGGCTGGAGCGCGCCGACGCGCTGGGGCACCGCGTACGGTTGCGGCAGGGCGACCGTTGGTACAGCGGCACGGTGCTGGATCTGGACCCGGCCGCCGCACTCATCGTACAGCTCGACGAGGGCGGGATCCGCGCCTTCAACGCCGCGGATACGACGACCTCCTGAACCCCGTGGGCGCCTGACATGGCCAAACGAACCCGACGCGGCGGAGTGCGGCACTTGGCGCTGGGCGTCGCCGGCCCGCGATCGCACCGGCGACTTGTGCCGGCCCGCCGACGCGGCGCGGGCGCAGGGCAGCGGCCGGGCCCCATCGCCCCTCGGTCCCCGGGCGCCGAGGCCACTCGCGTTCCGGCGCCCACGGCCGCCTCCGCGCGGCGTGCCGCCGCCAGGGTCGTTTCGGTGCTTATCGGTACGGCGGCGGCCATCGTGGTCGTGGCGGCCATACCCCGGTTCGCCCGGCAGTTCGGCGCCGACGGCCCGCACCCGCGTACGGTGCTCGCGGCAGGCATGCTGGCGCTGGCGATCGGCGTGCGCCTGCCGCAGCGCTTCGTCGTCTGGTGCTGTGCCGCTGCCTGGCACCGGCTGGCGCGGCGCCGCGCGGAGGTCCCGGTCGCCCAGGTGGTTTGGGCGCTGGATTGCGTCGACCGACCCCTGCAATGGGTGGTGCTGTCGGCCGTGGCGCTCGCCGCGGGGATCGCCACGGTGCTCATTCCCTTGTGGCTCAGGCTTGCGGAGGCGTTGCTGGCCTGGCTCGATGCTAACTTCGTGTGGTCGGCGCCGGCTCTGCCGCCGCTGCACGCGCTGATGGTCTTCAGCGTGCTGGTCCTGCCCCTGGCGTGCCTGGGCCTGGCACTCTCGTTCAGTCAACGGCTCGGTGGCCGGGACGAACACGGCGACGCGAGGACCACGGCGTGGCTGCTACTGGGCGCGGCGCTGGGGGTGACGGCGGCCGCGGCCCTGGCGAGTCCGGCGCGGAGTGGAGCGTTGGCGTGGGGGGCGGCGGCACTGGCAGCCCTGGCGGCCTCGCTGGTGGCGGGGCTATCGGCTCCACCGTCGCGCGGTTATGAGGCTGCCGGCGACGCAGCCGAGCAGCGCAGCGCCCTGCCCCAATGGAGCGACCAGTCGCCGACGCTGCTGCGTACGGCGATCGTCGCCGTCGGCACCGCGGCGGCCTGCGCCATGGCCATCTGGATGTCAGCCGTCGCCTCGACCGGCGACCCGCGGCGGCACGCGGTGTTCCTGCTCCTTTCGCTCACCGCCGGGATCCTGGTTGGGTGCGCCACGCGCACGGGCGCCGCGCCGTCCGTCGGCAGCTTCGGCGGAGCCTCCGCGGTTGCCGGGTTGACGCTGGGGCTGGCTGTGTTGTGCTTGCGCGGCGATCGGTCTCCGGACGGTGGGGCGGCGGCGATGCTCGCCTGTGCGGCGGCCGCGGCGATGGGGTTCGCCAAGGCCCGTGGTCGGCAGGCCCTGGTGCAACGGACGGCCGGCCGATCCGGCGCTGATGCCGTGGTCCTGGCACGCATGCTCGTCGGCGGCGCCGTCGCCGTGGGGTTCGTCGCGCCCCTGGCCGTGGCGCAGCTCGGCGCGGCGTCGGCCCTTGGCGCGATTACCGTGCTGTTGCTGCTACTCGGAGCGGCGCTGGCGTGGCGCGAATCCGAGGACGCTCCGGCGGTGCGGCGACTTCGCGCCGGGTGGGCGCTGACCACGGCCGCCGCGGCGCTGGCATGGACGTTGGCGGCGGTTCGATAGTCCGCTGGGCCCGCGTCCGCGGCGCCCGTTGTCGCCTCGGCGCTGCGCGGGCTACGCCCGGAGCCCCGGGCCGTTCGTCGCGCCGCCCGGCGACCGGTTCGGCCGCCGGGCTATGGTCGATCGTTACGGTTGTTCCTTGGACATGTCCATAAGCTCGACGCCCTCAGGAGCCTTGAATTCGAAGCGATCGCGGGCGATCTCGGCGTTGAGCTTGATGTCCGTGGTGGTGTTGGTGAAGATGACCTTGTCGTTCTTGTCCTTGCCGACGGTCTTGACGGCAATGCCGCAGTCCTTGCGGAAAGACATGATGTTCTTAACCACGGGGTTGCCCTCCGTCTGTTTGGGCACCAGTTCCACCACGTAGCAGTCCGCGCCGTCGACTTTCTCATCGCCCACCAGCTTGAGGTTGTGGTCCTCGCGCATCATGGCGAACATCTGCTTGGCGTCGTTGGTCATGCTGTCATCGGCCTTGGTCTTGTAGGCCGTCTTCTGCCCTCCCTGATCCGACAGGGTGTAGAAGAACTGACCGTCGTTGATGATCGTCTGGGTGAGTTCCTCCTTCATCTCCTTGCCGCCAAGCTTCCCCGAGGTCATGCTCTTGCTGTCCTGGCGGAACAGGGTCTTATCGCCCACGCGCATCCACTCGATGGTGCCTTCGTCGGTGGACTTGATCTTCGACTCTTCGCTCATATCCAGGTCCTGCGTGGTTTTGGTCTTGGCGGTGTAGGACTTGAGCTTGCCCTGGGCTTCGACGAGCTTCTTTTCCACTTCTTCAATGGTCTCCGCCGCCGCCCACCGGCCGCAGGCGAGGCAGAGCACACAGGCTCCCAGTGCACGGGAAAGACGCATCATGCTACGTACTCCTGTCGAGTTTCGGTTTCGGAGGTTTTCGTTGACGCGACCGACTCCGTATCCGTTCGCGCGTCGCGAATCCTACCGCGCGCCGCGAGGCTTGGCGAGTACCGCCGCAGCACGCGACGAACACGATGCCGCCACGCACAGGACGCCGGACCTAAAAAGGCGGTGCCCCGGCCGGGCGAATACCCGACCGGGGCACGCTGCATGTAATCCGGGCGCTTCGGCGCCCCTGGCTCGCGCGCCCTTACGGGCAGGGCGACGCGGCGATTGTCCGGTTCAGCCACGGGTCAAAGGCCGCGGCACCGTTCAGCAGGTTCACCAGGGCGGTGATGTCCTGGGCGTTGGCGGCGCCGCTGCGGTTGATGTCCGTGGAGGAGATCGGCCGCGGGACGGCGTTGTTCAGGGCGTTCACGATCGCCGTGATGTCCTGCGCGTTGCTGGCCCGGCTGCCGTTCACGTCGCCGGGCAGGAAGCCGTAGCAGAGCTTCTTGGCGGAGTTGGCGCCCACCGGCGAGATCACCGTCCAGGCCTGCGGCTCAATCTTGGCGTCGAGCGTAATGCGAACGGTGTCCGCATCCACCTGCACCACGCTGGCGATGCCGGGCGCGGTGCCGTCGCCGCCCACCTCCGCGACGCTGAACGACGCCGGCGCCAACGAGCACGCCAGGGCGCTGCCGGGCACGTCCACGTCGAAAGTGTCGTAGCCGAACTTGAGGGCCGCGTTGTTAATGTCGTGCGGATAACGCGCGTCCAGCGTGTTCTGCGCCGGAACCGAGGTCCCCGCGATGTCCGGCACGCAGCTCACCACGTTGATCGTGAGGTTACCGATGGTGGGACTGTTGCCCAGGGCATCGGTCGCCAGGAACGGATTCGTAATCACCTCACCGGCGCGGATCACGTTGCCGAAGAGCGCGGAGAGCGTCAGCGTGTATTGGGCTTCCACTGCCGGCGCGGTAAAGCTGCCGGTGAGCAGCACCTGCGCGCTGCCCTTGGCCACGCCGAGGATCGGCGTGCCGATGGGGAAGTCGGCGTTGGCGATGGTGTTCTTGATGGTGTTCTGACCGCCGCCGCATTGCACCAGCTTGCCGGCGATGATGGTTCCGCCGTAGCCGTCGTCCTGCGTGACCGTGCCGGGGTTGGAAATGCCCAGCGGGATCACGAAGTTGTTCATCGGGACTGTCGTCGGGATGCCGGCCTTGGGAAGCGCCACCGTCCCGCCCGGGCCGGTAAGCTCGAGATCGAAGCCGAAAAGCGCCAAGCCTTCGTTGCTGGTGTCGCTGAGCTGGCCGGTGACCTTGTAGTTCACCGTGGCGCCCGGTTGGACCTGCGTGACGCTGTTGCCCGCGGCGTCCGTAACGCTCACATTGAGTTCCGCTGCTGAGGCCGTCGCCGCCAGAACCAGCGAGGCGACCGCCGCCGCTGCTAATGCCCGTACCATGATGCGTTTCCTTTCAAAGGGATGACCGGTCGAATGTCGTAAGCACAGGTGTATCGGAATCGACACCCAGGCTACCGTAGCTTCCGCCGCTTGGGCACGGAGCGGGAACACCCCGCCCGCGCCACAGAGACACGCCAGAGGAGTCGCCGCCGAACCCCGCCGGCGCGACTCTGGCCCGAAATGTCTGCCGCATCCTCCGCGCGCGACCGCGCAGGATCGTTGGTTCCGATAATACAGTCCGGCGTTTCACGGGAACAACGGTGGGTCCCGGTGCGGCCAACGGTGCCCGTTTGACGGTTCGCCGCCGCCCGGCGACGCTACCTCCCATGACCCCCTTGCAGTTCACGCGCAGCGTCCGGAGCCTCAATCGCCTGCGGCAGGTGGCAATGGTGCTCACTCAGCACGGGTTCGGGCACGTGGTGGCGCGGATCAACCTGGCTCGATTCGTCCCTGTCTGGATGCTCCGTCGCGGCAAGCGCCGGCCGGAAACCGCGGAAACCCCCACCTCGATCGGCAGGCACATCGTTGATATCTGTACCGAACTGGGCCCGACGTTCATCAAGCTCGGGCAGTTGTTGAGCACCCGACCGGACGTGGTGCCGGCAGACGTGCTGGGGGAGCTTCGGCGGCTTCAGGACGACGTGGCCCCGTTCGACGGCGCCGTCGCGCTGCAGTCCATCGCCAAGGAACTCGGGCGGCCCGTCGAGGAATGCTTCGCCTTCATCGAATCCACCCCTATCGCCAGTGGGTCCATCGGACAGGTGCATCGCGCCGTCGCCAGGGACGGCACGCAGCTCGTGGTGAAGGTCCGCCGACCGGGGATCGAGGACGTCATCAAGCTCGACATGCAGCTTCTGGCGTGGCTGGCCCAGTCGCTCGAAAGCCTGGTGCCGGAACTCAACGTCTACCGCCCGACGCTGCTGGTGGCGGAACTGGAGCAAATGCTCACCCGGGAGCTGGACTACATCAACGAGGCGTCGGCGACCTCACGGTTCGCGCGCGCCTTCGCGGGAGATGAAGGCATCCGCATCCCGCGCGTGTATTGGGATCTGACCGGGCCGCGGGTGCTGACGCTGGAGGCGCTTTCGGGCACCAACGCCAGTGCCCTGACGGATGGCGCGGACGTTGAGGGTATTTACGTCGATCGCAGGCTGATCGCGCGGCGCATCGCCGAGTGCTTCCTGAAGCAGGTCTTCGAGCTGGGCGTGTTTCACGCCGACCCGCATCCGGGAAACCTGCTGATCGATCCGCCGGCCACCGTGGGACTGATCGACTTCGGGCAGACGGGAGGCATCACCGACGATGTGATGACGCAGATCGTGGTGCTGGTGTACGGGGCGGTGAGCCGCGAAGTGGACGTGGTGATCGACGGGCTGGCCGATCTCGGCGCGCTGGGTGCGGAGACCGATCGTCGACAGCTTCACCGCGCTTTGCAGACGCTGCTGGACAAGTACTACGGACTACCACTCAAGCGGCTGGATCCCGGGACGCTGATGAGCGAATTCTCCGAGGTGGTGCGCCACCACGACGTCGTTGTGCCGCGCGACGTCCTCATGCTCTTTAAGGCCATGGGGCTGGTGGCGGGCATCTGCGCCCGTCTGGACCCGGAGCTCATCATGCTCGAGCTGCTCGACGAGCGACTGCGCAAGGTGCTGCGCGAGCGGCTCTCGCCGCCGCGGCTGGCGCGCGGCGCGGCGCTGTGGAGCTGGCATCTGTTGAGCATCGCCCGGCAGGCGCCGGGACAGTTGCGCGAAGGGATGCGGCGCCTGGCCGCCGGCGGCTGGCGGCTCCGCATCCGTCACGAGAACATCGACCGGCTCACCAATGAGCTGGATCGCTCCAGCAATCGTCTGGCGTTTTCCGTGGTGATCGCCGCCATCATCGTGGGCAGCTCGGTGGTGGTGAGCGCCAACACCTCGCTGACGGTGTTCGACATCAAGTTCCAGTACTTCGGCATCGTGGGTTACCTGATCGCCGGCGTGCTGGGCCTGGGCCTGAGCTGGGCGATCTTCCGTAGCGGAAGGCTGCACTGAGGCGGCATCGAACCAGGGCAACCGCATCTAATCATGGGGTGACCGGGACGTTCTGGAAGGGGTCGGTTCGGGCCAAGCCTGGGATCATGTCGGTACTACGCGAAGGCGAGCCGTCGCCGCGCCGGCCACGGCGCCGAACGCCTTCGCAGCCGGGGGCGGAATTCGTGGCTTGGGCTTCGAGCCCATGATGTCACGGGCAAGGTGCCCGTGCCACACCTTGGCACCGGCGTTTGGCCAAGGGCCTTCAGGTTATCGCGCGGTTGCGTGGCTCATCGTCGTGTCGCTCACCGGCGTTCGGCGCGCCGCCTGGCTCCCCCGCCTGGCGGAGCGCCAGGTTCCGCGTAAGCAGGGTGATCTCTCGGCTGAGTCGCCGCAGTCGTGTGTAGGTCATCCAGAACCCGATGAGCATCACCAGCACGGCGCAGTACAGGACCAGATCCGTCCCGCGGCCGATACCCAGCCACGCCGCCGCGGCCGTCGTGAGTTTGGGCCGCGCGATGGCAACGCCGGCCGCCAGCCAAACCAGCGCCCAGAGCGTCCCCGCCCGTCGCGATCCCGGACGACGGATCGCCGTTGCCACGCTGCCCGCAAAGAGCAGCAGCAGCACCGGCAAAGCAACGACCTGGAACGTATTGAGCGTCTGGAGGCTCATTCCGTAAATCTCCGAAGCAGATAATCGAAGAGGATGCGCAGCGCCCCGCGCGCCGATTGTCCTTTGGCCAGCGAATACGCGGTATAGCGGATGCGCACGGGGACCTCGCGAAACGGCAGGCCGCTGCGCCGGATCTGGTCGATGATCTCGCTGGCGTGGGCCATTCGGTCGAGCGTAATGTCGAGCTTGGCCGCGGCACGCCGGGAGAAGGCGCGCAGGCCGTTGTGGGTATCGGTGAGGCGCACGCGGCTGATCAGGCGCGTGAACAGCACCGCGGCGCGGAGCAGCGCACGACGGGTCCGCGGCAGACCCTCGGCGCCGCCCAGGAAGCGCGATCCCAGCGTAATGTCGCACTCCCCGCGCAGGATCGGGGACAGCAGCCCGGCCACGTCCGCCACGTCGTGTTGTCCGTCGGCGTCGAAGGTGACCACGAAGCCGGCGCCCCGGCGCAGGGCGTATTCGATCCCGGTTTGCAGCGCCGCGCCTTGTCCGCGGTTGATGACGTGGCGCAGGACTTGCGCGCCGGCCGTCGCGGCCGCCGCCGCCGTCGCATCGCTCGAGCCGTCGTCCACCACCACCACCTGGGGGTACTCGGCTCGCATTTCGGCGACGGTCCTGCCGATCCTTTCCGCCTCGTTGTATGCCGGAATAACGATAAACACGCAATCGCGGGTCGCGGGCGTCAGTGGCGGCGAAGTGTCGGTGGTCGGTTCGGTCACGGAGGGATCCGAAATCGTCACAGGGCCCGGAGGTTCGACGGCGCGTGCGGCGCAAGGACCACGCGTCGGCGTCCCGGCCGCGATTTCCGATGCGCTGCTCGGAATCCGGCGCAATACCGGATATCATAGTGCCGGTGAAGAAGGATTCCACGCAGCGTACACAACCCTCGCCACGGCGCGGGCGGGGCGGAGCAAGCGATGCGGCGTTGCCCGGGCCGGCGGGCGGCGTGTTGGCGCGCTGGCTGCCCCCGGCGGCGATTCTCGCGGCCGTCCTCGTCGCCTATCACAGCAGCTTCGCCGGAGTGTTTCTCTTCGACGAGGATCGGTTCATCGTTAATAACCAGGCGATCCGGCAGCTCTGGCCGCCGGGCGGTTGGTTGAGGAGCAGCCAGCGGCCGGTGGTCGAACTGACGCTGGCGATTAACTATGCCTTGGGTGGGTTGAACCCCTGGGGCTACCACGCGGTCAATGTCGGCGTGCACGCGCTTGCGGCGCTGGCGCTCTTCGGCGTGGTTCGGCGGACGCTGGTGAGGGCGATGGGGCCGGGCGGAGGCGGGGTGCCGGGGGCGCGTGCCGGCGCCGGGCCGGCGACCTGGCTCGGGTTGTCCGTGGCGCTCCTCTGGGCCGTCCATCCCCTTCAGACACAGAGCGTGACCTACGTCATCCAGCGCGGCGAGTCGATGATGGGGTTGTTCTACCTGCTGACCATCTACTGCTTCCTCCGCGGTGTGGACGCCCGGCGGCCCGGAGGCTGGCTGGCACTCGCCGCGGGCGCGTGTGCCGCGGGGATGGGAACCAAGGCGGTCATGGTGACCGCTCCCCTCATGGTTTGGTTGTACGACCGGACGTTCGTCGCCGGTTCGTTCGTGGCTGCTTTGCGGAAGCGATGGGGTTTCTACGCCGCCCTGACGGCGACCTGGGGTGTGCTGGCGGCATGCGGCGTGGTGCGCAGCGTACTGAGCGCCGACCCGCGGCCGGGAGCCACGGTGGGTTTCGCCTACAAGAACATCACACCGCTGGACTACGCTTTGACGCAAATCTGGGCGGTGGCGTACTACCTTCGCCTGGCCATCTGGCCGCACCCGTTGTGCCTGGATTACGGCTGGCCGGTGGTGCGTTCGCCCGGAGTGCTGGTTCCCTGCGGTGCCATATTGGCGGCACTCGCGGCGGGAACGGCGTGGGGGTTGATCCGCAGAAGATGGTACGGATTCGTCGGCGCGTGGTTCTTCGTGATCCTCGCCCCCACCTCGAGCGTGATTCCCATTCGTGACACCATCTTCGAGCACCGCATGTATCTTCCCCTGGCCGCGATCGTGGCGGTTGCCGTGCTGGGGGCCTGGCGCCTGGGAGCGATTGCGGCGCGCCGCAGGCTGGTGCCTTCGCCGATGGCGGTGCGTGCGGCGTTGGGCGTAACGGCGATGGCGCTGGTTGTGGTTCTGACCACGGGTACCGTGCGTCGGAACCGCGACTACCACAGCGACCTTGCCATGTGGAACGATGTGGCGGCCAAGCACCCCGAGAATCCGCGGGCCCACGACAACCTGGGGACGATTCACGACGCCATGGGGCGGCGCGAGGACGCGGTGCGGCACTACCGCGAGGCGCTCCGGCTCAAGCCGGACTACGCCAACGCGCGCTACAACCTGGGCAGCGTGCTCATCAAGATGGGACGGTTCGAGGAGGGAATCGCCGAGTATCGCGAGACCCAGCGCATCGACCCCCTTCACCCGCTGGTCCGCATCAGCCTGGGCGACGCGCTGGCGCGGCAGGGCAGGCTGGACGAGGGAGTAGCGGAGTTGCGCGCGGTTCTGCGAAGCGACGCGCGCAATCCGCTCGCCTGGTACTTCCTCGGTAACGCCCTGAGCGAACTGGGCCGCTTCGACGAGGCACTGCAATCGTATCGCGAAGCGTTGCGGATCAACCCCCACTACGCCGAGGCGCATTACAGCATCGGCAACGCGATGCTCCGCCAGGGCCGATTGGAGGAGGCCATCGCCGCCTACCAGGAGTCGCTGCGCATCGATCCGCGGCAGGCGTCGACTCACAACAACCTGGGCAACGCCCTGCAGCGACAAAACCGCCTGGAGGAGGCGGTCCGGGCGTATCAGCAGGCGGTCGACCTGAACCCCGGACACGCCAATGCCCATACCAACCTGGGGAACATCCTCCGCCAGCAGGGCAAGCTCGATGAGGCGCTTGCGGCATACCGGGCGGCGGTCGCCGCCAATCCCGGCCATGCGACTGCCTTCTACGGCCTGGGACTGGTTCTGGAGCAGCAAGGGAAGACCGCGGACGCCATTCGCGCGCTACAGGAATCCGTACGCCTCAACCCCGGCGGGACGGAGGCCCGCGAGGCCCTGCGCGCGGCGATGTCGCGGCAGGGAAGCGGCGGAGGGTGACGACGGCCTCGCGGCCCTCAGTTGGCCGCGGGCCTGCATCTCCGGAGAGGGAACTACCGGACCATTGGGGCAACGAGTTCAGTGCCAAAGCCATCGACATCCTCCGCGCCTCGACGCCGCACTCCCAACCCGACTGCGGTCCTGGCGGTGCTGCTGGTGCTCGCCACTCTGGCGGCATACGTGCCGGCGGTCCGCTGCGGATATGTATGGGACGACGACGTTTATGTGACGGACAATCCGCTGCTGCATGACCTCGACGGCCTGCGCCGCATCTGGTTTGACATCGGTGCCACGGTGCAATACTACCCCCTGGTGTTCAGCACTTTCTGGGTGGAGTACCATCTCTGGGGTCTTGAACCGGTCGGGTATCACATCACGAATGTTCTGCTCCAGGTTGTCAATGCCCTGCTGCTGTGGCGGATTCTCCGAGGTCTGGGGCTGCCCGGGGCCTGGTTCGCGGCGGCGTTGTTTGCCCTGCATCCCGTTCATGTGGAATCAGTCGCCTGGATCACCGAGCGCAAGAACGTGCTTTCCGGCGCGTTCTACCTCGCGTCGCTCCTGCTTTTCTGCCGGTTCGCGGCTCTGGATGCCTCCGGGCCAGAAAGCGCAGCGAAGGCCGGCCGGGTCTACGTCGCGGGCTTCGTGCTTTTTCTTTGTGCCCTGCTCTCCAAAACGGTTACCTGTTCCCTGCCCGCGGTGGTGTTGCTTCTGATCTGGTGGCGGCGAGGGCGGATCTCCCGTAACGAACTGCTTTGCATGTCGCCCTTGTTGGTCGTGGGCGCTGCGGCGGGAGCGCTTACTGCCTGGCTGGAGAAGCACAACGTCGGCGCCGCCGGTTCGGAGTGGATGTACACCTTCGCGCAGCGCTGCCTGATCGCCGGCCGAGCCCTGTGGTTTTACCTGGAGAACCTCCTCTGGCCGGTTGACCTGACCTTCGTTTACCCCAAATGGGCGATTGACGGTCACAACTGGCAGCAGTTTCTGTACCCCATTTCAGCGGCGGCGCTGGTTGTCGGACTGCTGGCGTTCCGGAGTCGCTTGGGCCGCGGCCCGCTGGTCGCCGCGCTGTACTTCGGCGGTACACTGTTCCCGGCGCTGGGTTTTGTGGATACCTATCCGCTTCGATATTACTTCGTCGCGGACCACTTCCAGTATCTTGCCAGTCTGGCACCGATCGTGTTGTTCGCGTACGTGATCGGTCGACTGAGCCGGGGCGGGCGCGATCATTCGGCGCTCAACGGCGCCCGGCTCGTGGCGGCCGGCGCCGCGAGCACGCTCCGCCGTTGGACCGTGCGTCTGGCGATGATCGCCATCCTGTCTGTGTGCGGCGTGCTCACCTGGCGTCAGGGCGGCATTTATCGGGACGAGGAAACGCTGTTTCTGGATACCATCGCCAAGAACCCGAGCGCCGCCATGGCCCACACCAATCTCGGCGTGTTGTATGCCAAACGCGGTCGCATGGACGAGGCAGTCGCGCGCTGTCGCACCGCAATCGCCGCCGAGCCCGGTTTCATCGAGGCGCATTACAACCTGGGCACGACGCTCTCGGCGCAGAAGAAGCACGCCGAGGCCGTCGACGCGTACCGGCAGACGCTCCGTCTCGACCCGCGACACTTCGGCGCCCTGAATAACCTGGGGAACGCCTACCTGGAACTGGGAGCCCATGCCGACGCCGCGGCGCGCTATGAGGAAGCCCTGCGTCTGCAACCTCGCGCAGCGGACACCCGCACCAACCTCGGCGTGGCCTTGGGACGAATGGGACGGTTGCAGGAAGCGGTGGCGGAGTACGAGTCCGCGCTGCGCCTCGATCCGCACTCGGTGCCGGCGCTGAACAACCTGGCCGCCGCGCTCATGAAGCTCGGACGGGCGGATGAAGCGATCTCCCGCTACCGCCAGGTGGCACGCCTCGAGCCGAACCTTGCCGACGGCCAGTTTAACCTGGGAAGTGCGCTGCTGGCGGCAGGGAAGCCGGGCGAAGCGATCGACCCGCTCCGCCGCGCCGTCGAACTCAATCCGCAGGATGCCGAAGCACGGCGGGCGCTGGACGCGGCCCGATTGGCCGTCGAACGCGACGCGGCGCCGTAGGACCCCGCCGGCCAGGAACCGGACCAGGCCCGCGATCGTTGCGGATGTGACCAGATGCCAAGTCGGCGCCGCAGGTTCACCGTGCAGCGCCGCGCCGCTCGCCGCGCTGCCCGGCCGGCGCTGGCGTTTATGGCGCCGGCGGCGGGAGGTGACGGACGTAGATCACCTTGGCATCACCCCGCGCGTAGAAGTCCGGCAGGCGCGCGGCCTCGTGATAGCCGCAGCGCACGTAGAACGCACGGGTAGGGTCGTAGAGCGGCCGTGACGAGGTTTCGATGTATACCTGTCGCCCACCGGATGCGGCGATTGTCTCCTCAGAGCGGCGCAGCAACTCGCGCCCCAGCCCCTGTCCCCGAAGTCGGGCGTCCACGGCGATCCAATACAGGTCGTAACTGCCCTCCGTGCAGGGTATTTCGCCGAAGCAGGTGTAGCCCGCCACCGTGCCCGCGACCTCCGCGAACAGGAACAGGTATCCGCTGGCCCGGCCCTTGCCGAGCCGCTCCTGCACCAACTCGACGGCGACCTCGACTTCGTGAGGATGGAAGAAGCCCGCGGACTCGACGATGGTCCGAACGGCCGCGCCGTCCGTCGGGCGCACCTCGTCGCGGAAGGTCAGTGCCGGGTTCGCGTTGGTAAGCATGGACGCCGCCCCTTCCGGCGCAGGACCTTGGAATTGCCCTTTGCCCGATGCACACTCGCACGAGCCGGCGGAGGATGGCCCGCCCACGCCCACCGACGCACGTCAGCCTCCACACGCATCGGCGAGAATTCTAGCGATCAAGTCGGTGTAGGACATCCCGGCCACTTCCGCCGCGGCCGCGAAGCCGGCATCTGGCGACAGACAGGGGTTGGCGTTGACCTCCAGAACCCACGGCTTGCCGGCCGCATCGACGCGGAAGTCGACGCGGGCATAGCCTCGCAAACCGAGCAGCGTCCAGCATTCGGAGGAAATCCGCCGCAGCTCAGCGAGCAAGCCGCTGTCGGCCTCGGAGATGTCGAAGCAGCGCCGCGTGTTTCGATACTCGAACGAATCCTCGACCCACTTGGCGCGGTAGCCCACGATGCGCGGCCGATCGGCGCTGTAGCCGTCGAACCGGATTTCCGCCAAGGGGAGCACGGTGCAACCGTCACCGTCGGCAAGGAGCGAGACATTGAACTCGCGACCCTCGACGTACGCCTCGGCGAAGGCCTCGCCGCCCAGGCGATCCAGCCTCCGCTCGACGGCCTGCCGGAGCGCACGGCGGTCGTGGACCTCGAGAATCGAGTCCTCATCCAACCCCACCGACGCCTCCTCCCACACCGACTTGATGATATACCGGCCCGCCACACGCGGGCTCTCTCGCCGGAGCAGGTCGAGGGTCAGCCAGGCGGGCGTGGCGATTCCGCATGTCGCGAGCATGCGCTTGGTGAGCAGCTTGCTGGAGGTGATGAACATCGCCTCGGTGCCGGCGCCGGTGTAGGGCAGCTTCATGGCGTCGAGCAGCGCCGGGGCGAGGTAGATGAGCCGACCCTTCCCCTCGACGGCCTCCACCAGGTTGAAGACCACGTCCGGGCCGAGCCGTCGCAGGGCCGCCCGTGCCTCGTCCAGGTTCAAAGAGAGATCGACCGCACTTGACCGGTGCCCGAGCTGCTGCAAGGCCGCGGCGATGGCGTCCCTCTGCACCAGCACGTCGCGCTCGTCCTCACGGGCGTCCGGAGAGAGGCGATCATATAGCAGCGTGACGTTCATTCTGGGGGTCTATATCACGGCACGCGTCGGCGCCGGCCCAATAGAGCCACGACCGTTAGTTCCTTACGGCGAAAGATGTTTGCATTCTCCGCGCATCGTCTTGTGCACGAAAACGGCTCCGTTGCACCGCGACGAACCGCCCCTTCCGCATTCCGAATTCAGCATTCGACATTCGCGGCCGCAACCTACGTGGGCCTGATTGCGTTGCGGCCCCGGCGGCCGCGTTCGGCAGCGGGCTTCTTCGCGGATGGTGGGGTGCGAATCGCGCCCGGCGACTTCGGATCGCGCTGCCCTTCGGCTGTTGGTCAGTTCCCGCGCTGTGGGACAGCCGGGTGAGAGCGCGCTGTGGGACCGGCTTTCCAGCCGGTCAGTCACGAGTGCCCCGCCGCAACCAGTTTTGCCGGTTGACCCGAGCCGCGGCATTCATGCCGCGCGGCGATACAAACGCGCCGCCTGAGGGCGGCACCTCGGTAGCCGTCCGTAGGAACGCGCGGTTTTGGCTGCGTCGGACCACGAGGTTCGCCATGCCGCGCGAGCTAAAGCTCCCGGCTTGACGGCAGGTTGGGGTTCGCTATTCGACATTCGGCGTTGTCTGACCGCTCCACACTGTCGCGGTACTGATCGTACATCGCCGCGTCGCGTGCTTTGCCCGCTCCCTCACGGTCGCGGCTCGGTTTCCACGTTCCGCATTCGCCATTCCGCCTTCGCAGAGCGTTCGGCTCCCACACCGCTGAAGCGGTGGGCCACCCAGCCACCTTACGACGCGGAAGGGGCGTGGAGCAATGCTCGCGCGAGTGCCATCGTAGCGAGGTTCCGCGCCGGCATGGTACACGGGCCATCGCCGGGCGGCTATCAGGCGCAGGCTCGCGCGCCCATCGAGGTCGCCGCCGCGGCGCCGCGGCCGACGCGTAGAATCGCGGAATCCAACATGCGGCGAAGCAGTTCGCGATACGATATTCCGTTTCGACCGGCGAGAATCGGCAGGTCGGAACGGACCGGATGCAACCCAGCGAGCGGATTGACCTCCATGAAGCACAACCGTCCGGCGGCGTCGGCGCGCAGGTCGATGCGGCCGCCGTCGCGGCATCCCAGTCCGCGCCAGCAGGCCAGTGCCAGGCTTGCGGCACTCTGCTCCATCGCTCCGTGGACCATCTCGTAGCGAACCAGCTCTTCGTAGTGCTCCTTGTTGACGTATCCGTACGCCGCGGCCTCGGCGCGATCGTTGAGGATGATCTCCATTACTCCCACGCATTCCGCGGCGTCGCCCGTGCCCACGATGCCCACCGTGAACTCCCGCCCCGGCAGGTAGGTCTCCACCAGCACCGGCTGGCGGAACTCGGCGAGCAACCGTCGGCACACCCCGGCGAGCTCCGACGGATTGCCAACCTTCGACGCGGCGCTGATCCCCTTGCCCGTGCCCTCGGCGACCGGTTTGCAGAAGAGCGGATAGGGGAGCTCCACGTTGGCGACATCGCCGACCGTTTCCACCACGGCGAAGTCCGCGGTCGGAAGCCCCAGATCGCGGATCACCCGTTTGGTCAGGCCCTTGTGCAGCGTGAGCGCCAGCACCAGCGAATCGGAGAAAACACAGGGGACCTCGTAGGCTTCCAGCAGCGCCGGCACCTGCGCCTCGCGACCCGCGCCGTACAAGCCCTCGGCGATGTTGAAGACCAGGTCCCAGCGATCCCCCGCCGCCAGTCGGGCGACGAGGTTCTTGACGTGTCCGATACGATCGACCTCATGCCCCATGCCGCGCAGGGCATCCTCGATCGCCGCGATGGTGTCCGGACGGTCGAACTCCGCCGTCGCTTCCTCGGAATAGCCCGCGGCGAGGTAGTCGTCGCGCAGGTCGTAGGTCATGCCGATGTTCATGCTTCGTCTCCTCCACCGCACGGGCGACGCTTCGCGCGGTCCCCTGCGCGAGGTACTGGGAGTTCTGAGTGAAGGGTTCTACACCCCGCAACAGACTCGACTCGCCCACGGCTCAGGCGATGGGGCAGTCGCTAGCGCCCGCACGCACCGGCCCGCGCTCGTTTAGTGTATCGCGATCACCTAACCGTAGGTGGATCACTCCCGTGGCGGACTTTCGGCCATTGTGGGGCCGCGCGGGCTCAAGCCCGCGGCTCGATACGGCTAACCGCCAACGAGACACGACACTAGCCCGCGGCCACCGCGTCGTAGTAGCGGAACGTTTTACCCTCGAAGTTGCGGAACACCACGTCGTTGCCGTCGCGGCCCTGCAGGTACTCGGGAATCAGCGGAATCTTGCCGCCCCCGCCGGGCGCGTCCACCACGAAGTGCGGCACGGCGTAGCCCGTGGTGTGGCCGCGAAGGCCTTCGATGATCTCGATCCCCTTCTCGATGGAAGTCCGCACGTGCGCCGAACCCTGGATGGGGTCGCACTGATACAGGTAGTACGGCCGGACGCGCATCATGAGCAGGCCGTGCATCAGCCGCTTCATGGTGTCCACGTCGTCATTGACGCCCTTCAGAAGCACCGTCTGGCTGCCCAGCGGAACGCCCGCGTCCGCCAGCCGCTCGCACGCCTGCTTGACCTCACGGGTCAGCTCATTCGGGTGCATGAAGTGCACGCTCAGCCACACCATGTACTTGCGTAGCAGGCGCGCCAGTTCCGGCGTGACGCGCTGCGGCAGGACCACCGGGACCTTGCTGCCCACGCGCAGGAACTCCACGTGGGGGATGTCGCGCAGCCGCGAGAGCAACCACTCCAACCGGCGATCGTCCATGCTCAGTGGATCGCCGCCGGAGAGCAGCACGTCGCGAATCTCCGGGTGCGCCGCGATGTACTCCAGCGCCCGTTCGTGCTGCTGGGAGTTGAAATGGAACTCGCCGGTCTGCCCCACCAGCCGCGCCCGAGTGCAATAGCGGCAGTACGTGGCGCAGAAGTTGGTCACCAGAAACAGCACGCGATCGGGGTAGCGATGCACCAGCCCCGGCACGGGGCTGCTGTCGTCCTCGGCCAGCGGGTCGGCGAATTCACCGGGGTGAACGCGAAGCTCATCCGTGACCGGAATCATCGTGGTGCGCAGTGGATCGCGCTCATTCTCCCGGTGACACAGCGCGGCATAGTACGGCGTGATCCCCACCGGAAGATGCCCGCCGATGCGGCGGACGGCCTCACGCTCCTCGTCGGCGAGGGTGAAGATGCGCTCCAGATGCTCCACCGTGCGAATGCGATTGCGAAGCTGCCAGCGCCAATCGTTCCACTCGCTGACCGTGGCCTCGGGGAAGAAGCGGCGGCGAAACTGCGCCACCTGCGGGCTGATATCCATCCGCGGCACACGTGCCGTGTCACGCGGCTTCCGCGCGCTCAGCGGGCGGAGACGGCGGACCCGCGGGGCTAGTGGATTCTTGGGTTCGGGGAGAAGTGATGTTTCGTTGTTCAATACGAACAGTTGGAGGGCCTGTTCGCTTCGCCCGCCAGGGTCCGGTTCAGAACCGCAACTGGTCTCGTCCATCATCCCACTCGCAGGACGGGCTGATCGAGCCGGCTCAGCCCGGAGTCGCGTCGAGCCCCACCGCAACGCCGCGGTAGCACCCTCGGCCCGTAGTGTTCGTCACTAACCATACACCCCACATATGGGGAGTCAACGAAAAAATCCGATTCGGAACGGAGTTTGCTTGTGAGAAGCTGTCGCGAGCCCGGGCCGGCCAGCCGACCGACCCCGAAGTCTGAGCCACCGGCCGGACCTCCGCGCGGCGGGCAATCAACGAACCCACCGCCGGTACTCCTCCCCGCAGAAACGGTCGGTCATCCCCGCGATGTAGTCGCCGATCACTCGCTCGACATCCTGACTCCCGATCCGCTCGCGGAAGCGCTGCGGCAGTCTGCCTGGGTCGGAGCGGTAGGCCTCGAACAGCGCGAGGACCATCTCCCGCCCGCGAGCGTCCATCGCGGCAATATCGGGATGTCGATACACCCGCTCCAGAAGAAATCGCTCCAACTCCCGAAGCCCCTCCTCGATCTCCGGTGACGCGACCACAAGCGGAGCGCCGGCCGCGAGCACATCGCTCAGACCCCCCACGCCCTGAAGCCGACGGCACGACTCGGCCACCACGTCGCCAAGCACTCGATCCAGCATGGCATCCAGCACCGGGCGACGGACGGCGAATACTGATTTATCCCGATGCTGAGCCGCAATCGGTTCATACGCCTCGCCCCACAGAGCCACGCCGGTCAGGGCGGCCGCGTCGATCAGCCCGGCCCCCAAGGCGTCCTCGAGATCGTGGCAGTCGTAAGCGATCCGGTCCGCCAGCGACGCGATCTGCGCCTCGATGGTCGGCGAGCCGGAAGCCGGTTGGGTGGCCCACCGCTTCAGCGGTGGGGGAGCCGATTCACATGACGGCTCGCCAGACCCGCGCGCGTCCGCCTCCGGGCCGCGCGGGCTACAGCCCGCGGCTCGCTCCGACGGGGTGGGAGCCGATTCGCCCGGTTGGGTGGCCCACCGCTTCAGCGGTGGGGGAGCCGATTCACCGGACGATCCGCCCGACCCGCGCGCGTCTGCCTCCCGGCCGTGCGGGCTGGCGCCCGCGGCTCGCTCCGGCCTGTCGTACAGGGTGACGTGACTCGCCAGCCCGGCGCGGACGGCGGCCGTCAGGTTAAGCCCGCGAAACGCGGGGTAGGGATGTTCCAGGTACTCCACGACCCGCAGGGAATGGGCGTTGTGGTTGAACCCGCCGTGACCGGCGAGCGCTTGGTCGAGTGCGGCCTCGCCGGCGTGCCCGAAGGGCGGATGGCCCAGGTCGTGGGCAAGGGCGATTGCCTCGGCCAGCGCCTCGTTGGCTCCGAGACCAGCGGCCAGGCAGCGGGCGATATTCGCCACTTCCAGCGTGTGGGTCAGGCGGGTTCGGAAATGGTCGTGGTGAGCGGGAGCGAAGACCTGAGTCTTGTGTTCCAGGCGGCGGAAGGCGGTGCAGTTGATGACGCGATGGCGATCGATCTCGAAGGGCCCGCGAAGGGGGTCGGCCGGCTCGCCGTGCGTTCGCCCGCCGCAGTCGGCCGCCCGGACGGCGTACCGTGCAAGCATAGCCTCGTTGCCATTGGCCATAATGGCGGGATAGCGTACGGCCGGCCCCGCCGGCCGCCAATGCGCTAGGCCGCGTGCAAGCGCATGCGCAGTAGCGAGCGTGGCTCGGCGTTGGCAATTCACGCGCCCGGCACGGCGAAGCACCGTCGGCTCTCATCGCGGCTGGTACATGAATCGCGGGCAGGTCAGTCCAGCACTGCAACGGCGGCGGTGCGCGCGGCAGAAACAATTCCGCGCTTGACGCGCGCCACGCGAATCCATCCAATGTCGGGCCTTATGGCACGGGGGCGCGATTCCCGCCCGGTTGTCAAGGGTCCACGGCCCGAGCGCGAGCTGCTTTGAAGGGCGGACGCCCAGGGGCGATCCGCGAAGGGAAAGACGGGTCCAGCGCCGCACGGGAAGCGAACCGCGTGGACCGGGTGGTTGGGCCGGCCTGATGAAGCGGTATTCATACTACGGGGACGTCACGAGATGGTCCTGTGGGGCGGCAATGGATTCGTGTGCGGCGGCTTTCGCGACTGACCCAGGTGGCTGAGCCCGCGTGGGATCGGAATCGGGGCCAGTGGCGTCAACCCGCCAGGAACACCCACAAGGTGGCGCGTCGCGACAGGGTTCGGTCGTAAAGGGCGAGATCGGGCGCGGGGATCTTGGGATCAGGTTGAGAAGAGGTAGGCATGCCTAGCTTCATCTGGGATCGCACACCCCAAGAGGCGTACGCCAATCCTTATGAGTATGACGCCCAATGTCAGTTTCTGCGAGAAGCGGCGGCGTTTTTGGACGTACTTCACCGGCACCTATGCGGTTCTTCACGCCGATTTCATCGGGACGATACTTCTGGCGAGAAGGCAATCTGGATGTTGCAGGTCGACGCTCTCGAGTCTCTTCGCGATTGCGTGGAGCTCTTACGAGATAAGAGACATCGCTTGGCAGGGCGGCTGTTCCGAGATGTCACCGAGACCCTCGATCTTGCTGCATTCTTTCATAGCGAGTCGACAGAATCGCGGAAGTCGTTGGAGCGCTGGTACAAGGACGAGGTTGTTGAGCATTCCGTTTACCGAAAGTATGTGAAGACGACCGAGGGAGAAGGCCCCGCAAGTGCCAAGCGGGATGACTATCGTGCCTTGTCAAAGTTCACGCACCGGACGTATCGCTCGTTAGCATTTGGCTACACCCTCGGCGCCGGCGATTGCCTCGTCTACGAGGGTGTTGACACGTTGGGGATCCTGATTCCGCCGCACACAATCTCGCGCTACTTGGCACTGGCCGCGTCGTTGATAAAATTCCTGCGGAACGAATTGAGCGCACGCGGAACGGTGTCGCCGGAGACCGTTACCGCGGCGTGGTGTGCGACAATGGAGGACCGATCGGCGCCCCGGAGGTTCGTTCCGCATCCGCACAAAGCGTGACCCGTGCGACCTGCCCCCGATTTATGTACCAGCGGCTATGAGAGTCAGTGGCTCCGCACTCGAGCGGGCCGGCGGAGCGGAGCCCCGAGATAACGGAGCGCAGCCCCGGTCGCGCGTGGCCCCCGGGTCCGCATCGTCGGCCCCAGGGGAGAGTACCGAACCTATCTACCCGCCGCCTCGCCGGAGGCGGCTGCAACGGTCGTCGGCACGGAGTAGACCGCCGCCCGCGGGCAGGGCGCGCCTCTTGCGCGGCTCCGGGCGCGGGCGGTACGGCCGACCCTTCAGCGCGGACCTCGCACCCGTGTCCACTCGGCCGCGCTCTCCGCGGCCGCTGCGGCTGCGGATAGAATCGCTCGCCATGCAACGACCAGCGGAGGGGGACCGGGCCGGCGGCGTGGCGTTTATCATCATCACGCTGGTCGGCTGGGCGAGTGTGCCGCTGTTTCTCAAATACCTCACCGCGTACATCGACGGCTGGACGGCCAACGGCTGGCGTTACGGCATCTCGGCGCTGCTGTGGGCGCCGGCGCTGCTCGTCGGGGCCCGGCGCGGGACGCTGCCGCGGCACCTGTGGCGGGCGGCGGTGGTGCCGGCCGCGGTGAACATCTTCGCGCAGTGTTGCTTCGCCTGGGCGCCGTACTACATCAACCCCGGTCTGCTGACCTTCATGTTGCGACTGCAAATCATCTTCGTGGCCGTGGGGACTTACCTCCTGTTCCCCGCAGAGCGGCCCATACTGCGATCGGCGCGGTATTGGGGCGGCGTGATCATCGTCCTGGGCGGTTTGGCGGGGCTGTGCCTGCTAGGCGCCGAACCGCCGCGCGGCGCCCGGGCCTTCGGCATCGCCCTGGCGATCGTTGCGGGCGTGTTCTACGGCGGGTATGCGCTTTCGGTCCGGCATTTCATGCACGACGTCCACCCGGTGACCGCCTTCGCGGCGATCAGCGGCTACACCGCCCTGGGGCTCAATGTCATGATGCTGGCCTTGGCGGAACAGCACGGCGCCCTGGTGTGGACGCTCTCCGCGGCACAGCTCGGCGTCCTGGTGGGCTCGGCCCTGGTGGGCATCGCCATCACGCACGTGCTGTACTACGCGGCGCTGGCGCGCCTGGGGGTGGCGATATGCGCGGGGGTGATCCTCCTCCAGCCCTTCCTCAGCAGCATCGGCTCCTACTTCTGGTTTGGCGAGCGGTTGACGACGGCGCAGTGGCTCAGTGGAGCGGCGGCCATGGGCGGTGCGGGGCTTATGCTGCTGACGCGGCGGCAACGGGAGCCGGAGGCCCGGAAGCCCGGCGCGTGAGCGACGGAGTTGGTTGGCTTGCCCCCCTTGCCCGTCGGATCTCAGCATTGCCATGCCGGGCACCTCGCGGGCTAATACTGGCATCGGTCCGAGCATGCGGCTCCGTGCCGGCCCGACTCAAGTTTTTCAGTGCTGGCAGCCGATAGCGCCGGTTGGGACATCGTCGGCGGTCAGCGCCTGCCCAGCGCGGCGCGGGACCGGCGGCCCTGCCTCCCGTCGGCGGCGAGGGATCACCGCGGGCGCGGAGTGCGGCCCTGTCTTTCCGTTCGAAGAGCGGCAGGAGGCGGCTCGTCGACACGGGTGGGTTTCATCGCCTCCCTCATAATCCACGTGAGGGCTCTTCCGTGCGCGTCATTACCGTTGCCAACCGCAAGGGCGGGTGTGGGAAGACCACCGTCGCCATCAATCTCGCCGCCACCCTGGCGCGCGAGAACCGTCGTGTCCTGCTCGTGGACCTCGACCCCCAGGGCCACTGCGGCCTGGGCATGTCCGTTCCCGAGGAGCAGATCGATCTGTCCATTTATGAGTGCCTGCTGACGCGGATCGAGGGAGAACCGCTGGAGCTCTCACGCGTCGCCTGGCAGATCGCGCCCAACCTGGACCTGGCCCCTTCGCGCTCCAACCTCGCCATGCTGGAGCCGGCCCTGGGGACGCGCGACGACGCCGATACGCTGCTGCGCGACGTGCTCCGCGCTAACGGCAACCGCTACGACTTCGCCGTCGTGGACTGCCCCCCGCACTTCGGCGCCCTGATGCGCAATGGGCTGGTCGCCGCCGATGAGATCATCATCCCCGTGGACACAGGCTTCTTCTCCCTCCACGGGCTGACGCAGCAGCTCGCCACCATAGAGCAGCTTTGCCGCCGGCACGACATTCAGCCGGCGGTTCGCGTGCTTCCCAACCAGTACGACGTGCGCACCAAGCTCGCCCGGGAGATCCTCGCGGAGCTGCGCAACCGCTTCAAGGGCGTGGTCTACGACACCATCGTGAACTTCAACACCAAGCTCAAGGAGGGCGCCAGCTTCGGGCAGCCGATCACCGAGTTCGCCCCCACCAGCATGGGCGCCAAGGACTTCCAGCGGCTGGCCCACGAAGTGCTCGCCGCGGCGCCGCAGGCCATGCCCACGGCGGAGATTCTCAACCGCGTGGAACAACTCGCGGCGGATGCCGAGCGGCTGCTGGCGACGACGGCCACCCTCATCGACCAGCGCGCTCCGCTGGCCGCCGGCGTGGCGGGTGCCGCCCCCGCGTCCGCGGTCCCCGCGTACCTGTCGCCTCCCCTGGATACACCCGCTCCCATGCACGCCATGGACGACGAGATGATGATGCGAAGGTCCGCGCCCTGGGCTGCGGCGGATCGGTCTGCCGTCAGCGCCCCGGTGGCCGCTTCAGTCGCCGTTCCCGCCGCCGCGCCCTCCCGCCCGGCGGTCGCACCGGTCGCCAGCACCGTCCGCACACCGCCCTCACCAACGCCGGCGGAGTTCGCCGCGCCTGTGGGACCCGCCTACCACGAAGCGATCGAACGCAAGATCGAGGCGGTCTACGGCGTGCGCCAGGAGGGCGACGTGGTCGTCTTCCGCACCCGACAGGCCGAGGCCAGCGAAGTACAGCTTGCCGGCGACTTCAACGACTGGATGCCCAGTGCCACACCCATGCGGCGCGTGGACAATGGCGACTTCGAGACTCGCCTGCGGCTGCCCAAGGGGCGATACCGCTACCGGCTGGTCGTCGACGGTCGCTGGTCGCACGACGTCTTCAACCCCAACCGCGAAACCAACGAGTACGGCGAGCTGAACTCCGTCGCCGAGATCACGCAGTAACGGCACCTCACAAGACCCGGCGGGCCGTATCTTGCGAGGCGAGCGCGGAGCGGGCCGCCCGGCGTAGCGCGGCGCGAGTCCCCGCCGTCCAACATCCGACCGGCAAACGGTCAGGTGCGGATGCGGTCGATGAGCACCATGGCCACAGTGGCGAAGATGAAGATGGGAATCCACGCCGGGAGCGCCGATTGGGACTCCGGGCGGATGCTCTGGGCCACGAAGGTGGCCACGTAGCACAGCCCGCAGGCCAGGGTGCAGCCGCCGGCGTCGCTGAGGACGCTTGCCGGGGCGCGATCCAGGAAGAACGGCAGACCCAGCAACAGCAGCACCATGCTCACCAGCGGCGCCGCGATCCGCGCGTGCTTGGTCTGGAGGATCTCCCAGCGGTCCGGCGATCCGGACTTCAGCAGCCGATCAAGCTGCCGCAGGCTCAGATAGCGGACCCACCCTTCCGTCTGCCGCAGTTGGATGGCCAGCGGGCTTAAGTCGCTGTCGTACCATTCAACGAGCGTGGTGCTCTCCGTGGTCTGCGGCCCCAGGCCGGCGGTCTCCGCCGCGGCGCGCGTGGTGAGCCGCCCGCGCTCCAGTTTCCACCGCCCCTGTTCCGGCAGACCCGGCGGGTGATGCCACGTGGCGCGGTCCGCCTCCAGGGTACGCGCCACGGACCCGCTCTCGTCCCGGGTCAGCACCAGCAGCCGGCGCAGGTCACGGGTCAGGGGATGAAACTGCCCCGCGGAAAGCAGGGAATCGTTACGGTCGCGGAGGAAGAGCACCTCGTAGGCACGTTTGCCGTCCACGTCGTCGCGGTCGCGGGCCAGCAGGTGGGCCACGGAGGGAATCACCCATTCGGTGTCGATCACCAGGAGCACCGTGGTGGTCAGCCCGAATGCCACCACCGGGGCGGCGACGCGATAGAGGCTCACCCCGGAAGCGAGGATGGCCGTCAGTTCGTTGAACTTCCGCGCCCGAGCCAGGGCGGCCATGCACGCCACCAGCGTAATGACACCCGAGAGCTGCGAGAAATACAGGCAGACGTTGGGGGCATAGTAGCTGACGATATTGGCCAGGACCGTCGCCACCGGGTACCCGTGCTCCGTGAACTCGTCCATGTTCACGAACATGTCGAGCACGACGTACAGACTGATCATCACCGCCAGGGCGACGAAGTAGTTGAACGCCAGCGAGCGAAGCAGGTAGCGGTCTAGAATGCTGATCATGGCCGTCCTACCGCCGCAGCACGCGGCTCATCACCCAGCCGTCGAGGACGGCTACCAGCAGCATGCCCGACCACAACACCGCCAGCCCCAGGGCGTAGGTCGAGGCGTTCTGCGAAAGCTGTTTGCCGGTGACGATGGTCACGATCACCAGCAGGGCGGGAACGAAGCTGATGCCGAATGCCGCCAGCACGTGCGCCCCGCGCAGGATTGCCCCCAGCGCCGCTCCCAGCAGCACGAGCACGAACACGCTGACGCTGAAGGCGCAGCGTTCGTGCAGGGTGGCCACCACGCGGCGCACGGTCGTGGAACGCTCCTTGAGGGCGTCCGCGCGCAGCTCCTGAAGAACCTCCTCGCCCTCGGGCGTGGCCCGCGGCGCCAGCAAGTCGGCGGTGCTGAGCCGCTGAACGGCCGCCACCCGGTCCGCTTCGACGGCCACCGGGCCCAGGCGCTCCTTGGCGCGCTCGGTGCGATCGCCGGGGGCGGCGGAGCGGACGTTGAAGGCGTCGAGCGTGACGCCGCATTCCGCCAGACTCTCGCCCCGAGTCACCTCGAGCACGGCGCGGTCCGCTTTCAGGGATCGCTTCCGCCCCTGCCGATCCTCGTCGATGGATACCTGCATAAGTTCAAGTCCGGCGCCGCGCGGCATACGGCGGGCATCCGGCGTGCGAAGCGTGTAGCGGGCGCGGTCGTCGCTCAGGGTGGCCGGCCGGCCCTGACGCAAGTCGGCCAGCAGATCATCGTAGAGCTGCACCCGCCCGACGCCGGCGCGCAGCCGCTCCAACCGCCCGCGCACATAGACCCATTCGTCGGGATTGTCCCACAGATGCAGCAGCTCGCCGAAGCGCAGAAACTTGATCTCCGGCGGCACCAGCGCCGGAAGCTCATTGGGCGGGATAAGCTGCTCTTCGAGGTCGGCGAACTGCCCCTTCTGCGAGTCGTAAAAGCTCAAACCCGCCATGCGTCCGTAGAGGCGAACGTTCGTTCCGCCGCGCTCGAAATCCAGGTGGATTTCCCGCGCCGTGCCGAAGCGCACCCAGTCATCGCCGGATACCTCGAGAAACGCCACGCGGTTGAGCACCACATGGTCCGGACGGGCGCGGTCCACGACGCTCTCGTCGGCGTGGATGCGGTACTGGTTGCCCAGCGTGATGCCGCGCGGGCGGTTGAGGCGCTGCTGGATGATGGCGCCCACGTCGGCGCGGACCAGTTCGTTGAGGTTCCGCACCATTCCGGGTATGAGCGAGTTGGTGAAGGCGAAGGTGACGCCCGCCGCCAGGAGGCTCAGCAACAGCGTGGGCAGAAAAAGCACGTGGATGTTGATGCCGCTGGCCCGGCATGCGACGAATTCGTTGTCGGCGCTGAGCCGGCCATAGGTCGCCGCGGCGCTGAACAGTGCCGCCATGGGAAGCGTCAGGGCCGCGGACACCGGCAGAATGAGCGTCAGCAGCCGCAGCAGCTGGCCGGGCGTTGCTTCCTTGAGCTCCACCATGTTCATCACACCACCGCCCAGGCCGAATACGGCGGTGAGCACCGCCGCCGTAAGCAGGAAGGTCTTCCCCATCTCTCGACAAATGTAGCGCTGAAGCGTCCAGGGCATGGGCATAAGCAGGTGGATGGTAGGCCGGCGCCGGCGATTTGCAACCGCGGAGTCGAAGGGGCGGCCGGGGCCAGGGCCATCGCGTCTGAATCCCCTGGCTCAGGAGGCGCGTCAGGTCGTCCTCCTTCAGGCAGGCCTGGAGCCGTTTTCCGTTGATGCCGGCACGGCAGGTTCTATCCTTCAACGTGGCGGTGGAGACCGACGCCGCGGACGACCTCAAGCCCAGCAAGAAGATGACCAGCGAATGCATCGACGGCATCGTCGCGGCCATCATGGCTCCCGCCCCGGTGCCACTGCTCTGTGAGCAGTGCATTCACCGTGGTGCGTGAGATGCGGGCCGGTTGCCGCACAAGTCGGCGTCGTGGCGCTGGGCATGTTGAAGCGCTCCGTGCGTCACGCGCGCCGCGCAATTCCAGCGAATACCGATGCACGCGGCCGTGGATCGCGCGTCGCACCCCGTTGTCAACGCGCGAACTGAGCGTGGGCCGTCCGACGGACGCGGGGAATATGCGACTGGTCTGGTGGGTGTCCAGCCAGGGCGCGGGAGGGTACGACCGAGCCGGGCGTGTCTAGGGGCCGGTCGGGGGACCCCCGGATGGGCCGGGGAACCGGCGGTTCGAATCCGCCCGACACGCTGAGCTGATGGCGGCGTCCGGCGAGCCATGCTAACATCGCGAAAGCAGAGAGATCACGTAGACGTCGAACGTCAGGATCACGCCATGGCCGTACCCGGCTACCAGGAATTCATGCTGCCGCTCTTGAAGATTGCGGCCGACGGGCAGGAGCACAGGATTTCAGACGCGATGGAGACCTTGGCATCCGATATGGACATCTCCCACGAAGACCAGGATATCATGCTTCCGAGCGGGACACAGACTCGGTACTACAACCGCGGTTCGTGGGCTATCACCTATCTGACAAAGAGTCTCCTGCTCGAGAAACCCGCGCGTGGCCGGTTCCGGCTCGCACCTCGCGGAGCTGAGGTGCTCCGAAACGCCCCGTCCCGCATCGACGACGCTTTTCTCGAACAGTTCCCCGAGTACCAGGCGTTCAAGACCAAGAAACGCGCCGCCAAGTTGATCGCGCCGAGTGCCGACGCGGACGAGCGGGTTGCGGTTGCGTCTGATATCACGCCGGAGGAGCAGTTGGAGGCTGCCTACGAGGAGCTGCGGGACGCCTTGGCGGATGACCTTCGTCGTCGTGTACGCGACGCGTCGCCGCGCTTTTTCGAGCATTTGGTGATCCGGCTCCTTGTGGCGATGGGTTACGGAGGCGGACAGGTCGATCGGGGCGAGGTCACGGGCCGCAGCGGCGACGAGGGTATTGACGGCGTCATCCGCGAAGACCGGCTCGGCCTGGATATGGTGTACGTGCAGGCGAAGAAATGGGACAGCGCTGTCGGCCCCAGCGAAATCGACAAGTTCGTGGGCAGTTTGATGCGCAAGAAGGCTACGAAGGGCGTATTCATCACGAGCGGTGCATTCACCGAAGGCGCGCAGCGCGCCGCGAAAGAAGCCGCTGTGAAAGTACGGATCATCGACGGCGACGAACTGGCCGAGTTGATGATCGACTTCAACGTCGGGGTGGCGCCCGCGGATACGTACATTGTGAAGAAGGTCGATACAGATTTCTTCGAGGGCGTAGCATAGCACCCCCTTCGTCGCGTCGTCCCGCGGAGGCCTACTATCCGTCTCCACGTTAGGTGACGCGTGACGCACCGTTGGGAGCGGCCGATGAGCCGGGCTCCCTGCACGTGCCACTGCTCTGTGAGCAGTGTTTTCGCCGTCGCCCGTGAGCCCCGGACAGGTGCCACTGCTCTGTGAGCAGTGCATTCACCGTGGTGCGTGAGATGCGAGCCGGTCGCCGCGCAAGGTAGCGTTGTCGCGGGCAACGGCGGCGCATGAGCTGAAGCGCATGTCCGACCCGATCCGGAAGACGCGCCGCGCGTGGGACGAAGCCGGGCACGCCCACTTCGTCACCTACTCCTGCTTCCGCCGGCTACCGTTGCTGACCCGTGCGCGCAGCCGCCAGTGGGTGATCGACGCCATCGCGGCCGTTCGCCGGGAGCAGGATGTGGCGATCTGGGGCTACGTCGTGATGCCCGAGCATGTGCACGTGCTGCTTTGCCCGCGCTGCGCGGAGTACGAAATGCGGACGATCCTGGCGGGCCTTAAGCGACCGGTTTCCAAGGCGGCCCGGGCGCATCTCTTCGAAGTCGGAGCGCGGCCGTGGCTCGATCGGCTCACGGTGCGTTATCCGGATCGAACCGTCTTCCGATTCTGGCAACCAGGCGGCGGGTTTGATCGCAACGTGGTTGAGGAGCGGTCGGTTCCGGCGATTCTGGATTACATGCATGCGAATCCGGTGCGGCGCGAGCTCTGTGCCGCTCCCACGAACTGGGAATGGTCGAGCGCCCGCTTCTGGGAGGGAAGTAGCGATGTTCCGCTGTTCATGGACGACCCGCGCGAAATCGAGCCTTCCCACGCGGCGAAAGCACCGCACACAGAGGAGTAGTACGCGAAGCCACTGCTCACAGAGCAGTGGCACAAGCAGCGCCACGGCGGGCACGCAGTGCTGCGCTGGATGGCCTCCAACGTGGCGGTGGAGACCGACGCCGCGGACGACCTCAAGCCCAGCAAGAAGAAGACCACCGAATGCATCGACGGCATCGTCGCGGCCATCATGGCTTTCGGCCGCGCCACGTCCGCAGCTCCGTACGCCAACGTCAACGGGACCCGCGGGATGGAGGACCACTGAGCCTGGGAGTGAGCCGGACGGAAGCCTGGCCACAATCCGATTGCGCACGACATACGCGGGATCCCTCCGACATGAGGCAGAGATCTGTTCCCCGAAGGCAGCACGCCCGCCCGGTTCCGTGACGCTAGCGCGTGAGGAGTTTTCTTGTTGACGCGATGGGTGTGGCTCGGTATCATCGTGGCCTCATTGCTCAGGTTTGGCGCTCGCGGCTTTCACTTGACCTAATCCCGAGGAGTGCCGGCGAGACTCGACGATGTTTGCCCTGGTTCGATCACCAATTGCGGCTGCCTTGCCGCTGTGGTTCGCCTTCGCAATGGGGTGCGACAGCCGCGCGCTCCCTCGCTCGGCCGCCCCCCAGCGTTTTGCATCCGTGAGTGCGTCGGTTCCGAGGGCGTTGAGCCGCCCACGCGGAATCGCGGCGTCGCGTCGCGGTACGGTTTTTGTGGTTGACCGACGCGGGTTAATTACGCGCTACTCTCCGAACGGCATACCGCAGAAAGCCTGGCCGTTGCCGGAAACCGACCGGGGTACCCCCGTTGGGATATCGGTTGACGACGACGATCGCGTATTCGTCGCGGATTCCCACTACAGCCGGATCCTCGTGTTCGACGCCGACGGGCGCGAGCTCGCACGATTCGGCGTCCACGGAACGGGACCGGGCCAGTTTCTGCTTCCGGCGGATGTAGCCGTCCGGTACGATGGCTGGGTCTTTGTCTCGGAGTACGGCGGCAACGATAGAGTCAGCTGTTTTACGCCTGATTTCCGGTATTCCTCGAGTTTCGGCGACCCCGCATCGGGCTTCTCCGCGCTCTCGCGGCCCACGGGGCTGGCGCTCGACGCGGCGGGCACGATCTGGGTCGTTGACTCGGGAAATCACCGGTTGTGCCGCTTCGGAGCCGACGGCCGATTGCTGACGACCGTCGGCGGCCTGGGCGACGGACCGGGCGAGTTCAAATACCCTTCCGACATTGCGGTCGCGCGCGATGGAACGCTCGTCGTTTGTGACGCCGAGAACAGCCGGATTGTCGCTCTTTCCGCCGGCGGTGAGAGTCCCGTTGGCACCTGGGGGCATGCTGGACGCGGCCCGGACGGGCTCCATCGGCCGACCGGCGTGGCATCGGATGGCAACGGCGGGATTCTCATCGCCGATACCTTGAACGACCGGGTTCTGCGTATCCCCATCACTGAAGTTGTCGAACGTGAACGATTGGCAGGCGGTCGCGCGCTCCGCGACGGTCACGGGTTAGGTCGCGCCGCCGCGCGGGATGACGCAGGTGACGTAAGCGCCCGCACCCTCCTTGGTCGTGGCGAGCGCTAAAGAACCGTTGCTGTGAACGAGCGCTCCCGAAGCGCTGCTGTTGAGTGGGTATGGAGGCACGAACGTGTTTACTCGGTCGATTCCGCGCGGTTGCCGGCGGTGCATGGGCTCCAGGATCGTATGGCTGCTGCCGGTTCTGGCGGCGCCGGCCGCCCAAGGGCAGGAGAGGCCGGATCCTGGCAGGGCGCCGGTGCGACTAGTCCTCACGCTCCAGGAGGCGACCACGGCCGGACTTCCGCTGAGCGATGCCCTGGAGCAGTCGCGCCGCCGCTTTCGCCTGGCGGGTGGAATCGCGGACGAGGGCCGGCGACGCGAACGCATGCAGGAACTGGCGTCCGCCATTCATGAAGGGGTGCCGGGCAGTGCGGATCCCGAGTGGTACCTGTGGATGGAATTGTCCCAGGCAGCACACCTGGCGGCCGGTCAAACCGAATCGGCGATGGAAATCGCCGGCGAGCGATTTCGCCGGATTGCCGCGCAGCTCGGCGCCGGACCGACGTCGGCAATCGTGCTTAACGAAACGCATCGCGCCATTGCCCTTCGCGAATACGCATTCGCCACCGCCTTGCTCGACCTGCTCGACACGATGAGCAGCACGCGCGGGGACGTTTTCCGGGCCGTCATGACCCGGGGCCGATTGCACTTTGAGCGCGACGGAGTCGATGCGGCGGTGGCTTATTATCGCATGATCACCAGCAAGCTGGCTACGAGCGATCCGGAGCTGGCTCGCGAGGCTCACTTCCGTGCCGCCGAGGCTTATTATCGCGGAGGGCGGTTGTCGGAGGCGTTGGCCGTCCTGGCAGAAATGGAGGGCGCCTATCCCGGGACGCCGGAGGCAGAAGCAGCGCGCCACGCGCGGAAGGGATGGGAGAAGGCGCCCGATGAGCAATAGGTCGCGCTGCCCGCAGTGAGCTCCGACAGCGCGATACGCGCCATTTGAGACCGCGGCCGCCGCGGACGTTTCTGAGTTGTAGGGCTCGCCACAGTAAGTCGGTTCCGGTGCGGCATCGGATTCGCCGTGCCCGCGGGGCGCGGGGCGTGCCCGGGCGGTACGATCGCGGGACCTGGTTTCGCTTCGGGCTTGCGCCTGCTTCAGGTGTCCGGGAGTCGGAGGGAGGACTGATGAACACCGAGATTCGGTCACGACGCACACGGATCGATCGGGGCTGCTGTAAGGCCACGTGGGCCATGGCAGCCGGGGATCGCGCGGCAGGAGTCCGCGGCATTATCGCGTGCCTGGGGGCGGTACTCACATTCTGCCTCTTGGCGAATCCGGCGCATGCGGATATCTGCTGCAATTGTTCCTCTGCGTCGCTCTCCGCATCCCCGCGCCAGGCTAATCTGAATGAACCGGTGACGATCAGTTACACCACAAGCTACTGCCGGTGCGTGGGGAGCAGCGGCGGCGGCCCCTGTGCACACCCCGAAGGTGCTTGCAGCCTGGCCCCGGTGGATGTCCAGGTGTTCCTCGAAGGGCTCGGAGTGGTGCACACCGAATCGGTCACCTTCGCCCCCACTCAGGACTTCAACCGCTCAGCGACACGGACCTTCACTTACACCCCGACGGAGGCCGGAAATTATACGGTGATTGCGTCGGGTACCTGTCCCAGTGCCTCCACGTCCTTTACCGCGGGGTGCGGCGGCGATTGCACCGACCTCCAGGGCGGGGGAAATCCCTGCGATGATTGCCCCCAGGGACTCGCTCCGCCCAACCTTCAAACCAACAAATCGGACAACATCATCCGCACCGTGTGTCCCACCGATTGCAAGGCACAGCGGGAGGATGCCGTGGGCGAAACGGTGACCATCACCGTGGATGCTTCCGGCGCCGTGGACTGCTACGAACTCGCGGTGCAGACCTCCGGCGGCGTCGAGGTCGTAAGCAAACCGGCGGATTCGGGAAGCTGGCCCGGATACCTGGAGATCAAGGTTCGCGGGAAGGTCGGCCTGGGCTCGGTCACGGTAACCGTGCAACTCGCCGCGTTCGATGAAGCCAACCAGTGCTGGCAACGGTCCACGGGAAGCCAGACGATTCAGGCCAAGCCGGACGACGATTGTGATTGTCCCGATTGCCCCGTGCCGGGTTCGTCCCGCTCCGGACTTTTCGGCATCCTCGGGAGGACCGCGCCGGAGCTCGGTGTGGTCCGTCTTGGCGAACTGGCGCTCACCGTTCGCGCCGGCGAGCCGACACCGCTGCGCCTCCCCCGGATCGTGGCCGTGCACCCCACCGGCGATGTGGAAGTCCTTCTACCCGAGCGCGCAAACTCCGTGGTCTTCAACCCGGGGGGCGGCTTCCTTGAGGGCTGGATTCTCGGCGGCTTCTCTGGCGACGACCGCGGCGGCGTCATTCAGTTGTCAAACATTGACCAGGGTCTCACGTACCGGTTTGAGCAGACGGCAACGAGCGGCAACGCCTTCCGCCTGGTGCTCGCCCAGCGTTTCGACGGCTCCACACACAGCGAATACGCCTTTGACGCGGCGGATCGCCTCGTGCGCATCTACTCCGGCCCGGCCGCCGCGAATACTTATCTGGAACTCGCCTACGACACTCAGGGCCGAGTCGAGCGTATCACCCCGGTCGCCGGCGGCGTCCCCGATCTACTGCGCGAGGTGGCGCTTGCTTACGACGGCCTGCGCATCGCCGGCGCGGATGGTGTTGTCTGTCCGGAGTGCAACGGCGAGAGCCGCCGCTACTACCTTTCTGCAACGGGGCTTTTGGAGCGCATCACGGATCGCAACGGTGTCGACCTGGAGACCTTCGTCTACGATTCCGATGGGCGGCTGGTGGAGCATCGCCGACGCATGGACGCGCCCGCCCTGGTCACGGTGAGAACCGTTTCCTACGCCGGAACGCTCGGCCAGTCGACCAGCGCGACCATCCGCGAACGAGTCACCGCTACCGAGGAGCGCATCCGCGTCGAGTCCTACGACGACCAGGGTCGCACCACGCGCGTCGACATGTATACGGATCTGTTCCCCGTTGGCGCTCCGCCCTCCGGCGACCTCTACGCCACGCTGACCGACTACCGCTCCGAGCACGACGCCAGCGCCGGCACGGATACGGAGATCGTCGAGATCACTCAGCCGTTCGGCGCCAAGCGCATCTCGGTCGTGCGGACCTTCGCCAACGGACTGCCACTTTTCCTGGCCGCGGACGAGTCAGCCGCGGGTTGGCTGCTGGCCCCGGAGGCGTTCACGTCCACGGGCATGCAGCCCGGCGCGGCGCCTTTCGTGCCCTTCGTCGAGGGTGCATCGGCACAGGCCGCGCTGGAGGTGGGCCGCGATAACACCTACGTCGCACAGGTGCGCATCCGCGGCCCGCAGGCCGTCGCTCCGGGCGAACAAGCCTGCGTCGAGGTCAACGTGACACCCAACGTCGGTCCGTCCGGGTTCGCGCTGGCGTCGACCGTCGGTGACGGGTGGTTCCGCCTGTACAGCTCCTGCGACACCGTCGGGATGGCCGGGCAGGAGCATCCCGGATGGACGCTGGAAGCGGGGCCGACGTACCTGTTCTCCTTCCGTTTCGCGCGGCTTGCACCGTCCCCCAATGCGGCCGACGGCTGGGCCATCCAGGACCTTGCCCTGTCACGGACGCCGGGCGACGCCGTAGGCTTCGCGCGTTCTCCCTACGTCCCCTCCGCCGGGATCGGGCAATACGAATGGCGCTACCTGCAAGCCACCGACGGGCGGATCAGCGAGTCGAGCTTCGCCTACAACGGTTTCAACAATGTGTCCTCCAAGTTCGTGAAGCTCCTCTCCGTTGACTCCCACGGTGGAGTCACCGAGTACGCCTACGACGACCAAGGGAAGTTGCTTCTCGAAACCGGCCCGGCAGCGCCGGTCGCCGGCGGCGGCACCGCGCGGATCAGTCGATCCTATGAGTACGACGCCAATAACCGCGTCACTCGCTCCGGGGTTACCGGACCGGCAGGCGCGCCGATCTACACTCAATATGCATACGATTCGAACGGAAACGTAACTCGCGTGGTCCGCAACCCGGGCGGGCCGCCCGGCGAAACCGCGGAGGAGCAGTACACTTTCAATGCATACTCCGAGCGCACGCGCGAGGTGAGCGCGTGTGGCGACGTCACCGAGCGACAGTACGGGCCCGCCGGCCGCCTCGCCTCCGAGTCGCTTTTCGCGAGTGCCGGCGCGCCGGAGCTGCTCAAGCAGGAGGTGTACGAGTACGACGTGCACGGCCTGCTCACGCGACGGCGGATGGCGCTGGACAGCGCACCGTTCCTCCCGGGCCAGCCCGTGGCCTGGTCGGACGGCGTCTACACCTACGACGCCCTCGGGCGGGTCATTGCCGAGGACAAACCCGGCCCCCTGGGCGGCACGCTTACCACTACATCTGTTTACGACTACCAGGATCAGATCGTCCGCGAGACTTACCCGAATGGTTCGATCCGCGCCCTCGCCTACGACGGCGCCGCACGCACGGTCGCCGAGTCCTTGCAGAGCACCGACGTCGCCGCACTGGTGACCACCTATGTGTATAACGCGCTGAACCAGCTCGCCTCGGTCACCCGCCCGGACACGGGAACGACCGCCTACGAGTACGACGCCTTCGGGCGCCAGACCGCAGCCCTTCACGCAGCGCGCACCGAAACCACGTTTGACGCCGCCGGGATGCCGGTGCGCATCTTGGTTACGGATCCAGATTCCGGCGCGCCGGTGAAGGACGAAGTTCGCGAGTATGACGTTCTGGGACGGGTCGTGCGGCAACGCGAACGTGTAGTCCCCGCCGTCGATGGCCCGCATGACCCCGTAACCGTCATCGCCTACACCTTCGGCGGGCAAGCCGCAGAGGAGTTTTCCAAAGCCGACGGCAATGCCAACCTCGCACAGTATGAGCCGGGCGACCGACTCATGCGGTATTCTCACGACGCCCTGGGACGGGTGATCGGCAGGGTGAACGGCGAAGGTGTGCGCACTGACTACACGCTCAACCCCTGCGGGCGAAAGCTGGCGGAAGCGCTGGATCCGATGGGCCTGAACATCGTTACCGCCTTCGCGTACGACGCCGCCGGTCGGGTCACCACGACCACCGATCCCGCGGGCCACGGCACGTTAACCCAGTACAATACCTTCGACCAGGCGGTGCGGCTTACCAACATCGATCGTGACGGCAACATCCTGGCGCGCACCCTTACCGAGTACGACGCCGGGGACCGCATGCTCCGCTCCGCGCGGCTGCTCGATCCCACGCGCTCTACTGTTGACACAGCCACCGACCTGGTCGAGGAGAACGAATACGACGCTGCCGGGCGTCTGGCGCGCGTAACCCGCTACGGCGCACTCGGGGATCAGCCCAGTGCCGCCCGTTCCGTTCAGATCGTTCACGACGGCATTGACCGTCGCGTCGCGGTGCGGTTCCCGCAGGACCCGGCGATCGATTTCACCGAGTTGCAGTACGATGCAACCACGGGGTTGGTCAGCGCGCGCGTCGACAACGACGCGCTGGGCGCGCGCACGGTGCAGTACGCGTACGACGCGTTCGGCCGCCAGACCGCTTCCCGGATTGTCGGCGACGGGATCGCGGACCGCACGACGACAACCGCGTACGATGCCCTGAGCCGCGGCGTGGAGGTCGTCGGACCCGACGGCAGCCGCGAGACGCAGCGCTTCGACCTCCTCGGTCGCCGGGTCGAAACCGTGCAGGACGCCGACGGCGTCGCGCGCCAGACGCTCTGGTCCTACGATCGTCTGGGCCGCAGCACTGGCCTGACGGCGATGAATGACGCCGGCCCGCAAACCACCCGTTACGTCTTTGACAGCGCCGGCCGCCCCATCCATCGCGTCGCCTCCGACGGCGCGACACAATCCACCGTTTACGATTCCGCCGGTCGGCTGGTCCGCATTACCGACCCGCGCGGCTTCGATCTCGACATCGTCCGCGACCCGCGCGGGCTGATGCTCGAGCGGATCGTCGATGACCCCGGCTTCGAACCGTTCTGGGTCCACGAGTCCATAGAATACGACGCCTTGCGGCGTCCCACTTTGCTTAAGTCCGACATCAACAGCAATGCCGACTTCGTGGCCATCGCTTACAATCCACTCGGGCACCGCATTGGCGAGCTCCAGACGGTGGAAGGCGTGTCCAAGGTCGTGGTCATGAACCGCGACGCGCTCGGCCAGCTTCGTTCGGTCGCGCTTGACGGCATGCCGACGCTGAGCTACCGCTACGATGGACTGGGTCGCGCCATGTCCATCCACCGCGACGCGGAACAGGTGGTCACCTATCAGTACGTCGGTGCCCATCCGCTCGCGCGAACCGTTTCTGTCGGAGGCAATGCGCTTCATACCGTCTGGGGCTATGACGGGCACCGCCGCCTGACCGCCATCGAGGGCAGCTGGCAGACCGGTATGACCATGCCGCAGGTGCTCGCCCGGTTCGATTACGTTCTCGACGAGGTGGGCTCGCCCCTGACGGAGGCGGCCGCCGGGCCCGCCGCCGCCGGCGGAGCCGATTTTGAATACGATTCCATGCGCCGGCTGGTCTCCGCGGTCCACGCCGGCGACGTCGGCGGGACTGAGGAATTCGTCTACGACACCCAATCCAACCGCATAGCGCACCACACCCGCTTCGCCCACCAGCCTCCCGTGGACTATGGCAGCAGCAACGCAAACGAATACGAGGAAATCAGCGGATCGCCGCTCACCTACGACGCCGCGGGAAACCTGATCCGCGATGAACGCGGATACGCCTACGCGTACGACTTCGCCGGGCGGCTGGTGGAGGTCCGCGACGCGCTCGGCGCCGTCCTTGCATCGTACCGCTACGACGTGCTCGGCCGTCGCAGCGTTGCCACCGTGGGCGGGGCCAAGACCCGCTACTTTTTTGACGATCGCGAAGCCGTTCTCGCGGAGTTCGATGACGCGGATCGGCGGCTCCGCTACTTCGTCGACGGCCGCACCTACCAGGACGAGCACGCCCTCGTGCATCACGACGCGCTTCGCGGCTCAGCACCCGCGGGTGACTACCTCTATCTGCTGAAGAAGAACATGACCGTCGCCGGCCTGGTGGACGCCGCGGGACAGGTCGTGGAGCGCTACAGCTACGACGCTTACGGCGGGGTGACGATCAATGGCAGCGTCCGTGGCGACGTCATTGCCGACGGTTCCGTCGACCTCCACGACGTCGCCGCCCTCGACGCGTGCTTTACGGGCGCGGGCCCCGTGGTGCTCAGCCCGGGCTGCTCCCGCGCCGACCAGGACCTTGACTCCGACGTCGACCTCGCGGACTACGCGGCGCTCGCCGGTTGCCTGGGCGGGGTACAGGGTGGACCGCGCACGCCTGCGTGCCTCGTTTCCCGGGTTCGCAGCGAGATCAACCCCTATTTCTATACGGGGCGAGCGCTCGACGTTGTAGACCCCGGCCTGCACGCGCTGCAATACAATCGCCGCCGGTTCTACGACCCCCGCCACGGCCGCTGGATGGCGCGCGACCCCTTGGGCATCACCGACACGCCCAACCTGTATGAGTACGTCCAGAGCCGGCCCACCGTACTGCTGGACCCCACCGGACTGGTGTCCGTCACCGTGAGCACGCCCTGGGTGCAGGTCCAGGTCGGCGACGGCTGCGGCAAGATCAGCAAGAGTTGGGACAAGTCCTTCCCCGATCGCTACTACGCCGGGGGGAAAGTCCGCGTCTTCTTCGGACTGCAGGGCAAGGTCGAGGGCAGCGTCTGCAAAGTCTGCTGCAAGAAGGGTAAGGCGCTTCCTGATCTCGTTGGCCAGGAGTTCTACGACATTCGCGTGAACTTCGAGGGGACGGGCACGGGTGGACTCGACTTCCGGCCTTGGGGCGTTTACCAGGAGATCGGCTGGCCGATCAATATCGGCGTTGACATCTGGGTGGGGATTAAGATCGGGGCAACGCTGAGCCTGGGCGGCTCCGGGTTCATCGGCAGCGACAAGTGTTATGGGCACAACCTCACCGGAGAGGTATGCTTCAACGGGTCGCTGACCACGGCGCTGGCCGGCGGTGCCGAAGCAACCGTCAAGGATCTCGACAAGCAACCCGGCGACGAAGGCTACATCATGTTCAAGATCGGCGCCACCATAAACGGAAGCATCGGCGTGGACGTCAAAGCCTGTTACAACTGCCAGAACACCTGTTCCTGGAAGCCGCCGGAGGCCTGCGTTAAGGGCAAGGCGTGGACGGATCTCTACGTGATGGATTTCGGGTTCCAGGTCGAGCTGGGCACGTTCGACACCTGCGATTGACCGTGCGCCGCGGCGCCGGGCCGGAACGGTCCCGCAGACGTTCTGTCAGAGGCGACAGCCTGGCAGCCCAGAACGAAGGGTGATGCGCCCGCCCGTCATCGGCCGGCGGTACGGAGGTCACGGTGGCCAGAGGCGGCCCAACCATGCGCCAGACGGTGGGCGCGCTCGTCTTCCTGGGCGTCGGAGCGATCGCCGCAGGCGTCATCGCGTTTAGCAAGGGCCTTCCGGCACTGCGGCTGACGGTGTTCGAGTTGCCGTACTGGAAGTCCGTAGAGGCAGTTGTCCTGAAGACGGAAGTGGTGGCCGGGGACGCGAGCGGGTTGAGCACTCCCGGGAGCCGTGCCTCCGGTGCAGGCCGTACGGTCTACAAGCCGCGCGTCTCCTATCGCTACCTTTGGGAAGGGCGGGAGTACACCGGCAACCGTTTCAGCCTGCTGGAATCCTCCAGCGACGACGAAATGGCCCAGCGCATCCGCCTCCAGCGGTACGCGGTGGGTAAGGCCGTGACGGTGTACGTCAATCCGGCCGACCCGTCGCAGGCGGTCATCAACCGCGACGACCTGTTCAACCCAGCGCTGGTGTCGGGCATTGGCGGCCTGTTTGTGCTCGTTGGAGCCGGGCTGCTCGTCACCCTGGTGGTGGTCGTCAGGCGTGGTGCGAAGGACACCACCGGCTCCGCCGAGTGACCGGCAGGTCATGGGAACGATCGTTGGCGAAGGCGACGAAGGAGACGACACGATGACGGAACAGTGGCGACCATCTCCCCGCGCCGGGGCGCTACGCCCCGGCATTCTACGCCGTGGATTGGGTCTTACGGTCGGTGCCGTGCTGCTGGCCGCCGGCGCCGCGAACGGCGCGACCATCCGCGTTCCGCAGGATGCGGCGACGGTTCAGGGAGCCATCGACGCCGCGTCCGACGGCGACCTGGTCGTCGTAGCACCCGGCGTGTATCGCGAGACCATCGAGTTCGTGGGGAAAGCCATCACCGTGCAGAGTGAGAATCCCACGGACCCCGCGACGGTTGCGACCACCGTACTCGACGGCGACGGCACGGGTCCGGTGGTGACCTTCTTTGACGGCGAGCGCCGTTCCTCCGTGCTGGACGGCATTACCATCCGCAACGGAAGCACGGCCTTCCACGGCGGCGGAATCGCCATCACCCAGGCCTCGCCCACCATCCGGCGGTGCACCATTGAGAACAACGTTGCGGCGCTTTCCGGCGGCGGCGTCTTCATTCAAGGCGCGCTCGCCAATCCGCTGCTCTTCGGTAACCTCGTCCGCGGCAACCGCGCCACCGCCCAGCAGGGCGGCGGCATCGCCTGCAACGGGTCGTCGGGTGAGATCCTCGCCAATCGGCTGGAGGCCAATTCCGCGCGCTCCGGCGGCGGAATCCGCCTTACCAACGCCGCCACGCGCGTTCTCAACAACGTCATCTTCGAGAACACCGCCATAACCGGCGGCGGCCTGCAACTGGACAGCAGCCGGGCGAGCCTGGTCCGTAATAACACCGTGCGCCGCAACGTCGCCACCGGCGGCGCGGGCGGCGCCCATTGCACCGGTACCGCGCCCGTTCTCTCCAACATGATCCTCTGGGAGAATGGCGACAACCTGGGTGGAACCTGTACCGCCGTGCACAGCACCATTCAGAACGGCGATCCCGGCCCCGGGAACCTGACGCTCGATCCCAGGTTCGAGCCCCCAACCGGCTACCACCTTGCGGTGGACAGCCCCTGTATCAACGCGGGCGATCCTGCGCTTGTGGCCTTTGCCGGCGAGGTCGATATCGACGGCGACGCGCGCGTGGTCGGCGGGCGCGTGGACATGGGCGCCGACGAGCGCGACCTCAACGCCGGCTTCCCGCTGAACGTGGTAAGCGCACCGGAAACCGGCGTGCTCTTCGTCGTCGCGCCCGACGACGCGCAGGGAATGGGGGACGGTACGACCCCGTTCAACCGCATCTATCCCCCCGGAACGAATGTCAACGTCACCGTCCGCCCCGTCGACCGCACCTTCTTTGTCCGCTGGATCGTGGACGGAGTCGACCAACCCCTTGGCGAGCCAAGCGCCCAGGTGCGCATGGACGGCCCGAGGCGGGTCGTCGCCTCCTTCGTCGCCGGCGGGTCCGTTCTGGTGGACGCGGACGGCGCCGGCGACTTTGCGCGCGTCCAGGCGGCGATTGATGCTGCGGCCGACGGCGACGTTATCGTGGTGCGGCCCGGGATCTACGCGGAACGGATCAACTTCAACGGCAAGCGCATCACCGTGCAGAGTCTCGCCCCGCTCGATGCCGACGTGGTGGCCACGACGGTCCTCGACGGAGGCGCGGCCGGACACGTGGTGACCTTCAACCACGCGGAAACGTCGGAAAGCGTGCTTCGCGGGCTTACGGTCCGCGGCGGCCGGGCCTCCGGGGCCGCGAACTGCGACGCCGACAATCTGCCCGACCCCTCCGTGGTGCCCTGCGGCGGCGGCGTGTACGCCTATACCGACAGCAACCGCTTCACCAGCCCGACCATCGAGCACTGCGTGATCGAAGGCAACCAGGCCGTCAACCGCGGCGGCGGGGTGTTCCTCAAGTTCGGGGCGGCGCGGCTGTTCCGCAACGTCATCCGCAACAATGCCGCAACCTCGGGCGCCGGGGTTTCCACAGCGGACATCTCCGGCAATACGCAACACAACCCGTTGCTCGACGGCAACCGCATACTCGCCAACGCCGCGACCAATAACGGGGGCGGTATCTTCCTCACCAGCCGCGCCGCCACTACGGCGCGGAGTAACATCATCGCGGCCAACACGGCCGCCAACGGCGCAGGCATCTTCACTCAGTCGATATCCGCGAATATCCGCTACTGCACCGTGGCGGCCAACCGGGGGCCGGGGATACAGGCGAGCGGTGGCAACACACAGGTGAACAACGGCATCATCTGGGGGAACGCCGACGACCTGCGCAACGTTGCCGCGAGCTTCAGCGATGTGGGCGACGCAGACCCAGGCACCGGGAACATCTCTCTCGACCCGCGGTTTGTGGATGCCGCGGCGGGTGTGTTCAACCTCCTGCCGGATTCCCCGTGCATCGACGCCGGGCAACCGGGCCTGTTTGTTTTCCCCGGCGAGACCGACGTGGATGGACAGGCCCGTGTCGTAGCAGCGCGGGTGGACATGGGCGCCGACGAGGTTGCCTCGCGCGGGGGAGCCGCTGTTCTGTGGGTCACTTCCACGCCGAACTCCGGCGTGGGCATCGACTTCAGCCCTGTGGATCTCGATGCACTCGGTCCCGGTGTCACGCCGTTCTTCCGCACGTTTGCCACCGACCGACAAGCACCGGTCGTGGTACTTACAGCGCCGCATCTCTCGCCAGCCGGCCAGTTTCGCCGCTGGACGCTGGACGGCGTGGCAAGGCCCAACGGACGCCGCGACCTGGTCGTGCTCATGGACCAGGTGCACACCGCGCGCGCCGAGTACTTGCCCCTGCTGCACGTGCGCGCCAACCTCCCCGACGCGACGGTCATGTTGACGCCGCCGGATGAGAACGGGGAAGGCGACGGTGGCTCGAACTTCACGCGGGTTTACGCGCAAGGCAGCAGCGTGGCCCTGACGGCGCCCGACACGGTCAACGCCACTCCCTGGGTCGCGTGGTTTCTTGACGGAATCCGCCAGCCCGCGGGAACAAGCCTGGGCGCCACGATGGATCGCTCCCACACGGCCTGGGCGGTGTACGACACTCCATTGCATGGCCTTTCGGTCAGCGCCACGGAGCCGGCGACGATCACCGTGGACATGCAGGATGTCAACGGTGTCGCCTCCGGCAGGACACCGCCCGGGTTTCAACTGACCTACCACGAAGGGAGCTCCGTGACGCTTACCGCTCCCGCGTCGGCGTGCGTCTCGGCGTTTCAATTCTGGCAGCTCGACGGGGTGGCTCAGACCGCAGGCGCGCGGCAAGTCGTGGTGGACGTCACGACCGATCGAACCGCCGTCGCTGTTTACACCGCCTCCGGGCCGGACTGCAACGGGAACGGAATCGGAGATGAATGCGATCTGGGAGCCGGCACCGCCGAGGATTGCAACGCCAACGGCGTGCCCGATGTGTGCGATATCGCCGCAGGTACCAGCGCGGACTGCGGCAGGGACGGCGTACCCGACGAATGTGCTCCGGACTGTGACTGCAACGGCGTTGACGATCGAACCGACATTCCCGTCAACCGGGAAGTCGTGGAGCTGCCCGCACGCGACGTCGCGCCGGGGTCGGTGAGCGAGAGCACCTGGTTCGAACCCACGTTCGCGCCGCTATACGGCGTCCGAGTGGGGGTTGCGATCGAGCATGCCCACCTCGAGGAACTGCGCCTCGAGCTCCTCCACGAGAACCAAACCGTGGTTTTGTGGGATGGAGGCTGCCCCGGACAGGGTGCCGTGCTCCGTGTGGTTTTCGCTGACGAAGGAGAGACGATTCCGGATTGTCGCCGCGCGAAAGACGCGTGCGCGGTGCTCGCCCCCTTCGAACTTGCCCAGGGTGCGGGGACGGGATTGGCCAAACTCCGGAATGTCGAGGTCTACGGCGACTGGAAGCTGCGCGTTACCAATCGCGGTGCCGGTGAGACGGCGCGTTTGATTTCCTGGTCGCTCGCCCTGGCAATGTTCGACGCGCGGGGCTCGGACTGCAACCGCAACGGAACCCTCGACGTTTGCGACATCGCTGCGCGCGTAAGCGGTGACTGCGATCGCAACGGCGTTCCGGATGAATGTGGCTGCACTGACGATCGCGACGGCGACGCCGTGCTGGATCTTTGTGACAACTGCCCGGCGATTTTCAATCCGGATCAGCGCGACGGCAACGGCGACGGCATCGGTGACGCGTGTCGGGCATCCGCCGGGGGCGGTGGCGGCTGCATAGACGGTGACGACGATACGGTCTGCGACTTGGTCGACAACTGTCCCGGTATCGCCAACGCCGGCCAGCGCGATTCTGATGGCGACGGCTTCGGCGATGCCTGCGACTTCTGCACGAACACGAGCAGTACCATCAACCAGGACCGCGATGGCGATGGACTCGGCGACGACTGCGACCCGTGCCCTGCGACACTAAAGCCTGCCCCGGGACTCTGCGGGTGTGCGGCGCCGGATGAGGACTCTGACGGCGACGGGGTACTCGATTGCCAGGATGCGTGTCCAGGCGCGGGGGCGGTTGGCGCGGTTACGGCCGATGGATGCCCGTTGGGTGCCACCGGGCCCCGTCCTGAGCCCGAACCCGAGCCTGAACCGGAGCCGGGGCAGGACGAGGGCGACGAACCAGGCAATACACCCGAGCCCATGACGCCGGCGCCGTTCAACAGCCTCTCGCCTATGTGCGGTCGAACCGCGTGCGGCGCGATGGACGCCGCAGTGGGGATAATCATCGGGCTCGCATTGTTGCCGCTTCGACTTCTGCGCCGACGGCCACTGTAGCTTGGAGGCGCCGATTTCGCGGTTGCACGAGCGTCGTCTGCGGGGAGTGGCCGGGGCGGTTAGACACTCGGCCTCCCCGGCAGGATTGGTGGGTGAGGTCAGCTCGGGTTGCGCAGTTGGGCGAGTGAATCGGGCCTGGGGGGCAGCGCCAGGGCCGATTTTGGTCAAAAGTCTCCACTACATTCTCGGGGGTATCCTATCGGCTGGCAGGCGGACGCGGTGCGCGTCGGTCACGTCGCGGTCGGCGCAAAGGTGTTCGGGAAGGGTGAGCTTGTGAGTCGCCAAGCGCTCGGCTTGCTCGGCGTTGGCCGTCCGCCGCCAAAGCCGCTGCCGGTTTGCGAGCCGCTCGCCGAGCTGGGTGGCGATGCGTTGTCGCGGCCCGCGCTCGGTGCGCTGCGATTCGACCAACACGAAACAGGTGTGCCGCTTGCCGTCCATGGTGCGGTGGTATTCGCGAAGGAACATACTTGACTCCTCGCGCTCCATCTGCCACTCCTATTACGGATGCAATGCGGTTGGTCTTCACTACACGCACCTACGACGCATGGACTACGCCCGGCGCGATCGCCAATGCGGTTCCGCCCTCTAAATCCAGCTAAAAATCGCTACGGTTCTTCGCGAACTGCGCAACCTGGGGTAGCAGCCTGTGGCAAAACTCGTGGCATGGGCTTCCAGCCCATGGTTTCACGGGCAGGATGCCCGTGCTACATCGCGTAGGCCGCTTTTCGCCACGGGCTGGCAGAACGCCAGGCTATACACGAGGGGTCGCAGACCCTGCCGCCGTTTCGAGTCGAGGATCATCAGGACAGGGAGGTGCCGCTTCCAAGACACCCCGTCCTACTTGTCCGACGGTGGCGGAGAATGCGGCTGGACGGATCCCGCCTCATTCTGCCCACACCGGTTCGCTACGAGCGAGTTCTGCGGCGCTGGCGCCGGTGTCCGGATCCATGCGGGGCGTGGATCAACAACTACATGGGCGACAACGTCGTTCGTGAGGTTCGCCGTCACCTCATGATCGCGGAGCTTTCAAATGGGCAACACATCACCGTACGTTGCCTTCGGAAATCCCGCGGCCGGAATCGGGCTGATCACCTGCCGATGAACGTGGTGGACGAACTGATAGGCCGTGCGAACAGCAGCACGACCGCCGAGTTCTACAGCACGGTTACGGCGGACCGTGAAGCCAAAGCACAGTGGATCGTTGAAGCACTGACGATGGGCAAGGAAGAATAGCGGACTGACGTGCGAATGACCCCGGACGGCCAACCCGGCCTCCGCCGGAGGGTCGGCTGACCTGCGTTCGTTCGTAACTCCTTTCCCGACCAGCACTTCCGATACTGAGGGCGCTGGGGCTCGAACCCAGGACCTACGGCTTAAAAGGCCGGTGCTCTACCACTGAGCTACACCCCCAAAACCGCGTTTTCCGGCACGATTTCGGCGATTCGGCGGCCGCGCGGCCACGAGGGAATTGTAACGGGGGGCATGCCCGTGGCCAAGAACCTCCGCGGGCGCGAGTCGGCGGCGGCGCGGAACCCGCGGCACGTGTAGCCTCCGTTGCCATGGTGCCATGCCCGCTATGCGCGAACCCGGCCGGAGTTCGTCACCGGTCCCGCCGTGCCGGTTCTACGGGCATGGGGGACACGCCGTCGGGTCGGTGAGGAACGGATAGGGATCGCCCTGGAACGCCTTGATGAGCAGGAACACGTCCATGATGCTGACGACCCCATTCAGGCAGGGATCGGAAGTGCCGACCCCCGACACATCCGCGACCGAAGCGGGCGGTGCGATCGACAGTTGCAGGAAGCTCTGCACCACAGCGAGAAAGTCGTTGGTGTTCACCACGCCGTTGGGTGCCGTCCAGCCGGTGGCGCCGAAGCTGCCCACGGTGTCACCCCAGTTCTTGGGCGAGGGCCGCGCGGCGGTGGAAAGCTGCATGGGCGACTGAAAGGTGGCTCCATCCGGCGTGCCGGCGATGGCGTAGTCTGCGGCGGGCGTGATCTCACAGTCGGCAAGCTGCAAAACACGCGGCCAGCGGTCGCTGAAGTACGGCGACCCGACCACCCGCGACACGCCTGCGGCGTTGGGTTGACCGATCCAACCCACGTCCACACCAAGCTCACCGACGAAGGCGTTACGCAGCACGGTCACGCGGTAGGCTAGGGGCTCGCCGCCCGGAGCGGTGACCAGGGTCAAGTAGCGGTTCTTCGGCATTTCGCACTCGTCGGGAACCAAATTGGCGTTGGCGTCGGAGCTGGCGCCGGAGGCCACGTCGCAATCGTCGGGTGCGGCGTTGGCGTTGCAATCCTCCTCGCATCCGTCCGCCACGCCGTTGGCGTTGCAGTCCTGTTCGCAGGCGTCGACAACGCCGTTGGCGTTGCAGTCGGAGCTTCCGGAGGCGAGATCACAGTCGTCGGGCACACCATTGGCGTTACAATCCGGTTCGCATTCATCGGGAAGCTCGTTGGCGTTGCAATCGGTGCTGGTGCCGTTCGCGATTTCCAGATCATCGAAAACCCCGTTGCCGTTGCAGTCCCCGTACTCAAGCGCGCCCATGTCCAACCAGGAAACGGGCGGCGGGGGATTGCCCCCGCCGGGCGCCGACGGGTGATCCGTCAACCGGCCGTCCCCCGAGAGGTCCAGCGGCGTGGGCTCCGTGGTGTCGCCGTCGTCGTCCACGTCCGCGATGTCTGGGGGAAGGACCGAGGTGTTCGCCGCGTCGATGCAGGGCGAGGTGCTCGACAAGCGCACCGAGTCATCCGCCGTTCCCAGGAGGTCGTCGCGGCCATCAAGATCGGCGAACTGCGGGTCCTCCGTAAGGTTGCCGGGTCCGGGCCAGCCGCCCTGCACGAAACTGTACGACACCGCGGTATTCACCGTTCCGGGCCCGGACACCGCGATTTCACCTCCACCGTTGGACAGGATGGAGTTGGCCACCGTCAGGTTCGTGGTTCCGCCGGCCATCGTGGCGACCGCCACGGCGGTTCCGGTCGGCGCGGCATTCTCCGCGAATGTGCAGTTGATGATCGTCACGCTTCGATCCGCCAGAACTCCCTGCACGAACAGGGCACCGCCCTCGCTCGAGGCATTCTTGATGAAGGCGGAGTTGGAGATGGTGATGAGCGCGTCGGAGGTGCCGATGGCGCCGCCCTTGAACGAGCTGCTGCTTATGGAGCGGTTGTCGAAAAAACGGCAGTGGGTGACCAGCAGGTTCGTTGCCGCGGTGCTGGACAGCGCGCCGCCGTGGTTAACGGCGCGGTTATTCCAGAATTGGCACCACGATAGGCGGGCATCGGAACGGAAGAGGCGCACGCCCGCGCCGTACCCGCTGACGACGCCGTCGCGGAAAATGCAGCCACGGATGTCCGGGCTGTTGGGGCCGTTGGCGTAGATGCCGGCTCCCCAATAGGCGCGATTGGCGACGAAGTCGCAGTTCCGGACCACGGGGGTTTCTCCCGCGGCGAAATAAATGGCACCGGCCGAGTAGTCCGAAAGGTTGGAGTCGAACAGACAATCACTCACCGTGCCGCCGGTATTAATGCTGTAGAACCCACCACCTCCCCCGACAGTGCCGCCCTCCACGCTGTTCGCCCGGAAGGTGCATCGGCTCAGCGACACCGTGCTGTCCTGGCTGTACATGCCGCCGCCCTTGGAGTCGGAGGTGGCGGATCCGTCGTCGGCTACGTTGCCCTCGAAGACGCAGTCGACCAGGGTGGGCGTGGCTCCCCCGTGGTGGTACATGCCGCCGCCGTTCCGGCGCGAGCGGTTGCCGGAGAAATCGCAGCGGGTGAACGTCGCCGCACCTTCGTGTACCACGCCGCCGCCGCCCCCCGAGGCACCGTCCGTCTGGTTGTTGATGAACCGGCAATCGGTGACCGACGTGGGCAGCGTGGCGTGGATGTACAGTCCGCCGCCCCATTGGCCCGCGTGGTTGTCGCGGAATTCGCAGTCTACGATGGTCATCCCGCCGTGGTCGTTGACGGCGCCGTGATTGGCGGCCCAGTTATCCTTGAAGACGCACCCGCTCAGCAGCGGACGGCCGCCGAACAGGGGAGCGACACCGCTGTGGTTGTGCATGCCGCTGCCCTGGTCGGTCTTGCTCGCCAGATCGCCGTTGGCGTATCCGCCCGATACGGTGAACCCCTCGAGAATCGTGGTATCGGTCGCCAGCGTGTCGTCATTGGTCACCACGTGGAAGCTGTTGTCGCCGCGGTTGGCGAACCCGGGCAGGTCATCACGCGCGAGGTCACCGCTGAGCACGGTCTCGTAGTGGGAATAATCCCGTGCGTCCGGGGCGCTTGCTCCGCAGCCGGCATAGCCGCCGCGCAGCGCCACGCTGCGGCGCAGGTGGAACGTGGCAAGGCGATCGCCCGCGATCTGCCCGCTGCCGCGATCGGGGCTGTAGGTGCCGTTGGCGACTCGAATCTCGTCACCGGCCGACGCGACGGCCAGGGCGTTTTGCAGCTCGAGAAACGCCGTGCACCAAGCCAGCCCGTCCTGGCTCGGGCCCGCCGCGCTTACGTCCACGTACCAGATTTCCTGCGCCGCCGCCGATGCCGGTGACAGTGAGCCGACGCCAACCAAAGTCAGGGAAGCAGCCCGAACCAAGTGCATGGATCATCTCCGTGGCGACGTCTGTCTCCGCTGTGACGCGGGGAAGGCCCTGCCTTGAAAAACCTGCCGCGGCCATTGCCAAAACCGCGGAATCAAAGCACCAAACGGCTAACGTCACCCCGGGGTGGGACGGGGTATATGAAACTGCGGGAATCAATATAACAACTTACGGTTGATCGTACAAGGGGTTGGGTACCGTTTTCCCTTTTGCCGCGCACCTTGCGGAGCGTTCGCCCGACATCGCCTGGGGCGGGTGCCCGTGAATGCCGCAGCGCGAGGGGAACATTGCACACGCCGTTCCGGATCACCCGGATACTGGCGCGGAGCATGGCGCCGCGCGGATCAGCACCAGGGTGAGCGACCGGGGCGCTTCGGGTGACGTCGGGTCGGAAGGTACCACGATGAGCAACCTGAGCGCAAGAAAATGCCCGCCGAAGCGGGCATCTTCAAAAAGTGCGGCAATCACCTACTCTCGCCTTGCGACTACCATCGGCCGTGCAGACTTCACTTCCGTGTTCGGAATGGTAACGGGTGTTTCCCCGCACGTATTATCACCGCGAGGAGCAGTGTAGCGACCCGTAACCCGTCGTCAAGTCCCCGGCGCGCGAATCCCGCCGGCGCCTACGAACCGGTTTGTCCTGCGGGCGGGCGCTGAGGACGCGAATCGCCGTTGCCATCGGTCGCGGGAGACATCGTGAGTTTAAATTCTATCGGTTGCGGCTCCTCAACAAGCTCTATGTTCTGTGGAAGCTGGAATTCAGGCGTCCATGCTCGATAGGCGCCGACTTCCTGAAGATCGGCCTCCTTGAGCTGGATGAACCCGAAGGCACGTGTCTCGCCTCGCACCAGCTTTGCCACCTCATCCGTGGGTCCGGTCACGCGGATAGTCTGCGTGACCAGGGTCAGCCGCGTGCCGTCTCGTGCCACCGCGTACACGGGCTGTGCCAGATTGGCGAAACTGAGCACGGTCTTGATGGGGACGGTGGGGATCTCCGCGGTCATGCGTTGCGATTTGACCGCGGCCGTCACCTCGACGCTGCTGGGGTTCGCCGCCGCCTCCGGCCCGAAAGCGCGGGGGTCGATGGCCACAGACACCGTTGTGGTCTGCCCCGTGGGTTTTCCCCGCAGTAGCCGTTCCACCTCGGCGCTGAGGTCGATTTGTGGAGGCACTCCGCCGCGCATCATCTCGTTGTACCGGCTCTCGCGCAGTCGCACCGTGGTGACGGAGCGCTTCAACTGCGGCGCGTCGTCGTAAGCGAGGGTCAGGGACTTGAGCGCCAAGTCAACATCGGCGGAGATCAGCCGGTCCACCACCACCGGCAGCGACGACGGAGCCACGGAAAGTACGCTCAACTTGCGGAAGTCGCCCCACTGCTCGGCGATCGCCCCTTTGACCATGTTCTTCTCGAGCGCGATCGTGGTAGGGCCGATGTCGCCCTCGTGGCCGAGCCGGAGCCGCACGGTCAGTGGTTCGCGGGCCTGAAACTCCTCCACCACGCGCCGCGGACCCACGACCCGGAGTTCGAAAAGCTGCGATTTCGCCGCCGGCGTCAGATCCATCAGCAAGTCGGACTCGGCGAGCGGCATCACCTCGAACGACACCCGCACCGAAGCCGTCTCGTTCACCAGCGTGTCCGCGCCGGCCCAGATGAGCAGCGTGAGCACCACGGTCATGGCAAGTAGTTTGAGTTGCTCCATGGCTCCTCCCATGCCGCTCAGCGCTTGCCGGCAGCGTGTTCCGGGGCCGGGGCGAGCGAACACTCGCGCGCCGGCGAGGAAACCGGCGGGACGGCTGGTCCGGCGGCGTTGTCGCCCGGGGAATCGGCGGCGGGAGCGGAAACCGATGCTTCCGCGACAAGCTCCTCGTCGCCCCCCAGCTCATGGATCAACATGGCTCGTAGCTCGACAAGAGTGAGGTTGCGCCGCAACTGGCCACGCACCGCCACGGAAATGGCTCCCGACTGTTCGCTGACGATCACCACGACGCACTCTGCCTCCTGACTCATGCCGATGCCGGCGCGGTGCCGGCTTCCCAGCGCCCGGTCGACCTCGCCCGACTCGGCCAGCGGAAACTGGCAGCCGGCCGCCTGAATCCGTCCGCCGTGGACAATGACGCCCAGGTCGTGCAGGGGGGTTCCCGGCCAGAAGATTGTCTCCAGGAGTTCGGCCGTCAGCGCCGCATCCAACTGCACGCCCGATTCGATCAGCGGTCCCACCTCGCCGCGTCGCTCGATGGCAATCAGCGCTCCCACTTTCTTGCGTGAGAGGCGTTCCACGGCCGTCACGATGGGTTCCACTGCCTCGTGCGAATCCCGGATCCACCTCCGCAGCCAAGCTCCCTCGCCCAGGCGAAGGAGGAGCCGGCGGAGCTCGGTTTGAAACGCCACCAGCGACACCAGGAACACACTAAGCACGAAGTAGGGATATAGGACCTTGATGCGTTCCGCCTCGATGCGCTCCGCGGTGAGCCACACCACGGCGAAACTCACCACCAGAATGCTGAAAACGGCGCGCAACAAGCGCGCCCCGCGCGTGCCCTGGAAGAAACGCAACGTGGTGTAAACCACCGCCCCGATGATGAGCAGCTCGACGCCGGACGCCAGTGGGTGGTCCGCCACCCGTTCCAGCAGCGGCTGGATTCCGGAGAAGACGTCCACCTGTGCATGAAGCGTCGTGCCGCTCATCCTTCCGCACCTTGTATGCGACACCGCCCGCGTGGTTTCGATGTCCGGGGTCCCGGCTCCCGGCCGGAGGAGGCTTGAGAGACGGAGTCCAGTGTTGAGCGAATGACCCGCGCCGCGAGCTGGGCGCACACCCGCCGGAAACCTAGACACGCCAGCGGCGCATAGGTTAACTCGGCACGCCCGGCCCATATACGATACGCGTTTTTTTATTTTCTGTTCACCGACCTGCGCCGTCTCCGGGGCGCAGCGCGGGCGGCGGTGATTACGATGCGAGGGATGCCGGCGGGGGGCAGGAAGGACTCGACCCCGAGGGGATGCAGCGCAGCAGCGACTGCACTTCTTCCGCCAGGCGCGCGGCGGGCGAAGGGCTTGCGGACGCGGACCGAACCGCCTCCGCCGGGCTGACGGGCCCCGGGGGGAGAGGCGCCACCCGGGACGCGGGGGTCGCTGCCTGCTGGACGATCCGGGCCGTGCCGGGGCGCGACACGCCGGCAAGGGCCGCTCGGCGGACGCCGTCCGCCAGATGGTCGGCGACCTGGCGCGAGCGTTCGGTCTGAGCGCCGAGTTGCTCCAGCAACCGCCGGACGCTGAGTTCGGCCCGTCCGGTGCGCTCGGTGAGCCCCTTGAGACCCTCGAACACGCGGCGGATGTCTTCGACACCGGCACGCGCCTTGGCGGCGGCTTTCTGTGCCGCCAGCTCACGGGTTGACAACTCTCGACACGCCGCCTCCGCCCGCGACGTCTGTTCCTGTACCTGGGCGAGCAGCGGCCGAAGCTCAGCCATGACGGTGCGCGCCGTCCGCGCCGCGTCCGGACCCTCGCGCGGCGCGGCGTCGATGGGCTCCGGTCGCACTCGTGTTCCGTTCGATCGCCCTGTAGCCTGCGGCGTCTCCGCGACACCCGGCGCCGTCGATCGGCATTCCCGCATCGCGTCCTGCACTGCCTGGCCGGTGCTGCATGCCGCCAGACGTGATTCCAGCGCCGTGACCAGTTGCGAGAGTCGCTCCATGAATCCCGCGGGCGGGTAGCCGCCGGGCTGAGTCGGCAAGCCCACCGCCGAGGGGACCGTGGCGACGGGGGTGACCCCGGACGCGTGTGACTCGCCGGGGCCGAAGGCGCCGCCGGAGTTGGGGTTGCCGGGTCCCGTGGCCGCCGGCTCGCCTCCCATCATCATCTGTTCGATGACCGTAAGCACGAGCGCCCCGTCGACGCGCCGCCGGTCCGAGGAATAGGCGCTGAGCATGGCGTTGTCGCACAAGGCATTGATGAGTCGGGGAAGCCCGTGGGAGTAGTCGTAGATGCGGTCGATGGCGTCGGCGCCGAACACCTCGACGTCGGCGGCGCCGGCGACCGCCAGTCGCTGGCGGATGTAGCCTTCCGTGGCGCTGCGGCTCAAGGCCGGCAGATGGAAGCTGCGGAAGATGCGCTGCTTGAGCTGGCGAAGCCGCGGCGAGGCGAACCGCTCCTGCAATTCCGTCTGGCCGACGATGACGATCTGAAGCAGCTTCGCGTCGTCCGACTCCAGATTGCCGATGGTCCGCACCTGCTCGAACGCCTCGTCGGGCAGAGTCTGTGCCTCGTCGAGCACCAGCACCACGGGGAGGTTCTGCGCGAACCGCGCCAGAAGGAAGTCATGCAGGGCCCGCACCAGTTTGGTGCGGCTGCTGCCCGGCTCCAAGGGCAGTTCGAACTCGGTGGCCACCGCTTCCATCAGATCCCCCGCCCCCTGCACCGCGTGGTTGATGTGGGCGAAGGCGATAGCGGCGCCGAAGTGCTTGAGCATCATGCGCGAGACCAGCGTCTTGCCCGTGCCCACTTCGCCGGTCAGCAGCACGAACCCCTTGCGCTCCTGGACGGTGTAGATGAGCGAAGCCAGGGCCTCTTCGTGGTCCGGCGTGGAGTAGAAGAAACGTGGGTCGGGCGTGTTGTTGAAGGGCAGCTCGCGTAGGCCAAAGAACTCTGCGTACATGATCCGCCCTCAGGCCGCTCCGGACCGCGCCCCGGGCGCTCGAGCCGCGCCCTTCCGTGAACTATCGGTCGCAGGTCGGGCGCCCTTGAGAACGCCGGCGGCGATCTTCCCGGACGCACGCGGGGCACGGCGGCGGTTGCGGCGTTTTATCGGCCATGCCGCGACCCGGCGCCGGAAGGCGCGCGGCGCCGGGCACGGCGATGATCGCCGCGCCCCGCGGTTGATTCAGATAAGTAACGGACAACCCGATAAGTCCGCAGGGCCGGCCGCAATCGGTGCGGTCGCGCGCCAGGCCGGTTGACCGATAACCGCCGGCAGGGCGGAGCCGCGGCCCGGGTCGGGTAGTGCCGCAGGTCGGCACTTGCTGGAAAGTCAGGTACATGAGGCACGCAGCGGAGCGTTGGGCGGTGGTGCCGGCGGCGGTGACCCTGCTCTGCGGCTGCGCTCCGAAAAACGCCGACATTCTCCACTTCCTGCGCGAGCACGAGCACGAGGTCTCCGCCATCGAATACCGCGTGGGCATTCCCGACGCCGTGGGCATCAGCGCCCCGCGCATCCTGGAGATAGACGGCGAGGTGCAGCGCATCCAGCCCGACGGCAAGATCAACCTGCGGCTGCTCGGCGAGGTGAAGATCGTGGGCATGACCGCCAAGGAGATCGCCGCCAAGCTCGAGGTGCTGCTCAGTCGCTACTACGTGGATCCCAAAGTCAGCGTCCGCCTGGTGGCCTACGCCAGCAAGAAATACTACGTCTACGGCCAGGCCCAGAGCGGGGCCCGGGTCTACACCGGCCGCGACACGCTGCTCGACGCCGTACTGGCCTCAGGTGTCGACTATCTGTCATGGACCAGCCAGGTGAAGGTGGTGCGCCCGGCGCACGGCGAAACACCGGTGCGGACGCTGCACGTCAACGTGGACAAGATGATTCACTCCGGCGACTGGAGCCAGAACGTCCTGCTGGAGCCCGACGACATCGTGTACATCCCGGCGACGCCGCTGGCCTGGATCGGCCTGCGGCTGCGCGAGGTGCTGTTCCCCGTGGGGCCGGTGGTGCAGGCGTACACCGCGCCCGCGGAAGTTATCTACGCCAACGACGTGTATGACCGCGAGGCGCGGGGGTATGGAAGCCCCTACCGCGCCCGAACCTATTAGGGCGGCGCCAGGCGCCGCGCCATCGGCCGCCACGAGCACGAGCATGGGACGAATCGCGGACGCACTCAAACGCGCGGAACAGGAGCGCCTTTCCGCCGCCGCCCTCGCCGCCCGCGAGGGCGGCACCGCGGTGCTCCCTCCGCCCGCGGTCGAGCCGTCCGCCGAGGCTCCGCTGCCCGCGATCCCCGACGTCCCGCTTCCCCTTCCGCCGGCTGCCGATGCCCCGACTTTGGTGCAGGGACTGTCGGAGTCGCTGGTGCCCTACTACGAACGGGCGTCGCTCATCACGGAACAATACCGCTCCCTCCGCACCCGGCTGCTCAGCCAGAATCCCCATTACGAGCACCGCATGCTCGCCATCACCAGCGCCGTGCCCAAGGAGGGCAAGAGCGTCACCTCACTGAACCTGGGGTGCGTATTGGCGGAGATCCGGCACCTCAAAGTGCTGGTGGTGGACGGCGACTTCCGCCGCGGTTCCCTGGCCCGCATGCTCAACCAGCCGGAAGCGCCGGGGCTGGCGGAGCTGCTGCGCGGGGAGGCCACCTACTCCCAGGTGCTGCGTGCCACGCCCATCCCCAACCTGACGTTCATTCCCGCGGGCAACGTCACGCACCGCTCCGCGGCGGACCTGCTGGCCTCGGCGGCCACCAAACCCATCTTTCAGCGCATGCAGAACGAGTACCATTACACCATCGTGGACACGCCGCCCGCCACCACGGTGACCGACGTGGGCATCATCGGGCAACTCTGCAGCGGCGTGGTGGTCATCGTGCGCCTGCACCGCACCGACGAACTGGCCGCCAAACGCACCGTGCGCCTGCTGCAAGTGAACAACATCCCCATCGTCGGCTGCCTGCTGGTGGGCCGCGACACGCCCGGCGGGCGCTACGGTTACGGCTACAGCTACAACTACTACCGCTACTACGACTCCTACTACCGCAGACCGGAGACGCCATGATCGAGGGTCGGACCATCGTGTGCCTGGCAAGCTCGTGGGATTACGACCCCACCAGCAAGCACCACATCATGCGCGTTCTGTCGCAGCGCAACCGCATCGTGTGGGTCAATTACCACGGCACGCGCCGCCCCCTGCTCAACCGCGCCGACGTGGAGGCCAGCGTGGCCACCCTGCGCCACGTGGCCTCCGGCATCCGCCCGGTCAGCGACACATTCGTTCAGGTGACGCCGCTGGTTATTCCCGGCGCCCGCGGCGCCCTGGCGCGCCGCCTGCATCAACGGATGCTCATCGCCCAGATCCGCCGCGCCATCCGCCGCGTCAGCGGCGGCAGCCCGGGGCCGCTGCAAGTCTGGGCCTTCGCCCCGGACGTTCCCTACCTGGTGGGCCAGTTCGGCGAGGAGTGCTTCGTCTACTACTGCGTGGATGACTACACCCGTTTCGAAGGTCTGGACTCGCAGCACATCACCGAGGCGGAAAACGAGCTGGTCGATCGTGCCGACGTGGTGATCACCACCTCCGAGGGCCTGCACGAGGCCAAACGCAGCCGGCGCGCCGACGCCCTGCTGGTGCGCCACGGCGTGGACTACCGGCACTTCGCTTCCGCCTGGCGCGACCCGCCGCCCCGGCCGGCCGACATCGCCGACATCACGGCGCCCATCTTCGGGTTCTTCGGACTCATCCAATTCTGGGTCGACCGCCGACTCATCGCCGAAGCGGCGCGGCTACGACCGCACTATCAGTTCGTGCTCATCGGGGACGCGCCCGCCGACGTCGGCGCGTTGTCGCGCATGGGCAACGTCCGAATGCTGGGCCGTCGGCCCAACGCCTCGTTGCCCGCGTACTGCGCCGCCTTCGAGGCGGGCCTGATGCCCTTCACCCGCACCGACATGACGCGCAGCATCAACCCCATCAAGATGTACGAATACCTCGCCGCCGGATTGCCCATCATCTCCACTACCCTGCCCGAGGCGCAGCGCTTCGCCGGACCGGTACTGTTCGCCGATACCCCGGCCGCCTTCGCCGAGGCCTGCGATCGCGTGCTCGCCGCCGCCCGCCCGGGACGCCGCGAGGAGATCAGCCGCTTGGTTTCGGGCGAATCGTGGGAGTCGAAGGTGGAACTGCTCTCGCAGCTCATCCTGAATCGCGGCGCGGTGCTGCGTACCGCCGCCAAGCCGTCCGTAGAGGTGCCGCAACTTCCGCCGCCGCCCGCGGCCGTCACCGCTCGCGAAGCGCAAACCGCACCTCTGACATGAGAGCGGTCCGCCGCGCGGGGAGGGTGGTGGGTCGGCCGCCCGAGCGTCAGCCGATCCCGCCCGCCGCCGGAACTTCCGACCCGCGTCCCTTGCCCGCGGGGGAGTGCTTGCGGATCGTGGCGATCAGGTTGCGTCGATCGATGGGTTTGATGGTGTAGTCGTCACAGCCCGCCGCCAGACAGCGATCCCGGTCGCCGGCCATGGCGTGCGCCGTCAGCGCGATGATCGGGCCCGTGTACCCGGACTTCCGCAAGGCGGCGGTAGCACCATAGCCGTCCAGGACCGGCATCTGCATGTCCATCAGGATCACGTCGAAGGGCTCCGCGGTGTCGCGCGCCGCCAGCGCCGCCTCCACCGCCAACCGGCCGTTTTCCACTACCGTGACCCGCGCTCCCGCCTTCTGCAATACGTGCGTGACCAGCCGCTGATTGTCGATCCCGTCCTCGGCGACCAGGATGCGACAGTCCAAGTTCTGGAGCGGCGGGGCCAGGGGCCGCGGATCGGGGACCACCACGGTTTCTGCCGAGGGATCTTCGATCATCCGTACTCCGGTCAGCGCGCCGGCGGCGACCGTAGCACGGAAATGAGAACCGCTGCCCGGGGTGCTGCCCACCAGCGTGACGTCTCCGCCCAGCAGTTGTGCCAGCCGTTTGGCAATGGCAAGCCCCAGGCCCGTGCCCCCGAACTGTCGCGTGGTGGAGGTGTCGCCCTGCGAGAACGATTCAAAGAGTCCGGCGGCCTGGGCCGGCGAAAGCCCTACACCGGAATCCAGAACATCGATCTGCACCGTCGCCGCTTCGTCGGCGGGCACGAGTCGGGCGATGAGCCGCACTCCGCCCGCCTCCGTGAACTTAACCGCGTTGCTCACCAGGTTCACCAGAATCTGGCGCAGCCGCGTGGGATCGGTGGTAATCACATTGGGCATGGGGCCGATGTACTCGAGACTGAGTGCCAGGCGCTTGGCATCGGCGCGCACGCGCATCAGCGACAGCACCTCCGCCAGCAGCCGGCACAGCGAGCAGGGGAGGTGTTCCACGGTCAGCTTCCCGGCCTCGATCTTGGAGATGTCCAGAATGTCGTTGAGGATGCCCAGCAGATGCTCCCCGTTGCGGCGGATGGTCTCAAGGGCCAGGGAGCGCTCGGCGTCGGTTCGGTACCCCTCCAGCAGGTTCTCGGCAAAACCCAGAATGGCGGTCATGGGGGTGCGGATTTCATGGCTCATGTTGGCCAGGAACTCGCTCTTGGCGCGATTGGCGGCCTCGGCCACGGCGCGCGCCGACATCAGCTCGCGCTCCGTCAGTCGCCGCCGGCGGTCATGGCGCTGCGCCATAATGATGTTGGCGCACGTGATCAGCAGCGGCTGAAGATACTCCGCCATTTCCGCGTCATAGCCCCCCGGACGATTGCCGATCCCCACCAATCCCACCAGCGTGCTGCCGTGGTGGACCGGCAGGCCCAGGAAGTTGCGCAGCGGCGGGTGGCCGGGCGGTAGCCCGCCGCTCCCCGGGTCGTTCGCCGCGTCGTTGCAGATCACCAACTGACCGGTGCGCACCGCGGCGCCGAACAGATTCGAAAGATCGTGAAACTCCAATCCCTGCGCCGCATACTTCTGGAAGTAGGCGTGTGTCGCCTCGTCGTGCGCCTGGTCGGCGATCGCCGTGCATTTCAGATGGGAACCGCCCTTCGCGGCGTCGAAGAGCTCGGCGATGAACCCGAACTCGCTGCGCGTCAGCAGAAGAATGTCGGACAACAGCCGCCGCATGACCGAGGGCGCGTCGGCCTCGGCGACGAAGCGCAGCAGCGCCCGACTGACGGCGTCCAGCAGGGCATTGGTGCGGCGGATGCGCTCCTCGCCCGCGGTGCGCTCCGCGAGCTGGCCGCGGAGGATGGTCACCACCGTCGCCGAGGCGTAGAGCAGGACGAGCACCGCCGCCAGGAAGCCCGTCTTGCTCGCCCGCCGCTGGGCGGCGGCCTCCACCCACTCCGTGGCGGGAAAATCCACCCCCGCCACGCCGTCCAGCGCACCCTGCTCATCGTACATGGGCGTAAAGGCGCTCACCCACGTGCCCCAGCGATCCGTGTAGGGGACGTCCTCGAACACCGGCTCGCCGCGGAAGGCCCGTTCCAGCGCTTCGTCCTCTTCCGCATAGACCTCGCCGATCGCGGTCCGGCTCTCGCGCTCGCCCTCATAGATGCCGTTGCGGTCGTAGTCGGTTTCCGAGTCGACGATGAGGACGACCGTTCCGTCGGCCAGCTTGCGGAACGTGTAGACGTCCGCGATCGTCGGATTCACCTTCAGCCAGTCGATCTGGGCGTTGATCAACCCCAGGTAGACGGGATCGTCCGGTGGGGTGTCGAGGGTGATGCGCGAGTGACCATGATGTGCCATCTCACGCGCATAGGTGGGCAGGATGCCCTCGACCATGTGGCGCAGCCGCGCCCGCTCATCACGCCCGGCGGCGTCTACCATGAACCAGCCGGCGACCAGCATCCCGAGCGCGGCAACCCAGGTTCCCGCAAGGATCCGCCCCGGCCGGCCGGTGCGGTAGACCCACCAGTGAAGCACCCCCAGCACGGTCAGGGCCGAAGCGCAGAAGACGAGATAATCAGAATTGTCCGCGCACCAAGTGAGCATGCCTTGAGGGCTCAACTCCCATCTGGCATCGACCGGCCGCGTTGACATTCGCACGCCGGCGCGCCGCGGGCATTCCCTGCCGGCAGGCGCCCTCGTCGGACGTCTTGCAATCGATGCGCACGCCGGCAGACCGCCTATATGCTTCGTCGGAACGCCCGCATCGCGGGAGTAGCGCGCCGACCACCGCGCTTCTCAGGGGAAGCCTGCATTGATAATGCCGCACCGGGGCTCACGGGAACCACGCTTTGATCGGACGTTGACCACCTCGAAGGATCGGTGGGCGCCGAAAGACCATATTCCATGGGGCGCGCCGTCAGTCCGCGATGCCCCAGCGCGGAAAAGGAAGCGGGGCCGCGGCCGAGACCGTCGGTCCCCCGTTCACGGTTCCATGCCTGCGCCCGCCGGAAAGGTCAATCGCGGACACCGTTCCATGGAAACACGGAAACGTGAAGAGCACCCAGCCGGCGCCGGGGACGGGTCTCGGCCGCGGCCAGTGAGTGAGCAGTTCGGCGTCGCTCATGCGGCGGTTGGCGATGCCCAGGAACGCCACACGTCCGTTGAAGGTGTTGAGCCCGGAGTTGATGGTGCGGCCCAGAACCATGCTGCGGCCGGAGTCGTTCGTCGGTGAACCGCTGCCCGTCGTCTGGAGACTGTATGCCGGCTCGGTAGGCCTGGAGGTCAGCGGACCCTGGAACAACTTGGGTGCCGTGCCCGCGGAGTCCACGACGCCGACCCACTCCCACCGGTTCGCCTGGATGATGTTGGCGTTGGTCTTAAGCTCGCTGGAAGTGCCCGCGCGGCGGTGGAAGTACCACCAGTCGTCCGCACTCGGTGCCGCGGAGGGGCGCTGGAGGAAGAACTGGTTGCCCACGCCGTCATAGTCCTTGGTGCACAACGCATAGGTCGCCGATGACACAGTGTTGGCATAGTAAATGGCGACCAGCGTCAGGGCGTCGAGCTGATCCAGTCCCGCTTCCGTGAACTGCACGTATTCTCCGTTGGCGTCCAGCAGCAGAGACATCGACTATGCACTCCTCTTCGCGCTACGAGCAATGATCACTTCCGCCCCCTGCCGCTCGTTCGCGGCGATCCGGAAACCCAACCCCTCGCGGCTTCGACACCCCAACAGTTCGGCGGTTCGGTGTTCCCGCGTTTCGCTGTTCCGACGTTTCGACGTTTCGACATTTCGCCGTTTTGACGTTTCCGTGATGCCTTTGCGGCTGCCCGTCGGGCCTACTCCCACACCACAAAAGCCCGCCACGTCGAGACCTGTGTCAGCGTCCAGCCCGAGGCTTCAAAGACGAGATCCATGACCATGGTCTCGCCGCCCGCCGGTGTGTCGGCGTCCAGCGTGATCTTCACCTGCTTGATCTTGTCGTTGTCGGCGGTGGCCCAGGTGAGTGTCGACGTGCCCTCGGCGTTCCGCGTCGCAGCGAAGGGATTCTCCGCGGCGGCCACGCTCGCCCACTGCGGGTTCACCTTGGCCACGCCGCTGCCGGCGTTGGCCACCGCCTGCAACACCAGCGTGCAGGTTCCGGCGGGGAGGGCCGGCGGAAGATCGAACTCCAGATGCCAGGTCCGGTTGGCCGTCAGGCCAGCGGCCACGCCCAGTCCGTCACGGTACTTGCCGTTGGCCGTATGAACGTTGGGGAACACGTCGCCCGAGGTGTCCGGTACGGCGCTCGAGGGTCGAAGCGGTCCGCCGTGCAACAGCGCCGAGTTCGCCAGCGTTCCACCACCGGCATCGCTCTGGTGACTGTGCGTGGCATTGACAAAGCTGGTGATCGTCGGCGTGACCAGCGTGGCGGAGTCGGGAATCGTGATGGTGGGGTTGCCGGACACACCGTCGCCGCTGGTCACGCTGACCTTGTTCGCCGTGCCGGTGATGGTCCGCACGACGGCGGTGCCGGCGCCGGTTCGCGCGATCAATCCCGTGGCGGAGATGGCGGCCAGTGCGTCCAGATCCGCATCGTGCGCCTGCACGTCGCTGCCGATGGCCAGGCCGAGATTGCTTCGCGCGGCGCCGGCGGTGCTCGCCCCCGTTCCTCCGTCGGCGACCGCCACGTCCGCCCCGCCGCTGACCAGCACCGTGCCGTCAACGTCCTGCACCGTCCACACGCGCGTGACACCGGGGGTCAGTCCGTCGACCTCCAGCCGCAGTTGCTTGGTGTCGTCCGCCGAGCCCTTCACCAGCGCCGTAGCGTCCGAAAGCGGCAGCCCGCCGCCGGCGCCGGCCGTCAAGTCGAATTCCACCCCCGCATCGTTCTTGGCGTAGAGCCGCCCGTCGGCTTTCGCGTACACCGCCAGCGTGCCCGCCGCCGGTGCCTGCGGCGCCGCCATCTCCGTCAGCAACAGCGGCGTATCATCGGCCAGTGCCAGCAGGTCCTGCACGGTGAGATTGCGCGTGACCAGACTATCCGAGGTATCCGTAAGCGGCATGGGAGTGACTCCTCTGTCCTTCGAGTGGGCGGAACGACTCTTGCACGGGTCTATGAGGCGACGGCCAGCCCCACTTCCAGCCCCCAGGTGATGTTGCCGCCGGCCGGGTTGCTCCATTGCACGCGAAGTGCATCACCGATCTGGAACGTCCACGCCGACGGCTCGGCCGCCTCCAGCGCTGAAAGACGGAAGTGAACGTCGCGGCCGACGCCCACGCGCCACAACGTGTAGAGGACAGCGTCAAAGGCGGTTCCCGCCGCCGAGTCCAGGCCCAGAGTCATCGGCGCCCGCCCCGCCGCGCCGGTGAAATGGCAACGAACGAACACCAGGCGATAGGGGCGGTCGAGGGCGAAGGTGTGATCAATGTTTCCGCTCCCCGTGGCGGTCCGGCAGGCGACCAGCAGCGGTTGCCGGGCGCGGGTGGCTATGAGTTCCGCCTCCTGCGCCGCCACCACGGACTGGGCCGTGGCGAACACTTCACTCATCCTCGTCGCCATCGATTCACTCCGGCGTTCGACCTACGGGTCAACCGCGTCCACAACGTGCTGCGCCAGCGTCTGCCCCTCGGCGATCTGCGCTCGGAACGGCACGCCGACCAGTTCCGACACACCGCTGTTGGTGCCGGGAAAGCTGACCATCGAATCGCCGACGAACAGCACGTCGAGGATGGTCCGTTTGCGTGCCGCGCCCGCGGCGCGATAGCGAATGATCAGGTCGACAGCGGCGGCGATGGAAAGCAGTGTTTCCGCTGCGTTGCCGTCATAGGTGAACACCAACCCCGACAGTCGATGTAACCCGCGCGCGAACGTGCCGCGGGCGCCGGCCGAGGCGTCGCTGCCGCTCTGTGGCACCGGCTCGATCCCCGGCCGGTACACCACGCCCTGCACGCCCTCGATCGCCGTTTCCGTGAACGGCGAGGCACGCAGCTTCGTGGTCGCTCCCCGCGTCGCCAAAACCCAGATCATGTCGCCCTCCTCGCCCGCGCTGCGGCGCACCTGCCGGTTCGCTCACGCCGGCAAACGGTTCCGCTCCCGCTCGACCTTCACTACCAGTGTCTGCCGCGCCGAGGCGACGGCCACTCGGCTGCCGGCGCTGGTGCGCGGATAATCGAAGGTCCACTCCCGATCGTCGCCGCCGGCCGCGCCGTCGAGAATCCCTACGTCCACGATGCCGTCCAGGTAGTCCTCAATCGCGCCGATGTGGCTGAGCAGGGAAGCGTGGGCATTCTCTCCCACGGCGTCGGCCACCACCCGCAGCGTCAGTTCCGCCAGCAGGAGTTTGTCACCTTGCGTCACGCCGATAGGACGGGTCCGTGCCAACAGGAGCGTAAGGTAAGGCCGCGGATGTTCCTCGACTCCCATCGTGCCCACCGTCACGCGGCGGAACGGCCGAGCAGCCGTAGGTGGGTCGGCCACCAGGTTCGCCCGTAGCTTCGTCAGTAGCTCGTCGAGAACCGCGGTAACCGTCGTTCGATCGGGCGTAGGCATGCGAACCTGGACCTCAAACGGACAATGACCGCTGGCGGGTCGCGGCGTACTTCGGCACGGCGCCGTTAGAACTCCGCCAGTTCCTCTCGCGAGAGCACTCGCGTTTCGCCGGTCACGGCGCTGCGCAACCCGCGAACCCCGTTCGCCGGGAGCGTGGCGGCGGGCAGCTCCGCAATGCCCGCGGCCACCTTCTCCAGCCACGCCATCGCCAGCTCTCGCTGCCGCGCCGCCGCCTCCGCCACCGGCGGCCGTCGGCAGCGCAGGCGGTACTCGGCCAGGTCCAGCGCCGCGGAGCGGAGTACGTCCGCCAGTTCCGGATGGACGGTCAGATCCAGCGGAACCGCGAAGCGTACCGCGAGGAGACTGTTCACCTGGCTTTCAGCCGCTAGCCGCGCCTCATCCACCACCGCGGTGTCAGCGTTGCCGTCGCCGTCGTCGTCGGCAAGCTGCACATAGGTCGCCGTTCCCAATCGCTGCTCGATGTCGGCGTTGGTGATGTACCCCATGGACCGGCTCCTCCTACCGCATCGGGGCCCGCGGCCGCTTTGCGCACCGTCCCGCCCCTTTGGAACACGACGTTCGCGCGGCGCCTCTGGACTTTCGCCGCGGGACAACCGAACCGCCGGCGACTACGACGGCGTCACGAACTGCATCCGCACGGCGTACTGCCAGTACCCATACGCCAGCCGATACCGGGCGCGCACGCCGTAAAGGAACTTCTCCCGGCGGAAACCCTCGTCGCTGTCCTCCGTCAGCGCCGTGAACTCCACCGGCTCACGGTCCTGGAAAATGAAGGGCCGCACCACGCCGTCGGTCTTCAGCAGGTACCACTTGCGAATGTCGCTCAGCCAGGGGAAGGCGATGATGCGCGCCGCCCCCTGGAGCACGTTGGCGCTTCCCACCGTGGCGCTCACCGCCTCCAGCGCCGTGATGTACAGCGACGTGGGCACCACGCACGCCAGTCCGGTCGCCGAGATGGACATGGGATCGCTCTGATCGTCCTTGAAGGCCATCATGGCCCCGATGGCCGCCTTCAGGCTGATCTTGAACTCATCGGCCGTGGCGTTGTCGGGATCCAGCGCCTCCGCGGTGAGTTTGTTGTCCTGCGCCCCCGAGGCGCCGGAAACGTGGCTATCGTGGAAGAAGCTCACGCCGTCATAACTGTTGAACCCCGCGGTCTCCCCATTGGCGAGCAGTTGGGCGATGAGGTAATCCTTGTGCGTCGCGGCGCGCTCGGCGAGCTCCGCGATGCGGATGCGAATCTGCCCCGTCTTGTCGTCGGAGATCTCGTCACGGTCCACTTCCAGGGTGGACTCGTACTTGAGGTTCTCCACGGAGTAGGCCTCCGTGCCCACGCCGCGCGCCACGCGCCCCGTGCCCCACTCCCGCATGCGCGGCACCGACCCCAGCCACTTGTAGGTCTCGCTGTCGGAGTTGGAGGGGATCCGGGTGCTCAGGTCCTGAAAGTAGGTGCTCACGCCGCTCAAGCGGTTGAAGAACTCGCTTCGCAGCCCTTTGGTCAACAGTCCGGTGTTGATGATCGCCACAATCATTCTCCTGTCGAATGGTGTCGATGAAGCCCGCCCGCGATGACGGGCGGCCCGCCGCAACGGCGCGGGCCGGCCGGGAACGCGGCGCCTACACGTAGTCGACGCTCACCAGGAAGGGGCCGGGGTTGGCCGTGGCCCCATTGGTCACCGCCAGCGTCAGCACCGCTCCCGGTGCGCAATGCGCGTTGCTGATGGCGCCCAGGTCCTGCTCGGTGTTCGGTGCCGGGAAGACCACCGAAGCGTTGAACGTCTTACTGGCCACGGTGCCGGCGCCGTTTGCCAGCGTCAGCACGCAGGTGTTGCCATTGTCGATGCCCGCGGCGGCGGTGGCCTGGTTGATTACCCGAGCCGAGACGATCCAGGCGTCGGCGTCGAAGGCGTGAATGGCCCGCGCCGCGATGTCCGCTCCCGCCCCAAGGTCCTCCACCGCGTACGTGATGGTCTTGAGCCGGCGTCCGGCGGCGTCGAGCCGCAGGATGATTTCGCCGCTGGCGGGCACGTCCTGGACCACGCCCACGTAGGAGTTGTTGTCGCCCGTGAAGCTGAGTGTGTCATCGCCGGAGGCGAACACGGGTCGGCCGATGGTCGCGGTGGTGGCGCCGGCCAGGACGTGTCCGAAGTCACCGAGCGTGTACACGCGGACGGACAGGGCGCCCGCCGCCCCGGCGCTGTTGTCCGCCTCTTCATACGCGATGCCCGCGAAGACGTCCCCGGCCACCAGCGGCTGCGCCAAGCCGGTCGACGCCAGTCCCACGAAAGCACCCTTGTAGATGTGCTTTCCCGCCCCCACGGGAACCGTCCGCAATTCCTGGTCAACGTAGTGGTCCACGTTGCGATTGGTCGTTAAGGCCATGCCGGTCATTCCTTTCGTTTTCGATGATCTGAGTGTTGCGCCGGCGAGCGTCGCCCGGCCGCATGCGGTGGAGGGTTGATAACAGGACGGGAAGTCGATCGCCGCCGCGCCCGGTTGCGGCTTCCCCCCGGCCGATCGCTGTTCCCTACTTCCGCGCCGTCGCCGCCTCTCGTATAGCGTCCGCCACGTACGCCTCTTCCGTTGTCAGTGCCGCCAGGCCGCGATGGGACCGGAACTCCGCCCGCGCGTGTGCCTCGACCGCGGGGACTCCGCCCGCCCCCGCACCGCGCGCCGGCGGATTCGTGCGACCCGTGGTCACCAGCGTTGGCGCCGTACGCACCCATTCCTCGAACAGCGCCGCATCCCGCGCCGCCAGCTCCGCGGCCCAGGAACGCTGCGCTTCCGTAAGCTTCCCGGCACGCATTGCGGCGGACACCCGCTCCTCGATCTGCCGCTGCCGCACTTCCTCCCGCAGCGCACAGAGGCGCTCCTGCGCCGCGCTGAGCACCTGCTCCGCGCCACAGTCCACGGGCAGCCCCAGCTCGGCGCGCAGAACCGTAAGCGCCTCACCCCCGGCCGGCTCCTCGCCGCCCGTCCCGTCACGGCTCACAATCGGCTGCATTCCCACGATCGCCGGTTTGTTGGTCAGTGCCGCGGAGTGAATGGCCACCAGCTTGCGATCCGCCTTGCGAATGATGGCCACGGGCGAAAGATACCGGTACTGTTTGGTGGCCAGCATCTCCGCCGCCTGCGGCGTCCACTCGATGTCCGCCAGAATGCCCACGCCGGGCTCCACGCGGATGTTCTTGATCCATCCCGCGGCCGGCGCCTGACCGCTGGGCGCCGCGTACTTTCCTCCCAGGGTCTGGTGCTCGTAGTCGATGGGCAGGTCCGTGGCGTGGCCCTGGAAAGCATCGGCCACCAGCCGGCCCGATTCATCGTCCACCACGAACGCGCCGTGCGTGCTCTCCACGTGGCCCCACGGCGCCAGCAGGACCCGGCGCGGAACGGCTTCGCCATGCAGCGCCGCGGATCGCAGTGCCCGAATCTCACCGGTGTCGTCATTCAAGATCGTGTGCGTCATGTGCATGGTTCACGCCTCCCCAAAACCATCCTCATCCAGTCAAGTACCCCGATAACGCGCCCCCCGCGCCGGCCTTCGCGCGCCGACGGCGATCAGCGCGCCGCGCGCGACACCACGTTCTCTTTCCCTCGCGCCGGAGGAATGCCCAGGGTCTCCCGCACCCACGCCTCGGGCACCTGGATTCCAAGCTGATGCACCGCCACGCTCAGCATGTCCGCCGCTTCTTTCGCGCTGGCCGGCTGCCGGAGCTTGCGGCGGAAGTAGGGCACCGGCGCCGCCGGCCCGAAACGCATTCGCGCCAGCGGAGCCAACAGGTCGCGACGAATCGTCCGTGCCTCCTTCCGCAGGTCGTCGGCCAGCACGTCCTGCCGCACCTGCTCGTGCACCCGGCTCGCCGCCACCGAACCGCTCTGCCCCGCGATGTCCGTGGTGAGCGTCTGCCCCAGCCATGCCTTGCTCATCTCGCGATTGAGAAACTCGATGAGGTGGCGGTACGGCGCCCCGGTGGTCTGGCGATTGGTTTCCACGATCTGAAGTTCGACGGCGCGGCTGAACAGGCCGGCCGCCTGGCTTCCCAGTGCCTCGAGCATGGTCAGCAGCTCGCGCTTCTCCTCCGCCGTGGCGCCGGGGTCATAGCGCGCGATCCGCACCGGCATCCCGAAAATCTCCGCGAAAATCATCCAGTCCTTCAGCGCCAGGTTCTTGGCCAGGTAGACCATGGCCGTCACTCGCAGCAGCCCGCCCCGTTGCGCGTGTCCGGAAACACTGTGCGGCGTGTGCACGATGAACTTGTGGGGCGCGAGTTCCATTCCCTCGCGGGGATGCTCCGCGGTGAGAATCCGGGGCCGATCGAGCTCGTCGAACACGATGCGGGAGAAATCCACAGGCTCCAGCCCCACGGGCCGCAGGCCGCGATCGGCGGCCTCCCATACGATTTCCGCTATCGCAATGTTGCGCCCCACGGCCAGCGAGAGGTGCTGCAACACCGCCTCGAACCCGTCCAGTGACTGAAGTACGTCACGGGCATACTCGGCCGCCGCGTCCGCCAGGCGGACATCGACAGTCCCGGACCACTCGGCGGCGCTCACTACCTCCCACGGCAGCCCGAGAAGCGCCAGTCGTCGCGTGTTGGCCACGGCGAACAGATGCGGGTCCTTCTCCTCCATCTCCTCGTAAAGCTGCATGGCCGAGGACAACGACCCCTCGTCCGCCTCCCGCAGGATGCCCGCCAGGCGCGAAGGCGTCAGCCCGGCGCTGGGATAATCGCGGATGCTGTCCTCGCGCCGCGGCAGGACCAGACGTCCCGGCCGGAGGCGCCGCCTCGCCGAAGGTCGTACGGCGTTTACCAGTCGTTCGAACCAGTTCATCAGTCGCTCCAGATGGTTACCGTTCTTCTCGTATTGCGTGGTGAATGCGTCCCTGCAGTGAAGCGCCGACCGGCCGGACCAGCCGTCGGAGCCGCACGCGGCGACCCGCTCCGTCGTGTCTCATGGGTAACCAACCGTGTCGAGCTGCGGGCCTCAGCGCGCGTCGCCCTGCGAAGGTCGAAACCCCGCCGCCAGAGCGATCCCCTTACGGTTGGGTATCTGTGAGACACTACACTACCATGCTCCGGGGCGCGCGAACCCCAGGGGGCGCGCCGCAATCGCCTCGATGGGGCCGCCATCATCCTCGGCGGCATGAACGGCCAGCGCCGCGGCCCAAAACCGATCCGCGTGCCCGCCCGCCGTGCGCGGCGCCGCAATCCGCAACTGTCCCGAGGCCGTGTAGGCCCGCTCCACACTGTGCCAGTCGTTGCGAATCCCCTGGTCGTCGGGAATGCGGATGCGCTGCTCCTCCACCGCCAGCCGCAGTCCCGCCGCGATCCGTGACTTCATGGCGGGGGTGAACGCCACGGCCTCCACGCGATGCGCGCCGAACCTCTCCACCGTCTGCTCCGCCAACTGCATACCCAGGCCTCCCGCGTCCATGCAACAGCGAACCACTCGCCGGTTACGCAGCACTGCGGCGAGTCGGTCGAACTGCTCGCGAAACGGCGCCTCCGCCATATCGAACACCGCCGCCGTGGTCAGCACCGGACCTTGGGCGGCCAACACCCAGATGACCGTCAGATCGTGCAGCCGGCCGACGTCCACGCCGGCGAACAGTCGACCCGGAACTCCAACCAACTCCGCCGGCGATGCGCAGAGGCGAAGTTCGCCGTCCACGCACGCCGCAATCTGCCCATAGGTGAGAAACGCCGTCGATCCGTCCAGAAACTCACACAGAAACTCCTGGCGATACAACTGCTCGTCACCCAGTGCACGCCGTATTTCCTCGGCATCCGCGCGGAGCCCCTGGGCAGTAGCTTGGGGAAGTGTGAGGTAGCTTTTGGAAAAGCGGTCATTGCCTTGAAGATCATAAAACACATTGCTCTTGCCTCGCGGAGTGGAGGCGATATCCACTTCGGCGTCGTGGCGCAGCACGGTGGGCAACATCGCCGCCCAGATTTCCCGATCGGCGGTGTGCATGGCGAACTCGTCGAGCAGCACATCGCCCGTGTAGCCGCGCACCGTGAGGGGGTTGGCCGGCAGTCCGACGATCCGCACACCGCCGGGCAGGGTGATCTCCAGTTGCCGCATGCTGAGATCACCGAACCATCCCTCGTCGTGCCAGTCCGCGGCGATTTTCAGCGCTTCGCAATGCTGCCGCGCCTTGAGCATCAACTCGCGACACTGCCGCTCGCCGGCGGAAAGAAACAACTGCGTGCGCCGCCGCGCCAACCCCCGAAGAATCCGCCGCAGTGACTTGGTGAAGCTCTTTCCCGTCTGGCGTGCCCAGCAGTTCCAGCGAAACCGGGCCTCGCACTCAACGTCGGCCCGCTGATACGGCGGCAGTTCGATGATGGGTGCCGGACGCGCCGGTTCGCGTATTCCGCCCAACGACATGGTTCCTCCCCCGCCGGCGTGCGACGCCGCGCCCCCAGCGCGGCCTCACCGCCGTCCGACCTTGCCCAAGAACACAGCGCGCGATCGGTGCCCGCGGAGCGCACCGCGAGCGCGAAGGGGGATAGACGTCGGAAGGTCGAGAGAAACGACGGCGACGAGGCGTGGAGGCGGCAAGGCAACGGCCCGCACGGCGGCCGGACCGGCAATTCGCCTCGCGGCTCTTCCGGTTACGCCTGGGCAGCGCCGCGCAGGTGCTCGCGGAAGTAATCCACGGTCTTGCGCAGCCCGTCGAGCAGACCGGTTCGCGGCCGCCATTGCAGGCGGTGCGCGGCGCGGGTGATGTCGGGGCGCCGTCGGACCGGGTCGTTCTCCGGCAGCGGCAGGCGCTCGACTTCCAGCTTGCGACCCATGATCTCACCCAGGCAGGCCACCAGATCGTTCATGGACCGTTCTTCGGTGCTGCCGATGTTCACCGGTTCCGCGGCGTCCGGGCCGGTGTACTGCATCAGACGCACGAGCCCGTCGATGAGATCATCCACGTAGCAAAAGCAGCGGGTCTGCGACCCGTCGCCGTAGATGGTCAGCTTCTGCCCCCGCAACGCCTGCACGATGAAGTTCGATGCCACACGTCCGTCACCCACCGCCATGCGCGGTCCGTAGGTGTTGAAGATGCGGGCGATGCGCGTGTCCACCTTGTTCTGCCAGTGATAGTCCATCATCAGCGTCTCCGCCACGCGCTTGCCCTCGTCGTAGCAGGCCCGCGGGCCGAGGGGTTGACGTTGCCCCAGTAGGTTTCCGGCTGCGGGTGGACCTGGGGATCGCCGTACACTTCGCTGGTGGAGGCCTGGAGAATGCGGGCCCGCACACGCTTGGCGAGCCCCAGCATGTTCAGCGTGCCCATGACCGACGTCTTCACCGTCTTGACGGGATTGTACTGGTAGTGGATGGGCGAGGCGGGGCAGGCGAGGTTGAAGATCCAGTCCACCTCCAGCATCACCGGCGTCACCACGTCGTGGCGCATGAAGTCGAAGTCGCTGCGCCCCAGCAGGTGCGCGATGTTGCGCCTGGAGCCGGTGAAGAGATTGTCCAGGGCGGTCACCTCGTGGCCGTCGGCCAGCAGCCGATCGCACAAGTGGCTCCCCAGAAAACCCGCTCCCCCGGTGACCAGCACTCTCATCATCAAGCTCCGTCGCGTCGCGCCGCGGCGCACGCACCCGCCACCCGTGCGATACCGTCGCACCACCGCGGGGGCAGCGCCCGCCGTAGCCGAACGCCAACTCCGCTTCTACGCGCCTCGCTGTGCCGCCGCCGGCTGGGCTCGCCGCGCCCCGGCGCCGTGGAACTCCCCGATGCACGCCGCCACGTGCCGCAAGTCCGCCTCCTGGAGCATGGGATGAACGGGCAGGGAAAGTATCCGCCCGCATACCTGCTCCGTGATCGGCAGTGAGCCGGGAGCGTAGCCCAGGTCGGAGAAACACTTCTGCAAATGCAGCGGCACCGGGTAATACACGCCGCATCCGACTCCGCACGCTCGCAGGTGCGCCATCAACTCGTCGCGACGATCGCTGAGAATGGAATAATGATGGTACACCGGCTCGCCGAAGGACGCGCGATGGGGAACGGTCACCGGCAGGTCCGTCAGCAGCGCATCGTACAGCGCCGCGTGGGCACGCCGCCGCCGGTTGAACTCATCCAGGTAGCGCAGCTTCACCAGCAGGATCGCCGCCTTCAGGGTGTCCAGACGGAAGTTGCCTCCCACGCGATCATGGTGGTAGCGCTGCGATTCCCCGTGATTGCGGAGCTGACGGCACACGGCCGCCCGCTCGGCGTCGTTTGTGACAATCATCCCCCCCTCGCCGAATCCGCCGAGGTTCTTGGTAGGATAGAACGACAGACACGCGACATCGCCCAGCGTGCATGCCGCCCGCCCGCGGTAGGTCGCCCCGATCGCCTGCGCCGCGTCCTCGATCACCGCCATTCCGTGCCGCCGGGCCACGGCGTTGATCGCGTCCATGTCGGCACACTGCCCGAACAGGTGCACGGGCATGACGGCACGGGTCCGCGGCGAAATCGCCGCCTCCAGCTTGTCGGCATCAAGGTTGAAGGTGCGCGGGTCAATATCCACGAACACCGGCCTCGCGCCCACGCGGGCCACCGAACCCGCCGTGGCAAAGAAAGTAAACGAAGGAACCGCCACCTCATCACCGGCGCCGATGTCCAGCGCCATCAGCGCACAGAGCAGGGCATCGGTTCCGTTGCTGACGGCCACCGCGTGCTCCGCCCCCAGCCGCGCCGCGATCCGCGCCTCGAGCTCCGCTACCTGCGGCCCGCCGATGAACTGCTGCCCGGCCAACACCTCGTCCACCGCCCGGCGAACCTCCGCGCCGAACAGTTCGAACTCGCCTTGCAGGTCGATCATGGATACCGATCGCATACGTTCTCAAGGCCTCCACGTCGGCGCACCGCCCAGCGTCCCCGCATGGCACTCCACCGGCCCCGCAGCCCGGCACCGACGCCCGAATGTTGTAGCGTGCCGCTGCACGCCGGGCAACGATCCGCCGGAACCACGGCCGGCGGGCCCGGCGTCACAACTGCGTTCCACGCGGGCTCACGTCCCGATCGCCCGCTGTCTTTCGCCGGGCACGCGGCTACCATGTTTCTTGAGGTCCGAAGCCGCAACCGCGGCCGGCGCCAAGGGTGAAACTCACGATGCCTCTGACGATCTTTCGTGAATCCGACGCCGATCCCGGCGTGCTCCGCGGAAAACAGTTGGCCGTGCTGGGGTATGGCAACCAGGGCCGGGCCCACGCTTTGAACCTGCGTGATTCCGGCCTTTCCGTCGTCGTGGGGCAGCGCCCGGGTGCCGGCGGGGATCGCGCGCGGAGCGACAGCTTCGAACCGCGAGCTATTCGCGACGCCGCGGCCACCGCAGATCTACTTATCCTCACCCTTCCCGACGAATCCGCGGCCGACATCTACGCGGCGCACATCGCCCCCGCCATCCGCGCCGGGCAGACCCTCGGCTTCGTTCACGGCTTTAACATTCGCTACGGCTTCATCACCCCGCCGCGCGACGTCGACGTGGTGATGATTGCCCCCAAGGGACCGGGCACGCTGCTTCGTTCACTCTACGAAAGCGGCAGGGGCCTTCCCGCCCTGCTCGCCATCCACCAGGACGCCACCGGAGCGGCGCGCCGCACCGCCCTGGCCTGGGCCGCCGGCATCGGCTCCACGCGCGCCGCCGTCGTCCAGACCACCTTCGCCTGCGAGACCGAAACCGACCTCTTCGGCGAACAGGCCGTCCTCTGCGGCGGCATGGCGGCGCTGACCAAGGCCGCCTTCGACACCCTCGTTGAAGCCGGCTACGAACCGGAATTCGCCTACCTGGAATGCGTGCACGAACTCAAGCAGGTGGTCGACCTGCTCTATGGGCACGGACTCAGCGCCATGCGGGCACGCATCTCCAACACCGCGGAATACGGCGACCTGACGCGCGGCCCGCGGATCATCGGCGACGAAGTTCGTGCCGAGATGCGGCGAGTTCTCGACGAAGTCCGCGGCGGTGCCTTCGCCGCCGAGTGGATCGCGGAACACCGCGCCGGCGGCGCGCGATTCCGCAAGCTGCACGATGCCGACGTGGACACGGCCTTCGAACGCGCCGGGGTCGCCGTGCGGGCGCTCATGCCCTGGCTGGCGAACCAGCCGTGATCGCCCCCCTACGCAACCAGGGTGTGCGACCCGACAGCGCCCACAAGAGGCGACGCGGCAGCGTGATCGCTGCGGCGCGGTGGTTGCCCGCCCCCTTTCGGTCGCGGCTCTGTTTGGCGGTCGCGGTGTCGCTGGTTGCGTTTGCGTCGCAACTTGCAGGCGCGGAGGAAGGTGGCGAGGCGCCGGACTTGCTGCGCGTGGCCACCCTGAACCTCGCGCACGGTCGCGGGCTCGCTCCGGGACAACTCGGCATCCCCAAATGCACTTTCGAAGCCAATCTCGACGCGGTCGCCGTGCTGCTCAACCGCAAGCGCCCGGAGGTGATCGCCCTCCAGGAGGCCGACGCCGCGTCCGCGTGGAGCGGGTCTTTCGACCACGTGGCCTACCTGGTCACGGCCACGCAGTATCCGCACGTCCACCACGGCGTTCACCTGGACGCCGGCCTGGGGGCGATAAAGGCGCGCTACGGGACCGCACTGCTGTCGGCCCTGCCGCTCTCGGCGTGCACCAAACATCCCTTCGCTGCCAATCAGTGGCACGTAAAGGGCTTTGTTACCGCGGAGATCGACTTTGCCGGCCGGCGCCTGCGGCTCGTCTCGTTACACTTGGATTCCGGGTCCAAGCGCCTCCGGCAGAAGCAGGCCGACGAAATCCTCGCCGCTCTGCGCGATCCATCGCTCCCTCTGGTCGTCATGGGCGACTTCAACTCCACCTGGGCGGATGCCGAGGATGCGGTTCGCAAAGTGGCGGACGGCCTGAACCTGCGCCCCTACGCGCCGGAGGACAGGGAACTCCTCACCTTTCCCTCTTCGGGGCCGGGGCGCCGCATCGACTGGATCCTCGTCTCCGATGAACTGGAGTTCGTGGAGTACGCCGTCTGGCCGGATCGCGTCTCGGACCACCTCGCCGTCGCTGCGGCGCTGCGGTGGACGGCAACGCCCGGGCGATGATGCCGTTCGATCATCATCGGAAGCGGCCGCCCGAGCATGCGCGAGCCCGGTTCCAAATCGCGCTCGCGGGCGACGCCGCGGTTTACCAGAGCCTCAAGATCGGCTACGATACTGGAGGCAACCGAGAGGAAAGCCCGAAGGGCGACGAGGAACTCCACTCCCGGGGACCGAGCCATGGCTCGAACGCCCGATCTGGTCACGTGCAACGATCCTCTCGCCGCCGACCTGGGCGGCGCCGTGGTCGAGCGTGACGTCTCTACCCCTCCAGTCGCTCGCGTCGTGCTTGCTCCCTCCGGGCAGGTCGCAGTCCTGACGCGGACTTCCCTGTCCGCTTTACCGGTGGCGGACTGCTCCCGTTCGCTGCGCTCACCCTACAGCGAGCTTGCCGTGCACCAGCTTACCAGTTACGGCGATCGCGACGGCGACCAGAACGTAGCCGCCACCGGCCAGGGTACGGTGGGCACCACGTGTACCGGAATCGTATCCGGCGGTTGCCGCATCGTGGACTTCGATTTTGAGGGCGACTACGACGCCACCGACGCCAGCGCCTTCGACAACCTGACGCAGGGCGCGGCGAGGCATCCAGGGCGGGTGGCGACGGCAGTGAACCAATCGTTTCGGCATCAAGGCCTGTACTCCGACGTCGAAAACGCGTTTTATCAAAACCGGCATCGCGAATCTACCAACCAATTAAGCAGGTACTTGGAGCGCGCTCCCGAGCCCTTCTTCGCTCAACCGCGCCGGTTGGAGATATTGGGGGAGCGTATGGTCTCCTATCTATACGGGGATGCCAACCCACAAGCCCGATTGGATCCTTTGGGTCTACAGACCAACTGTGGCACCATGACGTGCAACTGTGTTGGAGGGCCGGTAGTCGTGTCCGTTTATGGAAATGCATCGACGGGTCGTTATGACTGCCTTACCTACGGGAATTTTGCGCCTTTCTCTCGACCAGTCGTGAAGTGTCGTAGGCCGTGTTCTTCTGTATGTCGAGATTGCAGTCGTCGCGGTTGGGGAATACTCCGCCATGAGTGCTGGCACCTCTGTGCAGCCGCCATGCTGTTTGTCGGTTCGACAGCGGAATCGATTCAAACGATCTTCGATAATCACCAAACCAACGGCCGCACTTGTAGTATGACCTGTACGGTCGTGCCAAGTTGACGAACTTCACGTGAGATTATGATATGATCGCTGATTACAAGTGTATCACTGGCGTGATGGCACTGTCCTTTATCATGCTCTCGGGCTGCGTCCCCGTGGGACCCGAGGTTCTATATGGCCGCCAAACGGTACTGCTTCGCGTCACGACCGGAGACGGGCAAGACCCTGTGACGAACGCCCGGATTTGTCTCGCAATTGATGATTCGACCGAGCGGGAGACCCGAAGATTGTCGCTTCTCGAATACATCTGTATTTACGCGGAGACTTGTTCGACCGCTACGGGCCCGGACGGGCGTGTGACTGCCGACTTCTCCCCTGCTATCCAGGTTTGCGGGGGGCTTCTCAGGCAATGCCAGACACTTACAGAGGGGTACGAGGGGCTCCCTTTCGTTTACTACGTTGTGGGTCCGCCCTGCGACGAGGCCGTCATTGGCCCGCTTGCCGAGAGCGAAATGTTGGAAGGGAATCGCTGCGTGGTAACGGTCGAGGACCTTGGCGCACTTGGGTCTGACGGTGTCGAGTATTTGAATGCGGACCTGTTGCCCGATGATTGCTTTGTCGACCGATAGAACAGCACGGATGCGGGCTACCAACGCGGGCGGGTGGAACGGTTGGGTGTGCTACTGTTCTTGAGCAGTGGTCGTTCGTGAGCGGAAACTTGGCGGCGAGTCAGTGACCATTCGGTCCGCGTCCTACCGTATCCCACTGCTGACACAGCAGTGGCACACGGCCTTGACCGGCTGGAAAGCCGGTCCCACAGCGCACCTGAGATCGCTCCACGGCACCGACAGGTGCCCCATCGCTTCATCGGTTGGGGGATTCGAGTTCGTGCGCGCGGCGTCGTCGGCGATGAACTTCGGTCGCCGGGGTTTCCACGATGCCGAAGCCGCCCGGTCTGGGAAAACTCGTATAGGGTCTCGTTGATGGGTAACCGTCTCGAGCCGCGGGCTTCAGCCCGCGCGGCCCCACGAGAGCGATCCACCTACGGTTAGACCATTGCGATACACTACACTCGACGCGAGCCCCGCAGCCTGTGACGAAACTCATGGCATAGCAGCCTGTGTCAGAACTCGTGGCACGGGCAGGATGCCCGTGCTACATCGCGTAGGCCGCTTTTCGCCACGGACTGACAGGCTTCCAGCCTTTCATTTCACTGACAGTATGCCTGTGCCAGACCTTGACCCGGGCCTTCCACCGCAGGCCGTTGACCTTCTCCGACATGGCAGCACCCTGATCGATCGCGGCGGCCGCGCCCCATTCCGGAAACACCAACCGGAACTCTCCCCGGCAGAAACCCGCATAGGTACAGAAAAAACGCTTGGAAACCGAGCCGGGCATCAATACAATGGCGTTGCAGGCGGCGGAGCCCCTGCTGGAGCGGGTCAAATCGGACCGTTGGCCACCGGCGTTGCTATAGCGCGAGTCGGCCTGCTGTGTGTGCCGGCACGTTTCCGGCCCGTGTAGGCCGCCACCTCCGTCGAATCGGAGGGCGCCGAGAGCCGGCCCATCGCCGTTTCGGGGATCAGAAGATGCGCCGACAGCCGTTACTCCCGGTAGCTCGAGGGGCGATCGTCCTCGTGGGTCTCTTGAACCTGGCGCCGCGCGCCCTGGCCGGCACGTTCAGCAATGCTACGCCCATCACAATTCCCGCCTCCGGCACGGGCGATACCACCGGCGCACCCGCCTCCCCGTACCCCAGTATCATCTCGGTTGCGGGGATTCCCGGGAACGAAGTCATCCGCAGCCTGACCGTAACGCTCCTGGACTTCTCGCACGCGTTCCCCGACGACGTGGACATTCTGTTGATCGGGCCGAACGGAACCCGAGTGCTGCTCATGTCAGACGCAGGCGCATCGACCGGTGTGGCCGGTATCGACCTGACCTTCAGGGATGTGGCGGGCCCCCTCCCCGATGCAACGGCCGTCACCGCGGGCACTTACCGTCCGACCAACTACGGAACGCCCGACGCCTTCCCCGCGCCGGTGCCGGCCGCCCCGCATGGGTCCATGCTCGCCGCCTTTGTCGATTCGCGGCCCAACGGCGACTGGAGCCTTTATGTGGTCGACGACGCGGAGTTTGACACGGGAACGATCGCGGGCGGTTGGGTCCTGAGTCTTACGACCGTTGCTACCCAGTGCGGAAACGAAATCATCGAAACAGGCGAGAACTGCGATGACGGCAACCTCCAAGCCGGCGACGGCTGCGGTCCAACCTGCCTTTTCGAGGTGTGCGGCAACGGCTTCGTGGACCCGGGTGAGGGCTGCGATGACGGCAATGTGACCAGCGGCGACGGATGCACGTCCACTTGCGTCGTGGAGTACTGCGGCGATGGAATAACACAGGCGGGGATCGGCGAAACTTGCGACGATGGCAACACCCTTGCCGGCGATGGTTGTGGTCCGACTTGCCTGATCGAGGGTTGTGGCAACGGGTTCGTCGACCCCGGGGAGGATTGCGACGACGGGAACACGGTGGCGTGCGATGGGTGCGATGCCTGCGTGCGCGTGGGCTCGCCGTTCTGCAACCCCACGCCCATCATCATTCCGGCGCCGCCCAGTACCGGCGACGGCGCCGGCGCGCCGGCGGACCCGTATCCAAGCGTCATCACGGTGGCCGGATTCCCGGCGGGATACGTCGTGAGCGGGCTGACCGTGACGCTGGCGGGTCTCTCTCACACCAACCCCGACGACGTCGACGTGCTGCTGATTGGCCCGGACGGAACGAACGCGTTCCTCATGTCCGACGCAGGCGGCGATGCGAACGTCGTCGCGATCAACCTCACCTTCGCCGACGGTGCCGCCCAGGTTCCCGACAACACGGTCATTGCCTCCGGCACCTATGCCCCCACCAATCACGGAACTCCCGACTTCTTCCCGGCCCCCGCGCCGGCGCCTCCGTACGGATCGACGTTGACCGCCTTCATCGGCTCGAATCCAAACGGCACCTGGAGCCTGTACATCGTGGATGATTCGGGGAACTTCGAGACCGGCACCGTGGGCGGCGGCTGGACGTTGGACATCATGGCTGAGTTCGCCCAGTGCGGCAACGGCAACGTCGAACCCGGTGAAGAGTGCGACGATGGGAACCTCGTCGCCGGCGATGGTTGCGGCCCGCTCTGCAACCTCGAAGTCTGCGGCAACGGCACCGTGGATCCCGGTGAAACCTGCGACGACGCCAACACCGTGGCCTGCGACGGCTGCCACAACTGTGCGATTGAGACTGCGGCGGTCTGCGGCAACGGGGTGACGGAATGCGGCGAAGATTGCGACGACGCCAACACCAACCAGACCGACGGCTGCCTTGCGGACTGCACGCAGGGGGCGGCCGTGCCCGCTCCGCCGGCGGGTTGCCAGCTCCTGTTCTACGCCTTTGACGCCACCGACACGCCCATCACCATCAACGCCGCGGGCACGCCGACCATTACCTCGACGATCAACGTTACCGGCGTCCGGAACAACCTCTCCAGCGTCTGGGACGTCAACGTAGTGACAAAACTCAAGCACACCGCCTCCGGTGACCTGGACATCACGCTGACATCCCCGGCTGGGACATCGGTCACGCTCACCACCGACAACGGCGGCGCCAACGACGATGTCTTCGACGGCACGGTGTGGGACGACCAGGCCGACACGCGCTTCTCGGCTCCGCATGTGCCCGGGTCCAGCAAACTGGTTACCGACGCTTTTTATTCCAACCGCGTGCGCAAGACGTTCCTCGCCCCGGAAGAGCCGCTCGCGGCGTTCAACGACGAAGACCCGAACGGCGTCTGGACGCTGACGGCCAGTGACGACACCGACGGCAACGGCGGAGATTTGGAGAGTTGGACATTGTCGGTCTCGACGTTGACCGAGTCGGCCAACACTAACCTGTATCCTGCGGAGGTCAGAGGCCCCATACTGCCGATCCCGTCCGGACCGGCCGTCGTGAAGGACTCCATGACCCTCGCCGGCTACTTAGGGTCGATCCGCAAGGTCACCGTGGCAACGGACATCACGCATCCCCAAAACGCCGACCTCGACATCACCCTTACCTCGCCGGCAGGCACCACGGTAACTCTGACCACCGACAACGGCGGCCCCAACGACAACGCCTTCGCCGGGACGGTCTGGGACGATGATGCGGATCCGGGCAATCCGGCCCCTTACAACTTTCCCAATCTGTCCAGCAATCTGGTGACCGACACCGCCTATACGAACCTGGTGGCGAAACCCACGCTGGTGCCCGAAGAGCCCCTGGCCGCCTTCAACGGGGAAGACCCCAACGGGACCTGGACGCTTACCATCGGTGACGATGCCTCGCCCAACAGCGGCACGCTGAACTCCTGGTCGATCGAAGTCACCACCCATTCGTGCGAGCCACAGCTCTGCGAGCTTCCGCTCGGGAACGACAATCCGGACGATCCGTGCTATCTGCGCCGGTCGCTGGACTGCGCCGGTGAAGGTAGCGATTTGTGCAGGCCAAGTGCGGTCACCGTTCAGCTTCTTGCCGACAAAGTCGAGGTAGTGATGTGCGACTGCTACTACCCGAAAGGTACGGATTGTGATAACGGCGTGGCCATCAGCCCGACCGCGATCCACTGTTCCTTTGGCGCCTGTGGCACCGGCGAATGCAGCATCCTGGAGGACGGGATCTCGCTGAACACGTTTGATCTCCCTATAGCCTCGATGATCCCGGGCGCTGAGTATAGCTGCGGTTGCGGCGAGCCACCCGCGGTGCCCGGCGACAGCGACGGTGACGGCGACGTGGACATGGGCGACCTGTCGACGTTCTTCCCGTGTTTCGGCCAATCCCCGCTTCCCCCCGGCTGCAACGCCAGCGATATCGATGGCGACGGCGATGTAGATCGCGACGACTTCGCCGTTCTCCTCGCGAACTTCAACGGCCCGCAACCGTAAGGTGGGGGCACGCTCGTTCGCGCCCGTCCTGATACGGCCGTCCGCGAGACCCGTGCTATCCGGGGTGGGGCTCCTGTTGCTCCGTGTACGCCGGCTCCGACCTTCCCGCTAGAATGCCCCTCGATGACCCAGATCGAAGTGCAAGAACTCTGCAAGACGTTCCGCGTCGCGGAGCGCGAAGGCGGGTTCACCGCGGCGCTGGCCAGTCTCCTGCGCCGCCGTTACCGCGAGGTCCGCGCCGTTGACAAAGTGGATCTCACCATCGCCGCGGGGGAGGTCGTGGGTTTCCTCGGCCCTAACGGTGCGGGTAAGACCACGACGCTCAAGATGCTCACCGGGCTGCTGCACCCCACCTCGGGGCGGGCCACCGTGCTGGGCCACGTCCCCTGGAAGCGGGCTCCGGATTACCTGCGCCGCATCAGCATGGTCATGGGCCAACGTAGCCAGACGGAATGGGACCTGCCTGCCATCGACTCCTTCCACCTGCACTTGGCGGTCTACGGCGTGGACAAGACCCAGGGCCGCCAGACCCTCGACGAGCTCATCGAACTGCTCGCCCTCGCGGACATCCTGAAGAAACCGGTTCGCACGCTCTCCCTCGGCGAGCGCATGAAGTGCGAGCTGTGCATCTCGCTGCTGCATCGTCCCGCGGTGCTCTTCCTGGATGAGCCCACGCTGGGGCTGGACGTGACCATGCAGGCGCGCATTCGGCAGTTCATCACGGAGTACAACCACCGCCACGGAGCGACCATCATCCTTACTTCGCACTACATGGCCGACGTCACCGCCCTCTGCAAGCGGATCGTCGTTATCGATCACGGCCGCATCCTCTTCGACGGCGCCATCGCCGATCTCACGGCGCGCATGGCCCCCTTCAAGGTGGTGGCCATCGACCTGACCCGCGACGTGGACGGCTACGACTTCGAGCGCGCAGGCCAGGTCATCGCCCGCGAGGAGCGCAAGGTGACCCTGCGCGTGCCCAAGGAGGACACCGCGGAGGTCACCGGCCGCCTCCTCGCCGACCTGCCGGTGCTGGACCTCACCGTTCAGGACCCCCCCATCGAAGACGTCATCCGCCGCGTGTTCGCCGGCGGCGTGGGGGACGGCGCATGAGAAGCCTCCTCCGCGCCCTCGGGGCCTACTTCCGCGTCGACCTGGCGCTGATGTTCCAGTACCGCGGGGAGATGATCCTCTGGGCGCTGTGGGGCGTGGTCTATCCAGCGGTAGCGATCGCCATGTGGAGCGCCGCGGCCCGGGCCTCGCCCGACGCCGCCACCATTCGCGGCTACGGCCCGCGGGACTTCGCCGCTTACTTCCTGCTAACCATGGTCGTCGGACACTTCTGCACCGCCTGGGATATCTACGAGATGGGCTACATCGTGCGCAGCGGATCGATGTCGGTGCGACTGCTGCGTCCCCTGCTGCCCCTGTGGAACAGCGTGGCCGCCAACGCCGCTTTCAAGGTGCTCACGCTGGCGATCCTGCTTCCCATCTGGGCCCTGGTGGCCTGGGTCACGGACCCGGCGCTGCACACCACGGTGGCGCAGGCCGCCTGCGGCGTGGCGGCGCTCCTCCTGGCCGCGATCATCAACTTCATCTGGGGCTACAACCTGTCCCTCTGTGCCTTCTGGGTGACGCGCATGGACGGCATGGGCGAACTGTGGTTCGGCGCCAGCCTGTTTTTCGGCGGACGCCTGGCACCGCTGACGCTCTTCCCCGATCTGCTCCAGGCCATCGCCGCGTTCCTGCCCTTTAAGTGGGTAGTGTGGTTCCCCGCGGCGGTGTGCATCGGGAGGCTCGACAGCCGCGCCGTCGCCGCCGGTTTGCTGGCACAGACGGCCTGGGTTGCGGGCGGGCTGCTGTTGTTTCGCCTCCTCTGGCAAGGGGCCGTCAAGCGCTACTCCGCCGTCGGGGCGTAAGGCGGGCGGGCTCTTTCGACGGTTCGCCGCGCCGCGCTCAGGCTTCGCCGCCTTGACCCGGCGCTTACCGCCCGCGCCGACGGCCTCGCGCCGTCAGGAGCAGAACCCCACAGCCCGCAACCATCATCAACACCGTCGCCGGCTCCGGAATGCCCAGCGCGGCGTTGAGCGAGGTGAACGCCCCGCCCAATGAAAGGTCGATCTGCGCCATGCTGCCGTTGAAGATCTGGTAGTAGAGCGTCAGTCCGTTGAGGGTCAGCCGCGAGTCGGGATCAGAGATGGTCAGCGTCGAGACATACAGGGCGTCGGCGGCGCCGTCCCCGGGGTTGTTGAACAGATCGACAAGCCGCACGAACTCATCGGCGCCTGAGATCAGCAGGGTGCCCAGGGCGAAGTTGTCGGGAAGCCCGGCGGCCGCCGAGTTGCCCAGGTTCCGGCTGCCGGCCTCCAGCAGCAGCGGGTCAGCGGCATTGAGGTTGCGGTCCAGCTCCCACACCAGGTCGCGAGAGTCGAAGTCGGTGTTGAGCGTGCTGGCGTTTGAGAGGTCCCCCGCCAGACGGATGCGCCCCCCGCTGACCGCCCGCAGCCGTCCGCCGGCGCCGAAGGTCAGATCGCCGTCGATGTCCACCACGTTGTTGCCGATGTCCAGGATGTTGTTGACCGTCAGCGCCGAGTTGAAGTCCAGCGTCGTGCCGTTGGCCGCGGAGAGCGTCGAGCCCGCGGCGTTGGTCACCGGTCCGTTGGCCACCAGCGAAGCGCTGGCGGTCAGCGCGATGGTGCCGCTGTTGTTGAGGTTGTTGCCCACGGTGAAGAGCGCCGAGCTCTGCACGTTGAACGTCGAGCCCGCCCCCAGAGTGGCGTTGTTGGCGCTGAGCGTGGACCCCGAGCCGGTGATGAACCCGCCGGCCCCGGACGCGAAAGTCAGCGTGCCGAACGCCACGTCGGCGTTGGAGGAGATCTCCAGGGCGCTCGCCGCTCCGGTGAGCTCGCCGGTTCCACCGCCGCCGGCCGAGGTGATCTGCGCGGCGTTGAGGGCCACGAGCTTGCTGCCCGCGGCGTTGCTCACCGCGCGGAGGGTGCCGCTGTTGGCCACGTTGGCGCCGGTGGTGAAATACAGGTTCCCACCGTCGGCCTCCATGATGCCGGCGTTGCTGATGGTGTTGCTGAACTGGAGGAAGGTGTTGGTGGCCGCCCCGTTTTGCCCGGCGCGGACCAGCCCGTCGGCGTTGTTGGTGAGGCCGTTGTCGATGAAGGTGCTGTTGCCGCTGTTGGGCGCCGCCCCCAGGATGATGCCGCTGTTGGTGATCACGCCCGTGCCGCCCATGCGGTGGCTGTTGCCCTGAAGCGACAGCCGTCCCTCATTGGGTCCGGCGGCCAGAATGTTCACCGCGGCGTTGAAGGTCGCCGTGCCGCTGGAGGTGATGTTGAGCTGCCCCGTCGCCCCGATGGTGGTCGTGGTGTTGATGGTCGACTGCCCGGCGTTCATCACGCCGCCCACCTGCACGCCCGCGCCGCCCAAGACCCCCGCGCTCTGCACCGTTACCACCGACGAGGCGCCGGCGATGAAGGGAGCGTTGACGTTGAGCGTGGCGGACTGCACCAGCACGTCCCCGCCGTTTGTGAGTGACAGGCTGTTGGCATTGACGTTCGACGACGAGAGCACTTCCAGTATGCTTTGGTCCGAGTCGATCTGAATGCTCCCGCCCAGGTTCGTCAGCGCGGCGCTGTTCTGGAAGCTCAGATCCGTGCCGCCCTCGGCGCGGAGGGTTCCCGAATGCGCCACGGCGGTTCCGTTAAGCAGCACGTTGGCCCCGGAGGCCGTGATGCTGCCGCTGTTGGTGAGGGTGGCGGCCGTGATCTGGAACGTGGTGTTGGTCGCCCCGCCCAGGGAGGCGCCGGTCACCGTGCCGCTGTTGTTCAGGGTCTTGCTCAGGGTCACCGTGGAGTTGTTGTTGAAGGCGCCCGCCTCCAGCAGCCCGGCGTTGGTGAAGAGCCCGGTCCCGGACAGTGCGGTGGTGTTGGAGTTCAGACGCACCGTCGCGCCCGCGACGTTGGTGAGGGCGCCGTTGAGCACCAGACTGGTTCCGCCCTGGTTCACGGTCAGCAGAGCGCCGGACGCCGTGGCCACGTCACCGTCGATGAGGTTGGCGCCGGCGCTGGCGTTGACCGTGCCGGTCCCGCCGACGTTGACGTTGCCGAACACCGTGCCCCCCTGGAGCGACAGCAACCCGTTGACGGTCAGCGTGGGCAAGGTCCAGCGCCCGCCGTTGGAAATCGTGGCCACCCCCGTGCCACCGATGGTCACTGCCGTGGGAAGCGCCAGGGCGCTGTTGCCGTCACGGATGGTCACATCACCGCCGTTGAGCAGGGAAAGCGAATCCAACCCCACCGTCGCTCCGCCGGAGAGCTCCAGCCGGCCGGCGTCGCCGTTGACGGTCGCCGTGCCGCCGGTTCCGCCCAGGTACGATGAGTTGAACAGCAGCCTTCCACCGTTGGTTGCCGAGAGCATGCCTCCGGTGTTGTCAGCGAACAGGCCCGCGAAGCTGAGGGTCGCGGCGTCGGCGCTCAGCAGCCCGCGGTTGATCAAAGAGCCGCCGAGCTGGAACACCGTTCCCGTCGCCCCGTTGTTGCTGAAGGCGCGGACCATACCGTCGACGTTGTTGACGAGCGGGTTGTTCAGGAAGGTGGTGTTGCTGTTGCTGGGCGCGCCGCCTTCGATGATGCCGCTGTTGGTGATCGTGCCCGCGCCGTTGACGCTAGCGCTGTTTTGCACGATCGAGATGCGTCCTTCATCCGGTCCCGCGGCCTGCACCGTTACGTCCCTGGTGAACGTCACGCTGCCGGAGTTGGCGGTGAGAAGACCCGTGGGCGCCAGAGTCGTCGGCGCCGACACCACCACCGAATTCTGGGCGAAGAACTGCCCGGCCACCAGCAGCCCCGGACCGCCCAGCCGGGCGGAATTGACCAGTGACAGCGTGGCCCCCTGTGACACCGTGGTGTTGGCTTCCACACGCGAGGAGTTCTCGATCTGGCCCACGCTGCCCGTGGGCAGGTTCAGCACGCCTCCCATGTCGGTGACCACCGAGCTGTTGGTGAAGGTCAGGGCGCTGTTGGCCGTGGTCCGCGCCCGAATGGTGCCGCTGTTGGTCACGTTGGCGCCAGTGAAGTACAGCGTCGCCGCGTCCGCTTCCATGATCCCGGCGTTGGTCACGTTCCCGCGGATCTGCAAGTACGTGGGCACGGCCGTACCGTTGCGGAAGGCGCGAATCTCGCCGTCGGCGCCGTTAATCACCGTGCTATCCAGGTACGTGCTGTTGTTGGCGCTGGGCGCGCCGCCCTCGATCAGCCCATTGTTGGTGATTACGCCTGTGCCGTTGACCACGGCGCCGTTTTGCACCAGGGAGAGTACGCCGGTGCTGCCGATGCCGTCCTGCAGGACCACGTTGCCATTCAGCGTGGCCGTCCCGCTGTTGGCCGTAATGTGGGCGCCGGGACGGACGGTGATCGGGGCGTTGACCGCGGCCGAGTTCTGCACCGTGAGGTTGCCGTCCAGGGTAAGCCCCGGGGCGTTGAAGCGGCTGCTGTTGGTCACGGTGAAGGTCGCCAGCGGACCTACCGTGACCGTGTTGCCGGCGGTCAGCGAAGTGCCGCCATCCGAGGTGAACCCGCCGGCGTTGTTGCTCAGCGTCAGCGTGCCCAGGTTCACGACCGATCCCTGCGAGACCTCCAGGGCGCTGTTGGCCCCGTCGACGGTGGTGCTTCCGCCAGCGTTGGTGACCGTGGAACCGCCGATGAAGATGAGCTTGCTTCCCGCCGGATTGCTCACCGCGCGAAGAACGCCGCTGTTGGCCACGTCCGCACTGTTGAAATACAAGTTGCTGCCGACGGCCTCGAACACCCCGGCATTGGTAACGTTCCCCAGAATCTGGAAGAAGGTGTTGGTGGCCGCCCCGTTCTGGAAAGCGCGGACGACGCCCGGCGCCGCGTTCACGACGTCGTTGGACAGGAACGTGCTGTTGCTGGTGTTGGGGGCGCCGCCCTCGATCAGTCCGTTATTGGTGATGACCCCGGAGCCGTTGAACTGGGCGCCGTTCTGCACCAAGGAGAGCCGCCCGAAGTTCGGTCCGCTGCGCTGCACGGTGACGTTGCCGTTGAGGGTGGCATTGCCGCTGTTGGCGGTGATCTGCCCCGTGGGGGCGACGGTGATCGGTGCGTTCACCGCCGCGGAGTTGTTCACGGTAAGTCCGCCGGCCAGGTTCAACCCCGGTGCATTGAACCGACTGGAGTTTTGCACACTGAACTGCGAGCCGGCGCCCAGGGAAACGGTGTTGGTGGCCGTCAGACTGGTGCCCCCGTCGGAGGTGAAGCCGCCGGCGCCGTTGGCGAAGGTGAGCGTGCCCAGCGCTACGTTCGACCCACCGGACACCTCGAGCGTGCTGGAGGCGCCGTCGATCGTCGTCGTGCCATTGTTGTTGGTGACCGTCGCGCCTCCGAGGAAGATGATCTTGCTGCCCGCGGCGTTGTTGACCGCCCGCAACGTGGCGTTGTTCACCAGGTCGGCGCCGTTGAAATAGAGATTCGCCCCGTCGGCTTCTATGACTCCGTTGTTGGTAATGTTGCCAAACAACTGGAAAAAGGTGTTGTTGGCCGCGCCATTGCGGAAGGCGCGGACGATGCCCTGCGCCGTGTTGATCAGATCATTGACGAAGTAGGTGCTGTTGCTGGTGTTGGGCGCTCCGCCCTCGATCAGACCGCTGTTGGTGACCACGCCGGTCCCGGTGATCTGAGCACCGTTCTGCACGACGGAGATCCGGCCGTCATTGCCGGCGCTGCCCTGCACCGTGACGTTGCCGTTCAGCGTACCGATGCTGCTGTTGGCGGTGATCTGCCCCGTGGTGCCCACGGTGATGGGCGCGTTGACCGCCGCGCTGTTCTGCACCACGAGCGTCCCGTCGAGGTTGATGCCCGGGGCGTTGAATCGCGACGAATTGGTGACCGTGAACTGCGAGCCGGCGCCCAGGGAAACGGTGTTGGTGGCCGTCAGCGTCGTGTTGCCGTCGGAAGTGAACCCGCCACCGCCGTTGGCGAAAGTGAGCGTGCCCAGCGCCACGTTCGACCCCGCCGAGACCTCGAGTGCGCTGGAGGCCCCGTCGATGGTCGTCGTGCCGTTGTTGTTGGTGACCGTGGCGCCTCCGAGGAAGATAAGCTTGCTGCCCGCGGCGTTGTTGGTCGCCCGCAAGGTAGCGTTGTTCACCACGTCGGCGCCGTTGAAATAGAGGTTGGCTCCGTCGGCTTCTATGACTCCGTTGTTGGTGATGTTGCCGAACAACTGGAAAAAGGTGTTGTTGGCCGCGCCGTTGCGGAAGGCACGGATGATACCCCCCACGTTGTTGGTCACGTTGTTTTCTACGTACGTGCTGTTGCTGGTGTTGGGCGCGCCGCCCTCGATCAATCCGTTGTTGACAATGGTCCCCTGCCCGAAAATCCGCTGGCCGTTGTCCGCCAGACGAATGCCGGAACCGGCATTGATGGTCAGCCCCCCGTCGATTCCCAGGCCGGCGCTGCCGCCGCCGAGCGTCAGCGTGCGGTTGCCCACCCAACCGAGCGAGCCGGCGATCCGGTTCGTGCCCTGGTTGTTGACCGTGAAGACGGCGGAGGGATTGAGCATCAGGTTGCCCTCCAGCGTGCCGCCGCGGAGTCTGAGTTCGCCGTCCACCGTCAGGTTGGCGGCCGCCAGCCGCCCGTTGGAGACCAGGTCGATGAGCGTGCCCGCCGGCGCCTGAGTCAGGCCGGTAAGGTCCAGACGCGAGTTGTTGGAGACCGTCACCGCCGTGCTCGCCGGCAGGGCCGTCACGCCGCTGCCGCTCAGGCTGCTGGAATTCTGCACCGTCAGGGCGCCGCCCGTCGCCGCCCAGCCGGTAAGGTCGAGAGACGTCGTCGAAGCCACGGGCGCCGACCGGCGATAGTTGTCGAACACCAGCGAGCCGCCGTTGCCCAGCCACGTTACGTCCATGGCCGCGGCGCTGGAGTCGACGTTGGTGAAGCGGATGTCGCCGCCATTGCGAAGCTCCAGAGACAACATGCCGCTCTCATCCACCACGGCGTCGCTCACGTTGAAGTCGCCCCCGTCCGCTCGGATGGTGCCGCCGACGTCGATCAGGTGCCCGTTAAGGTTAAAGGTCGCCGAGTTGCCGCCGTCGGAATCCGCGAGCAGCAGGCCGCCGTTGTTGGTTACCACACCGTTGTGAGTGAAGGTGGCCGCGCCCGTGCCCTGGTCGATTGCGGCGAGCGTGCTGGTGGCATCCAGCGTGGTGTGCACCTGGGAGAGGCTGGTCGTGCCGGCGCGCACGTTCAGCGCGCTGTGGTCCAGTAGGCTGACCGTGCCGCCGAACATGTCGGTACCGCCGCGGAACTCCAGCGTTCCCTCGTTGGCGCGCAGGGCGCCGAAGTTCTGCACCAGGGCGTTGGTGCCGCTGAAGAACACGGTGCCGGCGGTGGCGTCGATGACGCCCGAAGGCAGGTTGGTGATCAGCGTATTGTTGCCCGTGAAGTGGATGGTGCCCACACCCCCCGTGGCGACCACGCCGGCGTTGGTGAACGCCTGCGAGAGGCTCAGATCGGCGCCGCCCACGCTCTCTATGATTCCGGCGGCTTCGTTCGTAAACAACTGGCCGCTGAAGCTCGATTGGCTGCCGCTGGAAACGCGGATAGTGCCGGAGTTCGCCCAGTCGTCCACCGCGACCACCAGGTTACCGGACCGCGCCCAGAGGTTGCCCTGGTTGGAGAAGTTGTCGACGTCCAGGCGCAGGGTACGCAGGGTGCTGTCGGCGTCGATGAGGCCGAGGTTCACCAGGCGCCCGGCTCCGTCGATCCGGCCCGAGCCGCCGTGAATGCGGTGGGTGGCGCTGTTGGTCAGCGTTCGACCCGCGGGGATGTCGATCAACGGCTGGTTGGCGGTCGTGGAGGCCGCAGAGAAAAAGTACACCTCACCGCCGCCGTTCCAGGCGGCGTCGCCCGCCAGCCGCAGGGCCGCCGTGCCGCCGGTGAATGACCCGTCGCCCAGCCAGAACGTGCCGTTGTTGGTCATGCTCCGGTCCATCGTGAGCACGCCGGAGCTCACCCAACCCAGTCCGGTGTTGGTCACCGACCCCACGATGTTCGAGGTGCCCGTGTGCCCGACCAACAGTTGCCCGCCGGCGTTGTTCGTCAATCCGCCGGCTTGCACCAAGGTAAGTGTGAAGCCGCTGCCCAGACGCAACGTGCCGCTGTTGGCCAAGGTGTTGATCGTGGGGCTGATGTCCACGGTGACATCGTGGGAGGCCGATCCGATCGTCACCTCAAAGGTCTGCCCCGCATTGTTGGGGACCAGATTGAGGGACCAGTTGGCGGGAGTGTTCCAGTTGCCCGCGGTGCCCGTCCAACTCACCGGCGTGGCGCGGACCGGAACGCCGACGAGCAGCAGAGCCAGCGCCAGGGGCCATCCTCGCCGCGATGCGCGCAGCTCTGAAGATACCGTACGAAAACCGGTCAGCATCTACATCCCTCCTTCATGGCGACGCGGCGACAGGCCGGCTCGCTCCCCGCGGCGGCCTGGGTGCGCGGCGCGCCCCCATGTACGCGACATGGCTGGGCATTTACGATGCAGTGTATCGAAAGACTACCCGGTGACGCAAGCCTGGGACACGGATTCCGCCCTGTTTTCCCGGGTTTGTGGCCGGCCTACGGAGTGTCGTCGTGCATCGCCGCCCTCTGCTCGCGCTGCTGGAACGCTACACGCCCGCATACCCCACGGAGCGCGAAAGCTACGACCGGATCGTCTCTTTCGTGACCGCCGAACCCCGCTGCTTTGATCGCCGCCTTCCCGCCGGCCACATAACCGGCTCCGCCTGGGTGCTTAGCCCCGACGGCCGGCGCGCCCTGCTTTCGCACCACCGCAAGCTGGGCAAATGGCTCCAACTCGGCGGCCACGCCGACGGACACCCCGACATCCTGAACGTCGCCCTGCGCGAGGCGCGTGAGGAGAGCGGCATCCAGGCCATCGAGCCCGCCTCCCCGGAGATCTTCGACGTCGACGTTCATCCCATTCCCGCCCGCAACGGCGAACCGCCCCACCTCCACTATGACATCCGATTTCGGCTCTACGTCACCGGCGACATCGATTACCGCGTCAGCGAGGAGTCCCTGGACCTGGCGTGGGTCACCCCGGAGGAGGTTTCCGGTCTGGATGTCGATGAGTCGGTGCTTCGCCTGCAACGCAAGTGGATCGCGCTGTCGGAGGCGGGTCGCCGATGATCCGCGGCTACGAGACCCAGGAGTACGCCGTGGACGTCGCCGGCATCACCGTGCGCCTCCTGGGACCCCGGGAGCCGCACGCCCTGCATCGCCTCCGCCCAGACGCTCCGCCGGAGGAAGCACCCTACTGGGCGCAGCTCTGGCCGGCGGGGTTGATGTTGGTCGACTACGTCGCCTCGGCGTGTCCCCGGACGGCGCGGCCCCTGCTGGAACTGGGCGGCGGGCTCGGTCTGGCAGGCATTGCACTCACCATGCTGGGATATGGCGTCATCGTCACAGACTATGACGAGGAGGCGCTGGAGTTCGCCCGCGCCAGTGCCGAGCTCAATGGGGTCACGCTTCGCGACGTGCGCCGCTTGGACTGGCGCCACCCCCCGGCAGAGCGGTTCACCACCATCGTTGCATCGGACGTCGTCTACCATCCGCGCAACCATTTGCCCATCGCCGGGCTGTTGTCCGCCTGCCTGGAGCGCGGCGGGCGAGCCTACATCAGCGACATAAACCGCCCCGCCGCCGACCGCTTCCCGGATTGTTTGCGCCCTTCCGGATTCACGGTCGAGGTCGTCCCGGCTCGGAGCCGAGCCATACCGGCCTTCGACGCTCGCGACGGTCGCATTCTGAACGGCCGGGTGTTCGTGGTCCGGGCGCCGGGAGATGGACCGTAGCGGCCGACCGGACTGGGTCCTGGGCCGGACGGGTTGCAGGGGCGACTCTTCCGGCCGGTGCGGGGACTGACGCGACCGCGGCATTCGCAGGGTGAATCGCATGACTAAGTGGTTACTGATCGGCGCCGGTGGAGCGGCGGGCTCGATGTTGCGCTACGCGCTCGCCGGGCTGGCGCAGCGGCTGGCGGGCGGTTCGTTTCCAGTGGGAACTTTGCTCGTTAACGTCACCGGGTGTCTGGCGATCGGCTTTCTCGGCGCCGCCCTTACCGGCCCGTACGTTATTCGCGAGGAATACCGCATAGCGCTACTGGTCGGCTTGCTGGGCGGATACACCACGTTTTCCAGCTTCGGCTGGGAGACGCTGGCCCTGCTCAACGACGGGCAGATGGCGCGAGCCACGGCCAACGTGTTGCTCTGCAACGGGCTGGGGCTGGCCGCGGTGTGGTTGGGCTACCGCCTGGCGGAACGGCTGTAGGAGCAAGTGAAAGATGAAGTTGCCGGAAGAAGGCTGTCTGTTGCGGATCTTCCTGGGCGAAAGCGACAAATGGCAGGGTCGCCCGCTCTATGAGGCCATCGTGCTCAAGGCCCGCGAGCGACACCTCGCCGGAGCAACCGTCCTCCGCGGCCCCATGGGGTTCGGCGCCCACAGTCGCCTCCACACGGCGAAAATCCTGCGGCTCTCCGAGGACCTGCCTATCGTCATCGAAATCGTGGACAGCGAAGCAAAAATCAACGAGCTACTCCCCGACATCGACGTCATGGTCACCGAAGGCCTGGTGACGCTGGAGAAGGTGCGGGTGATCAAGTATCAGGCGGAACCACCGGCGAAACCGTCGGCGTGACCGTCCGCGCCCTGCGTCGGGCATTCCGACGATCGGTTCACCAGCGATCTGGGCCCGGCTGTGTTTATCGGACGTTCTTTCCCCGATCCCTTGGCAGATGCAATTGGCGTGGGTCAAATTGGGTATAAAGGCCGGTGCGCAGGTATGCGCACAACGGGGCGGCGCCGGGTTTTACACTCGCCGACCGGTGCGAGCCGTCCGTAAGCCACTGTGCCGTATTATTTTACGGATCGACCGGGCGGCGCGGCGACCCGTGGCGGGCACCTGAACGCGGGCCCTTGGCTACGCCGCGGGATTCCCAAGGCGGCTTGAGGCCGAACATTCGACGACCATGCCGAGTTTCACCTACAAAGCGGTAACCAGCAGCGGGCAGGCCGTCAGCGGTGTTTTGACCGCCGAAAACTACCAGGTTGCGTTGCGCCAGCTTGATGAAAAGGCGCTCTACCCCGTCAAGGTGACGGAGGGCATCGAAACGGGCACGCTGAGTTTCGGCCGGCGACGCCGGATCAAGACCCACCAGCTCACGACCTTCTATAGCCAGCTCGCGGACCTGCTCCGCGCCGGTGTCCCCATGATGCGCTCGCTGGACGTACTTTCGCGCCCTGGCGCGCTGGGCGCGCTGACGCAGGTTGTCAAAGAGCTGCGCGAGGAGGTCGCGGGCGGCATGGCGCTCGGCGAGGCGATGGCCAAGTACCCGTTCGCGTTCTCGCCGCTGCACGCCTCCATGGTTCGGGCCGGCGAGCAGGGCGGGTTCCTTGAGGACGTGCTGCACCGCATCGCCGTCTTCTCCGAGAAGCAGGACGAACTGAAGAATAAGGTCGTGGGGGCGATGATCTACCCCGCGATCCTGGTGCTCGTCGGCTCGGGAGTGGTGCTGCTCTTGCTGCTCGTGGTGGTGCCCATGCTCCGGCAGCACCTGCGGCCGGAAACATTCAACATCCTCACCGTCGCATTGTTCGGAGTGTGCGACCTGTTGCGGGACCACTATGTACCGATGCTCATCGCACTGGCACTGCTGGTGATCGCATGGTCCACGCTGGTTCGCACGCAAGCGGGACGGGATCTTTTTGAACGGCTGCGGCTTCGAGCCCCGGTGCTGGGAAAGATCGTCACCATGGTCGCCATCTGCCGGTTCTGTCGCATCCTGGGTACCATGCTGCACAATGGCGTGCCGATTCTGCAATCGCTGAAGATCGCCAAGGACTCGGCGGGCAACGCCATCCTCGCGGGCGTCATCGAGCGGGCCGCGGACAGTGTCAAGAAAGGAGCGGCGCTCTCCGCTCCCCTGGGCGAGAGCGGCCTTTTTCCCGCCGCGGTGGTGGACATGATCGCCGTGGCCGAGGAGAGCAACAATCTGGAAACGGTGCTGGTGCAGATCGCCGACACCAACGAAGCACGCACGGCGCGGCAGATCGACCTGGGCGTGCGGATACTCGAGCCGCTGCTGCTTCTGGTGATGGCGCTGATGGTGTTTTGTATCGCGGTGGCGCTGCTGTTGCCGATCCTGACTATGGGTTCGGCGCTGAAAGGATGACAGGCAATCGCCGAGGTTCTGTGTCCGGGCTGGTTGGGCCCGGAAGGAGGTTTGTCATGAAGGATCGTTCGGTTCGACGTCGCTCGGGCTTCACCTTGATCGAGGTGATGCTGGTGGCGGGGATTCTGGCGCTGCTGGCAGCGTTCGTGGTGCCGCGACTGTTCAGCCAGGCGGAGAAAGCCAAGATCGATCTCGCCAAGGCGGCGGTGCTGCGCAATGGGTCGATCGGCAAGGGGCTGGAAGCATACAAGTGGGACATGGGGCGCTACCCGGACACCGACGAAGGGCTGGCGGCGCTCTATCAGCCTAAGTCCAAACGCAGTGACGAAAGCCGCTACGATGGACCCTACATGGAAGGGTCGTTCGAACAGCTCAAGGACCCCTGGGCCAACGCCTATTCGTACCGCTGCCCCGGCGAGGTGAATGAGGATTCGTACGACGTATGGAGCTGGGGGCCCGACGGCAAGGACGACGGCGGCAAGGAAGGCAGCGACGATATCAAGAACTGGGTCGAAAAGTAGCGCGAAACGCCCGGCGACCCGTGAGGACACCCGCTTGTGCATCTCGAGCCGGCGAATGCGGGAGGCGACACGTCCGGCGGCCCGTGCCGCGCGGCGGCGCCGCCCTCTGCGCCCGGAGGCCGACCGTCCGCCTCGGCATGGCCGCGCGGGCGCTAACAACCCGTGGCATGGGCTTCCAGCCCCTGGTTTCACGGGCAGGATGCCCGTGCTACATCGCGTAGGCCGCTTTTCGCCGCGGGCTGCTGAGCGCGCGGGGCTGACGCTGCTCGAAGTGATGCTGGCCATCGGCGTCCTGGCGCTGGTTACGGCGCTGGCGGTGCCCAATTTCATCAACGAGCTGCGCCGCGAGGAGCTCCCCGGGTCGGCGCGGCAACTGCGTTCCCTCCTCTCCATGACGGCCGCCCACGCCGCCTTCGACGGCAAACGATATCGCCTGCGCTTCCCCGAGGACGGCGAGGTCGACGCCCTGGGCACCGACAACCAGCCCATCGTCGAACGCGAAGACGACGCCATCCGTGAGCCGGAAGTGTTCAATCCGGTCACCGAGCCCTGGGCGGTGGGCAAGACGTTCCACAGCGACGTGTGGTGCGCCGAGGTGCGGATCGGCCGCCCCACCATCGAGCGCGTCCGCCAGCTTCGGGCGGGGGTTCGCGAGCCCCCCGACGAGACCCTCAAGGAGTTCGATCCCTACCGCCCGCCGCTGGTCATCGACCCCGACGCCACCAGCGACTGGGCGACCTTTGTGCTCACCCTGGCCCCGCGTGACATCGGCGTCGAGGAGGTGGAAAACTACCCTCGCGTGGAGCTGATCCTCGAAGGTGCCACCGGTCTGGCATGGGTCCAGCGGCCGTTCTATGACGAGGAGCTGGACCTGTTCGAGGAGAAGAACTGGCCGGCGGTGCTGCGGCAGGATTTTCTCCGCCCCGACGTCCTGACGGAGGACGACGTGCTCGAGCTGCGCGAGTTCAAGGTGCGGCCATGAAAACGCACACGGGAACCACCGGTAGATCGGTCATCCGCGGGATGCGATGTCGACGTGGCGGCACGCCGCCGGGACCGGCGCGTCCCAGCTACGTGCTCCTGGAGACCGTCATCGCCACCGGCCTGCTCATCGTGGGATTGGCGGTGGTCGGAGCCCAGATTCAGGATGCCGAAGGCGCCATTCCCCGGATGGAGCTCAAGGTGCGGGCCATGATGCTCGCGGAATCGCAGCTCGCGGAGCTGGACCTCGGTCTGGTCAAGCTTGACTCCATCGATCCGGTCTTCGACGGCGATTTCGGGCCGCGCTACCCGAACTTCGCGTGGGTGCTGATTACGGAAGAAACGGCGCTGGAGAACATGGTGGCCCTGCGGCTGGAGATCTGGCACCACGAGCGCGAGGACAAGTATCGCCCTGACACGTTCGACTACTCCCGTGCCGATCGCCTGTACACGGTGACGGCGCTGCGCCCCGTGCCCCTGCCCATCGACCTTGCCGCGGACTACGGTCTGCCCGAGGAGGACTTCGCCGGAATCTCCGACTGCTTCGCGCAGTTGGGCATCCCCGACCTCGATCCCAACAACTTCAACCCGCGCGACCTGCTGGGACTGGAGACCGAGCAGTACCTGCAGGCCCTGTCCTGCCTGTCCAAGGTGAGCGGCATCGGCATTGACTTCGACGGCCTCGCGGGGTTGCTGCCGCCGGACATCGTGGACCTGCTCAAGGAAAGCGGGGCCCTGGGCGGCAATGATGAAACCGGTGAGCCGGGCGCCGGCGGCGCCGGCGCGGGGAGCGGCGGAAGATGAACACGCACCGATGCTTGCGGGCGGCGGTTGCGTGCCGGCCGGCGCGCCAAGCTACGCCGGCGCGCCGACCCGCCGTGACCCTTCTCGAGATCATGCTCGCCATGGGCATCCTGGTGTCGCTGACCGCCATGACCTTCTGGTTCTACATCTCCTCGCTGGAGGCCAGCCGCCGCGGCACTACGGAAGCCATGCGCCTGCGGCTGGTGCGCACCGTCCTGGACCGCATCGCCACCGAGATCCGCCAGGCAAGCACCATCACGGCGGCCGGGCGCGTGGGCGTCCGGGGCGAGGCGGATCGGCTCTGGCTCTCTACGCTTCGCGTTCCCACGCGGGAGTCGACGGAGCGCCGCAAGCGCCGCGGCCTGGAACAGGCGGGCGACTACGACCTGGTGAAGGTCGAGTACAAGATCGCGCGGCATCCCGACGTGCTCCACGAGGAGGGCTGGGAACGCCCGCTGGGGCTGGCGCGAGTGGAGCTCGGCGTGCCGCGCGCTGACAGCGCCCAGACCGGTGAGGCGTTCGACGGTGAGCGCCGTTCGTTCAACCGCAACCCCGAGGCGCAGGGCGCGTCCGGCGGGTCGGACGCCGGCGGCGCGGACGCCGCGTTGCCCCCCGAAGTGGACGAGGCGCTGCTCGACGAAGAGTTCTTCGGCGCCGGCGGCATCCCGGGCACGGACACGCTGGTGCAGGAGATTCACTGGGAAGAGCTCTACGCCCCGGAGATTCACTTCCTGCGCCTGTGCTACTTCGACGGCCACAAGTGGTGGGACGACTGGGACGTGAAGGGAGAAAACCCGCTGCCGCAACTGGTGCAGGTAACCGTGGGGTTCGACGACCATCCGCCGGTGTTCGGCGAGTACGTGGACGAGGAGGTGGAGGAGTTCTGCGAGTGCATGAACCGCGAGCCCAGCGACTGCGAGCCGCTGCCGCGCGCCCGCCATTCCGTCATCGTGCGCCTCTCCCAGGCTGATCCTCTGTTCCGCTCCCGCATCACCCGGGAGACGCAGGACTACGTGAAGCAACTGACGGGGGAGCCGTAAGTGAACGCACCGTGCCACGACATGACACTCCTTCCCGCGCGGCGGCGGCGCGCCCCGGCGGTGATCCTGCCCGTGGTGCTGTTCGTACTGGTGCTGGTGGCGCTGGTGGGCGCCATGTTCGCCTTTCACATTCAGGCCGACATGGCCGCCGGCAGCGCCGTGCTCTACCGCATGCAGACGCGGCTCGCCGCCGAAGCGGGCGTGGACCGCGTCAAGCTGCTCCTCCGCGAGGCGCGCTATGACCTGTCGCGCTGGTACAACAACCCCGAAGAACTGCACCGCATCATCGTTTGGGCGGAGCGGCAGGACCCCCAGGAGTGGGGAACGAACCAGGAATTCAGCGACGACGAACCGGTGTACCGCTTCAGCATCGTGGCCGACGATCCCACGGACGACGAAAAGTACGTGCGCTTCGGGCTCACCGACGAAGCCTCGCGTCTGAACCTCAACGAGGCGACCGCCGACCAGCTACTGACCATCGTCCTGGCAGCCTTAGCCGACGACGAATCCGTCAACCCCCAGGAGATCGTGGACGCCGTCATCGACTGGCGCGACGCCGACAACCAGCCCAGCGGGGACGTGCCCGATACCGAAGGCGAGTACTACCGCCGCCTGGAGAATCCCTACCGCATTAAGAACGGCCCCTTCGATTCCGTGGAGGAACTGCTCCTGGTCAAGGGGGTCACGCCGCGGGTGCTCTATGGAGAGGACTACGATCGTAACGGCCTGCTCACTCCCAATGAGGACGACGGCGAGCGCACCTTCCCCTCGGACAACGCCGACGGCTATCTGAACCGCGGGCTGTTTCCCTACCTGACGGTGCTTTCGCGTGAATCCAACGTCGCCAACGACAACCGCCCGCGGGTTTACCTGAAAGGCGAGAAAGCCGTCGTCGCGGAACAACTGGCCGCCATCTTCCCGGATGATCCCAACGTCGTGCAGTTCATCGTCGACGCCGCCCACCCCGCGCCCGCCGGTGGCGGGGGCGGGGGCGGGGCCGGAGGCGGGGGGGCGGGTGGAGGCGGTACCGGCGGTGGCGCCGGTGGGGTTGGCGGCGGCGCGGGAGGCGGCAAGCCGGGTGCTGGCGGACCGCCGCCTCGCGGGGGCCAACCTCCGGCCGGGGGAGTCCCCGGTCGGGGCTCGGGATCGGATGGGGCAGGCTCCGGCGGGCGGCCGTCCGGGACGAGCCCGCGACCGTCGGGCGAGCGACCCTCGGGCGAGACCCCTCCCGCGGGCGAGCCGGTAGCTCCGGGGAAGCCAGGCAAACCTAAGGGGAAGATCCAAACACAACTGCAACGTCGGGAGGGTGGCCCGGCAGCATCCGGCGAGCGAAACCCCCCTGGAACCGGCGGACCTGCCACGCCGGGCGCCGGCGGGACGCCGGGGACGGCAGCGCCCGCCGGGGGCACGCCCGGCTCGACCGGCGCTCCAGCCTCCGGTGGGGCCCCAGGTACCGGTGCGCCTCCCGGCGAGCCACCAGGTACCGAGGGCGAGGGCACAGGCGACGAGGATACCGGGGAGCCGGGCGACGGCGCTGGCCAAGAGGGAGCGGACGCCGGCGGCGGCAGCGGCGGAACCGGCGGTGACAGCGGCGCAGCGGAAGTAAAGTCACCGGCGGATTTGTTGCTGGTAGAGGGGTCCGAGATTCTGCTGCCCCATCTCCCAGTACTGATGGACCACACCACTATGGTTCCGCCGGATAAAGCGGATGTGCCCGGACTGATCAACATCAACACGGCACCGCCCCTGGTGCTTCGGTGTATCAGAGGATTGAGCGCCGAGCAGGTGGCGACGATCGTCGAAATGCGCGGCTCGCTGGACGCCGAGGCGCAGGCGACAACCGCCTGGCTTGTGACCCACGAGGTGGTCGACAAGGAGACCTATGCCAAGGTGGCGCCGAGAATCACTGCCCGAGGCCAGCAGTTCACCATTGAGTCGTTGGGATACGCCGACCATATCGGGATGGTCTCGCGACTTCAGGTGGTCATCGACATGGCGGGCCCGATCGCCCAGACCCTATACTACCGCGACCTGACGCAGCTTGGCGGACATTACCCGATACGCGAGGAGGATTTGGAGGCCGTCCGTGCCCGCTAGACCCAAGCCCAAACGCATCCTGGCCATCGACTGGGATCCGCGCACGCTGCGCATCGTCCACGCCCACCTGGCCAAGCGGGGCGTGAAGATCGAGCGCGTGCTGGCGGTGCCCATCCCCACCGAGGTCGATCCGGCCAACCCGCAGCAGATGGGCGGACACATTCGCCGCGCCCTGGAGCAGGAAGGCATCACCACTCGGCACGCCACGGTGGATATCCCCCGCGACCAGGTGACCCTCAACACGCTGACGCTCCCCACCGCCGTTCCCGAGGGTCTGCCGGGCATGGTGCAGATTCAGATCGCCAAGGAACTGCCCTTCTCCGTCAACGACGCCGCCATCGACTTCGCCGCTCCCGCGGCGTCCGGAGCGCCTACCGCCGACGTGCTGGTCGCCGCGGTGCGCCGCGAGGTGCTGGAGCAGTACCAGGCCACGTTCGAGGCCGCCGGTCTGCGTCTGGATCGCGTCGGCCTGCGCCCCTACGCCAACAAGATCGCGGTGTGCGAGCTGTTGCGGCATGCGGTTCCTGACCGTGTGGTGTTCATGGACGTGGGGCCGACGCTGACCGAAATCAGCCTGCTCCGTGGTTCGGCGCTGGCGTTCTCCCGCGCTGCGTCGGTGGTGATCCCCCCAGGCACCGGCGAAGCTCCGCGGCTGACGCTGGTCCGTGACGTAGGTGTGTCATCTCCGGTGGCGCCGTCCGGGCTGTCGCCCGGCGAGGCGGGGCCCACGCGCGAGGGCGTCATCCAGTCGCTGGTGGTGGAGTTGACGCGCTCTATCGAGGCCTACCGGGCCAAGGACGCCGGGGCGCGGATCGACCACGTGGTGATCGGCGGCGATCAGGGCGTGGAGGAGCCGCTGGCGGAGGCCATCCAGCAACGGCTGGGGACCACCACGGAGATTTACAACCCCGCGGCCTGCTTCGGCTGGGAACCGGATGAAGGAGCGGCGGCCTCGGCGTTCGCCGCCACCCTCGGTCTGGTGCTGGGCCACGCCCGCGAGGACCAGCTGCAGTTCGACTTCCTGCACCCCAAGCGCAGCGAGTCGGCGGCGAAGAAGAGACTCAAGCGCGCGCCGGTGGTGGCCGCGGTCGTCCTGCTCTTCGCCGCCGCCGGCGCCGTGGGCGTCGCGGGATCCACCCGGGCGGACCGCGCCACCCTGGCGCGGCTACAGGCGCGCATCGCGGAGCTGCGCGCCCAGGAGACCGACAACAAGAAGTTCCTGGAACTGGTGGAGGGCCGCAACGGGCTCCGCGAGTTCGATAGCGCGCAGCATGTGTGGGTGGACGTACTGCGTGACATCATGCAGGTGCTGCCCGGCACCGAGGAGCTGGTGCTGCTGGAGATCGACACCGACCAGGAGGGCGACCGCGTGGTGCTCAAGACCAAGAGCAAGACGCGCCGCGCCGCGCAGGAGGCGATCAACCGCCTGGCGGAATTCCGCCGTGAGGGCCGCGAGGTGCCCCGGTTCAAAGCCGGCATGGGGGCGCAGTCGGAGAAGCCCAAGGAAAAGTACCCTTACCTCCAGGATATCCGCATCGACATCCTGGATGATGCAGCCAAGGCAACGACCCCCGGGAAACGGACGAAGTCGAGCTAGCGCTCATGGATCGGCGAACCAGAATCCTGCTTGGCGTCTTCGGCCTCGGCGTGGGCTACGTGTTCCTCACGCGCGTCGCCTACCCCCTGTGGATCGAGCCGCTGGTCACCCTCGACGAGCGCATCGTCAAGGCGGGGCAGGAACTGGAAAAACTGGAGGAACAGCAGGCCAGGGTGGATCACGCCAAGCGCGAGTACCGCCGCATGGCGGAGCGTGCCGGCGCCCTGGACATCAACAAGGTCGAGAACGCCATTCGCGCCCGGCTCAACGAGCTGCTGGAACGGCACCATCTCGAGGAAACCAACATCACCCCCAGCCGCGGCGCCAGGGACACCAAGACCGGCATCGAGCGCATGCACCTGACGGTCAGCGCCACCGGAACCCTGGAAGCAGTCGTCGCCTTCCTCCGGGACACGGCGGAACTGCCGCATCTTATCCGCCAGAAAAACGTGTCCATATCCCCGGCAAGCACCTCGCGGCAGAACAAGCGCACGGACCGGGTGGCCATGCGCCTGCCCATCGAAGTTCTGGTGCTGCCGCAGCACAAGATGCTGGGCGAGAGACTGGTGGAGACGGAATTCCAGCCGCCGGAGAGCAAAGTGCGCCACTCCGGCGCCGACTACACCGTCATCTGGCGCCGCGCGCCGTTCAAGGAGTTCGAGGACCTCAAGCCGCTGGTTGCCGAGGCCGGGCACGACCTCGAAGTGGAAAAAGGCAAACCGGCGCAGATCAACGTGAGCATCTCCGGCGGGGACGGCAAGTACACCTGCAAATGGGAACCCACCGAGGGGCTCAACGTCAACGGCTGCCGCGCCACCGTCGATACCTCGAGCGTACGCGAGCGAACCACCTACAACATCCAGGTCAACGACGACAGCGGCAACGCCCAGGCGGATACCATCTCGGTAACCGTCCGTGAGCCGCCCCCGCCGCCGCCGACCGTGCCGCAGGAACAGACGAAGATCGTCGACGCCGCCCCACCGCCTCCCAAGCGCTTCCCGGACTACCGCCAGATGCAGCTTGTGGGCATGTGGGAAAGCACTGACACCAAGGCCCAGCGCCAGAAGGTCGTGGTACTCAATGGGCGCACCAACGAACGCACCGCGCACGCCCTGGGCGAAGAGTTTGACGGCGGTGAGTTGGTTTATGTGCATCCGCGCGGGGCGGTCGTGCGTAGGCAGAGTGAGTACTACCTGTATCCGATGGGCGCGAAGCTGGATCAAGACCTGAAGGCGGACGCGGCCGTGAACCTCCCACGGCTCCAGGCGGCGGTGGAGCGGCTGCGTCAGGCCGACGAGCGCAATCGTGCCGCCGCCCAGCCGGCGGCGGCAGCGGAACCTGCCGCCAAGGAAGGCGTCGCGCCGCCGCTCGGCGTGCCGTATGCACCGCCCGGCGAAACCGCCGCGCCGCCCCAGGCCGAACCGACGGCGCATGCGGCGGGCTCGCCGCCTGAGATCGCCGCCCCGACCGCCCCGGACTCGACCGGCCCGCTCGCACCCCCCGCGGAGGCGGCGCCGGCGCCGACCGGTAATGGTACCGCCGCCCAGGAGGGCGGGCCGCCTCTGCCGCAGGAAACGCCGGGGGCGGCGCCGGCGGAACCCGCGGCGCAGTCGGCGGCGCCCGGCGCCGCGGAGCAGGAGGCGGCGCAGCCAACGGAGGAGGTAAGAAAGAAGCCGCGCATCAGCCGCAAGTACACGCCGCGGCCGGGAGCCGCGGGGAAGAACAAGCCGCGGGGAGAGTGATTTCGGGGCGGACGCTCGTGGTCGCAGGGTTGCCGCCGTCGTCGCTGCCGACCGCGGCTGGGCGCCCCTAAGCTGCACGGCGCCCAGTCTGACCGACGGATACGCGGCACCGTGGACAAGCGGCAGGGCTGACCCCGCGGCGCGGATCGCGCCTTCAACGGCGCACCGGCGCTGGATCGAACAACAAACGGCAAGGGATTGTGCCGTGACCTGGTGGGAGTACCAAGAATGACTACGGAACGAACGTACCGGCGGCGCCGATGGATCGGATGGACCGCGCTTGTGGCGGCGTGTGTGGCGGTCGCCTGGCTCTCGGAGGACGTCCTCGCGCAAGCCCAGAATCCACCCGCGCGCCCCGCCTCTCCCTCGCCGGAGAAGAAACCGACGCGGGCGCGCAAGCCCGGTGGGCCGGCTCCCGATGCCAAGGACCCCAACGCTCCGGACGGCGCCAAGGAACCGCAGCCTGCTGACGAGGCCGCCAAGGTAGGCGAACCCAAACCGGGCACGCCGCCGGCGCAGGTCGAAATCCCGCCCGAAGTGCAAAAGCAGATCGACGACCTGATGGCGCAACCCCAGCCGCCCGAGCCCGCGCCTCAGCCTCCACCGGCCGCACAACCCGCGCCTCAACCGACGCCGGGCGCTCAGCCCGCCCAACCGGCCCAGAAAACGCCCGAACAGCGCGCTGCGGAGCGCGCCGAGGAGCGCCGCAAGCGCCTGCAACAGCAGCAGGGCCAGACGGGCGCCGCGGGGCAACCCGGCGCGATGCCCGGCGGCGCTCAACCCGGCGCCCGTCCCGGACTTCCCGGTGCCCAACCCGGCGCCGCCGCGGACGAGGGCCACGGGCGAAAAATCGAGATCCCCGCCGTCGAGCCGCAGGGAGCGCCCGAGGCGCGGATGTACCAGTTCAGCATCAAGGACTCCACCTACGACGTGCTCATGGAAATGGTCGCAGCGCAGACCGGCCTGGCGATCCTCGGCGAGGTTCCGCCCGACGGCAAGGTGAGCTTCGTCACCGACGAGCAGCTCACTTTCGAAGACCTGCTCTCCCGCGTGCGCATGCTGCTCTTCCGCTACAAACCGCTTGAGCCCTACTGGCTGCTGCGCCGGCCCACGCACCTCGAAGTCATTCGCGTCAACGACTATCCGCGCATCATGCCCGCGGATCGCATGTTCCGAACCGTCGACGAGTTCCGCGCCGCCAGCCTCCCGCCCGAGGAACTGGTGCTGGTGCTGTTCACGCCTCCCTCGGGATCGCTGGCGGATCTCAACGAGGTCCGCAACTTCATGGCCGACTACGTGCGCGTCACGCCGCTCGAGGGACAGAACACCGTGGCCATCTTCGCGCTGGTGAGCGACGTCGAGAAGTACCTCTGGCTGGCGACCAAGTTCTTCCTGCCCACCGGGCCTTCGGACCCGCGTAAGCTGGAGATCATCGAAGTCAAATTCCTGTCACCCTCCGAGGCGCTCGACAAGCTGCGGGCCCTGATGCAGCTCGATGGCGGCGGCGTCGCCCCGCGCCCGACGGCTCCGCGCCCCGCGGGTCGCCCGGGCGAGCCCAGCCCGCTGGCGGCGATGTCCGGCCCCGATTGCAGCGTGGTCGCCGAGGATGCCCAGGGCGTGCTCATCGTCCGCGCCATGCAGGAGAAGATCGACGAGATCAAACTGCTCCTGCCGTTCATCGACGTGAACACGCACGTCGAGTACCTGCCGGTGGTCATTGAACTCAAGCATGCCGAGCCCGAGACGCTGGTTGCCGCCGTGCAGCAGATGCTGGGCCCGGCGGAAGGCACCGCCGCCCCCACGCCGGCGCCGGCCGGTGCCAAGCCCAAGCGCGCGCGGCCCAGCACCAGCCCCGCCGTGCCCGGGACCGTCACCGCCGCCGACGTCACCATGATTCCGCATCCGGTCAGCAACGCCATCATCGTCAAGGGTCCGGAGGAAGCCGTCGCCCGCGTGCGCGAGCTCATCCGCCTCTTCGACGTGGAAAGCGAGATCGGCCCGCTGCGCATCCAGCTCAACTACGCCGACGCGGACGTCATGGCCATGACCTTGACGCAGTTCCTCAGTGGCGGCGGGCCGGCGGGAATGCCGGCGGCGACGCCGGGAAAGAAAGCGATGCAGCCCGCGACGATCATCGCCGACCCCGCGGGCAACGCCCTCTGGTACACCGGCGGCAAGAAGCCGCTGGAGACCGTGCGTATGCTGCTCAAGGAGATGGACGTGCAGCAGGAACCGGTCTCGCTGCACGTGGTGCGGCTGATCAACAAGAAGCCCTCGTTCGTGGCCTCGATGCTTCAGCAATACGACAGCGGCGTCGTGGGCGGTGCGGGCGGCGCAAGCCAACCGGCGCGCCGCGGCAAGAAGGGCGCCGCCACTCCCGCAGCGCCGGCGGCCCCTGCCGCGCCTTCCGGGGGCGGCAGCGCTAAATTCACCCCGGAGGATGAACAGGGCCGGCTCTACGTCCTGTGCACCGAGACCGAATGGGAAGGCTACAAGAGATTCATTCAGGAACTCGAGGGTGAACCGCGGGTTCGTGAGTTCGCGCTGATTCACGTGACGCACATCACGCCCGACGAAGCCCTGGCCAAGCTCAACAGCCTGAACTTCTGCGTCGCCGGCGCTACCCCCGGCAAGGAGGGCGGCAAGGTGCGCTGCGAAACCACCGACGACAGCGTGCTGGTCCTCGACGCCAGCGAGGTCGAGATTCAGGAAATGAAATCGCTGGTCTCGGAGTTCGATCGCGCCGTGGAGATCGAAACCCGCACCTTCGAGATCAAGAACGCTGATCCCGCGGAACTCAAGGCGGCCATCGAGGCCCTGATCAGCGAAAGCGTGGCCTCCGGCCGCACGCCGGTGCGGCGCCCCGGTCGAGCCGGCAAGGACCAGCCCGGCGCCGTACCGGTGCCCGTGCCTGCCGGTGGAGGCGGCGGCCCTGCGTTGCTGACCATCGTTCAGGTGGATAACAAGCTCAAGGTCAAGGCGCCGCCCGCGATCATGGCCGAGGTGGCGGCGATCATCGAAGAGTTCGACGTCAAGGCGAAAAGCCGCGCCATCCGCGTGTACGAGAATTGTCCGCCCGGTGCCGACATCGACCAGATCGCGGCGACGCTCTCGCAGATCATCAACGGCACGCAGCGTGCCGCGACTCCGCGGGCGCCTAAGCCGCAGGCGGCGCCGGCGGCGCCGCAGCCGGCGGGCGGCCCCGAAGGCGGTCCGCAGTTCATCCCGCAGTCCGCGTCCGGAAAGCTCATCGTCATCGCCGAGGAGGCCGACTTCGCCGAAATCGAGGAACTCCTGGCGCTGCTCTGCAAAGAGGTGCAGAGCGAGCCCCCCGTGGTGGCGTTCGTGCCCGTCAAATACGCCGCCCCCGCCGACGTGGTGGCGATGATCGAACCGCTGCTCGCCATCCAGGTGCGGCGGCTGATTCAGGCGGGCGAAGTCGTCGAGGCGGTCGAGGAGGTCGCGCCGGGCAAGGTCAAACCCGCCGGCGTGCGCGTGGCGGGGGCCGCGGAGCACAAGCCCTACCACATCGCCCCGGACGAGCGCAACAAGCGCGTGGTGATCGCGGCGCCGCAGAAAATCGTGGACGCCGCGTCCGCGCTCATCGCCGACTTCGACACCCCCATCGACAAGACGGAGAAGATGTTCGCGGTCATCGACGTCAAACACATGGAGCCCGCCGAGATGGTGGAGATGATCGACCCGCTGCTGTCGATCAAGGTGCAGGAGATCGGGCCGGAGGCGGGGGAGGAGATTCCCGATCCCGCGGTCGGCGCCGTGCCCGGCGCCAAGCCCCAGCCGCGCATTCCCGCCCGCGCGGCGCGCGACGCCGGCAAACGCTACCACCTGGCACCCGACGACCGCCACAAGCGCATCGTCATCATGGCCCCCGCGGCGGTCATCGAAGAAGCCAGGCTCCTGGTCGCGGAATTCGACAAGCCCGGCAGCGGGGACAGCATCACCAAGGTGGACGTCATCCCGGTGAAATACGCCGATCCCGCCGAGCTGGTGGAGATGGTCGAACCGCTGCTGATGATGAAAGTGGAACAATTGGTCAGTGCCGGCGAGGTGGCGCCGGCCGCGGAGGCCGCCGCGGGAGCGGCCGTGCCGCCCGCCGCGGGAGCGGTCAAGGCACGCTTGCAGGGCCGGAGTACCCGCAACGGCGGCAAGCGCTACCACATGGAGCCCGACCCGCGCAACAAGCAGATCGTCATCGCCGCCCCGCAGTCAGTGATCGACGAAGCCGCCAAGCTCATCGCCAAGTTTGACCAGCCCTCGGAGAAGACCAAGCAGGTGTTCGAGACCGTGGTCCTGCGCAACGCCGATCCGGACGACATGGTGAAGTCGGTCAAAGAGCTCATGGGTGCTCCGGCGCGGCCGGTAGCGGCCAAGGGCGGCAAGGGGCCCGTGCCGCCGACCACCGTGGAGCCGGTGCTCTCTTCGCCGGTGTCCATCGTCGCCGCCCCCGGCGGCGGAGCCGTCGTGCTCCAGGGTCCGGCGGCGGACGTCGAGCAGGCGAAGGCCTGGGTCACGCAGCTTGACGACATGGCCCTGCCCGGGCGGGTCATCAAGGTCTACGAAATCGACCATGTGAAGGTCGAGTACCTCGTGGACCTTATCATGAATACCGTGGACGTCGCGGGCAGGGATACGCCCGGCATTCCCGGCGCCGGCCGCGCCATGCCGCCCATCCTTCCCAAGAGCAAGGACAAGGAAGAGAAAGAGGAGGAGGAGTTCAAGACCACCGAAACCCGCATGGGCAAGGACATCTACCTCCGCGCCGACTACATCGAGCGAACCATGATCGTCTCCACCACCTCCGCCAAACTGGCGGAGATCGACAAGATCGTGGCGCAGTTCGATACCAAGGAGCAGGTAGAGGTTCTCGTCGAAACGCCGGTGCCGCGCTTCATGTACGAGCTCAAGTTCGCCAAGTCGTTCGACGCGGTTTCGGACCTGGAGACGATCCTCAAGGCGATGTGGGAGCCGGCGAACAAGCTGCCCAAGGTGAGCAGCGGACCGGTGGGCGAGACGCTGATTGTCCGCTATCCCGACGAATCGCGCTTCGACGAAATCCGCGACTTGATCGCCAAGTTCGTGGACAAGTACGACGAGGAAGAGGCACGCCTCAAGACCAAGGTGATCTCCGCGGTTCAGGGCATAACTGCCTACCAGACGGCGTTGATGCTACAGGCCGGCAACCCCGAGATCGAGATCGAGATTGTCGACGACACGCCGAAGTCAGACGCGCCCCTGGTGGAGCGCCTCGGCCCGCCGGAAAAGAAGGGCGCTCCGCCCTCGCGCCAAGCCGCCCCGACGGGCCCGCGCGTGCCGCCCAAGGAGAAGGCCAATCCCTGCGTGCTGCCGCTGAGTTTGCAGCATGCCGCGCGGCAGGTGGCACTGACTTCGCTGGGGCAAAGGCAGGAGGACGAGGAGCACCCGCAGGACGAAGGGCATGCCCCGGCCGAGCCGGTAGAGGAACCGCCGCCCCCTGTCCCTCAACCACAGATGGACGAAATCATCCGCGCCCGGGCTCAGGAACTCATGGAGCAGGCGCGCCGTCAGCAGGAAGGCGCCGGCACTGCCAAAACCGACGCAGCCAAGCCACAGCCGGGCGACGAGGAAGCCAAGGCTAAGCCCAGGGAGCACAAGGGGGCCAAGCTCACCATTCGCGTCAACAACAACACCGGCGCCGTGGAGGTCACCGGCCCCAGCGGCGTGGTTAAGGACGTTCCCGATTGGATGGAGGACGTCAAAAAGGAACTGGAAAACGCCCCCAAGCCGCCGGACATCCGCATCTACCGCGTACGGTACATCGACGTGTTCACGGCGCAGGATATCGTCGAGGAGATGTTCAACGCCACCAAGAGTCAGATGGCGAACGTGAACCTCGCGATTCAGCAGCAACAAAGGGCGATGCAGCAGCAACAACGCCAGTTGCAACAACAGCAACAGGGTCAGCAGCAGCAACCCGGCAAGCCCGGCGAGCAACCGGGGCAGCAGGGTCGGCAGCAGCCGCAGCAACCGCAGATGCCCATCCCCGAGCTTCCGCCCACGATGGTGCGCATCTACCCCAATCCCCGCGACCGCTCCTTGATCTTCCGCGCCGACACCAGTCAATACTCGGCCATCGAGGAATTGCTGGCGATCATCGATCAGCCCAAACCCATCGACAACGTGCACCGCATCATCCCGCTCAAGAAGCTCAATGCCACGGACGTCGAGGCGCTGCTGAAGGAGTGGTTGGGGTTGGAGGAGATCAAGGGCCGCACCTCACGCACGCCGGCCATCCCCGGTCAGGGCGTCCCCGCGGGCGTTACCGGCGGGCCGGGGTCCCAATTGCCGCAGACCATCGTCGAACCGGCCAAGACCGGCATCGGAGACCTGGGCGTTGACCCGCAGGACATCAAGATCTCCAGCAACGCCGAGAACAACACCATTCTGGTGATGGCTCCGCAGCGGGCGCTGGATTACATCGAGAACCTCATCAAAGACCTGGAAAACCAGGACGTGGCCGACCGCGTGTGGAAGACCTACGAGCTCAAGCACGCCGACGTTGACGAGGTTGCCGAGTACCTCCGCTCGCGCTTCACCCGCACCGGCGGCGGGGGCGCGAGGCCCAAGAAGGGCGACGCCACCAAGCCCGCCGAAATTGCGCCGTCGCTTACCACCGCCACCATCATCCCCTACGCCCCCCTGCGCCTGGTGACCGTACAGGCGACCGACGAGCAGATTACTGAGATCGACGCCGAGATCGAGAAGCTGGACCTCCCCGCTGAGGAGGAAGACATCCGCACCATCACGCTGGTAAACGCCGACGCCGCCGTCGTCGCCGAGACGCTCACCGCCATGTTCGGTGGCACGCGGGCCGCCACCGCCGTGGCCGGTCGCGGCGAAAAGGGTGGGGCCGTAGGCGCCACGCCCGGCGTCAAGTTCATCGGCGAAGACGGCGGGCGCGTGCTCTTTTACACCGCTCCCGAGCGCCTGCACGAACGCATCGCGGCGGTGGTGCAGGAGCTCGAGGAGCAATCCGCGGGCCTTATGACGCCGCGGGTCATCCAACTGCAATACGCCAAGCCCAGCACCGTGGCCGACGCCATCGATGCCGCCTACGGCGCCGGCGGCGGGGCCCGTCGCCCCACGCGCGGGGCACGCGGCGCGCCGCCCGCTTCCGCGGGAGCCTCGCACCTGAACATCACGGCCCACGACGCCAGCAAGCGGCTGTTCGTGCTCGCCGACGACGCCACCTTCGCGCAAATCGAATCCCTGGCCAAACTGCTCGACGTGCCGCAGAAGATGGAGGGCTTCGAGCTGCGCATCTATCCCCTGCAGTACGCCGACGCCCGGGCGGTGTACACTACGATGAACAAGCTCATCACCGACTACATGCGCCGGCTGCCGCAGGCGCAGGCCGCCGAGCCCTTCAGCGTGGAAGTCAACGACAAGGCCAACGCCCTGGTGGTCCTGGGCGATCCCGCGGTGTTCGCCTTCGTGGAGGACGCGCTCAAGACCATCGACACGCCCGCCAACGCCGCCACCCCCCCCGGCGTGCTCATGACCGTGCTCAAAACCGCCAGCGCCCAGGAAGTGGCCGGCAACATCAACAAGCTCTGGAGTCTCAAGACGGTCGAGGGCGAAACGCCGCCCGCCGCCGAGGCCAACCTGGCGCTCAACATGGTAGTGGTGCGCGGCACGCAAAAGCAGCTCGACGAGATCAAGCGCTCGTTCATCGACCCGCTGGAGTCGCAAGCGGGGGCGGCCGCGATCACCGAGACCATCACGCTCAAGCACGCCCTGGCGGAAGACGTGGCCGAGTCGGTCATGCGCTTCTTCGAGGACAAGAAGAAAGCCGCCGTCACCGGCGCCGGCCGCGCAGCCCCGCAGCCGCCGCAGGACATGACCGTGGTGGTCACGCCCGACGCCAACGCCAATCAGATCATCGTGCAGGCGAGCGAAAGCAATCTGGCGTTCATCAAGGAGCGCGTGGCGCAGCTTGATCGTCCGGAGGTCGCGGGCGGAGCGGCGATGGCCACCAAGGTGTATTCCGTCAATGCCGATCCCAACGCCGTGGTGAACCTCATCCGCGAATGGACCAAGAACCAGCAAAGCCAGCCCGGCGGCGCCACCAAGCGCATCGCGCAGAAGGACCAGATCGTTGCTGTCGCCGACGCCGGCACGCAGACGGTGGTGGTCACCGCCAGCGAGTCCAATCACGTGCGCATCAAGGAGGTCGTCGCCAGCCTCAACACCGAGGGCGTGGCCACCAAGCCGCAGGTCAAGACCATCAAGCTGGTGTACGCCGACGCGTTCGCCATCCAGGAGGCGATAGGCAAGCTCTTCAAGGGCGACAGCCGCAACCCCCGCGACACGGTCACCGCAGTGGCCGAGACCACGTCGAACACCGTGGCCGTCTCTGCTTCGCCGGAGAACATGAAGCGCGTGGAGGAGATGATCGCGGCCCTGGATACCAAGGAGGCGCTGGTGGGCGAGGAGGTCCGCGTGGTCACGCTGCTCTACAGCGACGCCACGGAGATCCAGACCGCCATGCAGGATTTTCTTCGTAAGCCGGGCGCGGGTGGCGGCCGGGGCGCCTCGGCGGACCTGGTGGGCGACACTCGGGTCAGCGTGCTGCCGCAGACCAACGCCGTGGTGATCAGCGGCGTGAAGGAGAAGGTGGACCGCCTGGAACAGCTCGCGCGGAGCATGGACGCCGAGGGGCAGCAGGGCGCCGTGCCGCAGATCATCCAGCTTCAGCACGCCCGCGTGGGGCAGATCCTTCCCAGCTTGCAGGAGATGTTTGTGGAGCAGCGCGGCGGGGGCGGGGGCAAGAGCAAGGTCGCACCGCCGGTGATCGTGGCCAACGAAACGCTTAACGCCCTGGTGGCCAAGGCCGGGCCCACGGACCTCGCCGCCATCCGGGCCATCGTCGAACGGCTGGACACGCCGGAAAACAAGGGGCAGACCTTCCGCATCATCCAGATCGCCGCGGGCGTGAGTGTCAGTAACCTGGCACCGATGATCGAGGAAAGCATCAACGAGGGGGCGGTCAAACTTGCCTCCGGCGGGCGTGACCGCCAGCCGCCCACCATCAGCGTTAAGCCCGATCCGCGGACGAATTCGCTCATCGTCGGCGGCTCGCCGACGCTGTTCGAGGAGGCGGAGCAGATGGCCCGCGCCCTGGAGAAGATGGGCCCGCAGGGCAACACCGCGACGACCATCCTGAAGACCGACAACATCCCCGTCGAGGACATTCAGCGGCTGATCGACCAGTTGACCAACCCGGCGGTGGAAGGGGATCGCCCCACGCGCAGCCCGAGCAGTGGCCGGCGCAGTCCCTCGAGCGCGCCGAGCCGCCCGCGCTCGCAGCCGCAGCCCTCGCGGCCATAGCCATCGCGCCCGCGGGCCGCGATGGAATGGTGAATGGTGAATGCGGAATGTGGAATGTGGAATGTGGAATGTGGAATGCGCAAGGCGGAACGTCAAAACAGAGCCGCGACCGTAAGGGAGCGGGCAAAGTACGCGGCGCAGCGATGAAGGATCTATGCCGCGGTCGGGTGGCCCACCGCTTCAGCGGTGGGGGAGTCGATTACCGGGCGAATGTGGAATGATGAATGAGGAATGCCGAAGGAATCGCGACTTGCGATCCGGCAGCTCGAAGCGCGATCCGTACCGCGACAGCATGGAGCGGTCCTCGACCATCAGGACCGCTGGTCAGCACTCGCGGTACTGAAAGGTGAGCGGCTGGAAAGCCGGTCCCACAAGCTCAGCCGCGGCGCACGGGCAGGATGCCCGTGCCACAGGGCTTTAGCCCTCGCGGGCTTTCGGAGATAATGCCGGCGGCGCGGCCGGCGGTTTCTGAAAATCGCAGCGAAATAGGTCGGAGCAGGGATGCGGAGGACGGCGATGAACATGGACGCGAAGCGCTTTGGTGGGAGAACGTACATGCGCGTGCGACTGATGGCGCTACTGGCCACAATCGGAGCCCTGGCGGCTCCTGCCTGGGGGCAATCGCAGCCGGCGCCACGTGAGCGGCGAACGCCGCCCGCGCCGCCTGCCAAACCCGCCGCGCCGCCCCAACCGGCCGACGAAACCACGGATGCCGAATCCGCGGGGCGCGACGCGGCGCAGCCCGCGCCCGCCCGACCCGGCGCAGCGCAGCCCGGCGACCAACCGGCCGGTGAGCCGGCCGTCGTGCCGCCTGCCGCCGCCGACCGTACGGGAGCGCGAACCACCGTCGCCCGCAAGCCGGACCGCGTCAACGAACTGGTCAAGAGCCTCGACCCGGCGGTGATCAACCGCCTTTTGGGGGCCGAGGTGCAGGTGGAATACGTCGGCGGCAAGGTCATCCTCAAGGGGCCGGAAGAGGCGGTCAAGACCATCGAACTGCTCATCAAGGCCCTGGATCAGGAGATTGAGCAGAAAGAGCTGCGCGTCATTCAGGTCAAGGAGCGCGACGCCAAGGAGATCGCCCGCACGGTGCAGGAAGCCCTTCGCGACGCGACGCGCTTTCCCAACCAGCGCGACGAAGAACAGATCACGCTCACCGCGCTGACGCCGACCATCCTGCTGGTGGGCGCGCTGCCGAAGGACATCGATTTCGTACTTCATGTCATTGAGGAGGTCGACGCCGTGCCCGATCCGATGGGACGGGTCGATCTAATGACCTTCGAAGTGAAGAATCGCAAAGCCACGGATGTGGCCAAGGAGCTCGTGAAGGTCCTGGAGCAGTTCGAGAAATCGAGGGGCATACCGAAGGATAAGACCAGGCTCCAGATCATCCCCAACAACGCCAACAACACGATTACGGTCACGGCGCGAGAAAACGAGCGAGAGAAGATCCAATCGCTCATCGACCAGATTGACGTGAAGCCCAGTGCGGGCTGGGGCGAAACCAAGCTCACCGTCTTCCCACTCCTGCACTCCAAGGCCAAGGACTTAGGCGAAGTCGTCAAGACGCTGCTCACCTCGCAAGCCAAGGCGGACAAGGAAGCCCTCGACGAGACCATCTTCCGCCTGCGGATTTCCAAGGCCCTGCCCGGCGGCAAAATCGAGGAACTGCCGCCTATCGACTTGCAAAAGCCGCTCAAGATCACCCCCGACGACGGTAGCAACAGCCTGATCATCGCCACCGTCGAGGAGAACGTCGGGCCCATCGGCGAGCTCATCCGCCTGCTGGACGGCGTGCCCCTGGGCGAGGCCATGGCGGTCAAGCTTTTCCCCCTGCGCTTCGCCGATGCGGAGAAGGCCGCCGACATGCTTAAGAAGATGTTCGAGGAAGGCAAGAAGCTCCCCGAGGATCCCGACGGCAGTGCCAAGGATGCGGTTCCTGAGGGGCTACCGGGCAAGGCGCTGGTGTACAACATCGGCGTCTCGGCGGACCTGCGCACCAACACGCTGGTGGTCACCGGCCGCCCGGAACAGCTCGACCTGGCGGAGACCATCGTGCGGCAGTTGGACACCCCCGCCAATGCCCTGAAGTTCCCGTTGCGGCTGATTCCCCTGGAGTACGCCGACGCCACGCGCGTGGGGGAGCTGATCAACAAGTTGCTGGAAAAGCGTATGGAGGCGGTGGAGAAGACCGACCCTGGCAAGTCGGCCGCGGAGCGCGAGCGCGTCTTCCTCAGCGTGGACATCCCCAGCAACACCCTGCTGGTGTCCGCCTCCGACGAGAATTTCCATGAGATCGTGACCATCACCGGGCAACTGGACACCCGGCCGGCGCAGGCGTTCGAGCAGATTCGCCTCGTGCCCTGCCGGCGGCTTTCGGTGGCGGAGCTCAAGAAGAAGATCGACGACCTGTGGAAGCGCAAGGCGGACCTACGCAAGACGCAGGAGCTCAGCGAGGACGCGCCCATCATCGCCGCCGACGAGCGCAGCAACGTGCTCATCGTGGCCTCCAGCCCGGAGGATTTCGAGGAGATCAAGCGGCTGGTGGAGGCCCTGGAGTCGCAGCCGCTCATCGACGACACCCAGCTCTTTAAGCTGGCGTATGCGGACGCCACGGTGCTGGCGGGGATGCTGGAGAAGCTCTTCGAGGGCCTGGCGAGTGCCTCGGAAACCTTCAAGACGCCCACGCTGCTGCCCGACCTGCGGAGCAATTCGCTGGTGGTGGCGGGCTCGCGCGAGGCGCTGGAGCGCGTGGAGGAGCTCATCGGCCGGCTGGACATCCCCGGCGGGCCGCAGTCCGCGATGATCCGCGTCTATCCCCTCACGAACGGCTCGGCGAGCAAGCTCGCTCCGCGCATGCAGAAGCTGTTCGAGGCCCGCGCCCAGGAGCAGGACGTCAAGGCCACGCCGGTGGTCATCTTCGCCGAGGAGGGCTCCAACAGCCTGGTGTGCAGCGCCTCGCGCGACGACCACGACGTGGTGCTCGATCTCATCGGCGTACTGGACCGGCCCTCGAGCATCGCGCGGCAATTCGAGATCTTCCCCCTCAAACTGGCCAAGGCGGCGAAAGTCGCGGAGAAACTCGACGAACTCTTCAAGACCCAGGCGGAGGGCGAAAGCGCCCGGGCCGACGCCATTGCGGTACAGGCAGACGAACGCACGAACGCCCTGATTGTCTGGGCCTCGCCCACGGAAATGGTGAACATCGGCGAGGTCATCGCCCGGCTGGACACCGCTTCGCCGGCGGTGGAGATGATGGTCAAGGTGATCCAGCTCAAGCAGGCGCTGGCCGAGGACTTCGCCAAGCTGCTGGACGAGACGCTCGTGGGCGAGGAATCCGGAACCGACGAAGGCCGAGCGGTCATCGTCTCCTTCCTGGACAAAGACGCCCAGGGCAAGGAAGTGGTGCGCAAGCTCCTGCGGCAGGATATCAAGATCAAGCCCGACCCGCGGACCAACTCCGTCATGGTCATGGCCCCGGCGGACAGCATTACCATGCTGGAAGCCATGATCCGCGACTTCGACCGCGTGCGGCCCATCCGCTCCGAAATCCGCCTCTTCCCGCTGCTCAACGGCGACGCCGAGACCATGGTGCAGAAGCTCACCGATCTCTTCCAGGGCGAAGCGGGCGGCGGCGGCGGCGCCGAGGGCGAGACCCGGCGACAGTTCAGCTTCGGAGAAGCCATTTCGGCAGAGGATTTCGCCAGCGTGGGCCAGGAACTGCGCTTCACGGCCGACACCCGCACCAACACCATCATCGCCGCCGGGGCGGAGGTGGACCTGCGCATGGTGGACGAGCTCATCCGCTACCTCGATTCGCAGGAGGCCGAGGACCGCGTGGTGGGCGTCTACCAGACCAAGTACCGCCCCGCGCCCGACCTCGCCAACGCCGTCAAGGCCTTCGTGGAACAGGAGCAGCAGGTGCTCGGCGACGGCGAGGATGAAGAATCCAAGCTCAAGAAGCGCGAGCGCCAGGTCTCCGTGGAGAGCCTGGGCGATGAGGAGAAAGGCAGCAGCAGCCTCATCTACGGCACCAGCCGCCGCGGCTACCAGCGCACCATGGACATGATCGAACAGCTCGATCGCCCGGAGCCGCAGGTGATGATCTCCGTGCTCATCGCCGAGGTAACCCTCAGCGACGACGTGGAACTGGGCATTGAAATCGCCGGCCAGGACCTGGACTTCGCCGACAGTGCCATCGAGGGCCCCAACGGCGTGGTACAGGGCAGCGATTTTGATTTCGTGGGCGGTACCGACGTGGGCGCCGCGGGAACGGGGCTGGGCGGCTTCAACTTCACCATCACCGGCGAGGACTTCAGCTTCCTGCTCCACGCCCTGGAGACCGACAGCCGGCTGGAGATCATGTCCCGGCCCATCCTCATGGTGCGCAACGGCGAGGAGGGCAAGATCACCATCGCCGACGAGGTGCCCATCGTCGAATCCTCGCAGATCACCGACACCGGCCAGACGCGCTCCAACATCGGCCGCGAGGAAGTGGGCATCATCCTTACCGCCACGCCCCACATCAGCCCGGACGGCTACGTGACCATCGAGCTTACACAGGAGATTTCCAACATCAGCGGCGAGAACATTCAGCTTACCGAGGGGGTCAGCTCGCCGGTGTTCTCCAAGCGCGAAGTCGATACCAACGTCACCGTCCGGGACGGCGAGACGGTGGTGATCGGCGGCTTGATCCAGTCGCGGGATTCCGAGGGCGAGAACAAGGTGCCCATCCTGGGCGACATTCCCGGCCTGGGGGCGTTTTTCCGTTCCACACGCGTCAGCCATCGCAAGACAGAACTGCTGGTGGTGCTCACCGTGGACATCCTGCGCACCGATGAAGACATGTACCGCATGTCCACGGAGCAGCGCGATAAGTTCGAGCTGCCGCCGTCAATCCTGCAACATCCGTTCATGGGCGGGCTGCGCATCATGCCGCAGGAGGCGGGCATGGGTCCGCAACCCGCAACGCCGGCGACGCCGGCCGCGGGCAAGGCCCCCGCACCTGCGCCGGGCCCCGCGCGGCGCGAGGAGCGCGACCTGTACGGCCCCAAGCCGCGGACCTATGGGCCGGTGATCTCGCGCCCGGCCTCTACCACCGCGGAACAACCGGTCTACGGACCGCCGATCGTGCGCAATGAAACCAAGAACTCCGGATAACGGCCGGGTGGCCCCTCGCCTCAGCGGTGGGGGAGTCGATTCCACCAGTGCGCCGTTCGCGCGGGAACCCCGGGCCGCGCGGGCTAAAGCCCGCGGCTCGCTGACCAGCGCCAACGGCCGGGTGCCCGCTCCCTCACGGTCGCGGCTCTGTTCGTGGGACCGGCTCGCGCTGTGGGACCGCCTTTCCCGCCGGACAGTCGCCGGTATCGCGGCCGGTCTGATGCTGCTCGCCGCCGGCTGTCAATCGCCGCAGCCCGGTGCCGGCGCGGCGCAAGGCCGCCCGCGCAGCAAGCCCTTGCACCCGCCCATTCGCCAGGTCGTCTGCCTGTACGAACAGCGTCCGTGGCTCAACCTCGACAAGACCGGCGACCGCGACCCGGAGGGCATCCGTTACCGCGTCTTTCTCGACGACGGCGCCGGCCGGGGCGTGCTGCGCGACGGCATCTTCCACGTGGAAATGTACCGCCTGGACCGCGGCGACGACGGCACCGCGGAGCGAATCCTGGTCAGCGACTGGCACTATCCCACCAGCCGGCTCGACACCCTGCGTGCCAAGATGCTCGGCGACGGCTATCACCTCAAGTTCCGCTGGGCGACAAAAGACCTCGCCGGGCATGAGATTGAGGTCATCACCCGCTTCGAAGACAGCGACGGCCGGACCATCCGATCGGGAACCAAGCGCCTCCGCGTGCCCAAGTACGTGTCGTAAACGGCAGGTGTGTGGCGCCCGGCCCTCAAAGGGCGGAAGAACGCCGCCAGCCTGCCCACGGGCGCCCTCCGCGGGGTAACGCGTTCCTGCCGGTTTCGAGTCTCGTTGGTCGAGGGCCAAGCCACGGCCCACACCGGTCATCACCTCCGGTTTTCGACTGCTTATCCGTCGCCGCGGGAACGGGATCGCGACGGATTGGAACCAAGCCGGGCACCGTGCGGCGGCCACGAGGCAGCGCTGCGCGGTTTCAGATTTCGGTGGCCGGGTCCTGCGGGCGCGGACCGGTCGGCGGCTGGAACACATTGAGCATCAGGCGTGCCTCGCGCAACAACGCTCCGGCGGCGTAGAGCTGCACCCGGTACTCGCCCGGTTCGGGGAAGGTAAGCCCGTGGAACTGAAGCGCGAGATTGGCGATCGCCCGCGGGTCCTTGAAGAGCACCCGGCCCTTGCCCTCAACGATGGGGGGGCGGGCGTCGTTGGAATCGACGATGCGGATGAGGAGATCCGTCTCGCCGTGGCCGTCGGTGAGGGCTACAAACACGCATAGCTGGGCATGCGTGGCGGGGAACCCGCGGGCATGAACGTTGCTGAACATGCCGATCAGCGACTGCTTTCCCGTGAGGCGGTCGGTGATGATCTGATCGCAGACGATCAGGGCGAGCACGTCGGGTGTCGGTCGGCTTCCGGGCATAACGATCCTTCTGTACCAGCGCTGTCGCGGCAACGTATACTATCGGGAACGAGTCGCCGGGAAAGGGGACATCCATGTCGCGTGCCTTGCTGCTCTGCCTGGCCATGCAATGCGCCCTGGCCGCGCCGCCGGACGAGGCGGTGGACGTGGCGTTGGAGCGCAGGCAGCAGGAGCTGGCGCAGCGGTTGGGATCGTTCGACTGGGCCCGGGAGTACCCGGCCGTCGAACGCGCCATGACCAACATCTGGCGCGATCAGGGTTGGGGCGAGGAGGCGGATCGCTTCGCCCTGGAACTGGTGCGCGACGTTTCGCGCCTCCCGCCGTGGGACCTTCCCGGTCGCTTCGACGTCATCTCGGCCGGCGTGGCCCGGCGTTACGGACTTTCGGCGGAGCAGAAGGAGCGGTTCCAGCGCATGGTGCTGCGCGAGACGGCGCTGCTCCTTACCCGCAACGCCGAAGTGATACTCCGTCAGACCAGCGAGAGCCTCCAGGCGCGCGGCCAGGGCGTGCCGTTTGCGCCGGAGCAGATCGCGCGCTGGACGAAGGAAAGCGAACCGCTGCTCGCCGACGCACGGGACAGCTTCCAGCGCATGCTGGGCGAACTGCGCCAGGCGTTCACGGAAGATCAGCAGCGCATCCTGGACCGCGACGTGGCCAGCTACGAAAAGCGAATGGCGCACCTGGACCGCATGCGAGCCCGCTGGGCGGAGGGGAGGTGGAGCGCCGAGGATTGGGGCCTTCAGGACGACGCGGTGCAGGCACGAGCCGCCGCGGCGGCGGAGAAGGCCGCGGGCTCGGGCGGCGCCGCGCCCCCCCGAGGTGCGGGCTCCGACCTCGCGCCGGCCGCCGCGCCGCTGCCCCCGCATGCCCCGGCCGTGCCCACCCGCTGGTATGCGCACGACCCTGCTACCTGGATTGCGTATCGACTGCACGTGCAGCGCCGCTACGCGCTGGAAGCGGGACAAGTCACCGCCGCCGAGTCCATCCACGAGGAGTTGCTGGAACGCGCCCGGGCGTATGTCGAACCGCGGCGGTCGGAGCTCGACGCCGTGGCCGCCGGGGATCGTGCCACGCATGCGGCCTATGCGCCGCTTCGCGAACTCTTCGCCGAATTACAGGTCCGACTCGAAGCCCTGCCTACCACCACGCAGCGACAGAACGCCGAACGCTGAAGCGGCGCGGGGTCGATGTCCGCCCTGACTTCTCCGATATAATCCCCATGATGCCCGGACCCTTTGACGACCGTTCCGCCGCCCTGATCGAGGTTGCCGCCCGTCGCGTCTTCGTGCTCGATGGCGCTATGGGTACGAGTGTTCAGCGCCGCGACCTGCCGCTCTCCGACTACCAGGGCCACGAGAACTGCGTGGATGTCATCACCCTCACCCGGCCCGACGTGGTGGTGGACATTCACCGCGGCTTCCTGGCCGTCGGCTGTGACGCGGTGTCCACCAATACCTTCGGGGCCAACAAGATCGTCTTCTCCGAGTTCGGCATTGCCGAGCAGACCTACGTCGCCAACCGACGGGCGGCGGAGCTCGCTCGACAGGCGTGCCGTGAGTTCGAGAAGCCCGGCCGCCCGCGATTCGTCTTCGGCTCGATGGGCCCGGGAACGAAACTGCCCACGCTCGGGCAGACCACCTGGGACGCGCTGGTGGACAGCTACGCGGAGCAGGCCCGCGGTCTGCTCGACGGCGGTGTGGACGCGCTGATCATCGAGACCTGCCAGGACATTCTCCAGGCCAAGGCGGCGATCGTCGCCGCCACGGACGCCATGCGCGAGAAAGGCCGCGCCGTCCCCATCTTCTGTACCGTCACCATCGAAACCACGGGCACCATGCTGGTGGGAACGGAAATCGCCGCCGCGGTGACCGCGATCGAAGCCTACCCGGAAGTCGTGGGTATCGGATTGAACTGCGCCACCGGCCCGCAGGAAATGAGCGAGCACATTCGTTACCTCAGCAGCAACTGCGACCGCCTGCTCGTGGTTCAGCCCAACGCCGGGCTGCCGCAACTCGTGGGCGGCAAGCCGCACTACGCCCTGACTCCCGCCGAGCTTACCCGCTGGCTGGTGGAGTTCGTGGAGGCCGACGGCGTGAATCTGGTGGGCGGCTGCTGCGGCACCACCCCGGAACATCTGGCGGCGGTGGTGGATGCCATGGAGGGCCGGCGTCCCCGGGCGCGCCGACCGGCGGCCGAGCCCGCGGTGGCCAGCGTCTATCAGTCCGTGCCCCTGCGCCAGGAAAACGCCTACCTCGCCATCGGCGAACGGACCAACGCCAACGGTTCGAAGAAATTCCGCGAGCTGCTCGCCACCGGCGACGTGGACGGCATGGTGCAGATGGCCCGCGAACAGGTGCGGGACGGCAGCCATCTGCTGGACGTGTGCGCGGCGTACGTGGGCCGGAACGAGGCGGCAGACATGACGGCGGTGATCCGGCGATTCGTCGCCGACGTCACCGTTCCCCTGGTCATCGACAGCACGGAGGTGGGTGTCATCGAGACGGCACTCAAACTCGCCGGCGGGCGCTGCGTGATCAACTCCATCAACCTCGAAGACGGCGAGGAGAAGCTGGACCGCATCTGCCGCCTGGCGCGGCGGCACGGCGCCGCGGTGATCGCCCTGACCATCGATGAGCGGGGCATGGCCAAGACCGCGGAGCGCAAGGTCACTGTCGCGCGGCGCATCCTGGAGCTGGCGGTGGGGCGCCACGGATTGCGCCCCTGTGACATGATCTTCGATCCGCTGACCTTCACCATCGTCACCGGCAACGAGGACGACCGCCGACTCGGACTGGAAACGCTGGAGGCCCTGGCGGGAATCAAAGCGGCGTGTCCCGGCGTGCATACGGTGCTGGGGGCCAGCAACATCAGCTTCGGCCTCAAGCCCGCCGCCCGGCGCGTGCTCAACAGCGTTTTCCTGCATGCCGCTCGGGAACGGGGCCTGGACGCCGCCATCGTTCACGTCGGCGGCATCCTCCCGCTGTACAAAATCGAAGAGAACCACCGCCGCCTGGCGGAGGATCTGATCTTCGACCGTCGCCGGCCGGGCTACGACCCGCTGCATGAACTGCTCCAGGCGTTCGAGAACGTGGCCGCCGACAAGCCGAAGGAAGCGCAGCGGCCGCGGAGCATCCCGGAACGCCTCAAGCAGCGCATCCTCAACGGCGACCGCACCGACCTGGAGGCCGATCTCGACGAGGCCATGCTCACCTTCCGCCCCCTGGACATCATCAACGACATTCTGCTGGACGGCATGAAGACCGTCGGCGACCTCTTCGGCGCCGGGCAGATGCAGCTTCCCTTCGTGCTGCAATCCGCCGAGACCATGAAGGCCGCGGTGAAGTACCTCGAGCCGTACATGGATCGCGTGGGCGCCGGGGGCAAGGGCAGCCTGGTGCTTGCCACGGTGCGCGGCGACGTGCACGACATCGGCAAGAACCTGGTGGACATCATCCTCACCAACAATGGCTACACGGTCTACAACCTGGGCATCAAACAGCCCATCAACAACATCATCGAGGCCTACGAGAAGCACGGGGCGGACGCCATCGGCATGTCCGGCCTGTTGGTGAAGTCCACGGTGGTCATGCGCGAGAACCTGGCGGTGCTCACCGAGCGGGGCATCGACGTGCCGGTCATCCTGGGCGGGGCGGCGCTGACGCGCAAGTACGTGGAGCAGGATTTGCGTCCGGAGTACCGCGGACCCTTGCACTACGCCAAGGACGCCTTCGCGGGGCTGCACCTCATGGACGAGATCGTCGCGGGGGGAAAGGCGGCCGGGGGCTACCGGCCGACGCCGGCCACGGCACGAACCGCGGCCACGCCCGCCGAACAATCCGTTCCGCGGCGCGGCGGGGACGTCCAGACCAGTATCGGCGGGCCGGCGGACCTGGGGCTGGTTCCGCCCGCCGTCGCCGCCGGGTCGGCCGGGGGCTGGTCCCCGGCGGACCTTCACGACGAGGCCTCCACCCGCTTCGGTTACGTGCCGCCACGCTCCAACATCTCGCGCGACGAACCGGTGCCGCCGCCGCCGTTCTGGGGATGCCGCGTGGTTGATTTTGTCGAGCCGCGCGCCGCGCTGGCGTACCTTAACGAAAACATGCTCTTCCAGGTGCAATGGCAATACCGCAAGGCGCGGCGCTCGCCGGAGGAGTTCAAACGCTACATCAACGATGAGGTGCGGCCCATCCTCCGCAACCTGCTGGAGGTTTGTGAACGGGAGCGGATTCTCACGCCGCGGGCGGTGTACGGCTTCTGGCCGGCGCAGTCGGACGGCGACACGCTCATCATCTTCGACCCCGCGTGCCGCGAACGGGAGCTGGTGCGTTTCGAGTTTCCCCGTATGGGCAAGCCGCCCTACTGGTGCTTAAGCGACTTTTTCAAACCGGTTTCCGGCGGGGTGTACGACGTGGCGGCCTTCAGCGTGGTGACCGCGGGCCGGCGAGTCAGCGAAGTGGCACGGGAGTGGTTCGCCGCCGATCGTTACCAGGACTATCTGCATCTGCACGGGCTGGGCGTGGAGCTGGCGGAGGCACTGGCCGAGTACATCCACAAGCAAATCCGCGTGGAGTGGGGCATCGCCGGCTCCGACGCGCGCGAGCGACAGGAGATCTTCAAACAGCGTTACCAGGGCAGCCGCTACAGCTTCGGCTATCCCGCCTGCCCGCGGCTTGAGGACCAGGTCAAGCTCTGGCCGCTGCTGCAACCCGAGCGCATCGAGGTAACGCTCAGCGAGGAGTTCCAACTCGAGCCGGAACAGACCACCACGGCCCTGATCGTGCATCACCGGCAGGCGAAGTACTTCAACGTGCGGTAGTCGGCGCCGTGCGGCATTTCAGCGCAGAGGCGCGAAGATCGCCGCCACGCCGCGCGATCCGTACCGCGATCCCGGCGCGCCGGGAGAGCGGCGCGTGGCATGGCCCACGCTTGCGTGGCCATGCTTGGCGCGGAGCAAGCAGAGCCGCGACCGTGAGGGAGCCGGCAAGCTGCTGGACGTGGCAGTGCCCGCTTCGGTCTGCGGCGGCATGGAGCCGTCGTCACCCATCAGGGCCGTTCCCCCACTTGCGGTGCCGGCAGGATGGCTCTGACCGGCTCTTGACCGGCTGGAAAGCCGGTCCCGCAGCGCGGGCGGTTCCCGCAGCGCCGGCCGGTCCCACAGCGCGGAGCGGTCCCACAGCGCGGGCGGTTCCCACAGCGCGGAGCGGTCCCGCAGCGCCGGGCGGCGCGCAGGCACACAAGTGCCTACACCGCCGGTGCTACCCCGCGGGGCGAGAATCCCGTATGCTTGCGTGTTGACGCAACGAGCGGTGGACCAGGTTCCGCCGAGCCTGGGGATAGGTCTGCCACGCCGGCGCCGGTTCCCCACGACCGGGGCGGCTGATGCCCGGCCTGGCGGCTCCGCCTGCGTCTGACCGCCGGTGCATGCACGCCGGCGAGGGCAGGGGAGGGCTCCGACCACGGACGCAGGATGGGAACACGCATGGGCGCTGCCGCAATCGAGCTGACGGACGTTCGCAAGGTATACCGCAAGAACCGCATCGAGATTCCGGTGCTGGAAGGGCTGGATCTGCGGATCGAGTCCGGCACCTTCGTGGTGCTCATGGGTCCCAGCGGCTCGGGGAAGTCCACACTGCTGCATTTGATCGGCGGGCTGGATCAACCCACCTCGGGGCGCGTGCGCGTGGGTGACTACCACCTGGAGGAGATGACGGAGCGCGAGCTGACCACCTGGCGCAGCCGCCACGTGGGGTTCATCTTTCAGATGTACCATCTGGTTCCCGTGCTCACGGCGGCCCAGAACGTCGAGCTCCCGTTGCTTCTGTTCCGCATGTCGGCGGCAGAGCGGCGCGAGCGCGTGCGTACGGCGCTGTCCGTCGTCGGGCTGGAAGACCGGATGGACCACCGGCCCAACCAGCTTTCCGGCGGACAGGAGCAACGCGTGGCCATCGCCCGCGCCATCGTGACCGACCCGGAGGTGATCCTCGCCGATGAGCCCACCGGCGACCTGGACGCGCAAACTTCGGAGGGAATCCTCAACCTGCTCAACCTGCTGAACACCGACTTCGGGAAGACGATCCTCATGGTGACGCACGACCCCAAGGCCGCCGCCCACGGGCAGCGAACGCTGCACCTGGACAAGGGCGTATTGGAACGCGACACCATGCACGCTCCGCGGGCGGCGGCCGCCGCCTCGGTGAACTGACGCAGGTCGCCGGCGGGCGGCGGGCCCGGGCTGCCGTGCGGCCCGGCGTCGACTCCGGCGGACCAGACGGCGAAGGCCCGGTTCATCATGACCATCACCTACGTCCTCATGCAGAACCTCCGGCGCAACCGCCTGCGCACGGCGCTGACCGCCATCGCCTTCGCCCTTCCCATGGCGGTGTTCGTCTCCGCCATTTCCTTCGTCGCCATGTTCGTTCGCATCGCCCAGGCCAACGAGAAAGAACTGCGCCTGGGCGTGCACCATCGGACCACACTCACCAACTACCTTCCCGACGGCTTGCGGCGGAAGATCGAGGGCCTGGACCCGCAACGCACGCGGCTGTCGGCGGTCTGCGGCATGCGCTGGTTCGGCGGCCGGGTGCCGGAAACACCCAACGCCCTCACCAGTCTGGCGGCGGACGCCGACACCTTCCCCATCGTCTACAGTGAGCTCGATCTGACGCCGGAGGACACCGCCCTCTGGCAGCGCGACAAGCGCGCCGCCATCGTGGGCATGGGTCCGGCCGAGACCTACCACTGGAAGGTCGGGCAGCGCGTGGTGCTGGAAAGCACCGTGCCTCCGTATCTCTCGCTCGATTTCAACATCATCAAGATCTCCGACAACGAGATGCGAACGAACTTCTTCTACTTCCGCCGCGACTACCTCGAGGATTCGCTCAAGGAGGTGAACGCCGACGGCGCCCGCTGCAACATCTTCTGGATCAAGTGCCAATCGGCGGAGGCTATGCGCTCGCTGCAGGAGGAGATCGACCGCATGACCGCCAACACGCCGGACGAAACCAAGACCGAAGATGAGAACGCCTTCGTGGCGAACTTCACGCAGGCGCTGGGGGACATCCCCGGGCTCATGCAGGTGATGGCCGCCGTGGTGGTGTTCATCATCGCCCTGGTGGCGGGCAACACCATGATGATGAGCTTCCGCGAGCGAACCCGCGAACTGGCGGTGTTCAAGGCCATCGGTTTCCAGGCGCCGCGGGTGTTCTCCATCATCATGGCGGAGAGCGTCATGCTGGCGACGATCGGGTCGCTGTTGGGGGTGGTTCCCACGGCGACGTTCCTGCTCTTCTTCCCCATCACCATGTTCCGTTTCGGACCCATCAGCCGCATCGAGGTGTCGCCGTTGGCGGTGGTGGTCTCCCTGACGATTGCGCTGCTGGTGGGGCTTCTGGCGGGCGTCTGGCCGGCGTACCAGGCGATGCGGCTGCGGACCGTGGACGCCCTGCGGCGCGTGGCGTAAGGGGCGATGGTGCGGACGGGCAGGGTGGCGCGAGGGTTTGCCCGGCGCGGGGATTAACGACGATCATGGCGTTGCCGTTTTCCTATCATTGGCGGAACCTGCTGGTGCGCAAGACCACCACGGGGCTGAACATCCTGGTGGTGGCCGCTGTCGTGGGGGTGTTCTGCTGGCTGATCGGCTTCGCCGGCGCCTTGCACAGCTCCTTGGCCACCGCCAGCGACTCGCGGAAGCTCATCGTTCTCAAGAGCGGCGCCACCTCGGAGAGCAACAGCGCCATCCGCACCGACGAATACAACAAGCTGAACCAGATCGCGGAGGTGGAACGGTTGCCCGGTTCCGGCGCGCCGCTGATCAGCCCGGAAATGATCGTCCAGGTGCAGTTACCCCGCGTGCGCGATCAGGGGACCACGCGGGCCAACGTGGGGGTGCGTGGCGTGACGGAAACCGCCCTCCAGGTGCACCGCAACATCAAGGTGCTGGGCCGTTCCTTCGCCCCGGGAGCGCAGGAGGTGATCGCCGGCGTTTCGGCGGCCAAGCAGTTCGGCGGGCTTGAGATCGGTGAAACCATTCACCTGGGGTACGCCAGTGATCGGCCGTACCGGATCGTGGGTTACTTCTCCGCCGCCGGCGGCCCGCTGGAAAGCGAGATCTGGGGGTACCTGCCCTCGTTGATGAACGCCTACAACCGCGCCATGTACTCCTCCGCCAGCATGCTGCTCCAGCCCGGTGCCGCGGCCGAGCCGGTGATCACGCAGATCAACGGCCCGGCGATCCAGCTCAAAGCGCAGACCGAGGCCCAGTACTGGAGCGAGCAGGCGAAGAACATCCGTATCTACCTCAACATCACCTACGTGCTGGTGGCCATCATGTCCCTGGCGGCGATCTTCTCCATCGCCAACACCATGTTCTCTTCGGTGGCGGGGCGCACGCGGGAGATCGCCATGCTGCGGACCATCGGCTTTTCCGGCGTACAGATTCTCACCGGCTTTCTGCTGGAGGCGGTGATGCTCTCGCTGCTGGGTGCGGTCATGGGGTGCCTGGGCTGCGCCGCCTGGCTGGCGACGGTGGGCCGTACCAAGGATATGTTCGGGGCCACCACCTTCACCTCGCTGGCGTTCGAAATTCAGTTGACGCCCATGATCATCCTGGCGGCGCTGGGGTGCGTGGCGCTGGTGGGGGCGGTCGGGGCGCTCTTTCCCGCCTGGCGCGCGGCGCGGGTGCAGGTGGTAACGGCGCTGCGCGAGGCGTAGGCGGCCTCCGGGCACGGTGCCCGGCAGGGGGAGCGGCGACCGGATCCGACAAGGGGTACGACGTTCGATGCTTCGCGTGCTCTACCTTTATCGCAACCTGACGCGCAACCTGCTGCGCACCGGCCTGACCTGCGCTGCGGTCGCCTTCCCCATCACCATCTACGTGCTCTCCACCGCGACCGTCGATGGCATCGACAAGTTCCTGGACAACTCCGCCAAGCAACTGCGGCTGGCCGTGACCCACAAGGCCTCGATCATCAATCCGCTTCCCACGTCCTACGTGGCCAAGATACGCGCGCTCGACCCTGAGCGCCGGCGGATCGTCTCCGTCGCCGGCCTGCGATGGATCGGCGGGAAGATGCCCGACAATCCGACCCCGCTGTCTACCATCGCCCTGGAGGCCGACACCTTTGTTCCTACCTTCCCCGAACACCAGCTTACGCAGGCAGAGATCGACGCCTGGCATCGCGACCGTCAGGCGATGGTGGTGGGCAAGGGTACGGCCGCCAAACTGGGCTGGAAGGTCGGCAATCGCGTCACCATGATGCCGTCGCTGCCCCCTTACCGTCCGCTGGAGTTCCATGTGATCTCGCTGGCGGAGAAAAGCACCGACGCCATTACCCTCTGGTGCCGGCGCGATTACGTCTATGAGGAGTTTAAGAAGGCCGGATTCGACGACGACATCATCGGGTTCCTGTTCGTGAAATGCGCCTCGGCTGCGGATATGAACTACGTTCGCGGAGCCATCGACGAGCTGTTCGCCAATGCCCCCGACGCCACCAAGACTCAAGTCGGTGGGCTTGGGCAACTGGCTGGTGGTGGGGATGATCCAGGCGGAAGGGCTGGCGCTGTGTCTGGCGGGCGGGCTGGTGGGGGCGCTGATTCCCTACGTCGCCTTCATGCACACGCCGCTGCGGAATTACACCGTTCCCCTCATCATGCACCTCGACATCGACCCCGTGGTCTGTGTGCATGCCCTGGGCGTCTCGCTGCTCATCGGGGCCGTCGCGGCGTTCTGGCCTTCGTGGCACGGGCTGCGGCTGACGGTCATTGCCGCCCTGCGGAACATGGAGTGACACCGCGCGGCATCTGGCCGCGACCGCGGAATGGCGAATGCGGAATTCGGAATGCGAAATGACGGCGAATAGCCCAGGCGCGTTTTTGGTCCGTGAAGTGCAGAAGGCTGATACCCGAGGTCGCCCGTGATCCTGCCCCTTACCTACAACTTCCGCAACCTGCTGGTGCGCAAGCTGAGCACGGTGCTCACGCTCACCGTAGTTTCCGTGTTAGTGCTGGTGCTCACCGTGCTGCTCTCCTTCGCCGCGGGCATGCACGGCTCGCTGGCTGCCAGCGGTTCGGGGAGGAACGTCATTGTCCTGACGCCGGGTGCCACGGCGGAGAGCACCAGCCTGCTCACGCCGGAGGAGGTCGGCCGCGTGGTTCAGACTCCGCGCGTGGCCCGCAGCGCTGACGGTCAACTCCTGATGAGCCAGGAGTTGTGCGTACAGAGCTCCATCCCGCGGCGCGAGCCGGAGGGCTTCACCGCCAACGTGGGGGTTCGCGGCGTGGATGACGCGGCCTTCGACGTACACGAGGGCATCGAGCTCGTCGAAGGAAGACGCTTCACGCAGGGCGCGCCGGAGGTGATTGTGGGCCGCGCGGCGCAGGAGCGCTACGCCAACCTGCACATCGGCGGCTCACTGGACCTGGGGCGGCTGTCCAACCGCACCTTCAGGGTGGTGGGCGTGTTCACCGCCAAAGGCGGGGCGCTGGAGAGCGAAATCTGGGCCCCGCGCACCATCATCTCCGATGTCTACGTCCGCCCGCTGGTGACCAGCGCGTTGCTCCGCATGGAATCGCCGGGGGCCGTGCCCGCCGCCATCGAGTACATCAACGGTCCCACGGTCAAACTCCAGGCCAAGTCCGAACCCGCCTATTACGATGACCTGGCGACCACCAGCCGCCAGATCGTCTTCCTCACCACTGTGCTGGTGGTCATCATGGCCATCGGCGCCGTCTTTGCGGTTGCCAACACCATGTACAGCGCCGTGGACGGCCGGCGGCGGGAGATCGCCATGCTGCGTACCATCGGCTTCTCCCGGGCCGCCGTGGTGACGGCCTTCGTCATCGAGGCCCTGCTGGTGTGCGTGACCGCCTGCGGCCTGGGGCTGCTGGCGGGGCAGTTGGTGGATGGTTCGCGGCAAGATTACCTCTCCGATCAGACATGGACAGTGCTGGCGTATGAGTCCAAGGCCACGCCCCAGGTGATGATCACGGCGCTGTCGGTGGCCGTCGTGGTGGGTGTGGCGGGCTCCCTGGCGCCGGCGCTGCGGGCCTCGCGCGTGCGCTTGATCGAGGCCCTGCGGAAGGCGTAGCATCGAGGCGTCTCCTTCGCCCCGCCCGTGCCACTCGGCGTTGACCGCCGGGCGGTGTGTAACAAGCGGGCACGCCGGCGGCGGGGCCGTAATTGGATCTCCCGCTAGATGGAGCGCGCCCGCAGCGCCGCCCTCAGGTAACCAATCTGACCACGGAGTTTCGCATGAAACCCAGTCTTTTCCGCGTCATTCTTCCCGTTTCCGACATCGAGCGTGCCTCGAAGTTCTATGGGAAGGTGTTGGGGTTCCCCGGCCAGCGTGTCTCGGAGGGCCGACACTACTTCGATTGCGACGGCACGATCCTCGCTTGCTTCGATCCCCGTTCCGACGGCGACGGCTACAAACCCTCGCCCAACCCGGAGTGGCTCTACTTCGCCGTTGACGACCTGGAGGGCGTCTATGCCGCCTGTAAGCGCGCGGGAGCCACGCTTGCCGCCGGCGAAGTGCATGGGGATCCGGCGGGGAAGATCGCCCGCCGGCCCTGGGGCGAACGGTCGTTCTACGTGCACGATCCGTTCGGGAACAAGCTCTGCTTCGTGGATCGCGCGACGACGTATCGCGGGTCGTCGTGAGTTCCCCCGCCCCCTACGGCGCCGCGGGGAGCACGCCTTCGAGCGACAGCATGCGCGCCTTTTCGCGGATGCCGCTGGGCGAGGAGAAGCCGCCGATGGAGTCGTCCGAGCGCAGCACGCGGTGACAGGGAATCACCAGGGGTAGGGGATTGCTCGCCATGGCTCCGCCCACGGCGCGGGCGGCACCCGGCTTACCCACGGCCCGTGCCAGGTCGCCGTAGGAGGCCGTCCGACCATGCGGGATTCCGCGGCACGCCTGCAACACGCGACGGCGGAACGCCGGCAGAGCCTCGAGGTCCACCTCCACGTCGAATCGCACCCGCGCCCCCTCGAAGTATCGCAACACCTGACCCTGGAACCCGCGGAGAACGTCCGCGTTCTCGATGGCGTCCGGGCAGCGCGAGCGAATCGTCTTCCGCAAATCGCCTTCCGTCTGGGGTAGAAACGTGGCGACCAGCCGGCGCCCGCGAACCACCATGCCGAAGGCGCCCCAGGATGTATGCACGATGGCGAACTGTTCCAACACGGTGCCTCCGCCGGCATTGGGCCGATGAGCGACTCGAACGCCCGAAACCACGCGGCAAAGGGCCTGGCGCGGATAGCATCGTTTACGGGCGGTTCCCCGGCATTATAAAGCCCGCGCCAGGGCCGACCACCGGCGGTCGGGATGGTGGCGCTGCGGCGCGACACGAATCAATTGCCCAGCGCCCGAGCGCGCTGCTCCCAGGCCCCGCGCTGCGGCTGATCGGATGGCGTGCGTTCCAGGGCGGCGCGGTACAGGGCGATAGCGCCGGCGATGTCCCCGCGCAGGGCGAGAATCTCGGCCCGGCATACCATCACCTGTGGCGACTCAGGCGCCAGCCTGTCGGCGCGCTGGGCAAGGTCCCAGGCGCGATCCAGGTCGTCGCCGCGACGGCGCTCCAGCAGCAGCATGGCGGCCTCCACCAGCCGTTCCGGCGCGTCGGGATTAAGTGACAGACATACGGCGTATCGCTCCAGGGCGGCGTCGAGGTGGTTGCCGTACACCAGCGTGACGGCGAATTCGTATTGCCAGTCAGCGTCGGACGCGAACGTCGATTCGCCGGCGCGAAACGCCGCGAGGGCTTCCTCCACCTGTCCCGATTCCCGCAGCCCCCGCGCCCAGGCGATCGCGGCGCGGACGTTGGAGGGGTCGGCGTCGGTCTGGGTTTTCAGTTCCGCCAGGTGCCGACCCTGCGCCTCCGCCAGCCGCGCCCGGGCGTCGCTCAGGGCGGCGCGCGTCGGCGGATGGCCCGGAACCTGCATGTCAGCGAGCTGCAAATGACGCACGGCAGCGCCAGCCTCACCGGCAAGCAGGTACGCCACACCCAGTGAACGATGGGCGTCGGTGAATCCCAGGTCGATCTCCACGGCGCGACGCAGCAGCTCGATGCCGCCCCTCAGGTCGCCGACACCAACCAACTCCTGCCCGTAGAGCCGCAGGGCACCAACACCCTGCGGATGATCCCGATACGCCGCGGCGTAGAGGGTCAGGTTGTTCCGCCATTCCCCACTGCGAATCCAGCACCGGGCGCTCATGCCCGCCGCCACCAGCAGGAGCACCGCGATCCCCGCCGGCCGCCGGGCGACCCGCGCCAGCGCCGCTCCCGCGAGCAGCGTCCACCATAGCGAAGGCAGGTACCAGTTGCGCTCCGCGAAGAACACCTGGATCAACACCAGGGCGTTGGCCGTGGGGGCGTAGCTGATGAGGAGCGCTATGGCCAACAGCGCCGTCGACGGCGCCGACCGCCGCCAGGCGACAACGGACGCCGCGGCGAGCAGTCCGCACGCCGCCACGCCCAGCAACACCAGCGGATCGGCAGGCTCGGTCGCCAGCCGCACGGCGTTGATCGAGTAGTTGACCGACAGCACCGCGGGCCAGAGCGTCTTCCACCAGTACATGCCCCAGAGTTGCAGGACGCCCAGCACGTGCTGCCACGCCGGGGCGTCCACGAGCACGTTCACCGTTTTGGTAAGCGCCGGTTTCTGCACCAACTGGCCTTCCAGGGCGTGATAGCGGAGTGCCAGATATACGCCCAGGGGAACGAGCAGCGAGACGAGCGTCAGCAGGGAAGGCAAGGGACGACTTCGCCCCAATTCGTGCCGTTGCGGCGCCAACCTCGTCCAGTAAAGATGGAACACGGGAACAAGAGCCGCTACCGCCGCGCCGTTTTCCTTGGCGCCCAGGGCCACGAAGGCTGCGCCGGCCGCCGCGATCTGCCAGCGCACGGACGCCCCCCTCGTCGCCGCCGCCGAGACGCGGCGCTGACACAGCAGTGCCAGCAGCGTGCCCAGGCTCGCCAGCAGGTCGGCGCGCCCCACCACGTTGGCGACCACCTCGCTGTGAATGGGCAGGACCGCGAACAGAACCCCGGCCGTCAGCGCCACCGTCCCACTGTCCGTCAGATGCCGACCCAGGCGCGCCACCAGGGCGCTGAGTATCGCGTGCAGCAGGAGGTTGGTGAGGAGCTGGGCGAAGGCCGCACCGCCCGCCGCCTCGTGCACCAGCCGGTAAGTGACAAGGGCCACGGGGCGGTACAGCAGGTCGCGCGTCGGCGTCGCCTCCTTCGCCTGGTACCAGTAGTCCGTGGTCCAGATGTCCAGCCAGCGCCCGGGTTCGTACACCAGCGGGTTTTCCGCCACGATGGGTACGCCGTCGTCGCAGTAGTCGTTGGGCAGGATGTTGGCGTAGCAGACTATCGCGGCCAGGGCGGCAACCAGTTCCGCCCGCCGATGGCTCCGCGCCGCTGCCCCGGGCTCAATCACGTGGACTTCGTCTCCATCGCCGATATCATCATACGTGCCCCCACCGAGCCCTTACAGGCCGCCGGGGGCTTTCGCCGGTTGATCGACTCTCTTGCCGGCCGTTCGCCGCGCCCATTGTGGAGAGCGGCTCGACAGTGTGGATGCGGAGCTCGCGCTGCACGCGGCGAGCGAGAGCAAACGGGAAACACCCTGATGATGCGATCCCGATCCGTTTTCATGAGCGCCCGGGCACGCCTCCCGATGCTGACGGGTTGGGCCTTGAGCCTCGCGCTGGCGGCCGGCGCCCGGGCTCAGGATCGCAACCTGTTCCAGGATTTGGCGGATTTGAACGTTCGACTCAAAACGCCCCACTACGGGCTGGCGGGCAGCATCGACGACGTGAGGCTCGCGGAGTATGGCCGGTGTCTGGAGTTCGTCTACGGGCAGTACGCCGAGGGCTTCGCCGAACTGCTGGAGCCTAGCGCTGCGCGCCGCCGCTCCACCCTCGCAGACGCGCCCGATTCCGACGACCGCTTCCGAGTCGTCATCCTGGCGACGGAAGCGCAGTACAACGAGTTCGCCGCTGCCTACTTTGGCAACCGCGTCGAACACACGCGCGGCCTTTTCGTGCCCTCCGCCGGTCTGCTGGTAGTGCGCGACGATCCCGACTCCGCGGAAACTTACGAAGTGCTGTTCCACGAGGCGTTTCATCAGTTCGTGCAGCGGCACGTCCCACTGGCGCCCCCCTGGGTGAACGAGGGATTGGCCACTCACTACGGCACCGCCCGGCCCACGCCGCAAGGACTCGCCCTCGGACGCCGGCGAAGCGACCTCATCACCGTGGTCCGCCGCGCCGCCGAAGCCAGGCGCCTGGTGCCGTTCGAGGAGGTGTTGCTGGCCGACGCGGTCGAGTTCTACAACAAGGAGGAGGTGCCCGGTCTGCCGTGCGAGCGCGTGGCGCTGAATTACGCCGAGGCCTACACCCTCGTCGCCTATATGCTGAGCGACCCGGGGGGCCAGGCGCACCTCCAGGCGTATCTGCGGGAACTGGCCCAGGCGCGCGGAGCGGATGAAGTCGCGAGCATCACCCGCCGGCACTTCACGCCGGAACTGCTCGAGCGCCTGGTGGAGCCGTGGCTGGCCTTCGTGAACCGTTGACACCCGCGCAGAAAAGGCGAGGAGCCGGTGTATAGCATGGCATGGATCGTGTTTCCGGCGGCCCTCGCTGCCGCGCCGCCCGCCGGGCACGGACTGGGCACGTTCGAGTCGAAGTATTACCTCGTAGAAAGCGACCTGCCCCGGGAGCGGGTGATGCAGCTCGCGGCCCTGATGGACGCCGCCGGGCAGGAGTACAACCGGCGCTTCCAAGGGTTTCGCGGCGTGGTTCGGCGGAAACCTGGACTACGGATCTTCTCCGACCGCCAGGGGTACTTGGCGGCGTTCACCGATGGAGCCGGAACGAACAAGCTGGCCCTTGCCACCCGAGGACTCTTCCACGAGGGCGACGACGTGGTGTACACCTTCGACGGCCCCGGCGTCGAGGCGGCGCTCAAGCACGAGTGCTTCCATCAATTCGCGGCGCTGGTCGTTGGCGGGCGGCTACCGGCGTGGGCCAACGAGGGTCTGGCACAGTACTTCGAGGACGGGGTGTTCGATGAGAAGGCGGGCGCGCTGGTCCTGGGGGCGGTTCCGGCGTGGCGGTGCCGAGTCCTTCACGCGGCACGGGAGAAGTCGCAGCTGCTCACCGTGGATCAACTGCTGGCGCTGAGCCGGGAGCAATGGAACCACACCACCGCCGAGGATGCCGGCGCGGTTCAATACGCCCAGTCCTGGGCGCTCTGCCACTTCCTCATTCACGCCGACGCGGGGAAGTACCGGGGCTCCTTTGATGCCTTCCTGCGCCACCTGGACCAGGGGCTCGACGCCCCCACGGCCTTCAAGCGCGCCTTCGGCGCCGACACCCGTCCGCTGCAAGCCAAGTACGAGGCCTATCTGGCCGGCCTGCTTCCGGCGAGGGCTGCGGCGCCCCCATAGCGGCGATGACATGACGGTCGCGCGGACTGGTCCGGGCGATCTCCGCCGACTAACCTGGGGTGATGGGGCCCGCACCGGATCTGTTCACCTGGGAGGACGGCCGCGCGTATTTCCGCGGGCATAGCGTGGAACACGGCAACATCAGCTTCGCCGGCCTGCCGTTCCGCATTGCGCGGCTCAAGGATGCCGCGGCACTGCTCGATGAACCGGACTTCGCCCAACGCTTCGTCGAGGAGGACCGCGCCCCGTACGGCGTGGAGTTGTGGCCGGGCGCGCTGATGCTCGCCGAGCACATTCTAAACGGCGAGGATGGCCATGGCCGGTCGGCCCTGGAGCTTGGTTGCGGGCTGGGACTGGTGTCGCTGGCCGCCGCTCGAAAAGGCTGGCACATCACCGCGACGGACTATGAGCCCATCCCCCTGGAGTTCGCCCGCTACAACGCGGCGCTGAACGATGCTCCGGTGGCGGCCTTCGAGCTACTCGACTGGAACCATCCCCCGGTGGGGCGGCGCGTGGAGCGCATCTTCGGGGCAGACATTCTTTATCAGCTCGTTGACCATGAACCGATCCTGCGCTGCATCGCAGCGCTCATGGCGCCCGGCGGCTCGGCGTGGCTGTCGGATCCGTTTCGTGGAGTCGCGGATCGGGTGGCGGCGCTGGCGGAGGCCCACGGGTTCCAGGTGTTGCTGCTGCCGGCGATCGCCTGCGCCGGATCCAAGGAGTCGGCCATCCAGGGCCGTTTATTCGTGCTCACCCGCCCCTGACCCGCCGCCCGTAGCTGCGACAACGAAGTGCCATATTATGACACCATTGACCGCCTGCTGCGGCGCCGGAACCGGCGGTGCCCGCGAGCCGACGCCCCGCCGAATTCCCCCGGCCCCAATGCGGGCGCGCGGCTTCGTGAACCGGTCCCGGGACCTTGCGAGCCCTGCGTGCCTTGACACTCCCGTGGTTCGGCGTACCGTGGCCCGGGCAAGGACTGAACATGGCCACGGTAGTTGCGCACGTCGATCCCCGGGGAGAGTTCCGGGAGGCGGTGCGCCAGGCGGCCGAGATTCTGACCTCCGGCGGACTGGTGGCGTTCCCCACGGAAACCGTCTACGGGCTGGCGGCGCGGGCGGATGTGTCCGCCGCCATGCACCGCCTGCGCCAGGTGAAGGGTCGCGCCGCGGAGAAGGCCTTCACCGTGCACCTCGGCGCTCGCGCTGATGCCGCGCGGTTCGCGCCCGAGATCAATGCCGTCGCCCGCCGGCTGATTCGCAAGGCCTGGCCCGGCCCCCTGACCGTCATCCTGCCCGTGCCCGACCCCGGACGGGCGCCCATCATGTCCCAGGTTGATCCGTCGGCTTGCGAGGCCATGTACTATGACCATATGATCGGGTTGCGTTGCCCGGACGATCCCGTGGCGGAGGCCCTGCTTCGGGCCGTGCCCGCACCCGTGGTCGCGGCGAGTGCCAACCTGGCGGGCAACCCGCCGCCGCAATCCGGCGAGGAAGTGCTTCGCGACCTGGACGGGAAGATCGACTTCCTGATTGACGCCGGGCGGACCAAATACAGCAGGCCGTCCACCATTGTGCGCATGAAAGATCAGACCTATGAAGTCGTCCGTCCCGGCGTCTACGACGCGGGGAGCGTCGAACGCCTGGCAACCCTGCGTATCCTGCTCGTTTGCACGGGGAACACCTGCCGCAGCCCCATGGCCGCGGGGCTGGCGGGCAAACTGGCGGCGGACAAGCTCGGTTGCGATATGTCATCGCTGCCGGCGCGCGGGGTGTTGGTTTCTTCCGCGGGGACGGCCGGCGGGCTGGGTCGGGCGGCGCCGCACGCCGTTACCGTGCTCGCCCGCCGCGGCATCGACATTTCGGGTCATACCTCCACGGCCCTGACGGCCGAGCAGGTTCGTCTCGCCGACCATGTCTTCGTCATGACCGACGCGCACCGGGACGCGGTCATCGACCTCGTGCCCCAGGTAGCCGACCGCGTACAATTACTTCTGCCGGACCAGGAAGTCGGCGACCCCGTAGGCGGCACCGAGGAGGATTACGAGGCATGTGCCCAACTGATCGAACGGGGCGTCCGGGCGCGACTGGAGGAGGTTCTGGGATGATCATCGCCCTGTCCAGCGACCACCGCGGCTTCGGCGCCAAGGAACACGTCAAGACCTACCTCGAACGTGCCGGACACAAGGTCCTCGATTTCGGCTGCAACGCGCCTACAAGCTGCGACTACCCGGACACGGGCATCGCCGGCGCCGAGTCCGTCGCCCGGGGCGATACTGAGCGTGCCATCCTCTTCTGCGGCACGGGAATCGGCATGTCCATGGCCGCCAACAAGGTGCGCGGCATTCGGGCCGCCCTGTGTCACGACGAGCTGACCGCCGAAATGTCCCGCCGACACAACAATGCCAACGTGCTCTGCCTGCCCGCCGACCTGGTGGGCGAAGAGCTCATGCGACGCGTCGTGGACGTGTGGATCCGCACCGACTACGAGGGCGGCCGGCACGAGCGCCGCCTCCAGAAAATCGCCGAATACGAGAATAACCACCGCGCGGCCCCGTGACGCATGCCGGTCCGCGTTGCCCGGACTACGCTTCCCGCGACCATCCCCCGGCAGTCCCCAAACCGTCCCGCCAAGTGGCTGGCGCGATCCGAACTCCAGACGACACAACGCACCGTTGGACAGCGCCGATTCCGATTTGCATTCACACTGCTTACATAGTATATTGAAAGCTGTCTTGCATACAGTGATTCGGTCATCGTGCACACGAACGCATCTAAACTGGATTGTTTCGCAAACAAGCGCCGCTGTTTCTCGGGTGCAACGACCGTGCGACATCGAGCACCCTCCGATCTACAGATTCCCCCCGTCGGGTACTCGGGCGCGATCGACGACAACCGACGCCCGCGGTCCCGTTGGACCCCTCAACCATCAACCGTGAAAGGAGACCCGTCATGAAGCAACTCATCGGACTACTACTCGGCCTGTCGTGCGCGGCGTCGGCGTGCGCGCTGACTCCGGGGCCCAACGACGTGCTGGTGCGCGTGGCGGACGTCGGCGCCGGGTTGTGCTGTGTCGTGCAAATGCCCGGCAGCCACTACATGGTGTACGACACCGGCAACTGGAAAGACGCCGGTGCCACCTGCCTGAGCGCCGTTCGCGAGCTGGTGCCCGAGGAGCAGTCCATTGACCTGATGGTGCTCAGCCACACCGATTCGGATCATCTGGGGGCGGCCGCCGACATCCTCGAGGAGTACGACGTCGATCGCGTATTGCATACCGGGGCACGCCGCTACGGCAAGACCGCCAAGACGCTGAAGCGCACCCGCGCCGCGATCCGCGCCGCGGTGGCGGAGGACGACACGGAGGAACTGAACCTCCGCCGAACCGGCGACATCAGCGGGACCAGATTCCAGTTCGGTCCGGCCACTGTGACCCTGGTGTGCGGGTTCGGAAAGCTGCCGCAGGATTGGGACCTGACCAGCGATGCCGAACGAAACAACGCTCCCAGCATCGTCGTGCGGCTGCAATACAAGGGACGTTCGGTCCTGTTCTGCGGCGACGCCGTGGGCCGGCACAGCGGCACGGAGGACGACGACGCCCTCATCGCCACGGAAGCGTTCATGGTTGAGAACCGTGACGCCGTTTCCATCGACTCCGAGGTGCTCATCGCCCCCCACCACGGGGCGGACAACGGCAGTTCCAATGCATTCATCCGGGCCGTCACGCCGGAGTACGTCGTCTTTTCCGCGGGTCACGAATACGAGCATCCGCGGCGGACGACGGCCGCCCGGTACCTCAGCGCCGGAGTTGCCAAGAAGCGGTTGCTGAGGACCGACTGGGGCGATGACGAGGGCGACGTGGAGTGGGGTGAAGGACGCGTGCCCGGGGCCAAGGACCAGCCCGGCGATGACGACGTGGACATTCTCATCCGCTCCGACGGAAGCATCGCCGTCGACTACCGCGATCCGCAGCACCCGGCTCCGGACCCTTGAAGCACGGAACGGCTCGGCGAAAGTTCCGCGCCGTGCAGGCTACGCTCCCAGCAGGCGCAGCCGAATGAGGTTCAAGGCGGTCTTGCACGCCCGGTCACGAACCTCGCCGCGGGAGAGATGCTCGCCGAGAAGCAGGCGCTTGACCTCGATGCCCTCGGCCCGGGCCAGGCCCAGATACACGAGGCCCACGGGTTTCTCCGGGGGTCGGCCGCCGGTGGGGCCGGCGATGCCGGTGATCGACAGGCCGATGTCAGTGCCCGCCCGCGCCCGACAACCCGCGGCCATCGCCTCGGCTACTGCCTGGCTCACCGCGCCCTCGCGCTCGATGAGTGCCTCGGGCACTTCGAGCAGTTCCGACTTGGCGCGGTCGGAGTAGGTGACCAATCCGCGGACGAAGTAGGCGCTGCTGCCGGGAACGTCCGTAAGCCGCTTGGCGAGCAGGCCGCCGGTGCAGGACTCGGCCGTGGCGATGGTGAGGCGGCGCTGCGTCAGTAGGGATGCTACCGTCGATTGCAGCGTGTCGTCGTCCTCGCCGAAGACGGCGCTGCCCAGGCGGCGGCGCACCTCGGCGCGATCGGCGGCCAGCAGTTGTTCCGCGCTCGTCGCGTCCTCCCCGCGCGCGATGATGCGCACGCTGATCACCGCGGCGGACGCCGTAGTCCCCACCAGCGGGTTGCGATCGCGTACCATCAGGTCGGCGATGGCCTCGCCCACGGTGGCCTCGCTGACTCCGAAAGTGAGCACTCGCGCCGTCCGTGTGCAGGCGCCATGACACCGGGAAGCAACGCCCGGCGCCACGCCGGCCTCGAACATGGCTTTCATTTCCGAGGGCACGCCGGGCAGGACGAAGAGCAGCTTGCCGCGGTGTTCGCCGCAGATGCCCGGCGCCGTGCCCCGGGGGTTGGCAAGGACGCCGCATCCGCGCGGAATCATCGCCTGCAAGCGGTTGGAGTCCGGCATAGGGCGCTGCCAGCGCGCGAAGAACGCGGTGATCTGCGTCAGGGCTTCCGGGCTTTCTTCCAGGGGAGCGCCCAGGGCGCGGGCCACGCCGGCGCGTGTGAGGTCGTCGGCCGTGGGGCCCAGTCCGCCGGTGATGATGAGCACGTCGCCAGCGGCCAGCGCTTCGCGCACCGCCGCCTCGATCGCCGCCTCATCGTCGCCCACGGTGACGTGGCGTGCCACGCCGGCGCCCATGGCCGTCAGCCGGGCCGCCAGCCAGGCGGCGTTGGTGTCCACCGTTTGACCGGTGAGGAGTTCCGTGCCCACGCTGAGGATGGCGGCGTCCATCACGGGGCAGGCTACCGCGCTGCCGGCCTCCGCCCAAGCAGGCGCCGGGCGGTGCGTCCGGGCGGCGGGTCGTGGAAGGTCCCTGCGGCTACCGATATAGTCCTCCAGGGCGCTGTGGCCGAGCGACGCGCGTGGGGCGGGGCGGCGGGCCGGGGAGCGGCACGACACAATATGAAGCAACTTAACGTACTGGTCACCTGCGTGGGCCGTCGGGTGGAGCTGGTGGCCGCCTTCCGCCGCGCCGCCGAGCGCCTGCGGCTGCGGCTTGCGGTGCTGGGCACGGACGTAAGCTGGACTTCGCCCGCCATGCACCGGGTGGACCGCGGCATCATCATCCGCCCCATCGCCGCCGGACACTACGTTGAGGATCTGCTGGACATCGTCCGCCGCCACGACGTGCACCTGCTGATCCCCACCATCGATCCGGAACTCCCGGTGCTCGCCGCCACCGTGGACCGCTTCCGTGCCGCCGGCTGCTGCGCCCTGGTCTCCTCGCCGCGGGTAGTGGAAATCTGCCGCGACAAACTCGCCACACACCGCACGCTGCGCCGCGCCGGCGTGGACGTGCCGGACACCTGGCCCTGGGCGCAGGCCATGCGGCGGAAGAAGCACCGTTTCCCGCTGTTCCTCAAGCCCCGCGCCGGCAGCGCCGGCGTGGGCAGTTTCATCGTGCAGAACCTGGACGAGCTGCGCACTTTCGGCATGCGGGTGCACGACGCCATCGTGCAGGAGTTCGTCGAGGGCGCCGAGCACACGCTCGACGTCTACACCGGATTCGACGGCCGGCCGCGCTGCGCCGTGCCGCGCAAACGCCTGGAGGTGCGCACCGGCGAGGTGAGCAAAGGCATCATCGTCAAGGACCCCGCGATCATGAAGGTGGGCCGCCGGGTGGCGGAGGTGCTCGGCGAGTGCCGCGGTGTTGTCACCGTGCAGTGCATCGTCAGCCCGCGACGGCGCATCCGCGTCATCGAAATCAACCCCCGCTTCGGTGGCGGGGCGCCGCTGGCCATCCACGCCGGCGCGGATTTTCCGCGGTGGATCCTCCAGGAACTTGCCGGTCGCCGGCCGCGCATCAACCCCGCCGGTTTCCGCGGTGACGTGGCCATGTTGCGCTACGATGAATCGGTGTTCGTCGAACGCGCGACCACGGTCTTCGCCCGCTCCCGCGCCGAAGCGCGGGCCACGGGAAAAACACCCTGACCGGACGCGGCTCGCCCCATCCCAGCGCCCGGCGACGCGGTTCTCTTGCTTGAGGTCTCCCTGCCTCGACGGAGCGCGATTCCGAAGGGCGCGCCGGCGCGGTGCAGCGCCACGCATCGCCATGCCCAACCGGTCTGCCGGACGGGGTGTTAGCTGGTCAGCAATTGTACGATCAGAAGCAGCGCCGCGGCGACGGCGCCGCCGACGGCGCAACCGCTGAGGAAGCCGCGGAGCGACGGGCCGCGCTCCGGGGCGTCGTCGCCGGGGGCCAAGCGCACGGAGGCCGCGCCCGCCGCCGCCGTCGTCGCGGGCCGAACGTCGGAACTCGGCGTCGGCCTGGCCGGCGCCAGCGGCAGCTCAAGCTGCCGGCCCGTGATCTCCCCGGCGGGCGGGGCGGGCAGCTCCATCGTAGGCCGGGATTCGCGAACGTAGCGGATGGGGATGGGGCGGTCGAAGCGCGATTCGTACGCGTCCGGCTCAAAGTACTCGTCGATCAACTGTTGCGTGTACATGCGCGTCGCCCTGGTTCGCGCATGGATGCGACGTGCTTTGCCGGCCAAACCTCGATGTGGTCCGCGTTCCATAAGATGCCTCCTCGCCGCGCGCCGTGGTCGCCACGGCCAGGGCGCGTCGGCCCGGTTCCTTCGTTCTGGTGACGGCGGTCGAACGCCTGGCGGTTCGACTGCAGGAGCAGGTACTCGGAGCACCGGCCGCGCCCCACGGTCGGCAGACGACTCTCCACGCGCGGCCTCGTTCCGGCACCCGACGGACATCACCGGTTGCAGCCGCACCCCTCACGGGAGCGGCCGCCCACAACCCGGACACCGGCGTCCCATCCGCCCGGAGCCAATATCGTCCCCGCGATGCAAAACCGAGAAGGCAAAAAGCGGCGCCGCGTGACGGCGGCGCGGCGCTTCAATACTGGAAAGGCGGCTACACCACCTCGGCTGAGTCCGCCTTCTCGGGCGCGCGTGCCGGCAGGCATTCGTGGCGTGGCCGGCTGACCGGGGGAGCCGCGCCCGGACCCAGCACATCGCGCACCGCCGCCGGGATGCCTTCGGCGTACGACACCCGCGACGACCAGCCGAGGTGGTCCTTGATCTTCCGGCATTCGAAGAAACACCGCCGACCCATCAGCCACACGGCGTAACGAGTCACCAGCGGCGGGCGCCTGGTGCGAAAGAGGTGCCCGAAGCACTCCAGCACAAACGCCGCCGTCCGTGCCACTCCGTACGGGACACTGGCGGTTACCTCCGGCTCGCCCAGCGTCTGCGCGATCAGGCGGAAGTACTCGCGCTGCGTAAGCACCCCGTCGTGCGAACAATTATAGGCCTCGCCCGCGGCCCGGTCGCTTTGGGCCGCGAGAATGGAGGCCTCGGCCACGTTCCCGGCGTGAACCACGTTCAAGCGGTTGGCTCCGTCCCCGATCAACTTGAGCTTCCGCAACCGCAGAGACTCAATGAGTCGCGGCAACGTGGCGCGATCCCGCGGGCCGTACAGCCAACTGGGTCGAATGACGGTCACGGGTAGCCGGCCGCCGGCGTGCATTTGCCACGCCATGCGCTCCGCCTCGACTTTGGCCCGCGTGTAGTACGCCCAGCGATACAAGTTCACGCCCAGGGGAGCGGTTTCGTCGAACACCTTCCCCTCGCCGTTTACGTAGCCGTATACGCTGATGGAGCTGATGTGCAGGAAACGACGCACCCGCGCCTCCGCCGCGGCGGTGAGCAGATGGCGTGTGCCGTCGATGGAAACGCGGACGAAATCGGCCCAGGGGCCCCAGTCTCCCACCCGCGCCGCGGCGTGATACACCGTGTCCACACCGTCACAGGCGCGCCGCAGGTCCTCGGGATCCGTCAGATCGCCGGGAACCACCTGTACGCCGATGGATCGCAGGAAGCTGACGTCGGCACCGGAACGGCACACAGCGCGGACGGTAACACCACCCGCCCGAAGCTGTTCGGCAATGTGGCTGCCGAGCAGACCGGTCCCGCCGGTTACCAACGCCAAGCCCGGATGTTTTATTTTGGTTTCCGCCACGCCGGTCGATAGAATAGATGGGGCTCGCTGAGATCGTCAAGATCGGCTCGCGAGCCCGCCGCGGCGGTGCGGGGTGTGCGGCCGCGACGACCTGTCGGAAAGCCCCGGCCGACCTGGCACACGCCGTGCAGCGTGTTTCCCCGGGGCGGCCCGGAAGGTCGCGCGACGACGGCAGGCGCCTCGCCCGGGAGGCCTAAAGGAGGCATGGCAATGGTTGGAGAACTCGTCTGCGTTCGTCGGACCGCCACCGTCGAGGAAGCCGACATCGTGGTGGCCTGGCTCGACGGCCAGGGCATCAAGGCCCAGGTGGTGGACCGGGAGAACATCGGCGTGCGCGCCTTCGGTGTGACGGACCACGAGGGGATCGCGGTGTGCGTCGCGGATGAGGAGGCGGCGCGAGAGGCGCGTGAGTTGCTCGAGGCCCACGACCGGCAACGCCTTCAGGGGACGGTGGTTGCCCCGACTGACCTCGTGCTGCGCTGCCCGGAGTGCGGCGTATCGAACTCGTTCCCGGCGCAGGCCGCGGGCACGGTTCAGGAGTGCTTCCTGTGCCGCGCCTTCGTCGATGTTCCCGCGCGCTGAAACCGCTCACGCCCGCGACCCAACGGGCTGCGTGTCACTCCGTGCACGGAAGGACTCCGACCTGCCGCGCAGGCCCTGCCCATGCGAATCACCCCACTCGGTTCGTTAGGGGTGGCGTTCTGCGATGGCGATCTACACCACGGCCGTGTAGCCCGTGGCGCAGCGCGGTGCCGGTAGGATGGCTCTGACCGGCTGGAAAGCCGGTCCCACAGCGCCGGCTGGTCCCACAGCGCCAGCCGGTCCCACAGCGCAGGGCGGTCACATTTCCGAAGCGTCGCGATCGCCGCACGACACCTTGCCTGCGTGGCTCCTTCCGTAGCGGACATGCCGGTGCATCACCCGATCCCGTTCCGGGGCAGAACTTCGTGCCCACCGGTTCAGATGGCATCCAGGTACTGCGCCGAACCGGGAGTCCAATCCACCACGGCCACCACGGCGGCGAACACCTCGGCGGCTCCGGCGCGGCGCAGCACCCGGACGCATTCACCCAGCGTCGCCCCCGTGGTCCGAACGTCGTCGATGAGCAGCAGTCGGGCGCGCTGGAGCGCTGCTCCGGGGACCATTGTGAACGCCCCACGGACGTTCTCAACACGATCGGTGAAACTCAGTCCGATCTGCCGGCTGCCGGCCCGAATGCGGCGTAGGACATCCGCCCGCGGCAGCCTGCATTGCCGCGATACGTGTGCCGCCAGCGCCTCCGGCGGATAGTAAGCTCGCGTCAGGCGCCGCCTCCAATGAGTGGGCACGGGCAACACGGCGTCCACGCGGGCAATCCAGGGTGCCTGCTCCACCATCGCGCCCAGCCAGCCGCCCAGCGCTGGTTCCAGGAGTTCGCGGCCGTGGTACTTGTAACCGCGAACGACGGTACGCAGCCCGGAGCGATACGGTCCGCAGCGAACCAACCCGTCGCACAACACGCCGCGCTCGCGGCACGTCGCGCATCGTCCCTGCGACAGCTCGAACGACGATACACCGGATCCGCAGTGGGGACAGCACGGCAGCGTGGAGAGCGCCCCGAGCTCGGCGCAGCATGGGGAGCAGAAGTCGGCGAACGGAAGGCTTCCGCCGGTTCTCACCGGCGCGGTGGTGCCCCACGCACCGCACCCCGCGCAACGGGGAGGAAACACCAGATCGACCAGCGCCCGCCCCGCTGTTCGCGCCGGGTGCCACAGATCGCGCGGGAACCTGCGGGGCTCATGCCGCTGCCGGGGATCGTTGCGCGTCATGGCGGCATATTCTCCACCCGCGGCCAATCGTGCTACGGCGAAGCTCCGCATTGCCGCGGAACCGAACGAAAAACCCTTGACCGGTCGAGCGCGGCGCGCTAAATTGACGGCTCACGATGACGTGGTCGCGCTGGCGAAACCTGCGGCGGCCCACGTCCATGACATGGACGGCTCCTGGCGCATGGACGCGGCCCGCCTCGCCTTCGCCTGACGCAGGGTGAACCTTCATAACCGTGGTCCGTCTCACGAATCGGAGTTGGTCATGCGCAAGGACGTCAAACTCGGTGTGTATGCCTCGTTGGCCGTCGTTCTGGTTGTCGGGGGGTTCTTCGTGTTCGGGCGTGGGGGCGACAAGCCGATTCCCGTGTCGGGCTCGCCCGTAGCCTCGGCGGCTTCGGGAAAGAAGGACACACCACGATCGCCGGCGCAGCCGGCGGCACGGCCTTCGCCGGCCAAGGCCGCGGACAAAGCGGGCGGCCCGGCGAAGGTGACCATTCCCCCGTCCTCGGCGTCGCCGGCCAAGCCGGGAGCGTCGCCATCAAGCACAAACGCCGGAACCGCTCCGGCGCCGAGGTCGACGCCGGTGAATGCGCCGGGTTCGATTGCCCCGACCTCAACGCCCGAGAGCGGCGCGGCCACGCCCGCTACGCGCACCACCACTGCCGATCCAGCGCCGACCTCGCCCGCGGCAACTCAGCCCGCTCCCGTAAGTTCGTCCGCGTCTGACGCCACGAGGCTGGCATCCGCAGCTCCTCATGCCGGGGATGCCGGCGCGCCGGGCACGGGTCCGGGCTCGGCCTCGCCCGTCGCTTCCGAGCCCGCCTCGACGTTGAAGTCTCCGACCGCCCCGGCTCCGGGCCAACCCGCAAGCACACCCTCCACCCGTCCGACTCCGTTGCAGGCCGAAGCGCCGACCCGCATCGCCGATGCCGCCTCAGCCTCGCCTGGTGGCGTTGCAGCGCCGCCGGCGTCGGGCGCAGCCCCTTCTCTGCCGGCCGCCGGAAAGCCGGAGGCGGCAAGTGCCGCTGTCGAAACGCATCGCGTGCAGCCCGGAGATACGTTCGCCTCGCTCGCGCTGGCGTACTACGGCAGTTCCAAGTATGCCCGGTTTCTCGTCGAGCAGAACCCCGGCCTGGGAGATCCCGGGAAGCTGACGGTCGGCACGCTGGTGAAAATACCGCCGCAACCGGCGAGTTATGAACCCGCGAGCGCGAAGCGAACGGAATCCGGTTCGGGAGCTGCCACCGCCAAGGCGCCCGCCGGCCAGCGCACGTATCAGGTGCGCTCCGGGGACAGCTTCTACGCCATCGCCCGCGACCAGTTGGGCGATGCCACCCGCTGGAAGGAACTCCTCGACCTCAACAAAGAGCTGGTGAAGGGCGATCCGACGCGGCTGCGGACCGGTCAGGTCGTCTTGCTCCCGGCGTCCTGAAGCCGGCAACTGGCTCGCGGGCCTCCGGCGTCCCACCGTCGATGCCCCGGCAGCTTAGCCGCCGCGCGCGATCGATTCCGACGCCTCGCGCGCAAAGGTAGCCGCCGGCGCGGGCCGGCCGCGCGGGCGCCACGGCCGGCGTTGATGTCGCTGCATGCCTGCGTCCGTGATTCGCCGCCGTCGCGGGGCTATGATGACTGAATGAGTTGGAGGGACCGAGACTATGCGCGGCGCCCCGCAGCCTACCCCGGCGGCTCCGGCGGCGTTGCCGCCATCGGCGGGCGGAGCGTCGTCACCACGTTGATAGTCGTGAACGTGGGGGTGTACGTGGTCGCCGCGCTGTCGCCGCGGCTGGGCGAGATCATCTATTCCCTCGGCGCCATGCAAGGGCGGTCGGTCATGCGCGGGCAGGTGTGGCGGCTGCTCACCGCCCAGTATCTGCACCACGGCACGACGCATCTGCTGCTCAACATGATCGGCCTGCACTTCCTGGGGCGGCCGCTGGAGCGGATGTGGTCGGTGCGGCGGTTTCTCGCCATCTACACGCTGGCCGGGTTGTGCGGCAACGTGTTCTTCACCATTCTGGCTTCGCGCGGAGTCATCAATCCTCTACTGCCCGCCGTGGGCGCCTCGGGATGCATCTACGGGTTGCTGGGAGTCGTAGCCATTCGCTTTCCCGCGGCCACCGTCTACGTTTACTTTCTGTTCCCCCTGCGCATTCGCACGGCGGCCATCGTCTTCGGGGCCATCGCTTTGCTCACCATCATCGAGCGCGGCGAGAATTACGGCGGCGAAGCCTGTCATCTGGCCGGCCTGGTGTTCGGCGCGTGGTGGGCCATGCGGGGCGAGGCGTGGTGGGCGGGAACGCAGTGGCGGGTTCCCGGTCGCCGTCGGGTCGTCCGGGTTGCCCCGAACACGGGCGGCTTCGCCCGGCGCATGGAGGAGATCCGCGCCGACGAAGAAACCGTTGACCGAATCCTCAAGAAAGTCTATGAGGGAGGAATTCACAGCCTGTCGGAGGCGGAGAAGCGCGCGCTGAAAGAGGCGACGGAGCGGCAGCGACAACGTGAGGCGGAGCTGGGCCGAACCGACCGGCTATGAGCCGCGGCGCCGTTGCGCGGACCACGCAGGACCGGGCGAGCGGACCTCGGATGTGCTGAGTCGCCGCGCGCCGGCGTAGTGGGGAAGGGACGGGAATGAGCGCCTATCAGGACCGGCCGCTGGACAACCCCATCAACTGGTCGTTCTACATCGGACGCGTGTGGGGCATTGAAATCCGCGTCCATGTTGCCTTTCTGCTCTGCGCCGCCGTCCTGCTCTGGATGGAGCTTCCGCCCCCTGACGCGGTGTTGCGTCCCACGTTCTGGCGGATCTTGGTCGACGCCTTCGGCACCTACGCCATCCTCTTCGCCATCGTCCTGCTGCACGAATTCGGCCATTGCTACGGCTGTCGCAAGGTAGGCGGCGAAGCCGACAGCATCCTGCTCTGGCCGCTGGGTGGCTTGGCCTATGTCCATCCGCCGCACAAGCCGGTGGCGCACCTGATTACAACGCTCGCCGGCCCCATGGTGAACGTCATCATCTGCGCCGTGTGCTCGAGCGTGCTCGTCGCGTGGTGCGGCACGCTGGCCGTCGTGCCCTGGAACCCACTGCATCCCGGCACGCCCATCGACCCCACAATTCCCCTCCTCGAAAGTCAGCGCTGGCTGCTGCGTGTGTATGGCACCAGCTACTTCATCCTGCTCTTCAATCTGCTGCCCATCTTCCCTTTTGACGGCGGCCGGGTGGCGCAGGCATGGCTCTGGCCGCGGCGCGGGTATCGCACGTCCATGGAACTTGCCTGTGGCACAGGCATGGTGGGCGCGATCGTCCTGGGGCTTTTCGGGCTGTTCACCTCCCAGGATCAGATCATCATGCTCATGGCCATCTTCGGCTACCTGACCTGCTGGCAGACGCGGCGCGTGATGCGCGAACAAGGCGACTTCGCGTACGGTGACCCGGCTCAGGGCCTCTTCGCGCAGGGTCACACCTACTTTGACCGCGAGGCCACCGAGGCGCGCCGGCCGGGTTTCTTCGAGCGCCGGCGGCTGCGCCGTGCCGCCCTGAGGCTGGAGCGCGATCGACGGCGACAGGAGGAACATGAACGCTCCGTCGAAGAGGTGCTGCGCAAGGTGGCTCAATCGGGGTTGGGGTCGCTCACCAGCCGGGAGCGCCGCATTCTGGAGGCGGAAACGGAGCGGCAGCGCTCCATGGGGTCGTAGCCGCTCGGTGCCGCTAAGCCTCGAACCGGCCGCGATACTTCGCTGACGGGTATTTGCGCGCGTTCTTCTGCATCTTGTCGGCCAGCGCCGCCGACAGGTCAATGCCCATCCGCGACGCGAAGGAGAGCAGGTACGCCGCGATGTCCGCCGTTTCCTCCGCAATTTCCTGCAACTTGGCCGTGTCACGACGGACGTTGCCCAACTCGTCGCTGCGCAGCCATTGAAAGTGCTCCATCAACTCCGCCGCTTCGATGGCAATGGAGGCGGAGAGGTTCTTGGCGTCGTGAAACGGCTCCCACTCCCGTTCCGCGACGAAATCGGCCACCAGCTTCATCAGGTCCGCAACCGTGGCCGTGGCGTCGGTGAAACGCGTCCGCGCCTGAGGTTCCAAGGGTCGCCTCCCACCCATTCCCTGCCGTTGCGGCGCAGGCCCACGCTTGCGCATCGACGGCCGAAGGATGCTATCCGCTCCCCGTGCCACGAAACAACCCTGCCGCGGAAGCCGGCGCTGCGGAGTGAATGCCGCGCCGGCAACGCCGGGCCGGGCCGTCGTCCGCCTCGCGGCCTTCGCGTTGCCGCGGCGGCGGGCCGTGATAGAGTGATGGGCCGAGGGGGTGTCCGGACGCCTGGTGGGTCCCGCGGCCTTCAAAGCCGTTGAGGGGTCGTTAACGCGGCCTCTGGTGGGTTCGATTCCCATCCACTCCCGTGCCCCGCATGCGCACATTCCCCCCTGCTGCAGCGGAGACTTTCGACCGGGTGCCACAGACTGGCACTCAATGGCCGGCTGACACGTGTCACGCCCGCGGCCGTGGCGCTCCTTCGCGCATCGCCCCGACGCCATCAGCATCGTCGCGTCCAGTCGGTGCCGGCGTACTTGGCCGCCAGCGCCGTGGCCAGCGCAAGCTCGTCGTCAGTCCACGCGCCCTCCTCGACGCGCAGGCTCGCCACTCTTGCCACTTGCCCGGGCAGATCCGCCCGAATACGCGCGAGATTCTCGGCGATGGTCCCGGGGGTGCACGCGGCGGGCTGCTGTCCGAACCGTGCGGCGAGCACGATAGAGCCATGTTGCAGCACCGCTTGTCGCGTCCGCCGTTGCGCGCTGCCCGCGATCTTCGCCTCGCCGACCAGCAGGTCGCAGGCGTGACGCCGGGCGAAGCAGAAGAACGGCCCACGGGTCGGGGACGAATCGTCCGACTGGCCGCACGGCGCGGCGGAAACTCCCAGCCCGGAGAGCGCCGCCGCCACGGCCTCGTGCATGAGTTCATAGAGCCGCCGCGGCCCCGTGCTCAGCAGCGCGTGATTCGCGGGCAGCACCAGGGAGTAGGTGAGCTCCTGGTCGTGAAGGATGGCGCCTCCGCCGGTGAGCCGGCGGACCACGGCCAGGCTTCCGGCCGGCGGGGGAAGGGCGGCGAACTCGGCGTAGGGCTGGAAGTAGCCCAGGGAAACGGTCGGCGGGTCCCATTGGTAGAGTCGTAGCGTGGGCGGCGCGGCCCTACGCCCGACGCACTCCAGCAGCGCCTCGTCGCGGGCCATGTTGGCGGGGCCGTCACTTGCGGGGTCGCTTAGGACCCGGATCGCGGGATTGGCTGACGAGGACTCCATGCAATCGGCGCTACGGGGTTAAGGCGGTAGCTTTCGTTTGGCTGGAGCCGGGTTTGCTGGGCTGTGCGAACTGGAGCAGGCAGCTCGACAGCGCCAAGGCGCATGCCGGGGTGCTGCACGGACCTACGGTTCCGCACTCCGCATTCACCATACCGCTTCAAACCGCTTTCCCGCGGTCGCGGCACTCCCCCTGCGGGGCAGCGACACAGCCGGAGGAGACGTATCCATGTCACTCCCCGCGCCAGCGCACGTTCGGCTTGCGGCTGGCGGTGACCTCGTCGAGTCGTTTGACGGGCGTGGTGTGGGGCGCGGAGCGGACCACTTCCGGCGTCAGGCGGACTTCTTCGGCGATGTCCAGCATGGCCTCGACAAAGCGGTCCAGCGTCGCCAGCGATTCCGTCTCCGTGGGCTCGATCATCAGGCAATGATGAATCGGCCAGCTCATGGTCGGCGGGTGAATGCCGTGGTCGATGAGCCGCTTGGCAATGTCCAGCTCGCTCACCTCGCCGTCAGGAAACTCCGGCACGGCGATGAACTCGTGGGCAAACGGCGGCGGGAAGGGGAGCTTGTACGCCGGCCGGAGCCGCGCCGCGAGGTAATTGGCGGCGAGCACCGCCTTCTCTGCCACGTCCCGCAGGCCGTCGCTGCCCAGGCTGCGAATGTACGTGTACGCGCGCACCAGCACCCCGATCTGCCCGTAAAACGATCGCACTTTGCCGATGCTTCTCGGCCGATCGTAGTCCCAGGCGAACGTGCCGTCGCCGCGCCGCACCACCTGCGGCACGGGAAGGAACTCGCAGAGATGTTTCGCCACGGCGACCGGTCCGGCCCCCGGCCCGCCGCCGCCGTGCGGTGTGCTGAACGTCTTGTGGGTGTTGTAGTGCATCACGTCCACGCCGAAGTCGCCGGGGCGCGTGATGCCCAGCACCGCGTTCATGTTGGCACCGTCAAGGTAGAGCAGCGCCCCCTTGGCGTGCACGATCTCCGCGATGTCGGCGATTTGCTCGTCGAACACGCCGCAGGTGTTGGGGTTGGTGATCATCAGCGCCGCGGTGTCCTCGTTGACTTTGGCGCGGAGGTCGTCGATATCGACGCGCCCGTTCTTGCAGGACTTAACCGCGAGCGCGTCCCGGCCGCAGATGGTGCAACTTGCCGGGTTGGTTCCGTGCGCACTATCCGGGGCGAGCACCTTGCGCCGATCCTGGCCGCGGCTGCGGTGATAGGCGTTGATGATCATCAGCCCGGTCATCTCGCCGTGGGCGCCGGCGGCCGGCTGGAGCGACACTTCCGCCAGTCCGGCGATGTCCGCCAGGTCGCAGCGCAGGCGATAGAGCAACTCCAGCATGCCCTGCACATCCGCGTCGTCTTGATAGGGATGCAGATGGGCAAACCCGGGCAGGGCCGCCACGCGCTCGTTGATCCGCGGGTTGTACTTCATGGTGCAACTGCCCAGCGGGTAGAAGTTCTCGTCCACGCTGAAGCAGCGATGCGACAAACGCTTGTAATGACGCACCACGTCGAGCTCGCCGACCTCGGGCAGCGGCGGGGGCGATTCCGCCAGCAGGGCTGCGGGAACCGCTTCGCTGCGCCGGACGGCCGGAACGTCGCACTCCGGCAATGCGGCACTGCACAACCCTGGCGCGCCGAGTTCGAAGAGGAGCGGATGGTCTTTCCGTTGTGCTCGCGGAACCATGTTCACGTCTCGCAGCCGGGCGCCGGGATGGCCGGCGCCTCGGCGTTCTCCGACTTCACTCGGCGCACGACGATCGCCGACTTCCACAGTGCTTCCAGCGTGTAGCTGGTGCCGCATTCCGGGCACCGGCAGTGGGAAAGCCCGGAGAGGTTGTAGCCGCAGCGCGAGCACGTCGGCGGGTGGTCGCGGGCCGCGCGCCAGCCTCGGACGTACCCGTTGCGCCAGACAAAAAGCACGAGAAACATAGCCGCCACGCCGGCGGTGAGCAGCACCAGCAGGAGCACGCCGGCCTCGACAAGCGGCGGAACCACCTCACGCCCCCTCCAGCGCCGCAACCAGCCCGTCGATTTCTGCCTTCGTCCGCTTCTCCGTGACCGCCACCAGGAAACAGTCACTGAGGCGCTCGTCGAATCGAACCAGCGGCACGCCGGCGAGGATCCCCTTCGCCCGACACGCCGCCAGAACCGTCTTGACGTTCCGCGCGCTGCGAACCACGAACTCCTTGAAGAACGGCCGACGGAAGCGGAGGTCGTAGCCCTTTAGTTCGGCGATGCGCCTGGCGGCATAGTGCGATTTGTTCAGACATTGCGATGCCACCTGCGCGATCCCCTGCCTGCCCATCGCCGCCAGATAGATCGCCGCCCGTACCGCGAGCAACCCCTGGTTGGTGCACACATTACTGGTGGCGCGCTCGCGCTTGATGTGCTGCTCGCGAGTTTGCAGGACCAGACAATAACCCCGCCGCCCCTCCAGGTCCTTGGTCGCGCCCACCACGCGCCCCGGCATCTTGCGCAGGAACTTCTCCCGGCACGCCATCAGCCCCAGGTAAGGGCCGCCGTATTGCAACGGTACTCCCAGCGCCTGCCCTTCCGCCACCACGATGTCGGCATCCAGCGCGCCGGGGCTCTTTAATAGACCGCAGGCGATGGGGTCGGTAGCCACGATCGCCAGCGCGCCGTGGGCGTGGGCCAGCGGGATCCACTGATCCAGCGGTTCGATGCAACCGTAGAAGTTCGGCGATTGCAGCACGACGGCCGCCGTTTGCCCGTTGGTGGCCGCGCGAAGCGCCGCCTCGCCCACGACGCCGTCCGGAGCCGCGACGGGGACGATCTCCACCCCCCGCTCGCATGCGTAGGTGTGCAGAACCCGCAGCATGTCGGGGTGTACGCTCTCCGCCACCACGGCACGGCTCCGGCCGGTGATGCTGGTGGCCATCATCACCGCCTCGGCCACGGCGCTGCTCAGCTCGTACAGCGAAGCGTTCGCCACCTCCATCCCCAGGAGCTGGCAGACCATGGTCTGAAACTCGTAGAAGAGCTGAAGCGTGCCCTGCGAGGCCTCCGCCTGGTAGGGCGTGTAGGCGGTGAGGAATTCCGTTTGCGCCGCCAGCGCGTCCACCAGCGTCGGAATAAAGTGATCGTAGGCGCCGCCGCCGAGAAAACAGGTCAGCTCCGTGCCGTCGTGATTGCGCGAGGCCAGTTCCGAAACATCGCGCAGGATCTCCGGTTCGCTGACGCCGCGGGGAATGCTCAGCGGCTCGCGCTGACGCAGTTTTTCGGGGACGGTACGAAACAACTCGTCAATGCTCCCGGCGCCTATCACCGAGAGCATGTGCTGGACTTGTTGCGGCGTAAGTTGCGTGTATCTCATGGCTGGTTAGCGCGCCACCGGCATGCTGCGCCGCGGAACCGGGTCCGTCGACGCGGCGCTGCGCCGGTCGCGGCTCATCCCCCGCGTGCCCCCATGACGTCCGGTTTGTAAACCTTCGTTTCCAGGGCCTTGTTGAAGTTCGTCCAGTGTCCGGCGGGATCGCGATCGTTCTCGATCTCCGACAGGAACATGGTCACTTTGGCATCCAGGTTGTCCAGGTAATGCACCAGGATAGCCTCGGGAATCGCCGGCAGCTTGGGACTGCCGAAGGCGTACTGCCCGTGGTGGCTGAGCACAATGTGCTGCAAGGTGCGCAGCACGGGCTCGGGAACCGGACGCCCCACGCGTGCGGCAACCGCCGCCGCCTTCTGCTCGATCCACATCGCCGCCTGCACGATGTGCCCGAGCAGTTGCCCGTTGTCCGTATATCCGATGCTGGTGTCGAAGCAGAGCTCCTCCGCCTTGCCGATGTCGTGCAGGAACAGGCCCGCCAGCACCAGGTCGCGGCTGAGCTTGGGATAACGCGGCAGGACCACCAGCGCAACTTCCAACAGGTTCAGCGTGTGCTCCAGCAGGCCGCCGATGTAGGCGTGGTGCATGTTCACCGCCGCCGGCGCGCGCCGGAACTTGACCATCAACGCTTCGTCGGCGAGGAACTCGCCGATCAGCGCCTTCAAATCCACGTGCTTGATATTGCCCAGGATCTCCGTGAGCCGCGCGAACATCCGCTCCGGATCACCTTTGGCCACCGGCAGATAGTCGGCCACCTCGAATGAGCCGGCCTCCGCCGGGCGCATGGCGTCGATGATGAATTGCAGGTTCCCCTTGTAGTTCTCCACCCGCCCCTTGAAGCGCAGGAACCCGCCCTCGGGGATGCTCTGGAAGCCGGCATCCGTCGCTTGCCATTGGCGGGCGACGAGCTGCCCGGTGCGGTCACAGAGCACGGCATGCACATAGAGACCGCCGGCGGTCGTGGTGCGCAGGTCCTTGGAGCGAACGAGGAACACCTCGTCCTCGAGGCGATCCCCGGCACGTAACTCGCCTATGAAACGGTGGGCCACCGCCGCCTCCCAGCGACCTGCATCCCGGCCTGGCCGAGCCCGGGTCGAGAACAGCATGATTCGCGCCTTCCGCGAACCCCGGTCGATAGCTTAAAGGCGGCTCGCGCCGGGGGCAAGGTGACGCCCGATCGAGCCCTTCGGCGCCCGGTCGTCGGCCCGGCGCCCAAGCACCGTCGCGCTCGAGGGTGGCAGGGATCGCGTTGCGCCGGCGGCGGTTGGCATGCCGGCCGAGTCGCCGGTGGCGTCGCTCATGGAAAGACGGAACCGGTCGTCAGGTTGCGGCTGGTGCGATGGGCCGACCGCACTCCGGGCAGATCCCGCTAACATTGCCCGTCAGGTTGTAACTGCAGCCTTTGCAGAGGGACGGATCCAGAACACGTTCCACGTCCTCATCTCTGGCTCCCATGAACCCCACCCGCAGCCCGGCGCGACGGAGGGTTCGGGTGGCACTCATATTCACCATCGCCAACACCAGCAGGTTAGCGCAGGGGGCAACCATGACGATGGCGCAGGGGATCACGATCGCAGGGTGGTTTCCCTCGGCGGTCAGCAGCAACACGACTCCGAGAATCAGAAGGATGTAAACCGCGATCTGCACGACGACCAGCACCACCAGGATGACCTGGTCGAACGGCGTGCCCAGCAAGGCGGGCAGAAACTGCGACGCAAGCCCGAGCAGCACCAGCCACAACATCCAGCGCTGGCGTCGTGCCAGCTTCCGCAGGTCTGGGGTTCGGACCTTCTTCATGTGGTTTCGCAACCCCGCCTGTCCGCCCGCGATGATTGCCGCGGGGCGGTGTAAGACGTCCGCCGGTGGAGCGCCGCGCGACGCGAGTCGCCGCGCACGGTCACGGGCTAGCGAAAGCGGGCTGGCGCCAGAGGGCGCCCGCCCGCGTTACTCTCAAGAGCTTGGTAAACGATGAACCCGGGCGCCGCCGCCACTCCGGTACCAACCGGGCGGAATGGCGCGCGGGGCGAATTCACATCACGGTGAAAGGTAGGGCTGGACCTTGCTCCAATAGTACGCGAAGGCACCGTCAACCGTCGCATTGCGGACGCTGTCACAGACATCGTTCAGGTTGGTGCCGCAGGCGCCCGAGAGCTGGCCGACGACTTGTCCCGCCGCATTGATCACCGGCGAACCGCTGCTGCCGCCTTCGGTCGCGCCTTCCTGGTCCCGGCTGTAGATGCGCTCTCCACGCGGCCAGCCGGTGCACGTCGGTGCCGAGGTGCTCACGCTGTGTCGCGAGTAGGACTGCGGCGCGCCGGAGGGGTGACTCACCCGGTACAGCAGCGTACCGTTGGAATTCGCGACCGCCGTACTCGTCCACCCCAGGAAGTAGCTGCCCGCGGGCGGATTCTGGTTCAGTTGCAGGAGGGTGAAATCGCCTTTTCGGTTGCTGGCCTTTACCGTGGCGCCGACCGTCTTGCCGGCATAGGACCCGGGCGGAGGGTCGTCCCAGGTGCCGGTGCAGTTGGCGGTTGAGCCGCAGGCCGCCTGGTACTGGAAGAAGGCTTCGAGGTTCGAGTTGCTCTTGCTGAGGCAGTGATTGGCCGTCAGAAAGTACGGGATCTGGCTGCTGGGAACGGTATCGGCGAGGAGTCCGCCGGTGCAGGTATAGATGAAAGCCCCCGAGATCCACAGCATCTTGGCCACGGCCAGTTCCGCATTGGCGACGATCGGGTCATTGGCGCAATTGGTGTTCACGACGCAGTCGGCGTTGATCCCGCAGGTTCCGACCTGCTCATTGCCGAAGCCGAAGAAGCTGCGGCTGATGTGCCCGACTTCGTTCACCGTCAAACTCACGTCTGCCAGGTCCTCGTCGGTGACGGGAGCCTGGAAGCGCATCTGGAGCACGCCCTGGCGGCCAAGGACGGAGGGCGTCCAGAACTCGCCGGTGCCTTCCGGGCCGGCGCCGGTGTAGGGGCCGTAGGCCTCGCCGCTGCCGTTATAGAAATACAACTCCGCGTTGGCGGGCAGGGAGAGGTTCTCAATGTGCAGGCGCACGCCGCCCGCGTACTCGGAACCGACGCTCGCCGCCCAGACGAAGCCGCCGTCGGCCGTCGGGCTGAAGGTCCCGCCCGCGATCGCACGGCCGGCCGCCGCCGCTTCCAGCGGCGCGACGCCGCTAATGTCGATGCGGTCGGCGCCCAGCGACACCACCGTGCCTACCTTCAGGGGCGCGCCGTTGACCGGCTCCGGCTGCTCAATGGCGAGCAACTCTTCCTGCGAAATGCGGGCTTGGATGGGGCGCCCGAGCACGTCGGCCGGCCGCTCCGTGTCCAGCCACTCCACCAATGCGGCCTGGAAGGCCTTCTCCGCCGCCGGTGCCACACCCTGCGTGGCTACCTCCGGCAGCACACCCGCCGGCCGCGCTGCCGCGCGGTCGGCCGCCAGAACCGTGGCCCCCGCGCCGAAAACGGCGAGCGCGACGAGCACGGACCAGCGATCGCTCATGATCCACCTCTGCATACCAGTCTCCTTAGGTAAGGTAAATACACCGCCCCCGCCGGGTGACGCGCCCGTCAGGAGCCAACGATGACACCTATGAGGGAACGGAACGGTGGCCGGAAAATGAAGATAGTTACAGAGAGCCCGCGCGGAAATCCCGAACTGTCGGCAACCTGACGCACCAAGCGACCACCGCCTTCCGGGAGTCGGATTATAGACATCCGCCCATCGCTGCGCCAACAAAAATCGGGCCGCCGCGGGGGTTTCCCCTACTCGCGGTTGACGGCACTCCTGCACCCGGTGGGAGACGAAGCGCGCGCTGCCGCCGCCGTATCGTGCCAACCGGCTGCGTTGCGAGCTGTGAACATGGTCCGGCAGGTCGTGGTCAAGCGACCCTGTACTGCACCGGCAGGCGCGCCTTGCCGCAGCGCACCACAACCGCCGATTGCCCCTTAACCCAGGCGAGGTTCGGTCGGAAACGAGGCGGGCGACGAGAAAAGCCCTGCTCGACAGTCGGTCGCGCAACGATCGCCGCAAGCCGCCCCGAACTCGGACTCAGCAAGCGACCACTACTTCCGCTTTTCGTCCCGCTCCTTGAGCACCTTGTGCTTGCGCGCCGGTGAAGCGGTCCGCTTGGGCGTATCCTCGCGATCACGCTGCTGCCAGCGCTCGAGCACCGCTTTCTGCTTGCGCTGCTGGCGTTCAAGTTCCTCGCGCTCCTCGGCGTGGCGGCGGGGCAGATCCTCGGCCGAGACCCCCGGCGGCGGGGCGGCACGTTCCCGTTCCTGTTCCGCCTCCAGTCGCTTGCGCTCGCGGACAACGCGGTCATCCCAATCGGCGAGCTCCGTGGTTTCCACCTCGCGCAACACCGGCGGCTCGACGCGACGCGGCGACGCCACTACTCGGTTTGTTACCTCGACCGTTGTCTTTCGCACCTTGGGCCGAAACACCGCCACCTCGGTATCCGTGGTGGGCGCCGAGCGAATGACGGTGACGTCGTCCACGTCGCGGATGCGCACCCGCGGCACCGGCCGACCGATCGCCGCCGCGACGCGACCGGAGTCGATGCTGACATTGACCACCCGACCGGCCACGGAGGCGTAGCGAATCACCGGGGTGGTGCGTCGGCAGAGCGTTATGTTCCGCGCCGGAAGCACCACGTGCTTCTCGATCCGCGGCTCAACCAGCACGCGTTCCTCAACGAAGCTCCACGCCAGCGGCTCAATAGCCACGTCGATGTCCACCCCGCCCAAGCTGATCCCCACGCCCACGTGCCACGTTGCCTGCGGCGGCAGCGGCGCCCATCCCACGTACCCTTCGCCGCTTCGCCACGCCACCCACGCCGGCGCCCATTCCGTTCCCGGCACCCAAACCCAACCGAAATGGGGGTCGAACGCCCACCGGCCATAGTGAAACACCGCCCATCCCCATTCGACGTCGGACACGAACGTCCACCCGCAGTCGTCGGCATAGACCCAACGTCCGTCGGTGTAAGGCCGCCAACCGACCGGGACATCGTACGGCGTCCACACCCAACCCAGGGACTCGGTTTGCAGCCACTCGCCGTGCGGTGCGAGGGCATCGACGAAAACATCGATGTCCAACTCAACGTGTGCCCGCACGCGCGCCGCGCCGGCAGGGAGCGCCGTCGCGAGGGCCGCGGCGACAATGAGGGTTCGTCGATGGCTGCTGGACGTTCCTGGCATGTTTGTGCTCCTTCAAGGTCGGAGACGCTGCACCGTGGCGCCGAATTATCGGATGTTACAGTGTTCCGGGCAAGGCGCCGACGCGAGTCGCCGCTTTGCTGTGTGCCGCCCGCCCGTTACCATCACGCACCAACAACCAAGGAGTCGATTCGATGGAAAAGTCCGGCCGCGTTGAGCCCATCCGCAATGTAGAGCAACACGTGATGGAACGGCAACGGGCCTACCATCCCAACGCCACCGGTGAGTTCAGTTGGCTGCTCTCGGGTATCACACTCGCGACCAAGGTTATCGCGGACCACGTGCGCCGTGCGGGACTGCGCGATATCCTGGGTGGAACAGGCGCGGTGAACGTGCAGGGCGAGCTGGTGCAGCAGCTCGACGTGATCGCCAACGAGACGATCCTGGCTTGCCTGGGATATCGCGGCAACGTGGGCATCATGGCCTCGGAGGAGGATGACGAACCGCACATCATCAAGGACTTCGACGACCATTCCAAGTACATCATCCTCTTCGATCCGCTCGATGGCTCGAGCAACATCGACGTGAACGTCTCCATCGGCACCATCTTCGCTATCCTCCAGCGCCGCCCGGAGATCGAAGCCGGTCAGGTGATGGATCACATCCTGCAACCGGGTTTTCGCCAGGTGGCCGCCGGGTACGTGGTGTACAGCAGCAGCACCGTCCTCGCCTACACCACCGGCGACGGCGTGCACATGTTCACGCTCGACCCCTCCATCGGGGCGTACCGCCTCTCGCGCGAGAACGTCAGAATGCCCGCCAAGGGCGACACCTACAGCATCAACGAGGCCTACCGCGCGCAGTTCCCGGACGGAATCCAGGCGTACCTTGATTGGACGAAGACCAAAGAGGCCGGTCGCAGCCTGCGCTACGTGGGTTCGCTGGTGGCGGACTTCCACCGCACGCTGCTGCGCGGCGGCGTGTTCATCTACCCGCCCACCAAGAAAGCCCCGGACGGCAAGCTTCGCCTGCTCTACGAGGCCAACCCGCTGGCGTTCATCGCCGAGCAGGCGGGGGGAGCGGCGACGGACGGCAGGCAGCGCATTCTGGAGAAGACGCCCAAGGCCTTGCACGAGCGAACGCCGCTGGTCATCGGAAGCAAGGCGGACGTGGATCGCGTGCTATCGTTCTGGAAGTCCTAGGCGCGCGTCGCTAGCGCCGGGGGCCGCACGATCCTGCGTTATCGCCGCGCCGGCGCCGGCCGCCGACCGATCTCGAAGATGGACTGCGTTTTCAGCAGGGTCAGCTCGTCCGGATACGCGTGGAACGCATGCACATGGAACTCGTGGTCCCGAGCATCGAAGTCCACGAAGGTGAAGGGGGCTAGTCCGTCGGAGGTCCACTCGTCGAAGGACTCGAACATCCCCCGGTTCTGCGCGTAGTGCACATAGTCCCGGTGCGTAGCGGGGAAAAGTTGCGGAGTCATCCGTTCAACCTGGGTTGAAAGAATGTATTTGACATCGTTGTTAAACGATTGGGTGTGGTCGCGCTCTCCACGGAAGCGGAAAGACGTAACCAGGCCCGACTTCGGAAGGAGCTCGGTATCCTCGGCGATGAGCTCGGTCAGAATCTGATCGCCGGCCTGCACCGTGACCACGTGGGTAAGACCCACGATCCACACCTCAGCCTGGTAGCGCGCTTGCTGCACGCGCTTGACGCGCTGAATATGGAACAGCTCCGGATGCAGGGCCCGCTGGTACAGGCAGAACTGCAAGTCCTCTACTCGTTGTTTGGTCTGTCCTCGTTCCACGACATCCTCTGGTATAAATCAGCCGGCCGAAGGTACGCCGAACCGGACTCGCTCGATTATAAGAGCCTCAGGCGCCAATTCCACGTTTTTCTTCGAGGCCCGACATAATTCTCGGCTCCTTGAACTCATGTGCAATCACGTGCCTGATGCGCCAGCTTTTATCGGACCAATCAACAGCATCGTACAAAACGGCTGTCGCGAGCGAACCTGTCGAGCTGCAGCGACGGGGGATTTCACAGGTTCCGCAGGGGCGCGGTCGGCGCTGGTTGCGGCTCCGGCCGGCACCGGTATAATCGCCCGACTACTATGGGGACGCTACCCTGGATCGTCGCCGCGCTCGCATCAGCCACGGCGCTTAACGCGCCGGCATTCATTTTCACGTTATTTCCTGGTGTTGTCGACACCGGCGCCGGAGCCGCGGCCGAGCGGAACAAGCCGTCCGGTGACGAGGAGCCGTCGCCGCCTGCGGAGAGCAACTGCCCCACGCCAATCGCGGAACTTATCGCGCTGCGGATGTCGACCGCCACGCGCGTCGCCCCTACCCTGCGGCACGCCCCCCTCGTTCGGCGCCGCGGACGTTCCCCGGCGGCTGCATTGTTGCCGCGTGCCAGACGGCGTCCTTTGCCGCGCCGCACTAAGCATGGCGCAGACCGCGCCCGCGATTCGTGCCCACGCTCCTCCCTCGGGTTGCCCCCGCAGACCTTCCGCGTCAACATAGCGGTCCGCGACCGGGAGTGGCGCACCTCCGGCATCCGCGGAATGGCGACGAAACACGCCGCACGCGTGCTTCACCCGACCAAACCTTCCGGGCGGCAGAAGTCCGTCCCGTTGGAGCGAACCAGAAGTGAATGACCCGAATCGACTGTTGAAATGGCTTTTGGTCCTGGGACTGGCGGTTTTGTCCCTCGTGATCCTGTATCCTCCCGGTGAGAAGCTCAAAGGTGGGATCGACCTGGTGGGCGGCACCAGCCTGCTGTTCGAGATCGACACCTCGGGACTGTCGCCTGGGGAGCAGCGTGGCCTGTCCTCGCGGGTAATGACCATCCTCAAGGATCGGGTCGACCCCAAGGGGCAGATGAACCTCGAATGGCGCCCGGTGGGTAACGCGCGTCTGGAAATCCGCCTGCCGCGTCCGCCAGAGGAGGCGATCGCCCGCCGCGAGCAGTACAACGCCAGCCTGGAGCACCTCGCGGCGCTCAACCTTTCGCGCTTCGAACTGGAGTCGGCGCTGAATGCGGGTGAATCCGAGCGCGCCGCGGCCCTGGAAGCGCTGAAGCGCGGAGTGGTGGAGCGCGAGCCGCTGCTGTCGGAACTGGTGTCGGCGTTCAGCGCCTATTCGGCGAGCCAGAAGTCGGAGGACACCACGGCGGCGACGGCCGCCGCCGCGGCCTATGAGGCCGCCATGGCCAAGGTGCTGGCCACCAGCCTGCCGCTGGCGCGGCTCACGGACGTGCTGGGCCTCCCCCCCGGGGAAAAACGCAACGCCGAAATCGACAAGCTGCGCGCGGAGTTTCCCTCCTACGACGCCCAGGCCCCGACCCCGGAGCGCTCCAAACTCATCACCAGAACCGCGCAGTGCTACGACCGTTGGGCGACGAACAAGGCCGACCTCGAGGACCCCTCCGACCTGAAGCGCCGCATCAAGGGCGCGGGGGTGCTGGAGTTCCGCATCCTGGCGGATCGCAACGCCAGTTCGCCGGAGAACACCGACCCGCCGGTGCAGCCGATCAGCAAGTACGTGGAGCAACTCAAGCACAGTGGGCCGCGGCCCAAGTCCGGCGATCGCTACCGCTGGTTCGCGGTTGAGGACATTCTGAAGTTCATGCACGTTGACAGCATGGACAAGGTAACCGCCGCCAAGGATGTGCCCGGGCAGCCGATCGTGGAGGAGTATGCGGGGCGCTGGTATGCCCTCCTCCACAACGACCTCGAGTACGGCCTGCTGCAAAGCACGCAGGCGGGGCGCAAGTGGAAGCTCAAGGCCGCGTATCCGGACGTGAACCCCATGACCGGCGAGCACGTGGTGGCCTTCACGCTCGATCCGCGCGGCGGGCAGATGTTCGGCGAGCTGACGGGCAACAACGTCAACCGCAGCCTGTGCATCATGCTCGACAACATCGCGGTCTCGCATGCCAACATCGAGGAGCGCATCACCGAGCGCTGCCAGATCCGCGGGCGGTTCACCCCGGAACGAGTGTACGACCTGGTGCGCACGCTGGAGGCGGGGTCCCTTCCCGCCCGACTCAAGGAGACGCCGCTTTCCGAGCAGACCATCGGTCCCAGCCTGGGCGAAAGCAACCGACAGCGCGGCGTTCGCGCCGCGGTCTGGGGCGGCCTGCTGGTCGCGGCGTTCGTGGTGTTCTACTACGGGCTGGCCGGGGGAAGCGTCGCCGACCTCGCCCTGACGCTCAACCTCCTGTTCACCCTGGCGCTCATGGCGCTGATGAACGCCACCTTCACGCTCCCCGGCATCGCGGGGCTCATCCTAACGGTCGGCATGGCGGTGGACGCCAACGTCCTGATCTTCGAACGCATCCGGGAGGAACGGGCCCGCGGCGTCATTTTCAAGAAGGCGCTCAACGCCGGCTACGACCGCGCCTTCTCGACCATTTTTGACTCCAACCTGACTACGCTTATCAGTTGCGTGATTCTCGGGTTCGTGGGCAGCGAGGAGATCAAGGGATTCGCCATCGCGCTGGGGTTGGGGCTGGTCACCAGCATGTTCACCGCGCTCACCATCACGCGGCTGATCTTCAACACCCTGATCGCCAAGGGCTGGCTGCACGATCTGTCGATGCGCAAGCTGATCGGCATCCCCTCCATCGACTGGGTGGGGTTGCGGCGCATCTTCTGGCCGGTGTCCACGGTAGTGGTCACCTGCGGAATATCGCTGTTTCTCGGCAAGGCCTACCTCGATCCCGAGTCCATCTTCGACATCGAGTTCCTGGGCGGCACCAGTGTTCAGGTCGACCTCAAGCCGGGCGTGACCATGTCGGACGACGAGGTGCGGCAGGCGATCACTTCTGCCGGCGGCAGCGGACAGGTATCGGCGGTGCAGTGGCTCAACCAGGCGGCGGAGCATCTGGCCTCGGCGGAGGCTGCCGGCGGCGCCACGGTGGGGCAGTTCACGCTGACTTCGCCCGGGCTCAGCGGGGACCAGATCGCGGCGCTCACGCGGCAGGCGCTGGAAAACAGCCTGGAGCGCGACGGCATTCAGGGGCGCGGCCACACCGTGACCTACATCGCCAAGGCGGGCGAACTCGACATTGACGGCTTCAAGGCCGCTGTCGCCCGCGCCGCGCAGAACGTCCGTGATTCCGCCAACCGCCTGCGCGGCGCGCGGGTGCAGAGCGTGGGAGAGCCGGCGGAGGGCAAGGATCGCGGCGTGTCGTATGAAGTGGTGACCATCGAGACCAACCGCGGGCTGGTGCAGGCGGCGCTCATGGCGGCACTCGGCGACCGCCTGGATGTGCAGCGCTCCATTGACTTCACCGCGACCCGCGACGAGGAACTGACGCGCGAACCCTTCTTCGTGGTGGAGACCGACGACCAGTACCTGTCTGACGTCATCGGCGGGGACGCGCATTACGACGTTCGCCGCTTCCGCGGCGGCGTGGCCGTCGAGGTGGCACTCGGTGACACGGAGGAGCCGATCGCGGTGGAGACCATCACCAAGCGGTTGCGCGAGGTGGGTCTCCAACCGGAATTCGAGCAATACCGCTCCCGGGAATCGACGGTCCTCCCGCTGGGCGCTCCGGCCGTCGGTCGCGACGGCGCCACGGGGTATCGCCGCTTTGCCATCTGCGCCATCGATGAGTCGCTCCTCTACGACGACGATCCCGTGCAATGGACGGACGGTATGGCGCGGACGACCCTGGCCCAGGTGGAGGCCGCCCTGGGTCGGGAGAAGGCGCTCAGCAAGGTAGTGCAGTTTGCTCCGCAGATCGCGGGACAGACCAAGAACCGGGCGCTGTTCGCTACCATCCTCTCGCTGATCGCCATCGGTGCTTATGTCTGGCTGCGCTTCGGCAACAAGGAGTTCGGGCTGGCGGTGATCGTGTGCCTGGTGCACGACGTTGCCGTGACCCTGGGCATGGTCGCGGCGAGCCATTGGCTGTACAGCTCGTTCATCGGCCGACCGTTCCTCGTCGAGGACTTCCGACTGGACCTGTCGGTGGTGGCCGCCGTGCTGACCATCGTGGGATACAGCCTGAACGACACCATCGTGGTGTTCGACCGCATCCGCGAAAACCGCGGGCGCGCGGGCACGCTCTCCGGCTCGATGATCAACACCAGCATCAACCAGACGATGTCGCGTACATTGCTCACGTCGCTGACCGTCTTCATCGCCGTGTTTGTACTGTACGTGTTCGGGGGAGCGGGCGTGCACGCCTTCAGCTACGCCATGCTGGTGGGCGTGATCTCCGGCACCTACAGCACCGTGGGCATCGCCGTGCCTCTGGTGCACCGGCCGCGAACGCTGCACAACGTAACCGTGGTGCTCGTGGTCCTGCTGTTGCTCGGCCTGATCGCGTCGCAGGTACCGAATCTGACGGCGCAGATCATCCTGGCGCTGATCGTGGTTGCCGGCGGTGTGACATCGTTGTCGAAGTCCGTGGCGGCGGCGCGCCTCCAGCCCGCGTAGCCGACGCGGGCGGCACGGAGCGATCGCTGAGTGCGGCCCCCCGTACGAGGGGAATTCTCGCGCGCCAGGGAGGCATCCAAACTGCCGGCAGACCCTCGCGGCTGCGGGCAGCGTAGGGCTCCACGCCGACCACGCACGACCTCACGCGCCGGCGATGTCGCGGTACGGATCCTCCATCGCGGCGTCACGTACTTTGCCCGCTCCCTTACGCTCGCGCTCTACTGGGCGGTTGCGGCCCGTTTCCGTATTCCGCCCCGGCGCGCCAGGCTCTGCGCTTCGCCCAAACATTCACCCTTCCGCATTCACGGCCGGTTTGCCGGCCCCACTTGTCCGGCTGCGGGCGGCTCCGTATCATCCGCACGTCATGTTCATACGCACCGTTCGTGTCGGGTGGGCCGTAGGGACTTCGATGCTGCTGGCAAGCGGATGCGGCGTGCCGGCTCGGAATGACTACGTCTCCGCGTGCCGGGTTGCCGCGGTGCCTCCGGAGGCGGACGATCCGCTTTGGGACGCAGCGCAGGAAACCCTTCGTCGCGAGGGCTTTCGCCCGGATCGGGTGGACCGTCGCGCCGGGCTGATCACGACCCTGCCGGAGACCTCCCGTCATTTCTTCGAGTTCTGGCGTCGCGACGTGATTACCCGCCGCGACTTCTGGGAGGCAACGGTGAATCCCATCCGCCGTCGCGTCGAGGTTTCGCTGGGTACGGACGTTGGGAGCGGGGAACGTAGCGTCAGCGTCGCGGTATTCAAACAACGGCTCTCCTCCCCGGATCGGCAGTTCAACAGCACCATCGCCGCCTACCGTTACTTCGGCGACAGCCTGCCCTCCACGACGGGACTGGCACGCATCACGCCCGAAAACGATCGCTGGTTGGACATGGGTCGCGATCCGGCGCTCGAGGATCACCTGCTGCGAAAGTTGCTGCAACGTGCCGGCGTGCAAGGGCAGTTCGCCGCCGCGACACCTTGACCGTGAACCGGTTGCCCCTGGCGACGAGGACTCATGCTTCGAGGTGCCCTTATCTGCATGGTGCTCTGGGCCGCCTTGCCCGTGCGTGCCGGCGAGGCCGGCGGCGTTTCGCCCGTTCTGGAGGAATCGCCCGAGGCCTACGAGATCGTCGCGACGGCGGCGGTGCGCATCCTGCCCTCCGGTCTCCGCGAACCCTACCATGCCCGCCTCGATGCCTTGCTGCTCGCGTGTCGTCCCGGCGAATCCTTCGGGTCAGCGGCCGGCGCGCAAGCGCAGCGCGGCCACTATGTGCCGCTGGATGCAGTTGCCGAAGGTCCCGATGCCCGGCCATCGCGGCGCGATGTGGCGGGCACGTTCCCTCGTCGGGAACGCGACGCGGAGAAGCTGCTTAAACGAGCCAGCCTGCCCACGGAGGCGGTGCTGCCCTGGACGATCCTGGAGCAGCATCGGCTGCTGGTGGAAGCGTTCCGTTCCGCTCCGCCGGGGACCATCTTGGCCCGGTCCGGAGAGTTGCTGCACTTCGTCACCGACGCGGCGCTGCCCTTCAACACCACGCGCGATCCGGACGGTTGCTCCACGGGCGCCCTGCGCTGGTCTCTGGGGGCTGAAGGAACCCCGTGCCGAGGTGACGGGTCGCTGCGCTATCGCATCCAGGTCGAGCTTGTCCGGCGATGTGCGCGGCGCTTTCAGGAGGAAGTGCGGCTGTGGCCGGATCGTTTTCGGAGGGTGGCGGACCCCGGCGAGGCGGCGTTCGATCTGCTGCTGGAGTCTTACGGCGTGCTTCCCACGCTGGATTCGATCGACGCGAGTCTGATCGAGGAGCTGAAACTCACGGACGCGGCGGGGTTCTCGTCGCGCCGGGAGGAGTATTACGAGCGACTTTCCGAACGGCTGGGATGGTGTCTCCGCTGGCGCCTGGAAGAGGCCGCGCTGCTCGGCGCGAATCTCATCGGGACCGCGTGGATGGAGGCCGGGAGCCCCGACCTGGACCGCTCCCCTCCGGAGGCCGCGGGGGCGATCGGACCGACGGCGTCGGAGGCCGCCCCCGCCAACCTACCGGCCACGGCGGGCGTGACGGCGGGGGATGCACTGGCGGCGGGCGGCGGATTCGTCGCCAGCACGGAATCCCAGGTGTTCCACCGCGGCGACTGCCGGACGGTGCAGCGGATCAAACCCGAGAACCTCGTTCGTTTTCGCACCGCTGCCGAGGCAAGAACCGGCGGACGCACGCCTTGCAAGATGTGCCGACCGGAAGGGTGATCCGCGCCGACGTTTCATGGCGGCGCGAGGGCGACGCGGCGCCGTATGAGCCCCGGCGAAAAGCGGCCTACGCGATGTAGCACGGGCATCCTGCCCGTGAAACCATGGGCTGGAAGCCCATGCCATGAGTTTTGCCACAGACTGCCATACCTACGTGGAGGTCGAGCGCACGGTCGCGGCGCCGATGTCTCCCTGGAGAACCCAGGTCACGGCTCAACGGTTGCGGATCGGCCGTCCGGTTCCCGGTACGAATTGTCGCGGGCCGGGTCGCTGGCCGGGAGCCCCCGCCGGCGCGTGGCTCCGCGCAAGGCCACCCTCGCCGATCCCGGGTTCGCGCGGGCCGTTCCCGTCTCTAGTAGGACCGCTAGCCTGCCCAGGAGTCGTGTACCGGCGCGACGGTCCGGTGGAACCGGGCTCGGCGCCGCGATCGGCCCCCACCGCCGACGGCTCGTATTCGCCGCCCGACACGACCGCCTCCTCGCCGGGCACGCGGCGGTCCTGCCGGCGCCAGTGATCGATGATCTCGTCGATGTTGTAGTCGGGCGTGGAGAAACTCCAGAGCTTGAAGAAGTCCATATTCCCGCTTTCCGGGCGGGGATCGGCGATGTCCACCAGCGTCCGCATGGGCATGATCACGCTGTCGCCGATGACGAAGGCTTCTCCCGGGCGAAGGATGGGCAGCATCTGGATCAGGCTGGTGAAGTAGTCGCTGACCACCTTGGAGACGTACGCCTGGTCGTCGGGGTTGGAGAGGCGCATGGCGATGAAGCTGTTGCATTGCGCCAGCACCGTCTCGGAGAGCTCGGAGGGGCGCTGAGAGACCACCATGGCGGCCACGCCGTACTTGCGGCCTTCCTTGGCGACGCGCTCCACCGCGGTCTTGGCGAAGCTGGCGCCGCGTTCCACGCGCGGGATGTAATTGTGCGCCTCCTCGAAGACCAGGAGCATGGGGTGGCGGACCTCGGGCGGCGTCCAGAAGTTCAGGTCGAACAGCAGGCGGGTGAGCACCGCGACCGTGACGTCGACGATCTCGAAGGGGATTCCGGAAAGGTCGATGATCGTCAAGTTGCTGCGCGGCTCGACGCGCCCGGTGAGCAGCTTGATGAGGTGGTTCATCAGGCGCGAGGTCTGCGGCGCCGCGGCCTCCTCGAGCAGCAGTTTGCGGAAGAACGGCGAGTGCAGTCCGTGGTCGATGGGCCGAAGCATGAACTCATAGCGGCGGTCGTTGAACTTGGTATCGATCTGGTCGATCAGACCCAGCAGCTTCCCGAAATAGAGCGGATGCGGCGTTTCGCCTTCGGGGTTGCCGCGGTTGAACTGGCAGCGCTTGCTGCGCATAAGTCGTTGCTGCTCCTCGATGTCCAGGGAGCGCAGGGCAAGCTGGCTGAAGGCAAGGTGGTCGTCATTGAGAACGTAGCGGGCATCGTTGAGGTTCTCGGCATAGACCTTCAGAGCGTCGAGCGAGAAGTAGATGGGCGTGTCCAGCGTCAGTGATTTGGCCAGGCCCAGGGCTTGCGCGGCGTCCTGCTTGAACTCCAGAAGAGCGGAACGGAGGAACGAAATCTGCGTGCTGATGTGCAGCGGGTTGGAGCGGTCGACGAAGATGGCCTCGAGCTCCTCGTACTTCAGCAGCCAGTAGGGCAGCACCAGGTCGTCCACGCCCAGGTACGTGACATTGGCACCAAGCTGTCCGTCCTCGTCGGAAAACGCAGCTTTGTATTCGCCGTGCATATCGAACAGCACCACCTGCGCCTGGTTGAGGTCCATGACCGCCTGGAGAATCTTGGCCGTGGTGCAGCTCTTCCCGCTGCCGCTGTTGCCCAGCACCGCCACGTGCTTGGCGAACAGCTCGGAGCCCAGGACTTTCACTTCGAAATCCGTGTTCAGGGCGAAGCGCCCCAGGGTGAAACTCTGCGGATGTTTGGAGCCGCTGAGGAGCTGGTCAAAGGTACCAAAGATGGCCTCGAAGTCCTTGCGGACCGCCACCCATACGTCGTCGCCGACGATGGGGTACTCGTTGACGCCGCGGACGAAGCGCCCCGCCTTGATCTCGCCGAGAAGCTGAACCTGCATGAGAAGCTGCGGCTGAACGTCTGCGGAGTGGAGTTCCTGGCGGCCCAGGCCGGTGACGAATCCCACGATGGTACGATCGTCCATGGGGATGGTGATGTACGAGCCCAGTTGGCCCACGCGATACGTCTGATCGTCGTGGGAGATGTTGAGGTCGGGCGCCGTGATCAGTACGTCGGTCCGGCCGTTGGTCACCCCGATAACGTTGCCGATTTTCAACGGATTCACGATGAACTCCCCACACCCGGACCTTGGCGCCCCAGCGCGGATCCCGCTGCCTGGGATATAAGATACGCACAGGGTTTATCGTAAACGGCGCGGCGCTGAATTCGTTGGCAATCCGATCGACCACGGCGCGGTTATGGGAGTCGGATTGCGGGCGGACCCGTGGACGCCTTCGGGCCGTGGAGGACGCAACCGGCGGGGGCGGCGCTGTCAACCCGAACCGTGCCGTCGGATGCGCCGAAGCGCCGCGTCGTTACGGCCGCGCGCGGCGACCGCGCTGCGGCGGCCAGACGACGGCGCTTCAGTTCTGCGGAAGGGGTTTATTCCCGGACATCGCCGGCGAGCACGGGTGAAACCTCCCGGCGCGTTTCACGCCGCGGCGACGCCGGTGGCGTGCGGCGCACGGTGCGGCGTGGGAACCTGGCGGACCCCGGGGCGGTGTGCTCCCGAGGCTGACTGGCAACCCCGGTCCCCGTGACGCGTTGGTACACCGTTTCCGTGGCCGCGGCGGCGTGGTCCCAGGTGAAGCGTCGTTTGGCCTCTATGCGGCCATTGCTGCCCATGCGGCTGGCAGCGTCCCGATCGGCGAGCAGGAAGCGCAGTCCGCGCCGTACATCGCCGACCTCCGGTTCGACGGTTACGCCGGTCTTGTAATCCTGGATGAACTCCGCGGGACCGCCGATCCGCGTGGCGACGACGGGCTTACCGGCACTCCAGGCTTCGAGGATGACAATGCCGAAGGGCTCATTGCGACTGGGCACGCACACCAGGTCGGCGCTTTTGAACAGTTCGACCAGCGGCCGACCACTGACGTGGCCCGCGAAGCGCGCGCCCGATGCCGCGGCCGATCCGGCGGCCCTCGCCTCCAGCCCGCCGCGCATGTCTCCGTCACCGGCGAACACCACTTTCATGCGCGGGAATTCCGGGACCAGCGCCGGCATGGCATCGAGGAGGATGTCCGGCCCTTTCTGCCACGCCATCCGCCCCACGAAGAGGACCATGGGATCGTCCACGCCGACGCCGTAAAACTTGCGCACGGCGCCGCGGTCCACGTTCTCCTCGAACTTCGCCACGTCAACGCCGTTGTAAACGGTGGAAGTCTTGTCGCCGGGCACCGAGTAGCACCATTGGATCTCCCGCGCCAACGTCTGGGAGACACAGATGACGTGGTTGGCGACGTACGCGCCTTCCCATTCCAGGTGGCGAATGCGCCAGGACATGGGGTCGTCGCGGAAGGTGTTGCCGCAGCGGCCGTATTCGGTGGAGTGGATGGTGAACACCACGCGATGGCCGTGGCGGTTCTTGAGCTGTGCCAAGGCCGGCACCGCCAGCCAATCGTGCCCGTGCACCAGGTCGAACCGCCGACCCAGGTAGCTTTCCGTCTCCGCGATGTGCCAGACGAAGCTGTCGCACATTCGCTGCACGTACACGCCGAAGTCCTGATGCAGCTCGAAGGGGCAGCGGTGGTAGTGGACGCCGTCGATCAGCTCGTAGCGCTGCTGCCCCCGGTCCATGCGGGTAAACAGGTGCACCTCATGACGGCGGCGGGCCAGAGCCGCCGAAAGCTCGGAAACGTGCGGGGCGAGACCGCCGACGGCGATGGAGTGCATGGACTCCCAGGAGCAAAGTGCGATTCTCAACGGCCGTTCCTTTCGCTGGACGACTCGGTTCGGGTGACGTAAGCGCCGACGCGGGGTTCGATGATGGACGGATTCGTCCGGTTACGCGGGGTGGCGCGGGTTCGGCGGAGCGACGCGAGGAAGGACATCGTTGTTGGTGACGAGGGCACGCGGTCCGAACTCCGCCGGAGCAGGCGAATCCGCCGTCCACCTGCCCTGCCTTTCTATTATCGAACCGAACCGGCTGGCGGATTATCGAAAGCAGCGCGGAATCCAAAAGATCGCGCCGCGGACGTTGGGCACCGCGCCGGCGCCGCTCGGGGTATCGGCGCGCGTGCCGCCGCGCCGCCGAACCGGGGCGGTTATTTAAGGACGCGAATGGTTCGGCCGACTTGCCCGCGCGTCAAGAGCGCAGGTGCCGCAGGGTCTGCGGGGGCGGTCGGGAGGCGGGGCCGCGGTCGGACCGCGCGGACTGTCCTCCGCGCGCCGGCGCCGGAGACCGGCTCCGCGCCCCGTAGTGGTGCGGGTCGGCACGCCGCGCCGGCGGTTCAGCGACCCCTGGCGCGATTCCGGCCCGAAAGCCACCCTACCGGTTCGTAAGCTCGGCGCGAACGGGTCGAGTGTTGGCCGGCGATGCGGAAGCCCTGACCGGAACCGCCCGCCGCTGCGACGTTCGCGGGCGGGGGGCCCTCGAACGGTGGCCGGCCGGCGCGGGGAGTTCGCACCCGCGCCCTAAGGCTCGTTCCCGCAGCGTCG
>JACQXM010000058.1 GCA_016208685.1 Planctomycetota bacterium | reverse complement strand
TTGATGGGATGCCAGCAGCTCTGGATGCTGGAGGCCGTGCTCAACGACTCACAGGCGGATGAAACCATGGACCGTGGAAAGAAAGTCGGTTAACGTGAATCGAGCCACTGCCTACCTTCAACTATGAGTGGGACATCCTCCGCCACAATCAGCACCGCGACAGCCATGGAGCGGTCGGCTGGGTATGCAGGCCGGGAGCGGTTGGCATCAGTACCGCGTCAGTATGGAGCGGCCGGTCGGGCACACTCGGTGCGGCGCGGCTGGATCGGGTTATGGGCGTGAACGTGTTGGACCGCTCGTTGTCACTCGCGGTACTTATGGGCGGCGACGCCGCCCCAGCGCGGGACAACTACCTCGGGTTCCGTCTGGTCCAAATGCCCGATTAACCACACTTCGTGCCCTTCGTGTCCTTCCTGGTAAGAACACTGAACCACGAAGTGCACGAAGAACACGAAGAAAGGGAGATCCATGGAATTCGACGAGCTGCCGTAAAGAGTCATCGGCTGTGCCATCGAGGTGCACCGCACGCTGGGGCCGGGGCTGCTGGAGTCGGCCTACGAGCAGTGCCTGGCGTACGAGCTTTCGCGTGCCGGCCTGGCCTTTCAGGTGCAGCAACCGATGCCGGTGCGGTACAAGGTGGTCAGCCTGGATTGCGGGTATCGTGTGGACGTGCTGGTGGGGGGCCGGCTGATCGTGGAGCTCAAGAGCGCCGACAAGCTGCTGCCCATCCACGAGGCGCAGCTTCTGACGTACGTGAAGCTGGCGGGGGTGAAGGTGGGGTTGCTGATCAACTTCAACGTGCCGGTCCTGCGTGATGGTATCAAACGGATGGTCTTGTGATCGTTTGACCACGAAGATCGGGGTGACAGGTTGGACCCCGACGAGCACGGATGGCACGATGTTGGTTTTGAACCACGAAGAACCCAGGTCCATCGGGGTAGACATGCCGCCGCAGCAGGCGAGCACGCCGCTTCGGCTGCAAAACCGATGAACGAAGTGTAGCAACGCTCACACGGTGCCCGCGAGGAACGCTCGCGATGGTCGATTCCGCGCAGAATGGCTTTGTCGTGGTCGACCCACGAGCTTGCGGCGCGCGGTGCGAGAGGCCGGTGGCGTTTTGTGGCGGTCCGCTCCCTCACGGTCGCGGCGCCACGTCCCCGCGCATGGGCCAGCTTGGGCCGACGCCGGAGAGGGGCAAAGGGCCACCGGCAGGCGATTCGGGCGAACCCTGACCGCCGCGCGGCTCCTAACCCGCGGGTCACCGTCGCGCTTGGCATGACAATTGCAGCCAGTAACCGAAAACCGGCGATGGTGAACCGGCAGGGCGGTTTTCGGGAGCGACAGGCCATGTTTGAATCGGTGGCGGAGGCCCTGGCGTACCTCGGCAAGCACGAAATCAGCATGGTCGATCTCAAGATTGCCGGGGTTTTCGGGCAGTGGCTGCACATCACCGTGCCCGCCAAGCGCTTTTCCCAGGCACATTTTGAGGAGGGCGTGGGGTTCGACGGCTCGTCGGGGGCGGGGTTTCGAACCGTGGAAAACGGCGACGTGGCCGCCCTGCCCGACCCGGCCACCGGCTTTGTCGATCCCTTCCCCGGGCAAACGACACTGAGCTTCCTATGCGACGCGGTGTCCGCCGATGACAAGCGTCCGCTGCCAGGCGACCCGCGAAGCATGGCACGGCGCGCGGTGCAGTACATGCGCGGCCGGAAGATCGCCGACGAGGCGCTGATGGCGCCGGAGTTCGAGTTCTACGTGCTGGACGCCGTCCGCGTGCACACCGATCCCTATGACACACGTGTGACCATCGAGTCCTCGGAGGCTCAGCCGGGTGGGGCCGTGCCGGTGGCGGCGCGGCGGCGGGGGTATCTGAAGGCTCCACCCGCGGAGCATCTGCACGATGTTCGCTCGGAGATCGCCTCGACCCTGGAGGGCATGGGAGTGGCGGTTCGCTACCACCATCACGAGGTGGGCGCCTGCGGACAGTGCGAGATCGAGATCGACCGTGCCGATCTGGTGACCGCGGCGGATCGGGCGATGCTGATCAAATACGTGGTCAGGAACGTGGCCGCCCGCCACGGCAAGGTGGCCACCTTCATGCCCAAACCGGTCTACGGCGAGGCGGGAAGCGGCATGCACGTGCACCAGAAACTGGATCGCGCGGGCAAGCCACTCTTCTTCGACGCCGCACCCGGGCGGTACGCGAATCTCAGCGACACGGCGCTGCGCTACGTCGGCGGGCTGCTCAAACACGGGCGCGCGCTGACCGGGCTGACCAACCCCTCGACCAACTCCTTCAAGCGGCTGGTGACAGGCTTCGAGGCGCCGGTGAACCTGTTCTTTTCGCTCGCCAATCGGTCGGCAGCGATTCGCATTCCGCGGTACGCCACGTCCCCGGAGGAAAAGCGGATCGAGTACCGTCCGCCGGATTTCACCTGCAACGTGTACCTGGCGCTGGCGGCGATGCTGATGGCCGGCGTGGAGGGCATCGAGTCCAACCTGGACCTGCGCGACTACTGCTTCGGCCCGTTCGACGTGGACATCGCCACGGCACAGGACCCGGCCGTGCGGCGGATCGTCCCGCTGCCGCGGTCGTTGTGCGAAGCGCTGGATGCCCTGGCGGAGGACCAGGCGTTTCTGCTCAAGGGCGAGGTGTTCTCGCGCGAGTTTCTTCAGGAGTGGATCGACACCCGTCGCGCGGACGAAACCGAGGAGATCGCCCGCCGCCCGCACCCGTACGAGTACCGGCTCTACTTTGACGCGTAGGTGTGGGCCACCCGGTCGTCGGCGGTGGTTAGCGAGCCGCGGGCTTTAGCCCGCGCGGCCTGGGGTTCTTGCGCGGGCGGCGCATCAGAGGAATCGGTTCCCCCACCGCTGAGTAGGAATGCGCGCGTTGTGCGCTCGCACAAACCCACAAGTCTCGCATCCATCGGGAGTTAGAATGGCATCCAGGTTTCCAGGGGGGCGCACTTTTGTGCGCCTGCACAATGACCGACCAGGCCAGGACTTCTCCCGAGAAAACGGGCTTTTTCCGAGTCCGGCCACGCTTTGTGCGCATTCCTATGAAGCGATGGGCCACCTCCCAGCCAGCCGCTCGGCGCGCGATGAACGGGAGATCACTGCTCACAGAGCAGTGGCACCTGCGCACTCGCGGCACGGATAGCGCGGCAGCCGCTCCCCGGCGGCGAAGGCCCGTTTCGTCATCCCGATTTCATCGGGACGGCTCTGGATGCAGCACGCCGGTCGCCGGGATGGCTCGCCGCGAGGTTCAGGCCGGAGGCCTGACAGACAGTGGCCGGTGGCAAGCGTAGCGCCGCCACCGGATACGACGCCCATCGAGCGTGGCCGACCCTGTAGGGGTCGGCCTGAGGGCCGTGAGGCAACCCTTACAGGGTTGAAGAGAATCTCACCTCACCGCACCGTGGGCGGCGCTGCGCTTGCCCACGGCTACTATCGAGCAGCCCTACGGGCTGCCGACGCGGTCGGCATGCGTTGCGTCGTCTGCCCCATGCGTACGGCAGCGGCCTCCGGTGGCGATCGGTGAGTTTTGATCGTCGAACGTCGAATGTCGAATGTCGATTGACCTTCCTTCGTACTTTCGTCGCTGACCCTGTTCTCTGCTCCCTGTTCCTCTCGTCGTCGCTCCGTGCCCGTTTCGCCGTTATGACGTTTCGACGGTTCGACGTTTCGCCCTTCGTCGCTTCGTCGCTGACCCTGTTCCCTGTTCCCTCCCTTCGTGCCTTTCCTTCCGCATTCCCCGTTCACCATTCTTCATTCGCGAAGCGTTCCGCTCCCCCCTGAAGCGGTGGACCACTCCGCAGGCGCCCCGTGTGCTACTCCAGGACGTGAATGTTCTTCGCCCGGCACATGTCCTTGAGCACCTTGGGCCACACGGTGACGCTCACCTCGCCCAGGTGCGCCTTGCGGAGCAGCAGCATGTAAGTGCGGGACTGTCCGATCCCGCCGCCGATGCTCAGCGGCACCTCGTTCTTCACGATCGCCTGGTGGTACGGGAACTTCAGCGATTCGAGCTGTCCCGAGAGTTCGAGCTGCTTTCTCAGCGACGCCGCGTCCACGCGAATACCCATGGACGACAACTCGTGCCGGCGCTGTGTCACCGGGTTCCAGACGAGAATGTCGCCGTTCAGGCCGTGCATGGGCTTGCCTTCCGCGGACTTCGTCTCCGTAACCCAATCGTCGTAGTCCGCGGCGCGCATCTCGTGGGGGTAGCCGTCCTTGAGCGGCCAGCCGATGCCATAGATGAAGATGGCCGGGTACTCCTGGAGGATCGCCGTCTCCCGCGCCTTTCGCGGCAGGTCGGGGAAGCGTTCGAGAATCTCCTCGGCGTGCAGGAAGGTGAGCTTCTCCGGCAGGTTGGGGATCTTGTTGCTTTTGAGCTGCGGAAACAGCTTCTGCACGTGCGTTTCGGCGCCCTTGAGGACCTTCCAGATCTTCTGCACCACGGCGGTAAGGAACTTGAGGTTGCGGTCCGGCTCGGTGATGGCCAGCTCCCAGTCCCACTGATCGACGTAGGCGCTGTGGTCGTGGTCCAGGAAGTAGTCCTTGCGCACGGCGCGCATGTCGGTGCACAGCCCTTCGCCGGGCTTCATGCCGAACTGGCGCAGGGCCATGCGCTTCCACTTGGTGGCCGCCTGCACCACCTGGGCGTCCACGGGGTGCAGGTTGCGGTCGTTGGAAATGTGAAACTGGATGGGCGTGCGCGAGCCGTCGCGGTCCAGCATGTCGTTGACGCCGCTGTCGACGTCCACAATCAGCGGCACGGAGACCATCATCAGGCCGAGCTCGCGGCACAGGTGGTCCTCGATGTACTCCTTGGCGGCGAAGAGGGCCTTCTGCGTCTCCTTGGGTCCCAGCGGCGAGCGGTAGTCGCGCGGAAGGACCTTCTCCAGTTCCTTGTAGTCTCCGATGCCAGGGCCGGCGAGGTCCGCCACTTTGTCCAGCATGAGCGTTACTCCGATTTCATGTAGTTAACTATCGTCCGCCCGGCCGCGGCGGGGCACGGCAACGGCGGCGTACCTGCCGGCGCCCCGCGCCGGGTTCCGCCGGCCGGCGGAACCCCCCTTGCCGTAGCGTCGCCGGCATTCACCCTGCAAGCGCCGTGCCGGAAAGTCCGCAAAACCATCCTGGAAGCAACCTGTGGGCCGCCGGACGAGCCACCCGCGAGCCGAATCCGCCCGGACGGAGCCGCCGGGAACGCGGTTTGCACGGGATTCCATACACCGGGGCGCAGGGGGTCTGTTCGCATTGTGGCCGTAGCGCCGGAGAGGAAGCCCCGCAGGCGCCAACCGATCTTCGGGAGTCCATCCATGACCACGCTATCCGCATCTGCCGCCGCCCTTTCGATCGATCGTTCGGCGACGGGCCGCTGGCTGGTGCCTATCGGGGCGGTGCTTGTGCAGCTCATTCTCGGAACCGTCTATGGCTACAGCGTGTTCTGGCAGCCGCTGGAAAGTGAGCTCTGGCCGGGCATCCTGACCACGCAGCAGGCCGCCGCCGTGGAGTCCGCCGGGCAGGCGTTGCCCGCCGGCGCCGTGGTCGTTGCGGATGCCGCCGCGGCGGCGCGCGAGCGCGAAACGCGCATCGGCTATCTCAAATACTCCTTCGCCATCTGCCTGCTCTGCTTCGCCGGGGCGATGATCTTCGCGGGGCGTATCCAGGACGTGAAAGGACCGCGATTCACCGCCCTGCTCGGGGGCGCGATTCTGGCACTAGGCTTTTTGGTCGCCGGCCAGATGGACCACCTCGTTACTTTCTACCTGTGCCACGCCGTGCTCATGGGGGTCGCGGTCACGGTGGCGTTGCTGGCGTTCGAGCGCCTCTCGCGGGGCGTGGACCGGAACCGCTATCCCGCCCTGCAGTTCGTGCCCTTAGGGCTGATCACCGCGGCCGTGGTGGCGGGCATCACGCTGAGTCAGCAGTATGTCTCCAACGACGTCCACGGGCGGTTGCTGCTGCTCTGGGGCACGATCGGCGTCCTGGCGGGCGTGGGCATCGGGTTCGCGTACGTGTGTCCTATCGCGGCTCTGGTGAAGTGGTTTCCGGCGCAGAAGGGCCTGATGGCGGGGATCGCGGTGGCGGGGTTCGGACTGGGCGCGTACTTGTTCTCGCAGCCCAGTGTCATCGGCGCCGTGGGTTTCATTGAGAAACATGGGGTTCGGGCGTTCTTCACCGTACACGGGCTGGTGTGCCTGATCGTCGTTACCCTCGGCGCTCTGCTGCTGCGAAATCCCCCGGTGGTTTCCCCGGCCGCAACGCCGGTGCGCGGCGCCCTCGCGGTCGCCGACGCCACCTGGCGCGACCTGCTGCGCACGGGTCGCTTCTACGTGGTCTGGCTGATGTTCTTCAGCGGCGCGATGTCGGGGCTGATGGTCATCGGCATCCTCAAGCCGTTTGCGGGCAACCAACTCCTTGCGGCGGCGGTGGTCGCGGGAACGCCGCTGACCGACGCCATTCGGGCGGACCTGCTGCTCAAGGGCGCTGCGGCGATCGGAATGCTGGCGTTGTTTAACGCCGCGGGCCGGATCGTGTGGGGGCTGGTTTCGGACGTGCTGGGACGCGTGGTGTCGATGGTGCTGATGTACCTGTTCCAGGCGGCCACGCTGCTCGTACTCAACACCCTGGACACGGAGCTGCAACTGGCGGTCGGCGCGGCTTGCGTGGGCTTCAACTTCGGAGGCAACTTCGCGCTCTTCCCGTCGCTCACCGCGGACATGTTCGGAGCCAAAAACTTCGGGGCCAACTACGCATGGGTATTCACCTCGTACGGCGTGGCAGGCGTGATCGGCGTGTGGGTGGGGAATGAGGCATACCAGCTCAGCGGCAGCTACTTCGCGGCGTTCGCCGTCGCCGCGGTGCTGTGCTTTCTCTCCGCGGGTCTGGCGCTGACGCTCCGCCGGTCACGGGTGACGGCGTGAAACTCGCTCTCGCCGCTGGACTTCGAATGCCTGCCGGTTGGGCTCCGCGCGCCGCATGGCTGACGCGGCGAACTACTCATAGCGCAGGGCGTCGATCGGGTCGAGCTTGCTCGCCCGCCAGGCGGGATAAAACCCGAAGAACAACCCCACGCCGGTGGCGAAGGCGATGGCCACCCCCGCCATCCAGTAGGAGATCACCGTGTCCCAGCCGTAATTCCACGCCACCAGCCGCGACACCACCCACCCCAGTCCGAAGCCGAAGACGCCGCCCATGCCGCACAGAACGATCGCCTCCCAAAGAAACTGCACGAGGATGATCGCTCCGTCGGCTCCGATCGCCATGCGCAAGCCGATCTCCCGCGTGCGCTCGGTGACCGAAACCAGCATGATGTTCATGATCCCCACTCCCCCGACGAGCAGCGAGATCGACGCGATGGTCGTCAGCAGAGCATTGAAGGTTCGCGAAGACTCCGCATTTGCCTGCATGGTGAGGGAACGGTCGAAGATGCGGAAATCGTCGTCGACATCGTCGGGGAGGCGATGTCGCTGCCGAAGCAGGTCTCGGATCTGCTGTTTGGCGACGGCCAGCGTTTCGTCGTGGCGGGCGGCGGCCATGAGCGTTCCGGAGGCTTCCCGCCCCGCCAGGTAACGCTCGAAGGAGGTGAAGGGGATGAGAATCATGTCGTCGTTGTCGCGCCCGTCGCTGCCCACGCCCTTGGGTTCGAGCAGGCCGATCACCTCGAAGGCCACCCGATTGATGCGCACCGTCTGCCCCACGGGGTTCATGGCCCCGAACAGCTCGCGCGAAACGGTGGTCCCCATGCAGCAGACCTTGTTGAGCATGCGCATGTCGTCGTGGTTGAATTCCCGCCCCTCGATCGCCCGCCAGCGCCGTATGTCAAAGTACGCCGGGCGGGTGCCCACCACCGGCGTCTGGTAATTGCCGTAGGCCGACACCGCCTGGAACGAGATGCGGTTCACGGGCGTGGCGGCGCGAACCGCGGAACACTCGCGCTCGATGGCATCAGCATCCTCTCGGGTCAGCGTGGGCGGGATGCCCTGTTGCCGCCGCGCGCCGCCGCGCTGCACGCCCCAGTAGGCCACGAGAATCCAATCATCGCCGAGTGTGGCGATCTCGCGCTCCACGCGCCGCTTGGCGCCTTCGCCGACGGCCACCATGGTAATCACCGCGGCGATGCCGATGACGATGCCCAGCACCGATAGCGCCGTGCGAACCTTGTTCTTGCCCAGGCTGCGAAGCGACTCGGAAAGTACGATGAACGGTGTCATGGCTTAAGCCGCCGAAGCGCCGCTGCGATCCTGAACCAGTTGTCCGTCGCGAAAGGCCACGTGCCGCCGCGCGTAGGCGGCGATATCCGCCTCGTGCGTGACCACCACCACGGTGATGCCGTCCTGCTCGTTGAGCGTACGAAAAAGACCCATGATTTCCGTGCTGGTCTTGCTGTCTAGGTTTCCCGTGGGTTCATCGGCGAGCAGCATGCCCGGTCGGGTCACCAGCGCCCGCGCCACTGCCACCCGCTGCTGCTGCCCGCCGGAAAGCTGATTGCTGTGGTGCCGCAGCCGATCGCCCAATCCCACGCGCTCGAGCATCTCCGCCGCCCGCCGCCGGCGCTCCGCCCTCCGCACACCCTGGTAGATCAGCGGCAGGGCGACGTTGTCGACGATGGTGGTCCGCGCCAGCAAGTTGAAGCTCTGGAACACGAAGCCGATGCGCTGGTTCCGCAGCCGGGCCAACTCCCGCCGCGAGAGTTCGTGCACCCGGCGGCCCTCAAAGCCGTAACTTCCCGAGGACAGTCGATCCAGGCAGCCCAGCAGGTGCATGAACGTCGACTTGCCCGATCCGCTGGGGCCGGTGATCGCCAGAAACTCCCCCGCGGACACGGTCAGCGAAACGCCGCGGACGGCGGGAATCAGCACCTCCCCCACCTGATACGTCTTCCACGCCTCGCGGATGTCGATCAGCGGAGCGCTCATCCCGCGAACCTCGGGGTCCGCGTGGGAACGTTCGTCGCCCGCACTCCCCCGGTCTGCTCGATGATCAGTTGGTCCCCCTCGCGCAGCTCCCCGGAGCGCACCTCAGTGAAGGTGCCGTCGGTGAGCCCTGGGGCGATGGGAACCTCCACCGGCCGGTTGTCCGCCAGCTTGAAGACCCGCGGCTCGGCGCGACGCGCCTTGCCCGGGCGCATCCAGTCGCCGCTGACTTCCGCCGCCGTGGCGGGGTTGAAACGCATGGCGGCATTGGGAACCAGCAGAGCATTCTCGGCTCGAGCGATCTCGAACGAGATCGTCGCCGTCATGCCCGGCCGCAGGGCCAGGTCCGGGTTGTCCACCACGATGAGCGTCGTGTAGGTGACCACGTTGTCGATGATGGTCTCGGCGTAGCGCACCTGCGAAATGACGCCGCGAAAACGGCGATCGGGATAGGCATCCACGCGGAACTCCGCCTCGCCGCCCTCGTGGATCTTGCCGATGTCGGTCTCGCTCACCGCGGCGTTGACCTGCATCTTGGAAAGGTCGTTGGCGATGGTGAAAAGCGTGGGCGCGGCGAGCGAGGCGGCCACCGTCTGGCCGGCATCCACGTTGCGCGAGATGACGATGCCGCTGATGGGGGAGCGGATCACGGTGCGGTCCAGATCGACGGCCGCCAGGCGCGTATCCGCCTCCGCCCGTTCCACGTCCGCCTCGGCAGCGTGCAGCGCTGCGGTCGCCTGCTGTTCCGCGATCCGCGCTTCCTGCAATTCCAGGTCGGACGCCGCCGAAAGTTCGAAGTTGGCCTCCGCGTGCTTGCGTTTGAGCACGGCGTCGGCGAGCGTCGCCTGTGCTGCCTCCACCCGCGCCCTGGCCGCCCGCACCGCCGCCTGTCGCTGTTCCGACGCGGCACGGAACCGGTCCTGATCCAGTTCCGCGAGCACGAACCCCTCTTCCACCCGTTGGTTGAAATCCGCGTACCAGCGAACCACCGTGCCGCTTACCTGCGAGCCGACCAGCACCTTGACCAGCGGTTCGAGGTTGCCGGTGGCCGTCACCGTGGAAACCAGGGTGTTACGGGTGACCGTTGCGGTTTTGTAGGTAGCCGCGGGCTTGGTGTCGGACCAGCGCTCGAGCCCGAAATAGCCGGCCACCCCGACCGCGGCCAGCACCACAACCACTCCGAAGAAGCGCACCATGCACCCGTCCCCATGCCAGCCCGATCACCCGGCGGGTATGTCACACGACCAGCCGGACGGCAACGTATCATACGTGGACGGCCCACAGGCGGTCCAACCCAACAGAACCATGTGCGTGAGCCGCTATGGCGCAACCACCGGCCGGACTAACCCGCAGCGGTCGAAATGGATCACGGCGCCGCCAGCGGGCGGAACATCTCGAGCAACCGGGCGTGTGTGCGGGGGTGGCCTGCAAGGAAGGGGATGTCCGATTCGGGGGGGGCGGCGACATCCAACCGCAGTTCGTCCCCGGATAGGCCGGTTACGACCCCTCCCGCCTCGCGCACCAGCAGGATGCCCGCGGCGATGTCCCAGATCTTGCACTTTCGCGCGAAGGCCGCGGTGAGGGCCCCGCAAGCCACCCAGGCCAGATGGGCGGCGGACGAACCCAGGTTGCGATAGATCAGGCCCCTGGTGGCCACGAGATGCTGGAGCACGCGGACGGAGATGGCGTCCTTGTTCGCCGGTCCGCCGACCAGCCAGTCCTCTTGTGGCGGCGGTTCGTAGACCGCGGCGGGCTTGCCGTCGACGAAAGCTCCGCCCCCCAGCCGGGCCGTGTACAGGCGGCCGAGGTTGTGCTCGCAAATGGCGGAGGCGACGGGCCGGGAGCCGTCCAGTACGGCGATGGACGTCGAGAAACAGGGAAAACCGACGATGAAATTGCGTGTCCCGTCGAGCGGATCAACCACCCAGCAGTACCGCGCGTTGCCGGCGCCCCGGCGTGATGAACCGTCCGCGGGCGTCTCCTCGGCGATCACCGCATGCTCAGGGAACTGCCGCGCGATTCCCTCAAGTACGAACGCCTGGATGTCGCGATCGACCTCAGTAACGTCGGTGCTGTCGGCCTTACGGTGCGATGGGCGCTCGCGGACGCGGGGCAGGGCGATCGCCGCCGCCTCACGTGCCAACCGGGAGGCAAGTTCCAGCATCGCCTGATGCAGTCGTTCGTCGGTTGATCCGATCATGGCATAAGGCAAATCTGCTGGTCGCGAAGCGCTTGAGAGCGGCAGCGAACATCAGGTTTCACGGTCCGTAGAAACACGTGACCGGATTATATGGTATGCTTATGGCTGGAGGTACCGCCATGGCCACGGTGCTCGACCCACGACATTTCCAGCCCACGGCGCACCACCGCTTGTGGCTGATCATCGAAGGTCTGATCGCCTTCGTTCTGGCTGCCCTCTGGGCGCAGCCGATCGGCTGACGCGGGGCGGCCGCGCTGTCCGGCAGGCGTACACCCCAGTCGCACCGTCGATCTCCAAGCGCACGGTGGAACCGGGAATCCCTATGCCCGCGGATCGAAGGGGATGGGCGGCACGGCCCGTGCCCGCCTCGTTGCCTACCATCCCGTGGCAAAGGTCGACGATCGGGCGTGGCACGGGCACCTTGCCCGTGAAAACATGGGCTGGAAGCCCATGCCACGCATTTCGTCACGGACTACTACCGTTGGTACGTGCCCACCAGCTCGCCCTGTGCCACGATGTGTCCCTTCATGGCCGCCAGAAGCTGGTCCTTGTCCAGGCCGGACTTAACGTCCAGAGCCGTGTCCAACGCGTACACGCGAAAGTGGTAATGATGAACGCCGTGTCCGCGAGGCGGCGCCGGACCGCGGTAACCCAGCGAGCCCCAGGAGTTCTTGCCCTGCAAGGCTCCCGCCGGGGCGTTCGGCGCCGCGGTCTTCGCCACCGCTTCGGGCAGACCCGTGGCACCGGCAGGTATCTTGTAGATGACCCAATGCACCCAGGGTTGCGGCGTGGGAGCGTCGGGATCATCGCAGATCAGTGCCAACTCCTTGGCGTTGGCGGGCACTCCGGTCCACGTCAGACGCGGCGATACATCGTCGCCGTCTCCGGTATGCTGCTTGGGAACCACGCCGTTGGCGGCGAACGCGGGGCTGCTGACGGCAATCGCCATGCGAGTTTCTCCTTCGCTGGGTGCCGTGCGTTCCGCGAGCAGTGAGGCAGGGGGCTGACAGGCCGCCATCGCCCCCCAGAAGCCGGCGCCGATGAAGACGCCCGCCACTCGGGCCGCGGGGCTGCCGACTGTCACTCGAAACGAGGATCGCCGGACGTCGTGTGCGAACCTGCCTGGCCCCATGAATCTGCCCATCCTCGCTTCACGGATCGGCACTTTCAACACTGGGACAGTCGATCGGAACATGGTGCGGGCATGGTACCCGGCGGCCGGCTCTCCCGCGAGACGCCCTGCCGGGGGCGACTACGACGAGGGCTCAGCCTGGCCCCAGGCGGCGGAGCCCCCGCCCTCGGCTCACACGCCGCGGCGGTAGGTTAACCAGTGAGGCGTCGAACTCGTGCGGCAAGGCGGTTTTTCGTTGAAGGGACGCCCGGCGGCGGGTATAGTAAGGAGGACGGGCGAGCGGCCGCGGTCGCGACTCGAACTAGGGCGACGCCGCGCCGATGCCGCCAACCCGCCGTGCGCCGCCGACGGCTGGGCCGTCCGTGCGGCGCGCTGGTCCTGCGGGCGACGGTCCGCAGGGTGGGTCAACCCGCACCCGTCGCGGAACCCAACCGCACGGCTGCGGCTGGTCCCGTTTCGCGAAAGGAGGTGGTCCTTGGGTAGTCATATAGGTGGGCTGCCGTAGGGGCAGCAGACGTTGCTGCCTACGGCAGCATACAAACCGCGACCCGCCCGGGCTTGTGAAGGCACGGGCGGGTTGTTTGTTGCGCAGGTCGTGATGTTCCCATCGGCTGGTGCGCGAGCGCCACACCCGGCTCGGCCTTGGAGCTCGGCATCGTAACGACCGGGCACCGAACGAGCATGGAACCCGGTTGCCGCTGACCCGACGCACCACGCAACGCACTACCGGGGGGTGATCAATGAGAAACTGAACCCGTGTCGCCCAGGCGCAGCTTGCCGAGCGTAGCGAGCACGAGAGCAAGAATGACGGCGCCCCAGCCGGATACCGTGGGAATGGCCGTGTGGCAGTCCGCGGCGAACAACCGGTCGTCGACGCCGGGACAGGCGTCCTCGCAGTTCGATACGCCATCGCCGTCGGCATCGGCGCCGGCCAGGGGATCGAGCGTGAACGTCCCGGTGACGATGGGAATGGGTGCGCCCTTGTCGGAGCCGAGCCACAGGTCGTAGAGCGTCTGGCCCCAGTGATTGGTCACGTTGGCGCTGTGCAGGGCTTCGATGTAGTGCCGCGTGACGGTCTGGTAGTACACGGTCACCTCGGCGCTGGCGCCGCCCACGGGCAGCGGAAACAGCGAGTCATGCCAGTACTGGCCGTCGGCAAAAGCGATCCCGACGGCCGGAGCCCCGGCGTCGGCGTACGTCTGATTCTGGAAACCGCGCGGCGGAATGCGCGTGTCTTTTTCGATCGTGTCCGCCAGCGCCATGTGGGTGGTCACACCTTCGGAATAGCCGGTGAGGGCGGCAGCCTCGGCACTGAGTCCGACGTGCATCTCGTAGACGGTGGTTGTCGCTTCGTCGAGCTCCGCGGTGGCGCCGTCGTAGTGCCCGTACTCGACGAGCAGCGCCCCCTGGTCATCGCGCACCTTCACGTTCACCCACACCCGCCGGCCTTCGATGTGCCCCGTCGGGAGCTTGTGCCCGGTTTCGTTGGTTACGCGCACGCGGAGAGCGCCGCAGTCCTGCTCCGCGGCCAGTGACGCCGCGCGCTGCACCATGGCCACCGCGTTCAGCCGGCCTGATTCGACACCCGCCGGGTCCACCTCGGGGTCGCCGGCGTAGTAGTCGCGGATGATCTGCAACACCCACGCCGAGGCCCCGGCGAACTCGTGCCGCTTCAGATCAGCTCGTTCCGCGGCAAAGTAGCACCCCCGCCCGACGGTGGTGGGCATGTGGCAGTCCTGACAGGTGCTGACGACCTGGGGTCCCGTGCCGCCGAAGCGGCCGCCCATGTTCACGCCGCCGTTGGCAAAGGCGCTGAGCTTCCATTCCGTGTACGTGCGCTCCAGCGGGAATTGTCCGTGCGGATCGAAAGTGGGCGAGGGCTCGTCGAGCGTGTTGTACCGGAATGTGCCGTCGGGTTGCAGGGTTACGCACGGGTTGCCCACGTCATGGCAGGTGCCGCAGTAGTCGCCGGTGCGGAGGAACGGAGCACGGATGGCGTCGTGTGGTGACGCCGGATCGGAGTAGGGACCGCGCCGCAGACCGGTGGGGTCGAGCACGAACATAGAGTCCCCGTAGTGTGCAGGGACTTCGGCGAGGCCCGCCAGCACGGCGGCATCCTCGGGCGGGCTGATGCCCGGTTTGTAGATCGGGTCCACCATGGCGTGGCAGAAGTGACAGGAAACGCCGTCGCGGTCGCGGGCGTTGAGCGAGTCGCCCGAGACGTCATAAGCGTTGCCGGTCACGAACGATACGGGCACGTGGCAGCGCATGCAGTAGTACCCGGCGTTGGCGACGTCCTGGTTCGCGGTGGTCATCTGGGCATAGAAGAGCGGATCCCGTCCCGCCTGTCCCATAAGGCTGCCGGCCCAGGGACGGTAGGGCTCCGCGACCGGATCGAAGTTGCCGTGGCATAGCGCACAATCAGCGGAAGGCCCGATGGCGCCGATCGACACGTCGCCGATCTGCGTGCCGGGCAGGTGGAAGTCCTCGATGGTGGTGGGGATGGGCGCTGCCGCGGCGGCGAACGCCCACTGCGGCGCGAGCCACACCACGACCCTGAAACACAGCGCCGGGCGGCGGAAGTGGCTGAGAATCCTGGAATTTCCGTGCGGGCGCGTTCGGGCGGCTGTCGCGGTTGGTTGCAGCGTCATGCTTCGTTCCCTCCCATGGTTGGTGGCACGGCAAGCGCCGTGCCGTCACGGCCGGTCGGCGGATGGCGCACTTCGGCTGCGGCGCCGGCGCGCTTCCGCGATGGGCAGAGATCCGGGCGAGTCGACCGCGCCGCGTGGCTCGCCCTTCGAAGAAGGGTCAACGCCCTTCTCCGGGGGCGGCGCGGGTGCGGTCGCGTTGTTCTCTGCCGTTAGTTCACATTCTGATCTACATATAGCCGATCCGGACCCCGCGGGCAAGGGCCGCGCCGGGCCGATAACCGCGGCCGGGAACGCAGGCAGGCCCGGTGGGCGGCGGTCTGGATGCCCCCGCCGGACGTGCTAAACTGGCCCGCGATCGCAGTCCGACAGGCGAATACGCCGGTCCGGCGCGGTGCGCGGCAAACGTCCCCGCGTGCGAGACCGGCGAAGGGAGAAGGTATGGTGGCGTCGCTACTGGTTGGTACCTGGATGATTCTCGGCCCGGCACTTCTGGCCCCGGCGGCGGGGAGTTCCCCCGAAGGCGAGCTCGGGGCTCCATCCCTCACGACGCAATACGGCCCTATCGTTGAGCGGATCGTCAATACCGCGCTGGCGGGCAACGAGGCGTACCGGAAGCTGGAAGAGCTTTGCGACGGAATCGGCCACCGCCTCAGCGGCTCACGCCAGCTCGAGCAGGCCATCGATTGGGCCATCGGCACCATGACGAAGGACGGGCAGGAGAACGTCCGCGGCGAGAAAGTCATGGTCCCCGTCTGGGTTCGCGGACGCGAGTCCGCCACCATGATCGCGCCGCGCCGCGAGCCGCTGGTGATGTTGGGGCTGGGCGGCTCCGTGGGCACGCCGCCGGAGGGCATTACCGCCCCGATGGCCGTGGTCTCGAACGAGGCCGAGCTGGAGCAGCTTGGCGAAGCGGCGCGCGGCAAAATCGTGCTCTTCAACAACGCCATGCCGCCCTACAGCCCGGAAGCCGGGTCGGGGTACGGCACGACCGTCCGCTTTCGCCACAAAGGTGCGCGGCTGGCGGCGGAGAAGGGAGCCGTGGCCTGCCTCATCCGCTCCGTCACCGCCCATAGCCTGCGGACGCCGCATACCGGCGCTACCAGCTACGGCGAAACGACCAACAGGATTCCCGCCGCAGCCCTTACCGTCGAGGACGCGGAGATGATCGCGCGTTTGGTGCGCAGGGGCGAGCGGGTCGAAGTCAATCTGATGATGGAGGCGACCACGCTGCCCGATGCGGAATCGGCCAACGTCGTCGGTGAGCTTCGCGGCCGCGAGAAGCCGGAGGAGATCGTGGTCGTGGGCGGCCACATCGACTCCTGGGACGTCGGCCAGGGGGCGCAGGACGACGGCGGTGGATGCGTGGTCGCCATGGAGGCGATCAACGTCCTGCGCAAGCTCAAGCTCACGCCGCGGCGGACCATTCGCGTGGTGCTCTGGACCAACGAGGAGAACGGGCTGCGCGGCGCCAAGGCCTACGCGGCGACGCACGCCGCTGCGCTACCGGACCACGTGGCGGCGATCGAATCCGACGGCGGCATCTTCAGGCCGCTGGGGTTTTCGCTGGAATGCGCCGACGCCGACCGCCAGGCCGTCGCCGCGGAGCAGTTGCGCGAGATCCTCGCCCTGCTGGTGCCGCTGGGCGCCCTGCGCGTGGATATCGGCGGCTCGGGCGCGGACGTCAGCACCTTGAAGTCCGCGGGAGTGGTGCTCCTGGGGCATGAGGTCGAGGGGTCGAAGTACTTTGACTACCACCACACGCCCGCGGACACACTGGACAAGATCGACCCGCACGAGCTGTCGCAGAACGTTGCCCTGCTCGCCGCCGTCACGTTCATCCTCGCCGACATGCCGGATCGCCTCGGAACCCAAACGCCGCCGGCCAAGGCGAACCTCATGACGCGGTAACCTCCCGGCGCCGCGCGCAGGGAGCGACCCTACGGGCATCGCGGGCGGCAGGGAAGCAGAAGGCACCGATATGCTCACCCTCCGCAATATCGCCGAACTGGTCCTCGTGCCCCCCGGCCCGGTGCCGGGGCGGGCGATGGGCGACGTGCGCACCGTTACGTCCGCGGCCCTGGCCATCGAGGACGAGCGCATCGTCTGGATGGGTTCGGATCGGGACGCGCCGCGTAGCCCCGGCGCACAGGAACTCGATGCCGGCGACGGTTGTGTAGTGCCCGGCCTGGTGGATTGCCACACCCACACCGTTTTCGCCGGGACCCGCGAGCATGAGTTCGTGGAGAGAATCCGGGGGAAATCCTACGCGCAGATCGCCGAGGAGGGCGGCGGCATCCGGGTCACCGTGGAGGCCGTCCGGCGCACCTCGAGCCAGGAACTGATCGCTCTGGCTTTGCGGCGACTGCGGCGCATGCTGCACCACGGCGTCACCACGGTCGAGATCAAAAGCGGCTACGGACTGACGGTCGACGACGAACTCAAGATGCTTTACGTGGTGCGCGAGCTCGCCCGCCTCCAGCCCATCGAACTGGTTCCCACCTTCCTGGCGGCGCATACCGTTCCCGCGGAATACGCCGGGCGTACCGACGACTACCTGGACACCCTTTTCGCCGATGCCGTGCTCGCCCGCCTGCGCGACGAGCGGCTGGCGGAGTTCTGTGATGTGTTCTGCGAACGCACCGCCTTCACGGTGGAGCAATCACGGCGCGTGCTCGCCAAGGCCAAGCGGTACGGCCTGCGACCTAAGCTCCACGCCGACCAGATCAGCCAGATGGGCGCGTCGGCGCTTGCCGGCGAGCTTGCCGCCGTGTCCGCGGACCACCTGGAGCACATCGACGACCACGGCATCGACGCACTGCACGGCGCCGAGACGGTGGCGGTGCTGCTTCCCGGGTGCTCGTTCTTCCTTGGCGTTCAGCAGGCGCCCGCCCGGCGGTTGCTGGACGCCGATTTGCCGGTGGCCCTGGGCACGGACTACAACCCCGGGTCATCCATGATCGAGTCGCTGCCCCTGGTGATGAGCATCGCCTGCACGCAGATGCGCCTGACGCCTCTGGAGGCGTTGGTGGCTGCCACCGCAAACGCCGCGGCGGCCGTGGACCGACACCGGCGCCTCGGGGCCGTGCAGCCCGGCATGCAGGCCGACCTGGTGATTCTCGACGTACCCGACCACCGGCGGTGGATGTATGAACCGGGGCGGAACTGTGTTCGAACGGTCATCAAACGCGGGCAGGTGGTTGCCGAGCCGTCGGCACGGGAGGAGTAAACCATCCGACCCGCGCTGGGCGAGGCGATCGTGGCGCCGGGCGTTCGCAGGCGTGGAACGCACTACCGCACCAGCACCGCCGTGGCCCATGTGGAGGGATCGACGTACCAGTACAGGTCGTCGCCGACGGTCAGGTACTGCCGGCCGTGGTCGGCGTCTTCGACGAGATAGTAAAACCCGATGCGCGGATGTTCGCGGGGGTCGAATCCGCTGAGCACGTCGGCGGGCAGGTGCGCCTCGAGCTGGTACTCGCCGCGCGCCACGCGCGACGCGACGCGAATACGTTCCACCGGAACCGTCGGAGCGTCCTCCCGGGCGCGCTGGAGCCGGGCGACGCCGGCGACCGGCCGGTCGGCTTTGGGGCCGCCGCCGGTGGGCAGGAAGTAGAAATGCTGGCAGTAGCGCGTACCGCGGCGGTTGGAGCGTGCGTCGCGCATGTCCGTGCACAGGCGGACGCTGTCGCCGGTCCAGAAGCTGCGCGGATCGCAGCGCAGCGGGTGCCGCTTGTCCGTCACCCGACAGGCAAGATACAGGCCGGTCTCGTTCCAACAGACCCACACATCGGCGAAGTCAGTGTTGCCGTCGATCTCACCCAGCCTCGGCAGGCGCTCCGCGTCGCGCCACCCCGTGAGCCGGCCGTCGACCGCCGGAGGCGCGGCGCGATAGCGCAGCGGGAACTCGAAGTCGAAGAGAAACCGATGGGGTATCAGCGCGCTCATGGGCTGCCCGACCCTTCATCGTCCGCCGCCGTCCGGCAGCGGCGCCAAACCTCGCGGAGCTGCCGCGCGTCGCAGCGCTCCAGCGACTTGACCCAGAACAGGATCCAATCCCATTCGCCGCCGCGCCGGATCTCGGGTTCCTCGCCCAGCCGCTCGACCTCAACCGGCGTGAGCGCCGACCTGGGGGCGCGAAGGTCCACGCGCAGTCCGCGGGCGGCGTTGGTGACGATCTTCGCAGCGCAGGCGGGCTCGCCGGGCACGAGAAGCTGGCCCGCGGTCTTGCCGGTCCAATTGACCTGCACGTCCGGCTGCATGGCCTTGAATCGCCCGACCAGGGCGAGCAGCAGGTCCGGCCGCCACTGCGGCGCCCGTCCCGGACGGATGGACTTTTGCGACAGGTGCCATTGCAGGCCCTGTGCCGTCCAGGGCTTCTCATTTTCCGGCGCGGCGGCTGCGGACGTGACACGGGCGAAGTACGCTTCCGCCGCCTTCTTCAGCGCGGCGCGGAACACCGACTTCTTTACGTCCTGAAAGTCACGCAGGTACAGGCGGATGTCCTGCCATCGGTCCGGGGCAGCGCGGATCGCGAGCCGGCTCCAACCCCCGTAGATGGGCAGGTCGCGGCGCTCGTCCAGGGCCTTGATGGCCAGTTGCCGCGCCAACGGTCCCTCGGCGAACGTCCCCGCCGGGACCCGAAGCGCCAGTTCCAGCAGGTCCTTGCTGCCGGTCAGGAAGTGACAGAACCAGGGCAGGTTCCCCGGCGCCTTAATCTCCACGCGCGAGCGATGGTTCCAGTCGGTAGGCGCGAAGGCTCCCAGTGATTCGATGGTGTCCACAAGCCAGGAGAGCACCTTCGGATCCCACTGCGTGGGCGCGCCCTGGAAATCCACGTGGTCGACGGTGTGCCAGGCCTTGCCGTCCCGCTGCCAAGGCATCTGCACTTCGGCGCTGATATCGATGCGGCCGGTGAGGGCCCGCTCCAGCGTCCTTCGCTCTTCCGCGCGGTACACGGCGCGCGCGGCACGCGGTCCGGCCGTCAGCACGGGTACCAGCGCCGCGCCGGTGTGCGAATGGGTGCAGGCGGCGACTTGTTCCGGCGTCCCGGCGAGCACTACACAACCGCCCTCGGCGCCGCCTTCCGGTCCCAGGTCGATCAGCCAGTCCGCGGTTTTGATCACGTCGAGGTTGTGCTCGATGCAGATCACGGTGTTGCCCAGGTCCACAAGCCGGTGCAGCACGTTCAGCAGCTTTCTGAGGTCGTCAAAGTGCAGGCCGGTGGTGGGTTCGTCGAGTATGTAAAGCGTCTTTCCAGTGGAGGGGCGGCCCAGTTCGGCGGCCAGCTTAACCCGTTGTGCCTCGCCGCCGGAAAGCGTCGGCGCCGCCTGGCCCAGCGTCAGATAGCCGAGGCCGACGTCGTCGAGCGTCTGGAGCATGTGCCGCACCTTGGGGACGTTCTCGAAGCACTCCAGTGCCGCCGCGATGCGCATCTCTAGAACGTCCGCAATGCTCTTCTCGCGATAGCGGACCTCGAGCGTTTCCGGCACGTAGCGCGTGCCCCGGCAATTCTCGCACTCCACCCATACGTCGGGGAGGAAGTGCATCTCGATGCAGCGCTGGCCCATGCCCTCGCAGGCCTCGCAGCGCCCGCCGGGACGGTTGAAACTGAAGCGGTTGGCGGTGTAGCCGCGGACCTTGCTGAGCGGCAGCTTGGCGTAGAGCTCACGGATGGCGTCGAACACGCCGGTGTAGGTGGCGGGGTTGCTCGTGGGCGTCAGTCCCAGGGGCGACTGGTCCACGTTGATGACTTTGTCGATCCGCTCCACGCCGGAGATGCGTTCATGAGCGCCGGGCACGACCCGCGCGCGGTGGATGCGCGCCGCCAGGGCGTTGTAGAGGATGTCCGTCACCAGCGTGCTTTTGCCGCTGCCTGAGACCCCGGTCACGCATACGAACCGCCCGAGCGGGAAGGCCACGTCGATTTCGCGCAGGTTGTGCTGCCGCGCGCCGTGAACCACGAGCCAATGCAGCCGGTCGCGCGCACGCCCCGCCGCCGAACGTCCGCGGTGGCGCTGCCCCGTAGCGGCGTCTCCGGCTTCCGCGTCCCCGGGCTCGGCAACGTCATCAGGCTGAAGGTCGGACCGGAGCTCGGTGCCGACGAACCGGCGGTTGGTGGGCACGGGGATGGCCTCGCGATTCGACAAGTAGCGCCCCGTAAGCGAGTCGGGCGTTCCGCGCAGTTCACCGGGCGCGGCGGCCGCGGTGATTTCGCCGCCGAATGCTCCCGCGCCGGGCCCGAAGTCCAGCACATGGTCCGCCGATTCGATCACTTCGCGATCGTGCTCCACCAGCAGCAGCGTGTTGCCCAGGTCCCGCAGCTTTCGCAGAGCGAGAATCAGTCGGGCGTTGTCGCGCGGGTGCAGCCCGATCGTCGGTTCGTCGAGCACGTACAGCACGCCGGTCAGCCCCGTGCCGATCTGCGAGGCGAGCTGAATACGCTGTGATTCGCCGCCGGAAAGCGTGGAGGCCGTGCGACCCAGCGCTACATAGTCCAGGCCCACATCCACCAGGAAGCGCAACCGCGCGGTGACCTCGTGCAACAGTTCGCCGGCAATCTTCCGTTGTCGCGCCGAGAGCTTGAGGCCGTCGAACCATGCCAGGGCTTGTGAGAGCGGCCATCGGCAGACCTCCGGCAGCGTCCGGTCGAACAGTCGGACGGCGGCGGACTCCGGCCGGAGGCGGCCTCCCGAACACGCCTCGCAGGCAACCTCAGTTACCAGCTCTTCCAGCCGCTTTCGGTACTGCCAACTGATGCTCGTGGCGCGACTGACGGCGGGGTAGAACCCGCGCCAGCGGAAGCGAAGGTCGTTGAGCTCGCTGGACCCGCGGGGTGTGATCCAGTCCTCGCCACAGCCGTGCAGCACTTTCAGCCGCTGTGTCTCCGTCAGTTGGTTCCAGGCGCGATGGGCGTCGAAGCCGATGTGATCGGCGAGCCCGGCGATGAGTGCGTGGAGCTTCGAGCCCGCGCGCACGTTCTCCCAGCCGGCGACGGCGCCGTCGAGCAGCGAGCGCGAAGGGCGCACGATGATGGAGGCCGGGCTGGCGCCTTGCTGCACGCCCAAGCCCTCGCACGCTTCACACCACCCCTGGCGGGTATTGAAGGAGAAGTGGTGCGGTGTGAGCTCCTGGTAGCTTCGCCCGCAACCCGCGCACGAGAAGTGCTGCGAGAAGCGCTGCTCGCGCGGCGAATCGGCGGACGACGCTCCGTTGTCGTCGGCCCGCGATACAAGCAGGACTCCGTTGCCGGCGGAGAGGGCCTGCTCAACGCTGTCCGCCAGCCGCGAGGCCTGGGTCCGGCGCAGCGCGACGCGATCAACGACCAGTTCGACACGATGATCACGGCGGTGGTCCAGTCCCAGGTCGGCGTCCAGCGCGACTAAGGCTCCGTCGACGCGGGCGCGGCGGTAGCCGTTCTCCCGCTCGCGGCGGAGGAGCTGCTCGTAGGTTTCTCCCGCAGCGGGCTGCACGGGGGCCAGCAGGAGTACACGCGCCCCGTCGCCGAGGGCCAGGATGCGCTCGACGATTTCGTCGCTGGTCTGCGTGCTGATGGGCACCAGACACTTGGGGCAGTACGCAACGCCCAGGCGGGTCCACAGCACGCGCAGGTAGTCGTAGATTTCGGTGATGGTGCCCACCGTGGAGCGCGGCGACTTGCTCGTAGTCTTCTGCTCGATGCAGATCGCGGGCGACAGCCCCGTGACGTGTTCCACCTTCGCCGGCGAAAGCCGCGACAGGAACTGCCGCGCGTAGGCACTGAGCGATTCCACGTAGCGACGCTGCCCCTCGGCGTAGACGGTATCAATGGCGAAGCTGCTCTTGCCGCTGCCGCTGGGGCCGCAGCAGACGGTGGTCTTGCCGCGAGGAAACGCGACGGTGACGTTCTTGAGGTTGTGCTGCCGGGCTCCGACGACACAGACTGAATCCGACCGGCGAAGGGCGTGTGGCAGCTCAGGATCGCCGGGCGCACTGGCGGGCATGCGAACCCCCGTCGCCGGCCGACCATCGTCCTGCACCGAGGGCCCGGTCGTCCGTTTCTCCAGGACCTCCCGCAATGCGGCACCCGTGTGGGACCGTTTCAACCGTGCCACCTGCTCCGGCGTGCCCTCGGCCACGATCTTCCCGCCGCCCGCGCCGCCCTCGGGACCCAGGTCGATCACCCAATCCGCGGTCTTGATGACGTCGAGGTTGTGCTCGATGACCAAGACGGTATTCCCGGCGTCGACGAAGCCGTAAAGCACGGCAAGCAACCGCTTGATATCCGCAAAGTGCAGGCCGGTAGTAGGCTCGTCGAGGACATAGAGCGTGCGTCCCGTGGACTTCTTCACCAGCTCGCGGGCGAGTTTGATCCGCTGCGCCTCGCCGCCGGAAAGCGTGGTGGAGGACTGGCCGAGCTTGAGATAATCGAGCCCCACGTCGTGCAGGGTGCGGAGCATGGAGGCGACTTGCGGCACGTTCTCGAAATGCTCCAGCGCTTGCTGCACGTCCATGTCCAGCACCTGTGCGACGTGCTTGCCCTTATAGAGAATCTGGAGTGTCTCGCGGTTGAAGCGTGCGCCGGCACAGACGGGGCAGGTGACCCAGACGTCGGCGAGGAAGTCCATCTCCATGCGGTTGCTGCCGTTGCCTTCGCAGGCCTCGCAGCGCCCGCCGCCCGCCTTGCCGGTGTGCACGTTGAAGCTGAAGCGGCCGGGTTTGTAGCCGCGAACCCGGGCGTCGGGCAGCCGGGCGTACAGGGCGCGAATCTCGTCGAAGACCTTGATGTAGGTCGCGGGGTTCGAGCGCGGGGTGCGGCCGATGGGAGACTGGTCGATGTCGATAATCTTGTCCAGGTGCTTAAGGCCCTCGATGCGCTCATGGGCGCCGGGCGCGGCGTGGGCCGCGCCGTTGAGATCGCGAGCCAGTGCCTCGCGGATGATGTCGTTGACCAGTGAGCTTTTTCCCGAGCCCGATACGCCGGTCACGCAGACGAACCGGCCGAGCGGGATGCGGACGGTGATGTTGCGGAGGTTGTTGTGCCGCGCCCCCACGACGGTGAGCCAGTTGACCGTGCTTTGTGCGGCGGAGCGCGATGCGCGGGCGGTGCGAGTTGGCATGGCCGTGGGCATGGGTTGGCGTGCGGGATGGGACCGAACCGGCTGAACGGCGATTCGCCGCGCGGCGGCCGTGTCTCCGTTGGACTTCCCTCTCCTACAACTCCGACTCCGGCCGGCCGGCGGTGGGCAGCGGGCCGAACAGCTCCGCCAGGTTGGGCTGTTCCAGCACGAACCGCAGGTTCCCGCCGCGGACGTTGCACAGGTGATGTAGCGCGCGAACCACCGCGGCGTAATCAAGCCCCAAGCCCACCACCACTCCATCCTGGTCGACGTCCGCCTGGCGGCCCAGCAGCTCGATGAGCGGCGGGAGCTCCAGCGAAGCGGTGATCGGCGGGGAGACCGAACCGCTGGAAACCACGGTGCGGATGAGTGTCAGTTCTCGCGCGCCTTCGTCCGCGGTGATGGTGACGCTGCCGTCGGGAGCGCGATAGAACAGGGGCGTCTGGACCTTCAGGTCGTCGCCGAAGAGCGCGATCTTCCGGACACCCGTCCGCCGCGCATACACCATGGGATTCACCCCGCCGCGCACCTGTTCGAGCGTGAAGTTGTCGCCGCCGACGGCACGGGAGTCGATGCTGGAGTCTCCGCGACGCGCCAGCGCCTCGTAGGCCGCGATCTGCACCCGCGGGTCGTCGTCGTAGAGCAGCTTGCGCAAGGCGACGGCGGCGCTCCCCATGCGCGACGCCTCCCCGAGGGCGCGGATAGCAGGAAAGCGATACTCGCCGGCCGCGTCGCCGGCCTGGGCGGAAAGCACGTCGCAGGCCAGGTGGTCGTCGAGCCGCAGCCCGGCCACGGCGGCGTGGAAGCTGACGTAGTTCTTGGCGTGGGCATAGAGCTCCGTCACCACGGGAAGCGCGGAGCGCCCCAGACCCTCCCAGGCGGAGGCGATCAGAGCATGTGGCGCGGAGGGTGACACGATCTCCTCCGCCAGCGCCCGGGCTCGCGCCGCCTCGAAGGACGGATCGCTGGTCAGGTAGAGGGCGCGGACGAGGGAAAGGAAGTGCCCCGCGTCCTCGGCATATTCCTCGGGGATGCGGAGCTGTACGAAGGACGGCGACGTGGCGTCGGCGATGCGGTAGGCGCTGGGGAAGCGGGCGTTGATACGGTCCTGGATGCGGCGCGCCCAGGGATGCGAGGGCTGGGTGAGCACCAGGCGGATGCGCCGCGCCTGCGTCGCGCGCCCGCCGCCAAGGATGGTCGCCTGCAAGGGGTTGGCCTTGGCCGAGGATTCATCGTCGGAGAAGGGATTGAAGAACAGCGGACCGGAGGCGCGGGCGAGCACCTGCCCGGAAACCGTGCCCCCCGCGGCCGACTGGCGGAACACCTCGAGGTCGGTGGAGAACAGCCGTCCTCCGACCAGCGACTTGGTCTGCGTGCCGGGAAGGGCCATGACGGAAACGTCGAACCTCGTGCCCACGACGGCGCCCGGCGGGATCTCCGCCTGCACCACCACCACGGCCGTGTCCAGGTCGTTGATCAGATCCTCGGGTTTGACCGACGGCACCCCCAGCTCGTCGCTGAGGAAGCGGTGGCGTTTGTAAAGATCCTGCACCAGTTTGTCGTAGACCGCCTTGGGGCAGTCCCGCGAGCCGTTCCGGCCCAGGCCGACCACCAGTCCGTAGCCGCGCACGCGCATGGGCCCCAGGCCCTCGTAGTAGCAGCGCGAGGCGATGCTGTCGCGGAACGCGGCGGAGTTCGCGTAAGCCGCCTCGGTGGCGTCGACCCCAAGCCCGGCCTTGCCGCGTTTTTCCTTGCCCGAAAACACGCCGTTGCAGCCGCTCAAAAGCACGAGGACGGCAACGCCCGCCCGTCCGGCAAGCGTGGGGCGGTGCATAAACGATCGGCATGTCGTGCTCCGCCCGCGAATCATCAACTCCTCCCACCTCGTTCCGGTGCCGGCGTGCCACACTCTTGACACCTCGGAACTCGCGCCGCTACGCCGCGGCGATGGTCAGCTTCAGCAGCTCGCGCGGTGCCAGGAACACCAGCCAGCAGGCCGCCACCGGTCTTCGCCACAAGCCGGAGACCGCACGGGCGTAGCAGCGCATCTGCGGCTCGTAGCGCTGCGCCCGCAAGGGTACGTCCGGGGCGGCGACGGCGTCGGTTTTGAAATCCACCAGTTCCAGGCACTCCCCGACGGGTAGGATACCGTCCACGATGCCGCGCACCAGCACGCAGTCGGCATCCGCCGGCCCGACCGTAGGATCAAGCGAAGCAACCGCTTCGAGGGCGGTGTAGGGCAACTCCCGGCGATAGCCGGCGCCGGCCTCTCGAATGGCCCCGGCCAGCGGAGTTCCCACGAACCACGCCAGGGCGTCCGCATCCAACAATTCGCGCTCCTCGGCGGTGACCATGCCTGCGGCGAGCAATCGCGTCAACTCGCCGAGCACGGATCGCTCGTCGCGCGCCAGATCGAAATCCAGGTGTTGCAGGACGCGATGGGTCACGATGCCGCGGCGCGCCGCCCGCGAGGGCGCGTTGGGAAGCGTGGCCACACGCTCACCACCGGGCGGCGTCGGGACGGGCGCCGGCAGCTCGATTTCCCCGGGGTCCCGCGCCACATCGTACGTCCGCTTCAGCTCGCTGACCCCCATCGCGGCGCGGGCCGTCGCGGCGGAAAGGTGGGGGTACACGTAGTCCATGCGTGCCCGCACTTCCGCCAGCACCGGATCATCAGCCGTGACAGGTTCCGCGCCGGGCAACGGGTCGCCCCGCGCCACGCGGCCCAGGAGATCTGCGTCCGTGCCGGTGTCCGTATTCTCCACCCGCCAGCCCTCCATCTCCGCCGGCCCGTGCAGGTAGAGTTCGATGAGAGGCGCGGCACCACGCGGCGGCGCGGCGCGCTCGTCGGCCGGGCCACCGGTCACTCGCTGCACCACCCCCGGCGGTGCGGCACCCACAACCGGCAGAATCCAATCCAGCGGCGTCGCGGCGCGCGCCACCTCGAACGCCGTCGGTTCGCCGCCGCCGGCCCCCTTCTCGCCGCGCTCCGCCGCCACGTCCTTCTTCGACCCGACCAGAAAGAGCCGCTCCCGCGCCCGGGTGAGTGCCACGTATAGAATCCGCAACTCCTCCTCACGCGTGGTGCGCTCCACCTCGTCGACCACCAGGGTGTGCGCCGCCGAGGGGTATTCGATCATGCGCTCGGCATCCACGACGCGCAGACCCAGTTTCGCGTGGCGCTCGAAGATGATCCGTCCGCGGCGATCCCCCAGATTGAAACGGGTGCCGAGCCCGGCGAGAAAGACAATGTCGAACTCAAGGCCCTTGCTCTGGTGCACGCTCATCACCCGCACCACGTCGTCGGACTCGCCCAATGACGGCGCCGCGGCGAGCGTTCGTTCCTCCTCGGCCAGGGACTCGAGAAAGCGCAGGAACCGAAACAGACCCTGGCGGCGGAAGGTTCCGAAACGCCGGGCAAGCTCGTGCAGTTTCAGCAGGTTGGCGCGGCGTTGCGGGCCATGGGGCAGGCCGCCGACGTAAGCCAGAAAGCCATGCCGCTCGTAAAACTCCCACAGCACCTCGGCCAGCGGCCGGCGCCGCGCGGCATCGCGGAATCGCCGCACGCGACGCATAACGCGCTGGACCTTCTCGCGTAAGACCGGCTCGACGCCGCGCTCGGCGTAGGCGCGGGCGGCGGCGTGAAAGGGTATGTCGCGGTCCAGGCAGCGGACGCGCACCAGCTCGTCCTCGGACAAGCGCTCGCCGAATACGCCGCTGCGCAGAACGGCGGCCAGGGGAATGTCCTGCTGAGCGTTGTCCAGCACCTCCAGTGCGGCCAGCACGTCGCGGATCTCGCGGGCCCGCAGCAGCGAACCGCCGGCATCGGCGTAGGCCGGTATCCCCATCGCCTGGAGCACACCTGCCACGCTCTCGGCGCTGACCCGCGCCGCGCGCAGCAGCACCACCATGTCGCGGTAGGCCGGCGGCGGCGCGCCCGCGACTCCCCGCGGACTTTCGCGTAGTCCGCGGATGCGCGTGGCAATCAGGCAGGCCTCGCGTTCGATGGGCGACCAGCGCGAGGGGGCGTAGCGGGTCCGGCGCTCCAACGCCTCGCCCTCCTCCGCGTCGTCGTCCGTCGTCCAGGACCGCTCCAGCAGGTGCACTTCCACGGGACAGGCGGGAGCGTCGGCGTCGAGCTCGCGTCCCGCGCGGAGCTCGACATCGGCGTCGTACACCAGGTCTCCGGTGTCGCGGCGCATCAGGCGGCGAAACAACAGGTTCACGAAATCGAGAATCTCCGGGCGGCTGCGGAAGTTCGTCTGCAACGGAATGGCCAGGCCGCCGGCGCCGCGGCCGAAGGCCTCGGCACGCTGCTGGAACACCGCGGGTTCGGCCAGGCGGAAGCGGTAGATGCTTTGCTTGACGTCGCCCACGACGAACAGGTTGTCCGCGCGCTCAGGATCGACCTCGCGACTGGCAAGCCGCAGGATCGCCTGCTGGATGGGGTTGATATCCTGGAACTCGTCAACGAGCACGTACGCGAAGCGGCGGTGTAGCGTGCGGGCGATCCGCGAGGGCTGGTCCGGACCGCCGTCGCAGAGCAACTGGTATGCAAACCGCTCCAGGTCGGCAAAGTCAAGCGCATCAAGCCCGCGCTTCCGTGCGGCGTACGCCTCGCCGAAGCGCCGCACCACGTCCACCAGCGTCGCCGCATACGGCGCGGTGCGGCGAAGCCCGTCGATGAACTCACCGGTGGTGAAGAGCGCAAAACGATCCCGCAGGCGGGACTTGAACAGCTCCCGTTTGACCTCGGACCACTGGTCGCTGGCCCGGTCGCGCAGCTTCCTGACCTCCTCGTCCACCTCTCTGGCGAGTCGCGGACCGCGCCGGCTGTCGAATTCGAAACCGGCGATGGATTGTCGGACGGTGTCCAGCCGCTGCAACGCGATGTCGGGTTCTTTTTCCTCCCCTGCGAGGGCGCTCATCCACGCCGTCAGTTGGTCGCAGTAGGCACGCGCCTGATCGGCATGGTGTCGCGTGACGGCGTGGGCGCCCTCCATGCCCGCCGCCAGGCGCCGGCAGTATTCCGCCTGCCGCGTAAGCTCCGTGCGCAGTGATTCCGCCAGTGCCAGCACCGTCAGCGGCGCCCCGTCATACAGGGCCTCGGCGGCCTGGGAGAGCCACGACTCGGGGTCGGGGAGCGAGGCGCAGAAGTCGTGCAGGCGGCGGACCAGCAGCCCCAGCTCGCGATCATCGCCCAGGCCGTAGTCGTCCACCAGACGTACAAACCGCCGGCCGAGATCCCGCTTGGCACCGTCAAGAGAGCGATCGCCGCCGCCCTCCGCGGCATAAAGCTCAGCGCACAGCGCCTCGAGCGTCTCATGCTTGAGCAGTTCGGTTTCCTGCGGATCCAGAATGCCCGCCGTGGGATCCAGACCCAGCTCGCTGAACCAGCGGCGCACCAGCCACAGGCAGAAGGCGTGGATTGTGGAGACATGCGCCGAGTCAATCAGCGCCATCTGTCGCGCCAGGCGCTGATCGGCGGGGCGATCCGCGGCGCGGCGGCCGATGGCGGCGACGATGCGCTGCCGCATCTCGGCGGCGGCGGCGTCGGTGAACGTCACCACCAGCAGCCCGTCGACGTTGCAGCGCGCCGTTTCCGGGGCGTCGCAGACCAGGAAAGCGCAGCGCTCGGCGAGCACCGCAGTTTTTCCCGATCCCGCGGCGGCGGAGACGATAACGCTCCGCCCCGTGGTTTCGATGGCGGCTCGTTGCTGCGGCGTGAAGGTCATGGGGGACATCGAGGACGGATTATACCGGGTTTCACTCCGCGCCGCCGTCGGCCGTGAGTCCGCGTCGCACGCCGATTATGGCTCGCTGCGCCGGCGACGGACGCGCCGTATCCTGCCCATCCCGCGCGCCGACTGACCGAGAATAGCAGGGGCACTCGCGGCGCTGGTTTTCTCCCGCCCCGCGGCGCCCGCCGCGGCGTTCGTATCGTACATTCGCTCTCGGAGGGGGACGAAGCACAGGAGATTGCGGGGTCCGGCCGGCGTGACCCACCGAGCCGGTGCTGAACACGGCGGCATGCCGGCCGGATACCTCGCGATCGCCCTGCCCTGATTCACCACGTCAACCAGAGGGGTTCGTGGGGGGAAGGTGAATCTGCCGGAGGGGGTAAAGAACCGTGTTCGTCCGAAGAAAACGCTGCGCTGCGCGTCTGCGCACAGGTCTCGGTCTGGGCATTCTGTTCTGTATGGGCTGCGGCGGCGGCTTTGGAGCCCCGGAGGGTTCGCGGCCACGATCCACCTTGAGTCTCTCCACGCTCGGTCTGGGTGACGACTCCACCGTCTACGAAGCCGATGCCAACGACCTTTTCGAACGCGCCGAATCCGTCGACGTCACCGGCCAGTCGCGGGTGATCCGCGGCGCCATCGACGGGGAAGCCGACGTCGACGTGTACGACCTCGGGCCGTCCGAGCCCGGCGATCGCATCCTGGTGGAGATGGCCGCCGCCGATACTCTGGACGCGGCCCTGGCGCTGTTCGACGGCGACGGGCTGGCACTGCTGATCAACGACCATCGCAACGTCTACCTGGGGAAGAACGGCCCCTTCATCGATCTGGTCCTGCGGCGCTACACGACGGCCACCTACGTCACGGTGGCGGCGACGCCCGGCTACAGCGCCTTCGGCGAATACGGCCTGGTCGCCTCGCGCGAACGCCAGGTTCCGCTGCCCCTGCCCCATCCGGACACCGTGCTGCTGGTCTTCGACGGGGGCTCCCAGGTGCAGGTGGGCACGCGGCAGCCGATCGACGTCCCGCTCTTCGATGCCGCCGACATCGACCCTTCCCTGGAGGGCACGACCGCGGAGCTGGTCGCAGGCATCGTGGACGCGGTGCGCGCCGACTACGTTCCCTACAACGTCACCATCCTGTCCACCAGCGAGGGCGCCCGGTACGACGGCTCCTCCACGCGCCTGTTCTTCGGCACCTACGACGCGGCGCTGCTGGGCGTGGCCGAGGGCGTGGATGAATTCAACGCCACGAAAGCGCAGGAGGCCATAGTGTTCACCGATACCTTCGAGGCCTTCATGGAACTGGAACCCACGGTGCCCGAGCTGGCGCAGGCCATCGGCAACGTCGCCAGCCACGAAGTGGGGCACCTGCTGGGACTGGTGCACACCGCCGACCCGCTGGCGATCATGGATGTCACCGCGAGCCTCTATGACCTGATGGACGACCAGCGCTTCCGGCAGTCGCCGCTTCATTCGCTGGTCTATCCCCTCGGCGCGCAGGACTCGGTGGAGTATTTGCTGGACGCCGTGGGGGGCGACCCGGCCTTCGCCTTACTCAAGGATCGCTACGACACACGGGCCCGCCGTGCGCCGAGCGGTCCGGCGGCCCGTTCTTTCTGGCTGCTGAGCAGTTGCAACCTGGACGAGCGGCCCGCCGGTTCCGGTCATTAAAATCCGGCTCATTCCCCGATAGTATCCGCCGTGGCGGCCGAGGGATCGGTGTTCACGCCGCGGCGGCGCGGCAGGGCTGCCGAGTGACTATCGGAAAGTCGGTGCGTGATGCGCGGAAGCGGCAATCGAACCCGGCGCCGCGGGGCGTGGGGTTCCTCGGGGGTGGGTGGGGCGTTCCTGGCGGTGCTGATCGGCGGATGTCCGGGAGTCGGGCCCATCGACGGCGGCGACAACGGCAACGGGAACGGGAACGGTAACGGTAACGGAGACAACGGCGAGATCGTGGACGGCAATCGCGATCCCTCCGTCACCAGCCCGCTGGGCAAGACCTCGGGCGAGCCGAACGATTCGTTCGACGACCCGGTGGTGGCCGTCTTCTCCGACGCCGCGACGGCGCAGCTTCAGGGCACGGTGCAGACGCGCGGAGATCTGGATGTGTTTCTGCTGGGGGCCCTGAATCCCGGGGATCGGATTCTGGTCGACGCCCGCACTGAAGGATCGGTGCTGGACGTATCCGTGGCCTTGTTCGACGCCCAGCAGCGGCTGGTCTACGCCAACGACGACCGCACGGACGAAAACTTCGATTCATTCGTGGACTTCACCGCCCGCCACTCCAGCGACGCCTACTACCTGGTGGTGACGCGGTCGGCTTTCGCGGGGGAAGGGCAGTTCACGGGCTCTTACGCCGTGGACATCATCCGGTCGGAGGGCAACACGGTGCCTCCGCCGGCGCAGCAGATTCTCATGCTGGATTTCGACGGAGGCGTGGTGGACTTTCCCCCGCTGGGACGGACGGCGGTGGCGGTGTTCGACGCCGGCGACATCGACCCGGTGTACGCCGGACAGACGGAAACCATGAAGCAGCTTATTCGCGAAACCGTGGAGCAGAACTACCGGGCGTTCAACGTGGTGGTGCGCACCACCGACGACTCGCCGCCGGCGGAGGGGACGCTCTTTACGCCCATGTTCCTGGGGGCCTTCGACGAAGGCGGCAACTTCGGACTCGCCGAGCAGGTGGATTTGTACAACCAGGATTTGTGCGATGACGGAGTGATATTCACGCGCTCCTTCACCGTGCCCTCCGCGGCCACCGAGTTCCCGGCGTTTTCCTTCGTGCCCACGGTAGCGGAGATGGCCGTCGCCATCGGCAACGTCACGGCCCACGAGGCGGGACATCTGCTGGGACTCAACCACGTGGACAACGACGCGGACCTGATGGACGACGTCTCGCCTGCCGACGTGTTCATCGAGGACCAGGAGTTCATGGAGTCAGCGTTGTCGGACGACATCATGCCCATCGGCACGCAGGACGGGGTGCTGCTGCTGACGGAGACGGTGGGGCCGGTGCCGGAGTAGTGGGGCACGCGGCCAGTGTCGGGGGCAGAGCGTCGGGTGGCCCAGCGCTTCAGGGCGTGTCGATTTAGTGACTCTCGGCATTCACGAAAGGGCTGCCAAGAGTGGAAACCGGGGTTTGGACCCCCGATTGTGGTTCCTTCGGCGCTCGATTAGGACTAAATCGACAGGCCCTTCAGCGGTGGGAGAGGCGAGCGCTTCACGAATGAAGAATGGTGAATGCGGAATGCGGAAACCGAGCCGCGACCGGACAACAGAGCCGCGACCGTGAGGGAGCGGGCCTTCGCCGCTGGGGCGCGGCTGCCGCGCCATCAGTACCGCGAGTAACGGGCCAGTGGGGATCGTAACGCGCCGCGGGGCGCGGAGGGGGGATCATGTTGCCACTGTACGCCATGTGTCCGAAGTGTGCGTTTCCCGTGGTGGTTCCGGCGGCGCAGCGTCTGAGCCGACGGCAATGCCGGCAGTGTGCCGCGATTTACCTGCCGCGCCCGGCCGGGGGCATGCCGACCCGCACTCGACCCACAGCCCGCGGCCCGGCCACCCAGTGGATGCGCCGCGTGCTCCGCGCCCTGGCGGCGTGTTGAGGCGTCTGACGATTCCGACCATACCGTGGAGAAGCTGGCGCCTACCGGCCGTGCCTGCCGGCGTTCGTAGGTTGGCCTTACCCGTCGGCACCCCCCTCGTCGCTTTGGAATCCCGCTGTCGGACCAGTGACATCGCTGTACGACATAACGGGCGGCAGGTCGCAAATGCCGTCACCGCCCAGAAGCGATGCGCTCCGCCGCGGCCCGGCCGCGCGGCGTAATTCGCTCTTACGGTACGAAGGCACGATACTGCGTCACGGACCGCACTGCGGGGCATGGCGACTCCGCCCGCCGCCGGCTACGACTCGCGCATTTCGCGAACGTCGGAGGTGCTTTCGATCACCGTCTCGACGGCGGCGGGGGCGGCGGCCGGCACTGGTGCATCGTAGAGGTCGCTACGTGTCACCTCCAGCCGGTCGTTGTGTGGGTCGGCCAGAATGCGGGCCACGTCGCCCGGACGCACGCCCTTGTGCAGCTTCTCGTTGATGAGCATGCAGGGCGCGTGATCGCAGCCCGCCAGGCACTCTTCCGTCACCAGGCTGTACTGCCCGTCGGCGGTGGTGCCGTGTTCGTCGATTCCCAGCCGGCGTTTGAGTTCCTCGAGCACCTCCGCCCCGCCCAACACCTCGCAACTGATGCTGCGGCAGACGGTGATGACCTTCCTGCCCTTGGGATGCGTCCAGAAGTGGGTGTAGAAGGAAACGGTGTCCATCACCTGCGCCGGGGGGATCTCCAGCAGGTCTGCGATTTCCGCCATCGCCTGCCAGGAGACGTGGCCCAGGGCGTTCTGCACGATGTGCAGCGCCGGCAGCAGGGCGGCACGCCTGGTCTCATAGCGGGGAAAAAAGGAGCGGATCTTCTCGCGCACGGCCTCGGACAGCACCGGCGCGGCGGCCGGGTCCACGACGGGGTCCAGACGATTGAGCGCTTTCCAGGGCATGCGCAGGCTACCGTTTTCTGCGAAGCGGGCGACCGCCTCCGCGCGACGACCGTCCAGCCGCCGGGTGGGCGGCGGCAGTGCGCCGCAGTTCCCGCGGCCACGTCGATCGGGCCGTCGCACCTTCGACGCCCGTTCCGATCCAAGCCGCAGGGCACGCGCCACGACTCGCCGACGCTCGTGTCTTACCCCGTCGAAGACTTGTTGTCCACAGAGCGGGCTTGAGCCCGCGCGCAACGCGGTGTCGGCGTGACCCCGTACCTTGCGACCTCGTGACCTGTGTGTGCGCTCGGGGACCGGCTTTCCAGCCGGTCGGAGACGTGGCAGGTGCCAGCGCTTGCGCTTCGAGCTTCCGCGTTCGTTGCCCCGTCGCCTTGCTGCTCTGGCCTTGTTATCTCGTTGTCTCGTGCTTCGCTACGTTGCCAGGCTTGCCAGCCCCCTGATGGTCGCGGCTCTGTCTCCGCATTCACCATTCCTCGTTCGCTAGGTACGGATGTGGGCGCGTAGAAAAGGGGAACCCGAGCTCGCCGAAACCCGGATTCCCCTGACAAAGGCTGCGCACCCCGAAGGGTGGAGACCCGCAGCCTCATCGAGCCTATCGACGCGCTCCACGGCTCACTTGAGTAAGGCGACCCGTCGGTGCGAGGGTCAGCGCCAAGGTCAGTGTCGGTGTCGAAACCGCCGCGGAATAAGGAAGTTCCCCGAAGGTTGGTGGCGGGAAGTGCTCGCCGGCGCGGGACGGACGTGTGTCACGCCTGTCGCACCTCGAGCGGTTCGCCCCTCATCGGCCGCGACCCGGCAGGACCGCGGCCGGAACGGCGCGTCCGCTACCCTTCGAGCATGGAGGCGATTTCTTCCGTGGTGGGGGACCTGGGGATGCGATGCACGGGTTCGTTCCGCTCATCGAGGCGCAGCACGCGCGGGCGGTGGCGGCCTTCGCGAACGACGGCCTCCTCCACCATGCAGAAGGACATGATGATGACACGATCGCCGACCGTCCCCAGGCGGGCGGCGGCGCCGTTCAGCGCAATCCGCCGCGAGCCGAAGGGTTCGGGAATGACGTAGGTCTCGAAGCGCTCGCCGTTGTTGACGTTGGCGACCAGGACCTTCTCATAGGGGTAGAGCGCCACGGCCTCGATCAGCTCCGTGTCGATGCCGATGCTGCCTTCGTAGTTGACATCGGCATGGGTCACGCAGGCCTGGTGGAGCTTGGACTTGAGCATCTGGAGCTGCATCGTTTCCGCCTCGCCGAGGGTGTCGCTTCAGGTGTTCCGCCGGTGCGTCCGGCGCTGGTGGGTTCCGCCGCCGCCGCCTCCGGCCGGCGCCTCACCAACCCGCTCCATTCTTGCCGTCCCGGGCGTTGGTGTCAAAGGGGGGTTCCGCTAGGCTACGCGGGCCTTGCGGGGCGCAGGGGGCGCGGGAACGCCGACCAGGGCCCGCCGGGCCCCGCGGCCCGCGGATGGAGGAGCAAGCTTGGACGTCCTGACCGGTTTCATCGACCTGTTCCTGCACCTGGACCGGCACCTGGCGTCGGTGATTGAAACCTACGGCGGGTGGACCTACGCCATTCTGTTCGCCATTATCTTCGCGGAGACCGGGCTGGTGGTAACGCCGATCCTGCCCGGGGATTCGCTGCTTTTCGCCGCCGGGACCTTCGCCCAACTGGGAAGGCTCGACCCCTTCCTGATGTTCGCCCTGCTCTCCGCGGCCGCCATCCTCGGCGACACCGTCAACTATTGGGTGGGCAAGTACCTGGGACACAAGGTGGTCGGGGGACGGCTGGGACGATGGGTGAAGAAGGAGCACATCGACCGCACGCACGCCTTTTTTGAAAAGTACGGAGGCAAGACGATCATCCTGGCGCGGTTCGTGCCCATCATTCGCACCTTCGCGCCGTTCGTGGCCGGCGTGGGTGTGATGACCTACGGCAGCTTCCTGGCCTACAACGTCATCGGCGGGCTGGCCTGGGTCGGCCTGTGCGTCTCCGCGGGCTACTACTTCGGCGGGCTGACGGTTGTGCAGAACAACTTCTCGCTGGTGATTCTGGCGATCGTCATTATCTCCG
>JACQXM010000057.1 GCA_016208685.1 Planctomycetota bacterium | reverse complement strand
TCGCGGCTCTGTACGCCGCGCGGCGGATTTCGTTTCACGATTCGAAACCCGCTATTCCTTCCGCATTCCGCATTCACCATTCTTCATTCGCGAAGCGCTCGCCTCCCGCACCGCTGAAGCGGGGGGCCACCCACGTCGCTCCGCTCCAACGCCGGGCCACCCGCCCTGTCGCAGCAGGCCGCTCAGCGCACCACGGCCAGCGGAGGCGGCTGCGGCGCTTCCGCCGCCTGCGCCCGGCGGAGGAGGTGCGGCCGCAGGGTCCCGTACTCGCTCGCCACGGGGCGATCCGGCAGCAGCGCCGCCATTTGATCTCCGGTGGCCAGCGCCGCGGCATAGTCCCCGCGCCGTACCTGGGCCGCGAACTGTTCGCGCAGGCTCGCCTCCGCGCGGTCGGTCATGGCCTGGAGCTGCGCCGTCAGCGGCGCCATGGTCGCGGCGTCGGCGGTGTCCATCAGCGTCGAAACGATGCGGCGGCATGCGGCAATATCGCCCTGGCGCACCGCCACCTGCCAGTCGTTAAGAAGGTTGCGTGTGGTGAGCCCATCGCGGGGCGGTTCCTCGGCCTCCGCCTGGTCCATGGTCGTGACCAAGCGCGGGAACACGCTGCGATCCAGCGTCGCCGCGGTAATGGTGCCGGCATCGCCCGTTCCCAGCGCCGCCAGATCCATCCACAGTTCCCTGGCATCCTCCGGCGCCGAGGGCGAGGGAGCTGCGGTGGCCTCGACCCCGGACACCGTCTGCGGACTGCCGCTGGTGTGTACCGCGAGCCGATCGAGCCTGCGGCGGATGTCGTCCAGGGCATCCGCCATGGCCGCCGCCCGTGCCGACACGCGGATCAACTGCTGTAGCACCAGCCCCGCGCCTAAGGCACCGCTGACGATGAGGAAGCCGAGGAACGCACTGAGCCGGTCGCCCCCCAGGGCGGCAACCACGGCGACGGAAAGTCCGATCACCACGTAGAACCCCGCGATGACGTACACCGTCCGCGTGGTTCGCCGGGCGGTGTCGAGCATGCTGCGTGTTCGGCTCATGGCTGAGCGTTTTCCCCGTTGGCGGCCGCGGGCCGACCGTGCAGGCGCAGCGGCACGGGCCGCGAAGTTGTCTGCGAAGGGGTCGGAACGCCCTCTCGCGCCGGATGCTCAAACTCCGACAGCGGACTGGGATGCGGAAGGGTGATCTCCAGCCACATGCACGGTTCGTGGGTGCACACCCGCGCCTGGCGGATGCCGGCCGGTATCAACACCGAGTCGCCCCTCCGAAACACGAACTCTTGGTCGTAGCCCGCGCACACGATACTACATCGTCCTTCCAGAAGCATCCACGCCACCGGCCCGGCGACGGCGAGTTCCTGTTCGGCGCCCTCGACCATGCGGACCCGGTCCACGGCGAAGCTCGGGCATCGAATCAGCTCCGTGACCGTGGTCCACACACTGGCGATGTGCTGCGCGGGCGGCTGCTGCGGCGGCGGCGCGGCGTCGAACGAAACGCAGGCGAGGGCGTCTTCCAGATGCAGTTCGCGCGGTGCGCCGCTCGCCGGATCGACACGGTCCCAATCGTAGAGGCGGTAGGTCACGTCGGAGGGCGTCTGCACCTCCGCTACCGTCACCCCGGCACCCAGCGCGTGAACCGTTCCCGCGGGAAGGTAGAAGGCGTGGCCCTTGCGCGCCGGCACGCGCACGAGCGCTTCTTCGAGGCGCCGCTGTTGCACCGCCTGGCGCAGGGCGTCGCGATCCACGCCTGGGCGCAGTCCGTGGAAGATGCAGCGATCCGGTTCCGCGGCGATCACGTACCACGCCTCGTGTTTGACCCGAACGCCGCCGCCCAGGCGTCTGGCCGCCGCCTCATCCGGGTGCACTTGAACGCTGAGGGTCTCCGCGGCATCGAGGTACTTGAGCAGCAGCGGGAACCGGCCTTCCAGCAGTGACGCGCCGCCGAGCAATTCCGGTCCCCATTCCCGCACCAGCTCGCCCAGGCTCCTCCCCTGCGCCGGGCCGTTCACCACCCTTGACTGTGCCTGCTCCAGGTCGGCGAGTTCCCACGATTCGCCGACGCGCTCGCCCGCCGGCAGGTGTTTGCCCAGAAGCGACTCCAGCCGTCGCCCGCCCCAGAGGCGCGGCTTGAGTATGGGTTCGAAGATCAAGGGGTAAACATTCATCGACGGCTCGCGACGTCCCGGCGCGATTGTAGAGGTGGTCCCTCCGGCCGCAAGGCGACGCCCGGGGCCGGAGGCTACAAGGCGAGCGGATCACGGACCGGCGCTCGGTCTCCGGCCGGAATCTGCAGAGGTGAAACCAGGCGACAACGCCAGCAGACCGAGAGCCGGCGTCCAGGCCCGGATCGGGACCCGACAGTGGTGCAGCGAGCCAACAACACGTGAGCGGACCGTGGGCCGGGGCTGCCGGTGCGCCTGCCCGGCACGCCGGGACCAACTCGCGCCCGTCCCCGCCCGGGTGTGCGCCGCACTACATCACGGTGTCTTGGCGCGTTGGTGTCTCCCACGGCGGCCAGGTTTCCCGGCAGGCCCCCGACCGGGCGTTGGGCGGCGGCGACGGGGGGTGACCCGAGAATGAGTGCCACAAAGTGTCACCTACCGGACGCACTTGTGGCAGGCCGGGGCGACGACGGAGCCTTGCAGGCGGTTGGGCCTGGGGGACTGTAACGCACGACCAAGCGATTATGAGTCGCCCGGTATCCGCGCAACGGAGATCGCCCAACTCCGGTTCCAACAAAAACTTACGAACCGATCCGGAAGGGGGGAACTCTGCGATCGCCACAAAGAGAGCTGCATTGCAGAGCCATTCCGGGCAGGACCACCGGCGATTCACTGTGCCGCTGGACCCCACATCATCAGCCCCTGGCGGATCTCGACCTGAGGGCGGTGTTGGCAGCGTGGTCGGGGCTGTCGGCGGCGGTGCGGGCGGGGATCGCGGCGATGGTGCAGGCGGCGGGAGCGTGGCGCCTCGGTAGGGGGGTCGGAAACCTGGCGAACCGGTCAGTGCTGACCGCGGGCCAGTTACGCTCTTCGTTGCGCCGGCCTTGAGCATCATTTGGCCCGAGCCGGGGAGCAAACTGCGGCATTGGGGCGTGCGGTTCGGGAAGCGACCGCGCGGCGCAGGTGAGATGTGGGCGGCGCTTGCCGAGGAGAACACCCCAGACACGGTGACCTGGGCCGAAAGCCGCCGGCCGTGCCCGGTGGTCCACCGGGTTGTGGCTATTTATCCCATGTTCTTTTCGTGAGGAAATTCAATGGCCGGCAGACCGAAGAAGATGGCCGAGCGGGTAGAACGGCTGGAAGTGATGTCGCTGGAGTTCCTGGACGAAATCTGGGAATCATGCCCCGCGGCGTATCGGGCGGAGTACGTCCCCGGCAAGGTCGATGAGGACGACCTGGAGGTCAACCCCGTCCGCTCCCATTTCTCGACCGTGGCCAGGCAGTCGCCGGCGTCGCGGAACATCCGATCCAGCTTCAGCATGAGCACCGCCCCGGCCCGGCGCTGACGAACCGCGGCCAGCAAGCGTTGCCCGCCTTCGCGCGTCCCGTGTAGAAAAAACGCGGCTGCCGGCGAGCGGGTGAAGCGTCGATGTGGGTTTGGGGCTTGTTTTCCAGGGGTTTTCGGGCGGTTGGCGACGGGTACGCAACCGCTGCCGCTGTCAAACGTGCGACACTCCGTAAGCACAAGTGCCACGATTATGACAGCATAATGCCCGCCGGCGGCCGCCCCGCCCCGGCCCCCAGCGTGAGCGACAGGTGGGTAATGTCGGGCCTTCCCTTTTGGGCGGAGTTGTACCCCCCCGGGCAGTGCGAACCAACGGCCGCCTTCGGCTCGATTGGCGACGGGCCGTGGGAACGGCTCCGCCGCCCCGCCCCCAAAGCGGCCGCGGGGTAGGGGCTTGAAATCGCCAGGCGTTCTTGGCAGAATAGTGAAGAAGCTGACGGATCGCCTGCTCCGAGCGAAGTCGTTCGCCGCCCCAGACGTTCCCGGCCTCCAGCGATCTGCGGTCGAAGGGAAGGAGTGCGAGCCATGACGCCGTTGCCCGGGTTCGGAAACCCACGGTTCCCGCGAACGTTCATTGTAACTGGCATTGCCGCGGCGATTGCGGCACCTGTGTCGCGTTCGGAAATACTTATAGATTTGGTGCCGGACTACGCTGGTTCATACTGCGGTGAGGAGGTAGTTACCTACGAGGTGTACCTCCGGCAACACCACTACGATCCGGGTGTTCAGTTCGAGGACCTATGGCTGGGGGTGGTAAGGCTCGATTTTGCACGCTCAAACACGGAGCTTGATTTCAGCCTGAACCCCGACGTGGATGTCGATGGACGTGGACCCAATGGGTTGCTACCCGACTTCGTGTTTGACCTCGCACAACTTCCCTCAGGGGGCGGGTACTACCGCGTCACGCCGGAGCTGCCACGCCCAACCCTTGAGTACACGGGGGCGGTACCCGACGGGACGCACATGCTCATCCTGCGAGGCGATCGTACGCCGTTGTTTCTGGGCACCGTGAGTGTCGCGTTGCCCACGGAATCGGGAACGTACCGTCTCGACGTGGTGTCGCCCAGCGATACCAGCGGCACGACCGGAGCGCTGGTCAGGTACATCTACGGGGCGTTTCCCAACCAGGGTTGGTGGGATGCCGCGGCTTGGTCTGGCCTCCGAGTCTCCGATTACGACAACACCTTTCTACGCGTTGGGAGCTATCCGCTGCTTGCAAGTAGCGATCCGCCGGATGGAACGATCGACGCCCGACAGGACATGCTGTCCGCCGGAGGCCTTACCCGGTTCGGATTCGATCACGTTTTCCTTGACTTCCGTATGCGGGTCCGCGACTCATTAACAGCAGGGGAGATTGAGCCGGCGACCTTCGAGGTACTCTCGACTGCCACGCCCCACCCCTTCATTCGCCACGTGGATGTGGGTTCCGCTTCGGGCGGCCGATACGTGATTGAGCTGGAAGAACCGCTTCCCCCGGGATCATGGACGACATTCGTCGGCAGTATCGCGCGCTGGGACGGTACCGTATGTGGGCCACGGCAACCACCGACGACTGTCTCAATCGGCTTCCTGCCGGGCGATGTTGACGGAAGTGGCAGGACCACGGCTCAGGACATCACGGCCCTCATTGACTCGCTCAACAATGTCCCTGGACGGGTGCGATCCCGGTATTCAACGGACATCAACCACAGCTTCGCGTCGAACGCACACGATATCATCCGCCTCATCGACCTGATGAACGGCGTGAACACGTCCCGCCGATGGTTCGGCGTTTCGCTTCCGCCACGGCCGGAGTAGCGCGGACTGCCGGCGCCACGCGACGGATTCCCCCCGCCTCTGGTGCCTGGGTTCGGGGAACGCCTGCCGCCCAAACCGTACATACGGCGACGATCTGATGGTAGAACTCTACCACTGCCGCGATGGTTCCGCCCATTCCGTACCGCTTGGCAACTGGGGGCTTGCGGTGAGTGCGCCTGTCGGTAGGTTACTTGCGACGGGACGATGGTCCGTCGCGGCCGAGCGAACGGGAAGTATCGCGGTGACACGCCTGCCGTCGAGGCCGACCGAACCGGCACGCGGAGGGCAGGCGTTGTGGGAAACACGCCCGCCGCTAAAGACCAAGGTTCTTCAGATCATCGACGACCTCATGTTCGTCGGCCGCACGCCGATCCCAATGCCCTCGGGAACGCCTGTTGGCGATGCACAGCGGTTCTCTACGACGTACCGCGAGGCCGTAGGTTTGGGCGGGGCCGGCCGCAGGCGCTTCGCTTTGCTCAATGCGTTCATCGACTTCGCCCTGCGGGAGCGGGGGCGGGCGGAGCTGTGCGCGTGGCTGATTCTCTACCGGCACGCCAAGCCCGACGACACGGTGACGGCGAGCGTGGCCGACCTTGCCCGGCGGGCGGGGTGTACGCCGCGAACCATGCAGACGGCCCTCAAGCGGTTGCGGTCCCGCCGACTGTTGCGGCGGCTGGAACGTGGGACGCTGGCCGGTGGACCGTCAATCTGGCGGCTGGCAACGCCGGAGCCTGACGGGACAACCGGAAGGATTCTTCCGGTTACAACAGGAACGGAACTTCCGGTTTGAACGGGAAAGAAACTTCCGCTGCTTACGGAAGCCAGCCTCCGGTATCACAGTATGCTACGCATACAGCGGCGTGCGTGTACGTGCTGGCGCACCGCGCACGCGGGAAAAGGGCAGCTCCCGGGGGTTTGTCTTGGGCACGGAGCGTACGGCGGAAATGGGCGATATCAATGATTCGCAGTGTATTGACGCAGCTCGCAACAATGGGTAGCCTTGTACTATGGCGGAGGTGACGCTAACCGCGTTGGCCGCAAGGCAGCTCGACGAGCTGCCGCGGCTGATTCACTTTCGCGTGCTGCGGTTGTTAGAGCGCGTGCAGCGTTGGCCGCGGGTGAGCGGCGCCAAACCGCTGCGGGGTGAGCTGGCAGGGCGCTACAGGATGCGGACGGGTGATTACCGGCTGCAATTCCGGGTTCAGCGTGGCGAGATCATCGTGGAGCGGATCGCGCACCGCGACGGTTTCTATGAGGACTGAGGCGATGCTGCATGGGAAGCTGAAGTTGGACGGCGAGGACTATGTGGTGCTTCGGCGCGCCGAGTACGAACGGCTGGCGACGCTGGCGAAGGCGGCACGGTTGCCGGAGCTGCCGGCAGCGGACGAACACGGCAACTACCCCGCAGTGCCGTACGCCCGGGCGGGGCTGGCGCGAAAGCTGATCCGCGACCGGGTGAACGCCGGACTTACGCAACGCGAGCTGGCGCGACTGGCGGGGATTCGTTTTGAGACGCTTTGTCGGCTTGAGGCCGGGCGACACACGCCGAGCCTGGCGACGATGACCAAGATTGACGGGGCGCTGAAGCGGGCCGCGCGAAGGCGGTGACGTTCAGCGGCGCGACCACTAGCCGGAACCGACGGCGGGCAGGGCGCCAGCAAAGGAACGGGTTATGGCAAGCATCGTGACCTACGGCGACGGGCTGCGACGGATTGACTTCGCCTTCGGGGCGCGGGAACGGCGGAAGTGCGTCCGGCTCGGGCGGGTGAGCGGCAAGACCGCCGAATCCGTGAAGGCGAAGATCGAGTCGCTGCTCGCCGATCGGTTGGCCCGCAAGCCGCACGCCCCGGAAGTGGCGAAGTCGCTGGCGGAGCGGGACGAAAAGATGCTCGCCCGGCTGCGGGCAATGGGCCTGGAGGGATTCGAACCCACGACCAAGCGATTATGAGTCGCCTGCTCTGACCGCTGAGCTACAGGCCCGCCCATCGACAGCGCCCGGACGAAACCGCAGGTCCAGCGGGAGGCAACGTCCCCGACAGGATTCGAACCTGTAACCTTCGGCTCCGGAGGCCGACGCGCTATCCAATTGTGCCACGGGGACCATAACGTAAGGACTCTAACTCCGTTCCGGCCGCCGGTCAACGTGGTCGCGGTGCGGAACGGGGGGACGCAGGTGCGGGCCGGCGGGATCGTTGCGGTGCCCCGGCGTGCGTAAGGACGAAGGGCTACAAAGGAGTCGTGCGGCGCTACCGGTCGGCGGCGCGCGGGCCGGTGGGCAGTTCGACCTGCACCGAAGTGCCGGCCGGAGCGTGGTCCGTGGCGCTGGTTAGAACCGCCTCGATCTGTTCGAGCGCCGGGGTCTTAACCTGCATCTCGGCCACTGTGCCATCGGGCAGCGCCGCCGTCGCGTAGCGGTAGCGGGCGGGGCAGCGGGGATCGCGCACGAATTCGTAGAGCGCGTTGCCCCAACGGCGGTCGATGGTGGCCGGGTCCGCGTAGGCGGCGCGGCGGAAGCGGCCCGAAGTGTGGTAGACAACGACATCCGGGGCGCGGGAGTAGAGGTAATCGGTGTGGAATCGCTCATGGGCGTGGGCGGCGCCGCGGTGCACGCGCCCCTGGGTCGCAACGGTGCGGTCGGTCAGACCGAGCATGTCGATCGTGGTTCGTCTGCTGAAATAGGCCATCGCTCCGGGAACGCAGGTGGCGAGCACGGCGTCCGGCGGTGCCACCTGTGCCAGCCACCGGCCGGTCTTGGCCCAGGCGCGGGTCAACGTTACGTCTCCAACGTGGTTCTTCGCCTCCCAACCGCAGGCAAGCAGGGCGCTCACCGCAAACGCCGCGGGAAGGGCCGCGCGGCGCCAGACTCGGCTCGTGGTTCCGAAGGCGGGCTCGTACGCGCCGCCTGTGTCGGCGAAGGCCAATACCGCCAACAGGCACGCGGCCGGCAGAGCGGGAACGAGGAACCGATACATGGCGAAGTTGTCGCCGCCCACGCTTACGACGTAAGCGGTCCAGAGAACGACCCATCCGAGCACGAATTGCCGTTCAGGGTCACGCTTGGGCGCAATTCTCCGGCCCGCGGCGAATCCGGCGATTCCCAACGCCAGGAGAGGCGAGAACGCCGATGCGGCCCAACCCACGTAGGGGATGCCGCGGGCGATGCGCTCGCCCAGGCGCGGTGCCAGTTTGGCGTAGTAGGGGTTCGGCAGCCACGCGCCGTAATAGGTATAGCGCAGCAACAGCAGCAGGGCGCACGCAGCACCGTACGCCAGCAGCAGGCGGCGGGATCGGGGCACACGGAGCCAACGCCATGCCACGTGCGCGGCGAGCAGCAGCCCCTCCATGCGCGTGGCGGTGGCGGCGAGCAGTAGCAGCGCGGTACCGACGGAAAGCTCCCCGCAGCGGCGGTCCGCCGCTGCAGAGGTCAACGTGGCGGTCACGAGCAGTGTGAAGAGCAGCGTCTCCATGCCCGACACGGACCAGGCCGCGATCGGGGGTGCGCATGCCAGCGCCACGCTGACGACAGCGGTGGGCGCGCGGCGGGGATCCCGCGATGAGTTCCGCACATAGGCACGGGCAACGAGCACCAGCGCCCCGGCACAGACCACTCCCAGCGCCGTGGCCGCGAGCTCCAGGTCCACCCACCGGACCGCCCCGGCGAGCAGCAGCGTCCACAGGGGCGAGGAGAACCCTTCGACGCGTTCGCCGAGGTTGAACACGGCTCCGTGGCCGTCCGCGATGTTCTGGGCATAGCGAAGGACGATGTAGGCGTCGTCGACGAGGCCGGCACCGAGCAGCCGCGCCAGCGCCAGCACTATGGCGCAGCTCGCGGCGAACCACACCGCTTCCCTAAGCACGGCCCGGCCGGGCGATGCATGCGGCCCGGGGGAGGTCGGCGAGGTTGCGTTGCCGGAGCTCAAGGTGGGCTCTTTCGTAAGCTATGCGGTTGCCGAATCATCGGTGCGTTGTCCGGCAGGCTTGAGTTAGCGGACGTGGAGACGTTGGTGCGATGGCGTGAACGAGGCCTGGACGCGGCGCCGGACGCTCGGCGCGGACAGCGCCTCGTCCACAGCGCGACCTCGGCGGGGCTCAGAACTCCACAAACGAGTAGACAGAGTGCAGCGCCAGGACCGCGAGCGTCGCCCAGAAAATGGTGAGGCGCACGTCGCGGCTGACGTCCACGGAGGATTCCTTGGGCCGCGACCCGATGGCATAGGACAGCGCCGCGATCAGCAACCCGCTGGTCGCCGCCTTCAAGACCACCCAACCGGTGCCCTTGGGCAGGGCGCGGGTCGCGGGCCAGAGGGTGGCGAAGAAGTTCCGCCGGAACACGCCCACGCTGGTGTCCTCCGAGGTGATCAGGTAGGCGATGAGCGCCGCGTACCAGTTGGCGGCGTAAGCGAGCAGCGTGAGCAGGGGTCCGGCGAGGAGGAGGGCGACGGCGATGTTGCCGTAGAGGTAATGCCGGGGCCGCACCCCGAGGCTTTCCAGCGCCTCGAACTGGTTGGTCAGACGTCTGGCACCGACGTCGGCGGCGACGGCCGCGCCGCACTTGCCGGCCATCAGCACGGCGATGAGCAGGGGAACCACCACGCGGTAGGTGCTGTAGCCGGTAGCGGCCAGGAACTCCTCGGTGAGCAACGGTACCGTGACCTTGGAATACGGGAGCTGCGAAAAGCTGAAAGAGGTGAATACGAATCCGAGCATGGCCCCGGCGAGGAGCACGTAGATCGCGGTGGTCCCCAGGGCAACCATGCGCAGGTAGTGCCATAGATATCGCGCCTTCCATCGCGGCCGGCGCCAACCGCCGACGGCGGCCGCGGCCGCCAGGAGCAGCGTCAGCAGTGCGTCACCCGGTGCCTCGATCCAGCCGCGAAGGTGGCGCAGCAGGGGCACGGGTGGCGCCGCCTCCGCGGCGCGCGGCGCTGCCGGCTGCGGGCGGGCGAAATAGGCGCGGAGCTGCGGCTCATCAACGTCGCGAAGCCGTCCTAAGGCCGGATCGACGAGCACCAGGCGCGGAGCGTGCTGTAGAAACGGTGCGAAATCGTGCGTGACCACGATGACGGTCTTGTTCAGGCGGCGGTGCGTTTCCGCGATCAGATCCGCCATGGCGCGGGCGCGACGCGGGTCGAGTCCGGTGGTAGGTCCGTCAAAGCGAAGCAGCGGCGGGTCGACGGCCAGGGTGCGGGCCACGGCCACCCGCTGCCGCTCGCCGCCGCTGAGCCGTGAAAGGTGGGTGCGCAGCGGAACGCCCAGCGCACGTAAGGACTGCTCCGCCTCGCCCGGCGCGGCGCGTTTCGCGCCCGGTCCATGGTCCAGGGCAAAGCGCACGTTCTCCACCGCGGTGAACTCGTCGAAGAGTGCGAGATTCTGAAATACGATTCCGACCCGCGCGGCGCCGGGTCGGCCGGGCGGGGCACCGGCGACGCGGACCGAACCGGAGATGTGCAGGTCGCCACTTCCGGCGGGGTGGAGGCCGGCGATCATGCGGAGCAGCGTGGACTTGCCCGAGCCGCTGGGCCCGACGACCAGCACCAACTCGCCGGGGTGAACGGTCAAGTGGGCGTCGCGAAGCAGACAGCGCCCGTCGGGCAGGAGAACGGTGAGCCGTTCGACGGTCACGTCGGCGGACGGCTGGGGCTCGACTGCGGCGGCATTCACCGACGGGCGCCTCCGGAACGTGCCCGCAGGACGGCCCGCGGGGGCAGCATCGGCGCGTCGACCTCGACGGTCTCCAGCGCTACCCACGCCACTTCGCGGCGTAGGGCGACGGAGCGCACCAGGTGGACGATCTCAGGTCGCGTGGCGCCCTGGTCGTCGAACAGGCAAAGGGCCGCCACCCGACGTGCGGTAGGCGCGAAGCGTTCCACGAAGGCGTAGAATTGCTCCCGGACGACCGGTGATTCGATGATCTGCCGCCGCAGGAACTCCGCGATTCGGGGGTTCTCGCCGAGGGCCTCGCGGTAGATGTCGGACAGTACGCGGCGAAGGCGGGCGTCGTCGACCACGCCCCGGCCGAGGGCCGACAGTTTCTCAACCAGCACCGCGTCGTTCCGCGCCGCCTCCCAGGCGCGCTGGACCGCCTGTTCCAGTTCCGCCTCATCCGCCGGGGGCAGGTCAGCCAGGTACTCCATCAGCCAGTCGAGCATGTGCTGAAAGGCCTCGGCATAGCCGCCGCGTGCGACGTTCAGAGCAAATTCCATCTTCGGGGCGTCGGCAACGGCGGCGTTCAACAGCCGACTCAGCACCGGGTTCAGGTGTTCCTGGAGAATAGGCCGCAGGCGCTGTTCGATGGCCGGCCAGGCGGCGGCGCAGGCCTCCGCGTGCCATCGCGCCAGGTCACGGAGCTCGGCCTCGCGGCGCCGGAATGCGGCTTCGAGGTCGGCGCCCACGGTGGCCAGTAAGGCGCTGCCAAGCTCGGCGGCGAGCGGGCCCCAGGCGTCGGCGAGGGCCTGCTCGTGCACACGCCAATCGGCGGCGATGAGGTCCGCGGCAACCTGCTGAAGGGAGGGCGGAAGCAGGGCATCGATGGCCTCCTCCGCGGAGAGCGGTGTTTGCCAGCAGGTGGCATGCGTGGAGGCATTCAGGGCGCAGAGGCAATCCGGCCGGACCGCCGCCTCAACAAGTTCGCCGTCCACCTGGCCCACGATCTCGCCGATGCGTTGCAGGCCGGTGGAGGATTGCAGATACACGAGGTCGCCGGGCGCCAGACGGCGCCCCGGGTCGAGTTGCAGCCGCAGGGTGTGCGTCGGGCGCGCGGAGCGCTGGCGCACGGTGTAGATCGAACCCGCCAGCGCGCTGCACGCCGCCGACCAGCTCAGCACGCCCAGCAGCAGACGGATGAGCGACGAGAAGTTCATGTCGGCGTCATTCCCGCCGGAGCCTGCATCTTCCCCGACCCGCAGCACCGAGCCAGCGGCGCCTGGCGCAACGCGCCGGTCGATGGTACGCGAGCCGTTGCCGTGGCGGTAGTCGGCGCTGCGTCGGGGCGCTGAGCCTGCGGTGAGAACAACAAGAAACGACGAAACGGGCGGGCGTGGCGCAAAGGGCGAGGCCGTGATTAGCGGGCAAGGTCGTAGCTGGAACGCGGATCTCGCGCGCCGACTTGTTGGCCGTCTACGCGCCGTACGCGGGTTCCATGACCAGGGCCCGGCGGAGGGTCGAGCGGCGTTCGGCGTCACGCTGGCCGATGCCAAGCTGCAACACCTGGCTGGCGCGCTCGGGGATGTTGCCCAGGTGCCGTTGGATCGCCAGGCTGTCGATTTCCTCCGACTCGGTAGGCAGGCTGCACTCCTCGAACCCGCCCATCAGCGTAAAGGATGCGACGGCGACCTCCGTGCGACCGAGGTCGGCCATAGCACGTTCCCAATCGCCCATGCTCAAGGCACCGCTCTGGATCATCTCGCGCAGGTCGATGAACTCCTCGGCCAGCGTGGGGTATTTGATCTCCACGCCGCCCATGACGGTGAGGAAGAACTGGCGCCGAGGCCGGCTCTCACCCTGTCGCTCGTACTGGCGCTGCGCGAGGATCTGCCGCGCGAGCGTCGGGCGGATCAGCTCCATCCCGCCCATAAGCGTGAAGTACAGCTTCTTCTCAAGCTGCATGCGCCCCTCGTGCCCGGACATGATGCATACCTGGATCATGGCGTCCTCTTCCCAAGCGGTTTTGACAACGCGGGTGTATTCGAGCCCGCGCCGCGGAATATTTCTACCGCCGATCGTCGCGCGTGGCGACCGGGGGCGCGAGCCGGCGGCAGGATGGACGCGCAGGCCGGCGGAAGGACGCCGGGGCGTTTCGCGGCTTAGACGCCGGACGCATGGACAGGGATCGCAACAGCTTCCGGGCTGCGTCGTCCGTTTGATCGGCCCCGGGGCCCGATATACAATGGTCGGGAGACGGGCCGGGGTGGTAACGGCCGCGGCTACCTTTCTGGGGATCGCAACCCCCGGCTCCGCATCGGAGGCCTGTATCATGGAAGCACTGGCGCCCGCCAAGGAGACAATCGAGAAGCTGCTCACCAGCATGGGACAGCTTGGCGCCTCGGACCTCCATCTGAAGGTTCGGTACGCTCCCTTCTACCGGATTGCCGGGCATCTGCGCAAGGTGGACCTCCCGCCGATCCCTGACAGCGTGTACCTCGAGGCGATGCTCATCGATCTCGTCCCCGAACCGCTGCGCGAACGGTTCCGGACCGCCGAGGACCTCGACTTCTCGGCCCGCGGTGCCACCGGCGACCGCTATCGCATTAACTCTTTCCGTTCCACGGGCGAGCTGCACGCCGCCATTCGCCGCGTACAGAGCCGGATCCCCACCTTCGAGGAGCTCAACCTGCCCAAGGTGTATCTCGACACCATCTCGAAGTGCAGCGAGGGGTTGATCCTCATCAGCGGCGTTACCGGCTGCGGCAAGAGCAGCACGCTGGCGGCGATGATCGAGTACATCAACCAGCACCGCAGCATGCACATCATCACCATCGAGGATCCCGTCGAGTACATGTTCACGCCGAAAAAGTCGATCATCTCGCAGCGTGAGATCGGCATTGACGTGCCCGACTACCGCGATGCCCTGCGCTTTGTCGTGCGCCAGGATCCCGATTGTATTCTCATCGGCGAAATGCGCGACCGCGAGACCATGGCCGCCGCCCTCCAGGCCGCGGAAACCGGACACCTGGTGTTCGGCACTCTGCACGTGGCGGACGCGCAGCAGACCTTCTCCCGCATGCTGGAGTTTTTCCCGCGGCAGGAGCATGCATTCGTGCGCTCCTCGCTGGCCAACAGTCTCAAGGCCATCATGTGTCAGCGGCTGCTGCCGGGCATCGATGAATCCAAGCGCTTCCCGGCCACGGAAGTGCTGCTCACCAACTCCGTGGTGAAGGACAAGATCGTCCGCGAGGAGGATGAGGACATTCCCGCGATCATCGCCCAGTGCGCCGAAGAGGGCATGCGGCCCTTCGCCACGTCTTTGTGCGAGCTCATCGAAAAGGAGCTGGTGCATTACGACACCGCCATGGACTACGCCCCCAACCGCGAAGCGCTGGCGTCGGCCGTCAAGGGCATAAAGACCGCCTCACAGAGCCTGGTGGGACGGCTGCGGAAGTAGCTTCGCGAGCTCCACCGGAACTCCGTCCGCTTGCCCACGGTGATGTCCCGCGCCTTCGCTTCGCGTAGCATGGAGCCATGCCGCCGGTTGCTGACACGGCCGTGGTGCTTACGCGCGTTGACTACTCCGAGACTTCGCAGGTGCTGGTGTTCTTCACCCGCGGGCACGGAAAAGTCCGCGCCATCGCCAAGGGCGCCAAACGCAGCACCAAAACGCGCTTCATGCCCGGCATTGATCTGCTCGAATCAGGCCGACTGGTGTTCTCCACCCGGCAGGAACGCAGCGAAACGCTGGCGACGCTGACGGAGTGGAAGCAGACGGCGGGGCTTCCCGGGTTGCGCGAGAGACTCGACCGGTTGTACGCGGCGCAGTACGTCGCGGAAGTCACGGCCCACCTGACGGAAGATTGGGATCCCCACCCCGGGCTGTTCGACGCCCTGGCCGCGGTGCTGGCGGAGCTGAACCGTTCGCAGACCGTACTGCCGGCAGTGGTGGAGTTTCAGGCGGCGCTGCTGATGGAGGTCGGCTCGTGGCCGCGCTTCGACGCCTGCGTCTCCTGCGGGCGTGTCGGGGACCTGACGTACTTCTCCTCGTTCGAGGGCGGAATGATCTGCCGACACTGCGAGCCCGGGCGGGTGGAGAAATACGAACTCGCGGCGCCGGGGCTTGACTGGTTGCGCGCGGTGGAGGGCGCGGTGCACAGCCGGGTTGCCGCGCCGGCGGAGGACGCGTTCGAGACCGCAGAAACGCCGCCGTCCTTTCCCGCCCCGCCACCGCGCTCCGTGGCCGGTGCCCCTGCGCGTGGACCCCAGGGCGGCGGTGGAGATGCAGGCCATCAGCCGGGCGGCGGCGCGACGCCCTCGCGAGAACCGATGCCGGTCTGTGCTGCGTTCGGCGTGCTCAACTACCACATCTCGCACCTGATGGGGCGTGCGCCGCTCCTGGCGGCGCGACTGCTCCCCCGCGCCCCGCGCCGGCCACGAAGCTGACGGCGCCCCCATTCCGGCTTGCGCATCGTGCGGCCCATCCAGCGTGTCGATGGCGCACGCCTGGGGATTGTTGTATCGGCGAATGCAATGTCTGCACATCGCCCTGCGGGCGGACCGTTGCGGGCGCCCGTTGGATTCGCATCGCTTGCTCGAAGTGCAACCTCCGCTAGAATTCGGGCCGTCGGTCCTCTGCTTTTCTTGCATGAACCAATAACCGGGAACCTTACCATGAGCCGAAGCGTGATTCTCGTGCTTTGCGGGCTGTCGATCGGCAGCCTGGGCGGTTGTCCCGCTGTGCCGGGCGGGGGTGGCACGCAGACCGGCGCCGATGGTGCCGGCAATGCGGATGGCGGCGCCCCGGATGACTCCGCCGGCGGCGACGGTACGGCCGACGGTGGCGGTGACGGGACAACCGACGGGGGCGGTGACGGGGTGACGGACGGAACCGACGCAACCGATGACGGCGGTGCCGGATCAGCGGGCGAGGTCGGCGCTGTGGTCTTCGCGCTGCCGGACGGCCACATCTATCGCATCCGCGCCGAGGAGGCGGCAACCGCCGAAGACCTGACGGCGGCGCTGGATGCGCTGGCCCCGCGCGGGGCGGACGACTGGGTCAACATCTCGCCCGACGGCGCGTGGCTGGTGGTAAGCACGGAGCGGTTCGACGCTGAGTGCGCCGGCTTCGCCTGCCTGGCAGTCGTGCCGTCGGACCTCTCGGCGTTTGAGAGCGTTCGCGCCGCGGGGCAGGTGGTTCACACCGAGGGTTTCGGCGCCATTGCCGGCGGCGGGAACCTCATCGTCTTCCCTTCGCAGGAAGGTCCGAACCAGGTTGACCTCTGGGCGATGGCGCGAACCGCGGACGGCTGGGGGGTGGCGCAGCTTATCACGGGCGACTCGCCGCATCCCTACAACACCCAGCCCGCGATCTCGGACGACGGCTCGCGCGTGGTGTTCGACTGTTCGCCCGTGCCCTTCAGCCAGGAAGGAACCAGCCTTTGCGAAGTGGGCGTGGATGGAGCCGGCTATCGCGTGGTCCTGGCTCCCGGCGATCCCCCGCCCGGTCTGGCGGCAGGCGGAGCGCTGCATCATGCCGACTACGCGCCGGATGGCAGCATCGTCTTCGAGGCGAGCTGGAACGGCGAGCGGCTGTGGCGCTTGGCGCCGGGCAGCAGTGTTCCGACCGCGATCGGCGCGGAGTTCAACAATGATAATTCGCCCTGCGTGCTGACGGACGGCAGCATCGCAAGCCTGTGGTTGGACCGCCCCGGCGGAACCGGCACGCACGAGTTGAAAGTCGCTTCGCCGGACGGCGCCGAGTATTTCATTCTTCTGTCGCAGGATATCGTCGACGGCGGGATCGGCTGTGGCGGAGGCGGGGCGGATACCGGAGGCGGGGCCTCGCCAGAGGGCAACGGCGGCGGAGCCTCGCCACCCGTTGCCGCCGCGCAGCGGTATTTTCCCGCGGAGGCCGTGTGGTATCAGGACGTTTCCGATGCGGCACCGGCGGCGGATTCGGAAGCCGTGATCGCTTACCTCGATTCCGTCGGCGGCTTCGGCCTGGGTCGCATGCAGATCGACTTTTCGATCGAGGTTCTGGAGGCGGAGGCGGGAACGCCGTCGCGCGAGTTCACCCCGACGGAGGACTGGTACGACCCTGATTGCGACCTGGACGCCGTGCCGGTACCGGACGGCGGAGCCCTCGAGGGTGAAACCGGCTATGAATGCGAAAACGACGGGGACTGCCATCTGATTGTCGTCGACCGCGCCGCAAGCCGGCTCTACGAGATGTGGCGGGCGAACATCGTGGATGGGGAGTTTTTCGGCGGATGCCTGGCGGTGTGGGACATGACTCGCGTGTACGGGCCGGAGGGCCGCGGGCGCGATTGCACCAGCGCCGACGCCGCGGGCTTCCCCATCGCGCCGTTGCTCTTCTCCGCCGACGAGGTCGCCGCGGGGTCGATCGACCACGCGATACGTTTCATTCTTCCGAATGATCGAATCCGGGAACGCGTCTACGTCGCCCCCGCCACGCACTCCACGGGGGCAACCGGCGGACCCGCCGCAGCGCCGCCCTACGGAGCGCGGTTCCGACTCCGTGCCGACTTCCCCCTGGACACGCTGCCCAACGAGGGCGCGCGGGTGGTGGCGCGATCGCTCCAGAGGTTCGGCATGCTGCTGGCGGACGCGGGCAACGTGGCGCTTACGGCCCAGAGTGACCGTTTCACCACGGCGAAGTGGGCAGGGCTGCTCGAATCGCGCGACCTGGACGTGATTCAGATCACCGACTTCGAGATGCTCGAAACCGGCGCGGAGCAGACGTTCACCGGCGACTGCGTGCGGGAGTAGGCTTGGCCGGCAGTTCGCGGCTCGCAGCGGCCGGCCGCCGGGCGGCGGTGCCGATGGTCGCCACGGGCATCCGACGTTTCGACCGGTTCCGGCACCGCGCGTCCGCGTGGCGGCGGCTGATCGCGGGAGCGCGCGTGTATCCCCGGGTGCACGACCCGCGGCCGGAGTCCGGCCCCTTTCACGACCGTCCTCCATCTGAGAAGCACGCGGTTTGACCCCATCGGACCTTGTGGGCAAACCTCGGTGCGCCTTAACAGCCCGTGGCGAAAAGCGGCCTGCGCGATGTGGCACGGGCATCCTGCCCGTGAAACCATGGGCTGGAAGCCCCTGCCACGAGTTCTGCCGCAGGCTGTTAGACGCTACGGACGCCACGGACCGACGCGCGAAGAATTCTTGATTCGCGCTTGCTTCCTGCCGATGTTTGGCATATGTTAGGTATAGAGTTTGTTGCCGCGGAAGGCAGGAAGGCCGCGGAGTCGGGCGTTTTCCTGCCGGCTCCGGGTAGCCGTGTCGATCCGTCCCATTCGGGGGTGGATCGGTGATTTGAATGGCGGGTGCGTGGCCCGCGGCGGCGCGGGAATGCCGATTTCAGATTTCAGATTTCAGATTTCAGATTTCGGAATTCGGAATTCAGTACTCCGAACTTGATTCGGGTCCCCCCACCGCTGAAGGGCTTGTCGATTTAGTCCTATTCGAGCGCCGAAGGAACCACAATCGGTGGTCCAAACCCCGGTTTCCACTCTTGGCAGCCCTTTAGTGAATGCCGAGAGCCACTAAATCGACACGCCCTGAAGCGATGGGGCACCCGGCGATGAGGCCCCCGGCCGCCCTAGGCTCTGAGGATCAATCACGATGTCGGCCTCCGCCACGCAAAGCAGCAGAGAGAACGCCGGCGCCGGCGGACTGCCGGACCCCGCGGGGAACGCGGTCCAGGCGATCCGCCGGTTGTGTGACGATCAGGCGATCCGTCGGTTGCGTGACGATCTGGAATCGTATCAGCGTCGTCGCGCGCGAAGCGCGGGTTGGTGGCGACGGTTCGTTCCCACGGGGCTGGCGGCGGTGGACGCGGCCTTGCCGCACGGCGGACTGCCCTGTGGCGCGGTCACGGAGATTCTCGCACCGGCCCCCGGTGTCGGGGCGATGTCCCTGGCCATGCGGGTGGTTCGCCGAGTCGAGGGAAGTGGGCTCGGGGAACGCCATCCAGGCGGGAAGGCGACAGGCATCGCGCCGCCGGCGCGTTCGTCGGAGTCTGAGGCAACAGGCGAGCTGGCGGGCGATCACGTTACCGGCGCTCCGTCGGAGGATCGGTTCATCGTGGTCGTGGATACGCCGGGAGATTTTTATCCGCCGGCAGTGAACGGCTACGGGTTGTCGCTGGATCGGCTCATCGTCATCCGCCCCGGCAGCGAAGCGGAAGCGTTGTGGGCGACGAATCAGGCGTTGCGCTGTCCGGCGGTCGCCGCGGTGATCGCTTCCTTTTCCAAGCTGGAAGAAATCGCTTCCCGCCGGTTGCAACTGGCGGCGGAAAGTTCCGGGGCCGTGGGGTTGATGTTGCGACCGGCGCGAACGCAGGCAAAGAGCTTCGCCGCGGTCCGCCTGCTGGTGGAGGGTGTGCCGGGAGATGAAGAAGCCCTGCTCATCGCCCGCGGCCGGCGCGGCTATCTCTGCGACATCACGGTTTTGTCGGTTCGGGAAGGGACGCCCACGGGACCGCATCGAGTGGACTTGAACCATGAAGCGGGCGCTTGCCCTGTATTTCCCGTGCCTGTCGACCGACCGATGGCCAGCGTCGGATGAGGCGGTCACGGACAACGCCGCGGCACGCGATGCGGCGGGAAGGAGCACCGATCCTGCGGGCGGGGGCGTGCGGCCGGGATCCGCTGCCGCCCGCCGCCCGGCGCCGCACCGGGGGGAATCGTCCGGAACTTCAGAGCGCGACGACTCCGAGGCGTCGGTCATTCGCCGGCGGCTGGAGACGCTGGCCATCCGGGCGGGAAGCCTTTCGCCCACGGTGCATATCGAGGGCGATGATACGCTCATTCTCGATGTCACCGGCTGCGCCCGGCTTTTTCACGGGGAGTGGAACCTGTTGCGACAGGCGATGGAGGCGGTCGCCCGCCGGGACGTACAGGTGCGCGGGGCGATCGCCGACACCCTGGGGGCCGCCTGGGCCCTGGCGCATGCCCATCCCGATGCCGCGGTGATTGCCGAGCCGGGACAGACGGCGGCGTACGTGGCTCCCCTGCCGGTGTGGTCGTTGCGCATCGACCGGGCCTCCGTCGCCATGCTCGACTGCATGGGGGTGGAAACGGTGGAGGCGCTGCTGCACCTGCCGCGTTCGTCGCTGGCCATGCGCTTTGGCGACGATTGGCTGGACCGGCTGGACGGCGCCCTGGGCGACCTGCCGGAGGTGCCGGTGCCGTTCCGTCCGCGTCCGGCGGTGAGCCGGGGGGTGGAATTCGGGGCCCCGACGGACCGCCGGGACGTGCTGGGCGAGGGGCTGTGCGCGGCGCTTCGGGAGTTGTGCGGCGAGCTGGAGCGCCGCGTGGCGGGCGTGTGTCATCTATTTGTCACCTTCAACTGCCCCGACGTGGTCACGGAGGAAGGAACGCAGACCCGCAGCGCCGTGCTGGAAGTGAATCTGTCCCGTCCCACGCGCTCGGCGGCGCACCTGCGATCGCTGCTCTTCGTGCGCCTGGAGACCCTGCGCCTGCCGGCGCCGGCGGATGCGCTCACCGTGTGGGCGCCGAACCTCGAGCCGTTGGACGATCGGCAGGAAGAGCTTTTTGAAACCGGCGCGCGGCAGGCCCGGGCGCTCGCCGATCTGGTGGACCGCCTGACGGTGCGGCTGGGGCCCGCGGTGGTCGTTCGCGGCGAAGCGCGCAGTGAACACCAGCCGGAACAGGCGTTTCGCTACGTTTCCCTGGTGGACGCTTCGCTGCCGGCCACCACGCGGCCCGCAGCGCTGGGCCCGCGCCGCGGGCGGAAGGCGGGCGAGACCGCAAGCCCCCTGCCCGCGGTCTGCGTCTGCCGGCCGCTGCGTCTGGCGGCGCTGCCGCTGGAAATCGCCGCCACTTCGGTGATTCCCGACGGACCGCCGATCGCTTTTCGCCTGCACGGCCGGCAGCATCGCATCGCGGCGAGCATCGGTCCGGAACGCATCGAGACCGGCTGGTGGCGCGGGCCGCACCTGCGCCGCGACTACTATCGCGTCACCACCGACGACGGGCGGCACTGCTGGCTCTTCCGCCAGCGCGACGGCGGGCGGTGGTTTCTGCACGGATGGTTTGATTAGTCCATGATGCCCCCGGCCGAATTCAGAATTCAGAATTCAGAATTCAGAATTCGGAATTCAGTACTCCGAACCCGATTCGGGTCTCCCACCGCTGCAGCGATGGGCCAGTTAAGACAAAGGGCGCTGGCGCGGGTACAAGGGTTTTTCCGCCGGCAAGGCTCGATGGGCCTGGGAAACGCTTCCGGGTGAGTGCCACCGGCGGGAAGACCTCCCTCAGGGGAACGACATCAAAACTC
>JACQXM010000050.1 GCA_016208685.1 Planctomycetota bacterium | reverse complement strand
TCGAACGAGTGGGCTCTGTCCGGTCACTTCCGGAATGAATCCCCTGGGGGCGAAGCGCCTCCCCGAGAAATGTCGAAGGGCTGGGACGGAGCCCCCTCAGGCATTCGAGACGGAACCCCTGAGTGCGTGTGCATGTGATGCCGGTCCGACCTCCGACGGGCATCGCGTCGAACCGACGGGAGGTGTCGTGGAGAATCGAAGGATCGGGTGACGCAGGACGGGTCGGTTCCGTCCGGCCACTTCCGGAATGTTTGTCTCGTAGGCTTGGCACCACCGCGCGAAATCTCGAAGGGCCCGGACGGAACCGCTGGATGGAATCTTCGATACTGCCGATTCGATGCGTGCCGCGTCGCAAGACGCGGCTTTGCCGCTGCGTGTTCACACGCGGACCGGCCGACATCCCAAGCGGAGCAAGGCCGAGGTACCCCAGCCGCGAAGTCCCGGAACCGGCCCCCACCCGACGTCCCCGAAATCGAAGCCAATCGCGAAACCAAAGAGAGTGGAACCCCAACCGGGCCTACCCCGGCTGGAGGAACGGCGCGGCAGATGCGATCGCGCCGTGTGACAAGGCCCCCGCGGGGGCCTTGTCACACGGCCTCAGTCTGCTATTGGAATAGAGAACCAGAGACATCCTCAACTCCCGGCTCTTGACAGGACAAGAGCACGGATTCTCGCACGAGCCGCGAAGGCGCTGTCCCTTCGTGCCTTCGTGGCGTCGTGCCGTCGTGGCCTCGTGGCTTCGTGCCTCCGTGCCGTCGTGGCCTCGTGCCTTCGTGCCTCCGTGCCTTCGCGGCTTCGCAGCTTCGCGGATCTCGCCGTCTCAGGTGGGTCAGTAGAGCAATTCCCCGCCCGGCGTTGCGGGAGGCGTTTCCGCCTGCTCCCAGCAGCGCCGGACGAGCCCAAGTCCGTGCAGGCAGCTCTCGAAATCGTCGCTTAAGGAACGGAAGAGCGTCGGCGGCGGTTGGTAGTCCTCGTCGGACAGGTCGGCGACGATGGCGTAGGAGCGTTTGCCCTGGGCCACGTAGTCCAGCAGCACGTCGGACGGCACATGGCTGGAACGGCGGAGGTGCTCGGGATACATGCCGGCCCAGAAGAGCGTATAGTCGCCGATGTTGCGGTAGATGCTGCGATCGCGCTCCGCGGCCGAGCCCGGCTTCTCGTCGGCAAGCACGATGAGCATGGCCGCGATCTGGTCCAACCGCTTGCCCCGGGCGTGGCGAATGGCGTTGAGGCGGTCGATGTGCGTGAAACTCACCAGCAGGTCGGCGACGTAGTCGGTCAGCTCCGGATCGCACATACCGATCTCGGTGAAGAAAGCGTGCTCCACCAATCCGGCAAAGTGCCGGCGCAGAGGATGATCCGGTTGAATCGGCAGCATGCGGCCGGAACCTCTCTCACGGGCGGGCCCGCCGCAGGGGCAAGCAACGAGACGCCGCCTGCACGGGCTTCCGCCGGCCGTAAAAATCGTAGGATTCGCAGACTGGCAAGGCAAACGGCCGCGCCGCCGAACGGGGCCCGGACCCAGCAATTATAGCACTATGTATGACGGCGCATCCCGGTGCACCTCCGCTCGCGGGTCGTAAACTGCGGCACCAGCACTTGCGGCGCGGCCGGTCGGCGCTGGCAACACCGGGGCCGCGGTTGTACGCTGCCCGACATCTGAACCAACGACCAGCGGAGGACTCTGATGACCGATCAAGCGGCCCACGTGCTCACCACCGGCGAACGCGGCGTACGAACCATCACCCTGAATCGTCCGGAGGTGCTCAACGCCTGCAACCTAGCGCTGCTCCAGGCCCTCGGGCAAGCGCTGCGCGACGCGGAGAAGGATGAATCCGTGCGTTGTGTCGTCATCACCGGCGCCGGGCGTGCCTTTTGCAGCGGGCAGGACCTGGCCGACGTGGCGGATCGCTACACAAGCCCGGAACCCATCGAGCTGGGCAGCCATCTGCGGAAACACTACCACCCGGTGATCGTCCGGTTGCGGACCATGGAAAAGCCGGTCGTCGCGGCGGTGAACGGGGTGGCCGCGGGCGCGGGTTGCAGCCTGGCACTGGCGTGCGACGTGCGCATCGCCGCGGAGTCCGCGAGCTTCATCGAAGCCTTCGTCAACGTCGGGCTGGTGCCAGATTCGGCCAGTACGTTCATGCTCCCCCGCCTCATCGGAGTGGGTCGGGCGCTGGAGATGTGCTTCACGGGACGGAAACTTGCCGCAGCGGAAGCACTGTCGCTGGGGTTGGTCACTCGCGTGGTTCCGGACGCGGACCTTCCGGCGGAGTGCGCCAAGTTGGCGCAAAAGCTCTCCGGCATGCCAACCCGGGCGATCGGGCTGACCAAGCGCGCGCTCAACGCCGCCTGGACGGCCGATCTGGAATCACAGCTCGAGTACGAGGCCATGCTGCAAACCACGGCCGGGCAATCACACGACCATCGCGAGGGCGTTCTTGCGTTTATGGAGAAGCGCCCGCCGAAGTTCCTCGGTAGATAGGCACGGGAACGGCAGGCGCCGGGCGGCGCACCCTACCGACCGCACGGCGGGCGCGAGGCGCGGAACCGCGGCCGGCGAGGGGCGGGCGGGATGGCGAGTGGCCGCCGGGCCGACGGCGCCGGGGTCCACCGCACCGAGAAGGCGCCGAGTTCCAGGCTCCAGCGTCACACGAGCGACGACGCGCCGTGAGCCCCGAGGCGACGTTAGTCCGGGCGGGCTGTGAGTTGTGTTTGAAGGGTCCTCCCTCCGCAGGCTTATTCGGTTCGCCCTGCGCGCACTCGGCTGAGTGAGCCGGGGGGGCCGTGCCGACGGGGCGGCGCACCCTGCGCCCTCGCCCTTGCCAGTCTGTTTTTGCAGCGATACGCTCCGGCCGCAGGTGACTTGGAGGCGCGGAGTTGGACATGAGTCGGGTCGCGACCACGAAGGGGCGGGAGTCAGCGGTGACCATCACACAAACAGCGCACGCCAAAGCGGTGGAGCTTGGCCGACATGTGCTGCGCATGACCACCGCCGCGGGGTCGGGGCATCCGTCCACGGCGTTGGCGCTCAGCCACATGGTCGTGGAACTGATGTACCGCACCATGCGCTACGACCTCGCCGATCCCTGGCACCCGGCCAACGACCGCCTGGTGCTCTCCATCGGTCACGGTGTGCCGATCATCTACGCGGCCTACGCGGACTTAGGCGGCGTGGTGGGGCCGGATCCTGCGCACTGTCGCCGGCTGACGGTCGCCGATCTGGAGACCTTGCGCGAGCAAAGCAGCGTACTGGACGGCCACCCCAATCCGGCGGAAGGTTTTCCTTTCTTCGACGCGGCAACGGGCTCGCTGGGGCAGGGGTTGTCGGTGGCGGCCGGGCTGGCGCTCGCGGCGCGACTCGACGGGCTCGACAAGCGCATCTTCGTGCTCGCCGGCGATGGTGAGTCACGCGAAGGCCAGGTGTGGGAGGCGGCGGACTTCATCGTCGACCATCGGCTGGACAACATCTGTGCCGTGTTCAGTTGCAACGGGCACGGACAGGCGGACGCCGTCTCGCCCCAGCAATCGGCGGGGGCAATCGCCGCCAAGCTCAAGGCCTTCGGTTGGCGCGTAGTGGAAGCCGACGGTCACGACCCGGCGGACCTCGCCCAGGCGTTCGACGCCTTCGCGCGGGGTTCCCAGCCGCCGGGCACACCCACGGCCATCGTCGCGCGAACGGTCAAGGGCTGGGGCGTGGACCTGATGCAGGGCCAGAACTACCACGGCAAGCCGGTGCCCGCCGGGGAGCTCGACACAGCGCTCGCCCAACTGTCGGCCACGGGAGCCCGCCTGTCGGCGCACGGTGACGAGACCCGCAGGCCCGCGCCGCCGCCCCCGGCGCAGCCCCGACCGCTGCCCAAGCCGATTCGGCTGCCGCCGCTGGCGGATGCTCTGAAGCGCGTCGGGTTGACCGCGGCTCTGGAGAAAAAGAAACTCGCCACGCGCACCGCCTTCGGTGTCGCCCTGGTGGCACTCGGCGATGCCGATCCGCGCATCGTCAGCCTCGACGGCGACGTGAGTAATTCCACGTTCGCCAATCTCTTCGCCAGGCATCACGCGGACCGCTTCTTCGAATGCAAGATCGCGGAGCAGAACATGATCACCGCCGCCGCCGGTCTTGCCGCGGCGGGCAAGGTCCCCTTCGCCAGCAGTTTCGCCAAGTTCATCGCCCGGGCCGTGGACCAGATCGACATGGCGAGCATCACCCGCGCCAACGTCAAGATCGTCGGCTCGCACGCCGGCGTATCGCTCGCCGCCGACGGGCCGTCGCAGATGTCCCTAGCGGATGTGGCCTATTTCCGCAGCATGACCCGCGCCGCGGGCGGGTTCGACCGTCCCGTCTGCCGGGTGTTCCACCCAAGCGATCCCGTAAGCGCCTACCGCTGTACCGAGCTGATGGCCAACGTGGACGGCCTATGCTACCTGCGCACGCATCGACCCGACGCCAACTTCATCTACCCTCTCGACGAGACTTTCACGCTCGGCGGGTGTAAACAACTCCGCTCCGGAGCGCACCTCACGCTGGTGAGCGCCGGGTACATGCTGCACACGGTGCTCAGCGCCGCGGCCAACCTCGAACGGCAGGGGGTGTCATGCAATATCTTCGACGCCTACACTCTCCCCCTGGACGCAACGCCCATCCTGTCCGCTGCACGACGCAGCGGCGGCACCATCCTGGTCGTGGAGGATAACTACGTCGGTGGGCTGCACGGCGAGCTTGCCGAGGCCGCGGCCCAGACCGCCGAGGTCCGCGTCGTGGGCATGACGGTGCGGCGCATCCCCAAGTCCGCCAAGTCCGCGGACGAAGTCTTCTCCTATGTCGGCGTGGGGTTGCAGGACATCATCGACCGCGCTCGGGAGCTTGCCGCACGGTCGTGAGGCGCGGGCCGGTGATGCGAGCCGGGTGGCCCGAAGTTACGGGCATTGCGGTGGGCTGCGGAAGATGTACGGCTGCCCCTGGAAGCCTTTGACCACCAGGAAGACATCGCCGAAGTTGGCCGCGCCATTGGGCACTTCATCGTGCAGGTCCACCCACGGAAGCGGCGGACCGTCGGCAGGCGTCTGGAACCGGGTGAGGGCGGCCACCACGTCATCAAAGTTCACCACGCCGTCAGGCGGCGTCCAGCTCCCCGCGACCAGCCCTCCCACGACATCCGCCCACTTTTTTGGAGTCGGCTCGTAGATGGTGGGCACACGCACCGGCGCGGAGTAATTAAGCTCACGATCGAAATCGCAAGTGCAGTGGATGGCCTGCACGTCATACTCCGCCACCGGCACGATGCCGCAATCTCCCACGTGAATCGCCGCCGGCGCCATCGACCAGTCGGCGCACGCCGGCGCCGCCGCGAGGCGGAAGCGATCGGCGGGGTCGCCGGGCTGATGCGCCGCCACCCACCACCGCCGTCCGCTGGCCACGTGCGTGACGCGAAGGGCGTGCGGAACGCCGGGCGGCATGTCCGCGGCGGACAGCGAGAGGTAGCGGTTCTTCGGGATATAGCAACGCCCGCCCACGCAGGGCACGTCGGTGCAGTCCGCGGCAGTGGCGCAAGCGGCGATCCCCTCCGTAAGCGGCGCCGCCGCGACCGGGCAGTCGCATTCGTCGGGAACGAAGTTGCCGTTATTGTCCAGCGACGTGCCCGAGGAGATGTCGCATTCGTCGGGCAGGCCGTTGGGCTGACAGTCGAGGCTGGTTCCCGCGGCAATATCGCAGTCGTCCGGAACGCCGTTGGACTGGCAATCCGGCTCGCACAGGTCCGGAACAGCGTTGTTGTTGCAATCCCCGCCCCCCAGGCTGGAGAAGTACCAGACGGGGCCGGCGGTTGTCTGATCCACGGCGCGGGCCAGCACCTGCCAATAGTACGTCGTGCCGCAGGCCAGGGGCCCGGGATCGCACGTGGGCACGGCTATGTCGTCGCACAAAAGCGTTGTAGGTGGGTCGACGGTGCAGAAGTACACGTCATAGGTCGTGTCGCACCCCTGCTGCAGCCAGGCGGAGAGCACCTGCTCCGTCCAGCAGTGCGCGCGGCCCATCTGCTGCGGTGTGAACTCCGTGCGGCAGGCCGAGGGCGCATAGCCCATGTAGTTGGTGTAGGGCGTGGCGCCCCAGGGAAGTCCGCTGCAACCGTCACTCGAGCCCGGGTCGGCGCAGTTGTAATTGCGGGGTGTGGGCTCGGTATCGGAGCAGCGATCTCCGCGGTCGTCGCTGTTACTGCCCTCGTATTCGAAGCAGTCACCACAGAAGAGCACCTCGTTCACTCCATGATGCGTGTGCCACAGGCCGAGCGCGTGACCCACTTCGTGCGCCAGCGTGGTGCCCAGGGGACCAAAATGCGCCGCGTGCAGGATGACGCCGCCCTGGTCGGTGAGGGCGTCCGCATCCCAGGGAAACGTGGCGACGGAGAACTCGTTGGCGTGATTCACCAGGTAGATGTTCAGTTTGCTGCCCGGCGAGTCCGCGTACAGGGCCTTCATCAACCCTTCTTCGTTGACCTCGAAGTTGCGGAAGGAGGTGCTGTGAATAAGGGCCACTTCGTGAACGAACTGGATGCGCCAGGGCGCGTAATCGGCGTTCAGCGTCGCCATCTGCGAGGCGATGTCCGGCGCCGTCGCCAGACACCCCGACCCGTCGTCGTTGCAGAACACGTTGAGCATGATGCGGACGGTTTTGAGCGGAGTGGTAATGTCGGGAGTGAACTGGTCGCGGACCGTCGCCAGGTCGCAAGCCCCGTCCAGAGGGCAGACGTCGCGTCCCGTCGCGCTGCCGGGAAGCGGATTCCTGGCGCGATACTGCTCATACGTAGCGCACCACTGGCCGGGCGGCACATCGTTAACCCAATCGGTCGGGGCGTCGTTGGCAACGATGGGGCTCGCGGCCCGGGGTTCGCCGCCGGGTCGCGCGCGAACCGCCGTCGCCAGGCTCCAGGAGAGCACGGCATCGAAGGGCACGTCCGTGGCCCCGTCCGGCGGATCCGGGTTTGCGGGGCTCGGTGGGCCGATCGGGTCAGCGCAGAAAAGCTGGGAATAGAACGCCGCATAGAGGGCACCGCCGAAATCGGCGTTGCACCCCACGCCGGGATGGTAGAACGAGTCCTCCGAATACCCGGACTCCGGTGCCGCGCCGACGAACACGCCGGCGCTGCCGGTGTCGAACTCAACGTGCAGCCAGACCTCATGCGGGATCGGAACCGGGGCGGCGGATAAATCGACGGTGAGGTCGTGCCAACCTGCGTCAAGTAGATTGTCGAAAACGGCCTGCGTACCCGGAATCGGTTGTCCGCTTCCTGCGGGGCAGCCAGTCCACAACGACACGGTCGCCGTGAAAACGCCGGAAGCAACCCCACCTCCGGCCACGCGAATCCGGTACGAGCTCAAATCGCAGCCGCATGTGACCGTCGTGCGCAAGTCGTCGGCGACGGGTGTATTCGCCGCCCCAGGCGAGAAAAAGTTGCCGGCAGCGGTGTTGCTATAGACAAGGGAGTCAGCCGCGACGCGGCCTGGCAGCGCGAGCGATGCAAACCCGCCCAACCACCCGACCGCGACCGTCAGCTTCTGCGCCAGCCCCGACGTCCAGCCCGACCGCATCATCCCCGCCCGTTTCGCCTGTTCGTAGCGCGGAGTTCATTATAGAAACGAGGCACCGTAACCGCAACGACGAAGTGGCGCGCCGCGTGTCCTTCCAACGACCGATAGGGGACGCCCCTTGCCGATCGCCCCTGGTCACCTGTCTCAGCGGCGAACGTCCGATTACACGCCCATCACGCCCCGGCGCGCCACACCCCCGGGCGCCCCGAACTGCGTCCGCCGGTGAGCTGGGTCAGTCGCCGGAGGCCAGCATGCGCCGTGTGATTTCCTCTACCGTGGCCCGATCGTCGGTGAAGACCGCGGCCCCCGGCGGCGGCACCAATTCCACGATGCGTTCGGCCACGGCACGCGCATGTTCGCCGACGCGACCGTCCGCCGTTGCCGACGCCAGAACCCCGCGAACGTCGCCGACCGGGCGGCGTCGGTGGAAAGCGAATACCATGTGACTTCCGTTGGAGCGCGAATAAACGACGACCGAGGAGAACACGCGACGCAATGTCGCGCCGGTGGCGTGCAGCAGCTCATGGTCCTGGCTCACGTCCAGGACGTTCATCATCAGCAACCCGTCGTCGCTCATGTGCCGGCGAACGAGTTCGAAGAACTCCTCGGTCACCAGGTAGAACGGGATGTAAGGCCCGCCCTGGTACAGGTCCACGTGCACGAGGTCGAAACGGTCGGCGTTGCCCATCAACCAGGGACGGGCATCGGCGATATGGATGCGCACGTTGGCGTCGGCGGCATCGATGCCGAAGAACCGTGTGGCCGCCTCCACCACCTTCGGGTCTATCTCGACGGCGTCGAAGATGGGTGCCGCTGCGCCCGCGGCGCGCGCGCCGGCCTGCGTCGAGCCGATCGACGCCCCCGCCCCCATGCCCAGCACCAGAACGCGCCGCGCGGAAGCCAGCAACGGACCGAGTGAAAAATCGTCGAAGTACCCGCCCGTCCAGCCGCCGGTGGGGTTGATGCGCGTGGCCACGGTGCGTTCGTCGTTGAGAATCAACTTGAGGTTGTCGCTCGTGCCCATGACGCGGACCAGGTTGTATTCTGATTCGCTCGCCCACACCGTCCCCGCCGCCCAGGCCGCCCGTGGGATGAACGGCAGCGCCAGCAGCGGAAGCAGCGCCAGGGCCCCGGCGGGGCGCCGGCGCATCAGCCCCACCGCCGCCAGCAGCGCCGATACCCCACAGGCCGTTCCCAGCGTGGCCTGCGTGCCCAGTCGCGGCACCAGCACGAAGCTCGTAAGTAGAATCCCGGCGATGCTGCCCAGCGTAGAAACGGCGTACACTTTGCCCGCCGTGGTTCCCTCGCGCCCCGCCCGGGTGAGCAACCGGATGATGAACGGGCCGGTGGTCGCCAGGGCCGTCATGGACGGAGTAAATACGATGAGCGTAGCGACCGATGTGCCCAGAAACTCACCGCTCTGCGACAGCGCCTTCAACAGCGCGTGGGCGCAGTAGATGATCACCAGTTGGTAGAGCGCGCTCGCCAGGATGAGCAGGAAAAGCGGCGCATCGCTACGGCTGCGATCCGCAAGCCGCCCGCCGAGGGCGTACCCCAAAGCCAAGGCGAGCATCACCACCGAGATCATGCTGCCCCAGACGTAGATGGAATAGCCGAAGTACGGGGCATAGAGGCGAAAGGCCACCAGTTCCAGGGCCATGACCACGGCACCGGCGATCGCCGCGGTTACCAGCCAGAAGCCGACGGCGGGCCGGAGCACCGGCAGTGCGGCCGCCGACGCCGGGCTCGCCGTCGCGGCGCGTGAGGGGCCCGGGCCCTTCGCGATTCCCCGGCGGTATATGGCCTGCAGCGCGTCCAGGAGATCGTCGTCGCCGAGCGAACGCAGGTCCGCGATTGCCGCCGGGCGCACCGCGGGACTGTCGTGGGCACCGGGCGGCGTATCCCCGGAGGGTTCCTCCAGAAGCGACAGAATGCTGTCGGCCGATTGCCGCGCCGCTGCGCTGAAGGTGCCGCTCATGACCGCTGCCCGCGTTCGACCACGCTTCCGGGAACCCTCGAATCCCGCGTGCGTCTACCCTACCCGTGCGGCTCGCGGCTGGCCAGCGTCCAGGCGTGCGTGGGAACGGGCCCAGGCTTCTGTCGCGATATTTGACGGGCATTCGTTCACAGGGAAGAATCCCCGGGGATCACCGTTCGGAGCACACGCCCATGGGGCCGAAGGCTGCGACCGCCGCGCAAGCGCCTGCGCCGCACTCGTCCGCGCCTGACTGGTCCCTCGTGCACTTCCCCGTCGTCTGCGCCCGGTGCGGCGCGGACCTGTACGGCAGGGCGGAGCCGAACTGCCCGGCGTGTGGATTGACGTTCGACTGGGCGGACGCCGTCCCCATCGAGCAGCTTACCTGCGCGCACTGCGGGTACCATATCTACGGCCTGCACGAACCGCGCTGCCCGGAATGCGGCACGCCGTTTGTGTGGGCCGACGCGCTGCAGGCGTATCGCCGCAGCCGCACACCGCTGTTTGAATACAATTGGCGGCGGAAACCGATCCGCGCGCTCCTCGGCGCGTGGTGGGCGACACTCCATCCCGGGCGGCTCTGGCGGACGATTACCCTGCACGATCCGCCGCGGGTTCTGCCGCTGGTTGCGCTGGTGTTCACAAGCCACATCATCGCGTCGTTCGCGGTGATCATTCTGTGCGTTTCCACGAAGGTGGCGTGTGTGGCCTGGTGGCAGTACGACTTCGCCCGCAAGCGCCCGGAATTCGTGGGCCGGTTCCCCCCGATTCGCGCCGCGGATCTGCTGGATTGGACCCGCAGCGCTCCCCTGTCCGACGAGTTCGCGGCCTTCGCCGCGGTGACGCTGCTCTGGAGCGTCACGACTCTGGCATCGCTGATGATCTTCCAGCAATCCATGCGCCGATACTACATCCGCCCGGGCCACGTGGTTCGAATGTGGGCCTATGCCGTTCCCGCGACCTTAACCCTGGCGACCTTCGAGGTTCCGCTGGCGCTCGCGTGGAGCGAATTGGGCTTTCAGCACGCCAAGTTGCTGCACGTAGCGCTTGCCCTGGCGCCGTTGGGGCTTTCGGTGACGCTCATCTACAAGGGTTGCCATGCGTACATGCACATGGACCGACCCGTGGCCATGGCCGTAACCTCCCAGTTCATTGCCGTACTCGCTTCGGCGCTGCCAATTGCAACCTTTGTGCCCGGAGGTTGGTACATTCTGGAGGTCCTGGCCCGCGCCATCGGAGTGTGGTAAGCCGTGGAAAAACTGGTAACGCCGGCTGCGGCCCCCGATTGGTCCCTCGTTCACTTCGACGTCGGCTGTGCGCGCTGCGGGCACGACCTGCGCGGGCGCAAGGAACCCGTCTGTCCGGCGTGCGGCCTGGCGTTCGATTGGTCCGAGGCCGTCCCCATCAAGGAGCTCACCTGCTCCCAATGCGGCTACCACCTTTATGGTTTGAGCGAGACCCGCTGCCCGGAGTGCGGCAGCACGTTCGATTGGAACCAGGCACTCAGCGACTTCCACCGCCGCCGCAAGCCGCTCTTTGAATACCATTACCGGCAGCGGCCGATCGGTTCGTTTCTCTGGAGCCTGTGGTACGCCAAGTTCCCCAGGCGGCTTTGGCGCATCCTTGACCTCCATGACCCGCCCTCGGTCCGCGGCCTGCGTTGGATGCTTGCGATCGCCGGAGCGCTTTTCTTCGTACTCCCCATCGGCCTGAGCTATCTCGGAGGCTGGCTGCTCCAGCTCCTCAGGGTGGCCACGATGCCCGGCGCCGGTTTCACACGGTCGAGATTCTTATTCGGCGCGGTCCATTCCATCGGCCCATGGGCGGTCGGCAGTAGCGTGCCGCGCGGTTTGGGGTTCATCTTCTGGATGCGAATGCTTGCCTTCTATGCCGCCTGGGCCCTGGCCGGCTATGCAGCGCTGCTGCTCCTTCGCCAATCCATGGCGCGCTGCCGCGTACGCAACGCGCACGTGCTTCGCGCCTACGCCTATACGTTCCTGCCTTTGTCCGTGCTGCCTGCCGCTTACTGCCTCGCGGCATTCGCCGTGGATGCATGGAGCTTCTTTTCGTACGTCCAGCCACTGGCAACCTTTGTGCAATCCCTGCTGGGCATCGCCCCCTGTGCAATATCCCTGTGGACGGCCTACTGCCTGCGCTGCGCCTACCGTCATTACATCCGCATGCCTCATGCCTGGGCGGTGGCTCTGGCGACGCAGGGCGTCGCCGTCATGTGCGGCCTGCTCGCCATGCTTGAGATCGCCGCACCGTAGCCGGAATGTAAAGGGGCCCCAGAATTGCGGACCTGCCGGCGGACGCACCGTAGCTGCCACGGCCCTGCCACGCACCCCTCCGCATACGGAGTGGGAAACGCGGCTTCAAACATCTCTCACGGCGGGGACAGGACCTGGCGCGCCTTCACCAGCGCAATCAGCGCGTGCTGGCAATGGTCGATGCGAAGGAGGTTCAAGGCAGGCGCCGTGCGAACCCCGCCCACGGCGTCCTGCGGGCTGCGCACGAAATAGGCTTCCTCCGGTCGGACCTGTAGTTGCATCACGAAGCGTGCGGCGCCGCGCACCTGCGCTTCGTAACGCCGACCTCGCTCCGCATCCCCGATGCGCCGGGCGAGCGTGAGTGCGTCCGCAAACCCCTCTAGATACGCCGCGGTGGCTACGCCCGCCCGCCCTGTCTGGTAAGACGCGATGCCGCCCCACAGTTCCGGCCAGGGGCAGTTGCTCGCCGTCAGTTGATCCTGCGCCAGCCAGTCGGTCAGCTCAAAGACGTACTCGACGTAGTCCTTGCGTTTCGTGTGTTGCGCGATGGCCGCGTAGGCCTGAACCTGCCAGGGCATAAACGCCGGTGAAGGACCGGCGCGGAAGTATTCACGGTAATACCTGATCGCGCGGTCGAAGGCCTCCAGGATCTCCCCGGAAGGCTCATCATCGTATTGCCTCGCCAACGCCAGCAGTGCCTCGCCCGGGAAGTAGTCCTGCGCCTCGATTCCCCCGGCCGGCGGGAAGGCCGTGAGGAACATACCGGAGGGACGCTGGAGCCGCAGGATGCCGCGAACGAGCCGCTTGCGGGTTTCCGTGTAGCGCGGCGCGTCGGGGTGCTCTCTCAGCGCCAGCGCCAGAAGGGCCGTCACTCCGAGCTTGTTTTGGCGATCGGCCGTGGCGATGAACGCGGCCTCCTCGTCCGCCGGCCACGCGCTCAGGCCTTGCAGGTGGTGGCGGATGCCGGTGTCCGCGGCGGCGAGAGAGGCGCCGCGTCCGGACCATTTGGCGTGCATCGCCATCGCCAGCGTCGCCCCCACCTGCCGCACCAGGTTGTCGTCGTCGCTGTAGACATCCAACGCCGGTTCGTACTGGTAGGTGAACAGACCGCTCGCCTTCTGCCGGTAGCACATGTACTCGGCAAGACGCTCGATGGCCTGGTCGAGCCCGGCAGCGGTCACCGCCGCCGGCGGCAGCACCGTCAGCCCCCGTTGCAACGAGACGATCTCGCCGCCGGACGCCGGCTCGTACCAATGCACGGTGCGAAAGCGCAGCAACTTCGTCTTGGGCACCTCGGAGGGATCGGAGTGCGTTGTCTGCGTCAGGTCCTGCAGCGCCTGTGCCAGTGTCATGTCACTGGTGAACAGTTCCGTGGGGCAGAACCGGTGTTGCTTCCGCGGCCCCAGCAACACCATGCCGTGGATGCCCGGCTCGATGAACGGGTCGATGACCCGCGGCTGCGTCCAGTCCGCGTCGACCGCAATGGGCTCTGCCGAACCGATGATCTCGATCTCCACCAGCATCGAGTTCACCAGGGCCAGGTCCACGCCCGGCCCGTCGCCGCGGCTGCGCTCGGCGCGGAGTGACTGGAACGCGCCGAGCGCCGCGTCGCGCACTGCCAGCGCCACGGGCACCGGCCCGCCGGCCGCGGCGGCCAGCAGGTATCCTCCCTCTCGAAAGCGCACCAGTGCCTCGGTGCGTAGCTCGTCGAGCTCCGCAGGCACGTAACCAGGCGCGTACGGCGCGCGTCCCAGAACGGCGTCGCGAATGGTTCGCCGTGCGACCCGCGAGAGGAACTCGCGGTGCAGCGCCGTAAGCCGCGGGGGAAGGGGCTCAAGGGGGTTGGGAACCGATGTCGCCGCCCGTGCGGCGGGCTCCGGCCTGTCGCCAGGCGCGGCCTCGCGTTCGCTCGCGGGAAGAGTGGCCCGGGCGTCGACCTCCCGCGGCACCGGCGTATCCTGCCCGTGCGCCGACGCGCCGCCGAACAGCAGTAGCGCCAAGCCAAGCGACGCACAGGATCTCACCATGCGTGGCTGTATACCCGACCGCAGGCCTCGACCGCCAGCCCGGCCGTCGCAGGTCGGCGTTGCAATCGGCGCTGGCGCAGGCGGCGGGACGGATACGGCCCCGTCGTTCTCACTAAATTCCGGGCGCGGGAACCTCTCGCCGAAAACTGACCCGGCAGCCACAAGAGGCTAGCGGGCGCGGAACGGGGCCGGAGGATTCTCGATAGCGCGGACGCAGCGCACGCCGGAGCGGGTAATCCACAAGCTCCGGGAGATGGATCGGGTGCTCGTAGTACCGCCGGCGATCGACCTGGAGGAGCCGGTCAAAGGTCCGTCCGCCTCATGGCGATACGACGGCAACCCGTGCTGCGTTGCGTTCCCGAATCGCCCGCGCCTCGTCCGCACAAGCCTCCGCATCCGCCCGCACGCCCTGCGCAGCGTGCAAGCCCGCGAGAAGCTCCAGGGTATCCGCCAGCAGTACATGGCGGTTCGTCAGCTTCGCACGACAGATCGCCAGTGCGCGGTTCGCCGCCGCCGCGGCATCGGCGGCACGGTCCGGATCCCTCCGTTCCAGCAGCGTGCGCGCCAGCACATGCAGTGTGCCCGCCACTCGCGGATGATCGTCCCCCAACACTTCACACTGTCGCTCCAGGACCGTGCGGATCGTCGATTCCGTGCCGCCGCAATCGCCCGCCCGGCAACGCGCCACAGCCAAGTTCATCGATGTTTCCGCTACGTCCGGGTGGTTCTCGTGAACGTGCCCCCTGAGCCAGTCGAGGGCCTCCTGATAGCGAACCACCGCCTCGGGAGCTCGCCCGGTGGCAAGCAGTAGAGCTGCGAGACTGCTCAGCGTACGCACATAATGCGGGTGCTCCACTCCCGCACGCGCGCCGGCGTTGTCGAGCGCCGCGCGAAGCAGCGGCTCGGCCTCCTCGTACCGCCCCTGCACCTGCCGCAGCTCGCCAAGGCGGTTTGACGCCCACGCGGAAGCTTCCGGCGAGGCGGAAAGTCGTTCGTGCCGCTCCAGCGCCGCGGTGAAGACCGCCTCCGCCTCGTCGTACGCCCCGCGGTCGAGCAGGAGGTTGCCCAGACTGTCCAGCACGAACCCGACGTAGGGATCATCCTCGCCCAGGCATCTGCGGTAGATGGCGAGCGACTCGCGCAGGCAGCCCTCGGCCTCGCCGTACGATCCTCGAGCATGAAGCAGCACCCCCAGCCGATGCAGGCCCCAGGCGACGGTGTCGTGCTCCGTCCCCAGTTGCCGCCGGAAGGTTGCAATCGCTTCGCGGAAGAGCGGCTCGGCCTCCGGGTAGGCAGCGCGATGGTGCAGCGCCTTGGCGAGGCTCACTTTCGCACCGGCCACGTCGCGATGTTCCTCGCCGCGAAACCGCCGGTGAATCTCCAGAGCACTCCGAAACAGCGGTTCCGCCGCGGCATAGTGCCCGCGGTTCAGATGCGTGTTGGCCAGTTGCCCCAGGCACTCGGCCACGTCCGGATGGTCCCCCCCGTGAAGCTGCCGATAGATGTCGGCGGCCCGCTGGTGCAGGTGCTCCGCGGCGTCGTATTCCCCCCGGCTTTGCAGCGCCAGCCCCACGTTGTTCAGGCTCTCCGCGATGGACAGATGCACTTCCCCGAAGAGTCGCTGCCGCATCGCCAATGCCGCGTCGAACAGCGGACCGGCCTCCCGGAAACGGTCACGATCCGTTAGCAGCTCGCCCAGGGCATTCAGGCTCGCCGCAGCCTCCGCATGTTCGGAACCGAACAGCCGCTGCCGCATGGCGAGCGCGGTACGCAGGTGAGCTTCTGCGTCGTCATAGAGTCCCAGGCTCTGGAACGTTCTGCCGATGGCGTCGTGGGCCGCCGCCCGGGCCAGCGGATCGTCCGCAAGCTCGGTCTCAGCCCGCCGCGCCGCCTCCTCGAGCATGGCGCGCCGGACGCCGAGGTCGGCGCCCCGGCCGATGTCGCTGACGTTGAGCAGCAACCCCTGCACGAAACTCTGCATTCGCTGGGCGCGCAGCCGCGCCGCGGTCTCCGCGTCGCGCGCCACCGTGGTCTGAGCCAGAAGGCGACCCTGACGCGCGTACATCACCGACAGCGCGACAGCCGACATCGCCACCACAACAACGAAAGCAAAGACGAGCGCCACGGGAACTCGATGCCGCCGCAAGTTCTTCCGCAGAACGTACCAGCCGCTGTCGCGCCTGGCGTCGAGCGGTTCGCCGTTGAGATAACGCCTTACGTCAGCCCCCAGGGCGTCCACGGACTGGTAGCGCCGCGCAGGCTCCTTGGCGATTGCCGTCAAGGCCAGGGCATCAAGTTCACGCCCGAGCGAGCGTTCCATCGAAGAGGGCGCCGCGGCATCGGCCCGCGCCATGGCTTCCAAGAGCCCGGCCAGCCCGGCGTCGGCGGGGTAGGGCAGCCGTCCGGTGAGCATCTCGTAGAGAATCACGCCGAGCGCGTACACGTCGGCGCGGACATCGATCGCTGCCGGTTCGCCGCGGAGCTGCTCCGGCGCGGCGTAGGCGGGCGTGCCCACGAAGTCCTGGGTCAGCGTCAGCGGCGGACCTTCCGGCGTGCCGCGAGAAACCAGCTTCGCCAGACCGACGTCCAGCACGTGCGGCGCGCCGCGGGCGTCCACGAGGATGTTCGAGGGCTTGAGGTCGCGGTGGA
>JACQXM010000054.1 GCA_016208685.1 Planctomycetota bacterium | reverse complement strand
CCCGATTCCTTCATAAATCCTGCAACCACCTGACGCTCGCGTCGAACCCGCGGAATCGCTGCGCCAACGGTCGTGCAGTTGACCGCCAGCGGCCGCGCACCTAGTATACTGGTCTTTGTCTGCCCCCATCGTCTAGAGGCCTAGGACATCGGCTTTTCAAGCCGGCAACAGGGGTTCGAATCCCCTTGGGGGTAGTTTAGGGGCCGAATTAACCGATTCGCCGCCGTTCATTTCCAAGCGTCTGCAATCACCGTAAGTGCCGGTCGCCAAAAGTGGTTGCGCGTCGAACGACGGCGCCGATGCTTGGGAACCGACGGGAACCACGTTGACCCTTCCGGCGCCCAAATCCGTCAAGCTGGCCGCCAAGACAAAAGCATCATCCGTTCCGGTTGCGCGCTGCGCTGAAGCCGCGGGAGCCGACAGGTCCGGCAGACGCCCGACGGCCTCGTCAAGCGAGCCGCGGAAGGCCACGGCGTACACGTCGGCCGTCATGTTGATCGTGGCGTGGCGCATCAAGTCCCGGGCGGTCCGCACGTCCACCCCAGACCGCAACAGCATCGACGCGAACGATTTTCGCAAGCTGTGGAAGTCCGCTACGCGCCCGGCGTCATCGCGGTAGGGAATGCCCGCGGCCTCCAGGTCGGCACGGAACATCTGCACCACCAACTCGGGACGCGGCATTCTGAACACCGGAGCCGTCGGCGCCTTGCAGCCCAGGAACCCGGCCAGGTCCACGGCCGTAGCAGGTCGCAGCGGGATCGTGGCGGCCCGGCGGTTCTTCGTCGCCCCGGCCTCTACCGTCACCGATGGAGCGGTGGGATTCAGGTCGAAGCTACCGCGCCTGAGGCTGCGCAGCTCGTTTGATCGCAACCCAGTCTCCACGGCGAGCCGGATCAGCCAGTACCTCGATTCACCGTCCATTCCACAACGAACGGGTCCGCTACGGGCGGCCTCCAGCACGCGGCGCAACTCCTCGGGTTCAAGGGCACGGCGTACATGAACGCGCTGGGCATTGGCGTTCAGGCCCGTCAGGTGTGCCAGCGGATCGGTAGATAGGCGGCGCTCCAGCATCAACCACGCAGTGAAGCCCTTCAGGGCCGCCAAGTAGTGATTACTCGATTTCGCGGACAGCGGCTTGGGAGCTGGACGCCCGGCCCGCACCGGTGCCTTGCCGGCCCGCAGGTCGGCCAGGAAACGTGAGACCGCCGCGCCCGTCAGGCCGGAAGCGTGCGTCGCCCCGATCCCGTCCAGGATTCGCCGCACGCGGGCTATCGTCTTGGCCACGTACTCGGTCGTGGCGCCGGAGTCCCGCAGCGATTGCTCGTAGTCGTCCAGGTGTTGCCGGAGCGGCACGCCCGCGGCCGCCGCCTGCCCGCTCAGTAGGCCGATCCGTGCCAACCGCCGCTTCCATCCCGTCGGCAGTCCCGCCAGCCAACGCGCCGTCGCGGCGTCCGGTTGCTCCCCGCTTATGGCCAGCGGCGTCAGCCGGGCAATCCGTCGCCCCAGTTCTTCGGTTGCTCGCCGATCGACGAACCCGGCGAGCCGTCGCGGCCTACCGTGGGCGTCTGTGATCTCGATGTACCACCGCGCCGCCAGCCGCTGGGCGCCGTCGCGGTCCCGGTAGGTCACCTGAAAGACTCGCATGGATCATCCGTCCTTCCGCTTTCGCCCCACGGGGCGCAGCTCCAGTCCCAACAACTCGGCGATGCGGCTTGCGTTGCGCAACGCCAAGTCCCCGCCCGCAAGGAACCCCCAGACGCTCTGATAACCCAGCCCCGTCCGCAACGAGACTTGCCGCATGGACAGCCCGGATTCCCGGATCGCCGCCCGCAGCGCCTGGGCCAAGCTGTTCTTCGATGTCGTTCTCATATGCCCCAAGTCTATCCGTCGCTTGATATCCGTCAAGCGGATTCCTTCGGCCTTTGCGGAATCTCGCCCGCCGCCCGGCACGTCACGAACGCGGAACGCATGGCCTCGTACGCGCGCGGCTCGACGCCCCATCGCTCCCGGCAATATGCTTCAAACGAGGGGTGCGTACCGCGAAACAGCCGCCGCTCGCGGATGGTCTCGAGCGCGTCCAGCACCGTGCAGGCTGCCGCCTCGCCCCCGGTAACCGCCTTCGTCAGTTCCGCCAACCGTGCGGGGTCGCCCGCGCCAGCGTCAGTCGCCTGCATCGCCGTTTGCAGCTCCAGGAACGCCGCCCGCTCCGCCTCGTCCCGCGGGAGCCGTCCGTCGTATTCGACGATGCCGGCCCGTTCGTCGAACAGCTCTCGCAGGTCGGCCCGCCGATCGGGGTCCGGCACGGAAGCTAGCAAGCCAGCCGCCCGCTCCGCCCCGCGCCCGTCCCTCGGTGTCTCCGCCGTTCCGCCGGGGAGCTGGTCGGACACCGCCGGTCGTAACGCGGCGAGTAGCCCCGCCTTGTGCGCCCGTAGCGACGCGAGCCGGGCATCCGTCAAAACACCCTTGGGGGCTTCCACATGGAGCGTGTCGCCACGGGCTTCCAGGCGAACGCCCAACGCCCGCAGTGTGTGTAGCAACTCCATACGATTCATAGTTCGTGGACCTCCCGCTCTTCGACCACTTCATCGGGAGCCACTTGCGCGGCGCCGGCGTGGTACTGGTACGGGTCGTTGGCCTTCCCCTTGCCGCTTCGCCGTACGCGCCCCGCCCGTACCAGCTCTCGCAGCACCCGGCCCACCACTCCGGTGTTGCCGCCGACCAGTTCCCGCAAGTCGCCCTCGTTTCGGGGACCTTCGGCCAGCGCCTCCAGAATCGCCGCCTCGACGCCGCAACGCTCCCGCTCCACGGCGGGCGGTCCGACGCCGATGGTCCGCGTCAGCGGGTCCAGCTCCAGCAAGGTCTCCGGCAGGTCAGCACCGGTGCGCTGCACGGATCGCAGGCTCCGCGTTCCGTCGGGATAGCGCCGCAGCAGCAGCCCCACGTCGCAGGTTCCGCCCAAAGCCGTCGAACCCAACAAGGCCTCCAGCCCGTCGCGGTCCACCTTACCGGCATGATGAACGGCCAGGATCGCGCAATGGGTCGTCCGCGCCAGGTTCAAGACGGGGTCCAGCACGCGCGTCACGCTCGCGTAGTCGTTCGCGTCGCGCACGTGCACGGTGCGGAAGAGTGTGTCGAGGATCGCCAGGACGGCGCCGCGCTCCGCGATCATATCTGCGAGCTGGCCGATCACGTTAGGGACTTCGGTCGGCACCGGCCCGGTGTTGATGAACAACGGCTCGTTCGTCGCCCCCATGGCGCGGAAGTGCTCAGCCACGTCCGCCCGCCGGTCCTCCAGGCCGACGTACACGACGGCTCCAGGCGTGGTCGGCCGCCCGAGCACCGGCGCGCCGCGCGCAACCGCCAATGCCAGGCAGCGGGCCAGCGTGCTCTTTCCGGCCTTCGGCTTGCCGGCCAAGACGGCCAACCCACCGCGCGGAATCAGCCCCTCGACCAGCCACGAGAAGGGCTCAGGCGCCTCGGCCAGCAACTCCGCGAGGGGGGTGAACGTGAGCGCGGGTCTCGTTTCTCGTTTTTCACCAGGGAGTAAACGAGAAACGAGACTCTCCGCCGTACCCTGCGACGGTGCCGGTGCGGTGCGGGGGACGCCGAACGCCGCATCGACGGCTTGTTGAAGCGGGATGTTGCCAGTCATGCCGCTGCCCCCGCGGTTCCGCGGAGTCGCCGGATCGTCCGGTGCCCGGCGTACCGGTCGATGCAGCGGGCGCAGATATCGACGGAGTCCAGCAGCGCGAGCGCGTTCCCGGAATCGGGGTCCGCGCCGCCGCGGTCAATAACCGACCACGCTACGTCGCTGAGCCGGTGGAGCGTGGCTAACGGGTCGGCCGTCCGCCACGGGCATTGGCGCGGGAAGCGGTCAACGAGCCGCACGTCGTGGGGTCTGGCCAATTCTGTTGGCACGGCGGAATGATTCGCGCCCTGCTTTAGTTGCGCTTTGAGACGGGGGCTGTCAGAATCCTGGGGTGTTTGTAGGGTTGGGACACCGTTCAGGAGATAGCCATGGACAGGGATGTTTTGCTGCATCAGATGACCGAGCGTTTTCAAGCGTTGTACAACGAGGCGTTGGACGCCTTGGAGCATGCCCCCGACGGACAATGGATCGCCGCCAGCGAGTGGGCGTTCCGCGACGCCTTCCAGCAACTGATGAAGGAGAGTTAT
>JACQXM010000014.1 GCA_016208685.1 Planctomycetota bacterium | reverse complement strand
CCATGCCACCCTAACGCGGCCGCGGGGGCCGCAACAAAGACAGGCCCACGTAGGGCGCGGCCGCGAATGTCGAATGCTGAATTCGGAATGCTGAAGGGGCGGTTTGTCGCGGTGCAACGGAGCCGTTTTCGTGCACAAGAAGATGCACGCAGAATGCAAACATCTTTCGCCGTAAGGAACTAAGAACAGGCTGCGTTGGAACACTAGATGTTCCTGCGCCGGACCGGTTGAGCGCCACCGCGCCCACGGGCGGCGGGGCGGTCGAGCGGTGGATGCCTTCCCGAGGTCGCGGTCAGGCGCGGCCTGCATGCGCGGTTCCCGCCGGAAGGTGGCGGTCGGGGCGCGGACGACGAAGCGAGCGACGAACATGCAAACCGAGAGGCAGCCCCTGCAACCTCTTTGGCGACCGACTCCGGAGCGTGCCGCGCGGTCGCGAATGCATGAGTTCATGGTCCAGGCCGCAGCCCGCTACGGGTTCCCCGCCGACTGGCCATCCCTGCACCGTTGGTCCGTGACCCACGGAGACCAATTCTGGCGCGAGATGTGGGAATTCGCAGAGATCAGGGCCTCAGCGCCGCCGACCGCCGTCGCGGTCGGTGAAGGCATGCTGGGAACCAAGTGGTTCCCGGGCCTGACGTTTAACTTTGCCGAGCACCTGCTGCGGTTCAACGATGATCGCGTGGCCATCGAGGCCGAGGACGAATTGGGCCGTACGCGGTCGATCACCTACCGGGAGCTTCGCGCCGAGGTGGCGCGCTGCGCGGCCGCGCTGCGCGCCGCGGGAATTGAGCGCGGCGATCGCATCGGCGGCTTCCTGCCCAACATCCCCGAGGCCGTGGTCGCCATGCTCGCCACGGCGAGCCTGGGAGCGATCTGGTCCTCGTGCTCGCCCGATTTCGGCATCGCGGGTGTGTTCGACCGCTTCGGGCAGATTCAACCGCGGGTGCTCTTCGCCGCCGACGGCTATTCCTACAACGGCAAACGGGTTGACTCCGTGGAACGGATCCGCGGCGTGGTGGAGCGGATACCCAGCATCGAACGGGTGGTCGTGGTGCCGTTCCTGGACCCGGAGCCAGCGCTGAACGGCCTGCGAAGTGCCGCATTGTGGGATGACTTCCTGTCCGGCAGGGGTACGGCGCGGGCACGGTCCGCCGACGCGGAGGCGCAACTGACGTTCGAGCAGCTTCCCTTCGACCATCCGCTGTACATCATGTACTCGTCGGGCACCACCGGCGTTCCCAAATGCATCGTCCATGGCGCGGGCGGCACGCTCCTGCAGCACATGAAGGAGCTGATGCTGCACACCGACCTTCGCCGCGAGGACACGATTCTGTACTTCACCACCTGCGGCTGGATGATGTGGAACTGGCTGGTCAGCGCGCTGGGCGTGGGGGCGACGGTGGTGCTCTACGAGGGAAGCCCCAGCTACCCCTCGATCGACCACCTCTGGCAGCTCGCCGAGCGGTTGGGCATTACGGTCTTCGGGACCAGCGCCAAGTTCATCGCCGCCTGCCAGACGGCCGGCATCAAGCCGGGAGCCGGGCACGACCTGCGTGCCCTTCGCGCCGTACTCTCCACCGGCTCGCCGCTGACCATCGAGAACTTTCATTGGGTGTACGACCGCGTGAAGGCGGACCACATGCTCGCCAGCATCTGCGGTGGCACGGACATCATCAGTTGCTTCATGCTCGGCAACCCGTTGCTGCCGGTATACGCCGGTGAGATCCAGTGCCTGGGGCTGGGCATGGACGTGCACGCCTTCGACGCCGACGGCCGGCCGGCCATCGGCACCAAAGGAGAGCTGGTGTGTGTGTCACCGTTCCCCTCTCAGCCCACCGGGTTCTGGAATGACCCCGACGGCAGGAAATACCGCCGGGCGTACTTCGAGCACTTCCCCGGCGTCTGGCGGCACGGCGACTTCGTGGGGATCACGGAGCGCGGCGGGGTGATCGTCTATGGCCGGTCCGACGCCACGCTCAATCCCGGCGGCGTGCGCATCGGCACCGCCGAGATCTACCGCCAAGTGGAGTCCATGGAGGAGATCGTGGACAGCGTGGTGGTGGGCAAGAACACGCCGGACGCCGACGTCGAGATCTGCCTGTTCGTCGTGCTCCGCGAGGGGCTGAAGCTGGACGATGCCCTGACGTCCAGGATCAAGCAGCGCGTCGCCGAGGGTGCCACCAGGCGGCACGTGCCGAAACACATCCGACAGGTGAGCGCGGTGCCCTACACCATCAGCGGCAAGAAGGTGGAACTCGCCGTCGCCCAGACGATCCACGGGGAGCCGGTGCTCAACCGTGATGCCCTGGCCAACCCGCAGGCGCTGGAGCAGTACGTGGGGATTGTATGATCGCGACGCCTGCCGCCCGTGCGTCCGCGACCAGGACGGGGCGTGCGGTGCGGTGGCCGTGAGACCGCAAGCGGGTTTCGACGTCCCACGACGGTCCCGTCGGGTCTGCTGAAGAGCCCGCAGGTGCCGTTCTTTACCGGCACCGCCATACCGCCGGCTTCCGCCCCGCGGCGTGGGTCGGGCCAGGGTCGCGCGACCGGTTGCCGAGAGGCGTTCCGCGATACCCGTGACGCCGTTTCAGGTATACTCCATCGGACATTCATCTTCCGGCTCCGTTGCTTCGCGCGCGGCGAGTCGAGCGGGGCCTGCGAGGCACGCGTCATGAACTGCTTCCGCTGCCGCGTCTGGGTTGCGCCGAGTGAATCCCGTTGTCCCCAATGCGGGCTGGATCTCGCGCCGTTTCGCTGCCTGGAGGAGATCAGGAACGATCTTCAGCGAACCCGACGGGAATGCGAGGTGCTGGTCGGCCGCCTGAACACCTTGCAGACGAACGTTGAAATCCTGGACGCCTGGGCACGCCGTCAGCCGGCGGGCTCTGCTCCGGCGCCTGCGATGCCAAAGGAAACGCCCGCCGCGGGGGTGCCCGCGGGACCCGCGCCGGACCTTCGCCCAACCGAGCCTCGGCCGGCGTCGCCGGTGGCGTTTTCTGCGTTGCCGACGGCAGATCTCCGAGTCGCCGTGCCAGGACGCGGCACGGCCCCGCGATCCCTGGCCGACTCCCAGGCGGAGTTGCGGCTGGGCCAGCGCTGGCTTCTTGTGGTGGGGCTGGTGATTCTCGTCCTCGGCGTCGGGTATTTCCTGAAGTACTCGTTCGAGCAGAACTGGATCGGGCCGGCGGCGCGGGTTTCGCTCGCCTACCTCGTCGGGCTGCTGGGCATGGCGCTGGGCGAGTACTTCCGTCGAAGGAAGTTCGATCTGTTCGGCCAGTATCTCGTGGGCGGAGGCCTGGCCGTGCTCTACTTCGCGGCCTACGCGGCCTTCGAGCTCTACCATCTCATCGGGCAACCCGGCGCGTTTACCCTGATGGCACTGGTGACGATTCTGGCGGGGGGAACCGCGCTGCGCTACGACAGCATGGGGCTCGCCGTCCTCGGGCTGGTGGGCGGCTTCGCAACGCCGCTGGTGCTGCGTGCGCAGACGGACAACCAAATCGGCCTGATGGTCTACATGACGCTGCTCAATGCCGGAGTGCTCGGCCTCGCCGCCTTCAAGCAGTGGATCGTCCTGAATTCGCTGTCGTTCGTGTTCACCTGGCTGCTCTTCGGCGCCTGGTACGCGGAACATTACTCGGCGGGCAAGTTCTGGCCCACGACGCTCTTTCTGAACCTCTTCTTCGTCACGTACGCCGTGGTTCCCTATCTGCATGTGCTGGTTCGTGCCACGAAGGACCGCGTCCGCGGCTACGCCATCACCTTCCCCAACGCCTTTATCGCCTTCGGCTTCTCGTACGCCATGATCGAGGCGCGATTCGCGCAGGAATGGGTGGCCGTGGTGTCCATCGCCTACGCGCTGTTGTTCCTGGTGATGGCGGGCCTGCTCTTCGCGCGCCGGCCAAACGCGGCGCAGCCCATCGTGCTGCTGGTGGCCAAGTGCTCACTGTTCCTCGTGATCACCGTTCCGCTGCTGGCGTCGCGGCACTGGATCTCGTGTTTCTGGGCGGCGCAGGGGTTGGCGCTGGCATGGGCGGCGATGCGGCTTTCGGACCGCCGCCTGCGCACCGCGGCCATCGCGGTGCTGGCTTTGGCGGCCGTCAAACTCGTCGGCTGGGACTTGGTGATGGTGTTCGAGTGGCGCGGGGACGGTTTCTACTACGAGCCGGGCTTTGCGGCGCAGGCGGTGGAGCGTTGGACGACGATGATCGTGTTGCTGGGCTGCCTCTACCTGGCGGCGGGCATGGTGGCTCGGGCCGCAGGCGGGACGCCGCGGGAAGCAAGCTCGGCCGGAACCGCGTTGCGGCTGGCCTTTGCGCTGTTGCTGTTCGGGTTTCTTAACCTCGAAACCGCCGCGTACTTCCACGACCATGTACCCCAAGCTCGGTTCGCCTCGATCTCCGTGCTCTGGGCGCTGTTCTCCATTGCCCTCATGGCGCTGGGATTCCTGCGGAAGTCGCTGGTGCTCCGCGTCTGCTCGCTGGGCCTGTTCGCGCTCACGGTGATTAAGGTGTTCCTGCGCGATATGGTCCACGTGAGCACGCCCTACCGGATCCTCTCCTTCGTGGGACTGGGGCTGATGCTCATCGGTGCGTCGTATCTCTACCACCGCTACAAGACGCGGCTAATTCCACCTGCCGCCTCGTCCGAGGGAGGGTAATCGCGGCCGCACGGTGAACCTGCGTTCGACAACCACGGGTCGCGGGCCTACAATCCGCGCGGTGGAGCGGGCGATGGCGATCGCGCCGCACGCTCGCCGTCTGCGGCGGACCCGGTTGAGTGAAACATGACCGAGCTCGAAGCCACTGCCGAAGTATTTTACACGGCGCTGAAAGCGCTTTCGAAGGACAAGCGCGACGCCGTTCTGTTGCGCCTCGCCGAAGATACGTCGCTGGCCCGGGACCTACTGGACCTCGCTACGGTTGCCGCACGGCGCCATGAACCGTCGCGCCCCTTTCGCCAGTACCTGGCCGGTAGGCGTCGGGTGCGATGAGCTCCCGCGCCGCATACGAGATTCGCATCAGCACATCTGCCGAGCGGGAGATGAAGCACCTTCCCCGCTCGGTACACGACCGGATCGTAGCGGCGATTCTCGCCCTGGAGGCAGATCCCAGACCGAGGGGCTGCAAGCGGTTGCGAGGCAGCAACGCATACCGGATGCGCGTCGGCGACTACCGGGTTCTCTATACGGTCGACGATCGAGCCAGAGTCGTTCGCCTGGCGGCGGTTGGGAATCGGCGCGACGTCTATCGCAATCTGTAGGTCGTCGGTGCAAGGGCGCATGGCGGCAACGCAGGCCCACGTCCGGGCCAGACTCCGGCGCGGGCCGCCTGGGTTCGACAAACGCCGGTCGCAAGCCTACAATCCGCGCGGTGGAGTGGGCGAAGGCGATCGCGCGTTTGGCCACCCAACGTGAGGAAAGTCCGAGCTGGAAAGGGCACGGTGGTTGGTAACGCCAACCCGGCGCGAGCCGAGGGAAAGTGCCACAGAAAAGACACCGCCGGTGAAACGGAGAAACGCGTAAACGCCACAAGCCCAACGCGTGGTGAGGATATCGCGATAGAGCGCTCGAATCTGCCGGCGGCGACCCGTTGGCCGGCCGGACCGCGGCCCTGCGGGCACGTGTTTGCGTTCTGGCGTTTCCGCGTTTCTCCGTTTCTCCGGTAAGGGTGAAAAGGTGCGGTAAGAGCGCACCGCGCGGCCGGTGACGGCCGTGGCAGGGTAAACCCCACCGCCAGCAAGCCCAAATAGGCGGCTAGAGGCTGCCCGCCTCGCCGCGGTCGCATGCCGGGGCCTCGTGGCCGAAAGGCGACGGGCGCTGCGGGCGTCGAGGCGGCTGCCCCCTTGTGGGGTGGCGGTTTCGACGGCGACTGCGTAACGCCGCGGGTAGGGTGCTCGAGCCGGCGGGCGACCGCCGGCCCAGATAAATGATCGCCCAAGCGGACGCAAGTCCGCCGGACGGAACTCGGCTTATCCGCCCACTCCACCGCTTCTCTCGTACTGGTACGGCCGCACGCGGGACGCGGCGTCGGACACACATCAGGTGGTTGCCGCCGGAGCGGCTTTCCTCGCCCCGCGCTGTCGCGCCGTGACGATCAGACAACCTCCGTGAACGCCGGCGGATAGCGGACGACGCCGCTTACCCCGGCGAGCGCTGAGGCGCGCAGCTCCAGAATCTGAAATACTTCGTCCGGCACGGGAAAGGGCGCCCGAACGCCCGCGTTCCCGGCGGGCAGGAATCCGAACCTCGAGTAGTACGCCGGCTCGCCGACCACGACCACGATGCCGTGCCCTAAGGCACGACAGACCTCGAGTCCCTCGCGCGCGAGTGCGGTGCCGATTCCCTGCCGCTGCACGTCCGGCCGGACCGCCAGCGGGGCCAGTGCCAGCGCGTCGGTCCGCGCGGTCGCGGATTCAATAAAGATGGGCGAAAAGAGGATATGCCCGACGACCCTGTCGACGTCGACGAACACAAGCGACAGGCGCGCATCGAATCCCGGCTCTGCGCGCAACCGCTGTACCAGTCGCGCCTCCTGATCGCCGCCGAAGGCGGCTCGAAGCAGTGCGTCGATCACCGGCGCGTCCTCGGGCTGTTCCGGGCGTATCGACATGGGTTCATGCTCCATCGCGCGGGCCAACGGCCGCAGCATCTCGGCAGATGCGAGCAACCGCCCTACAAAGTTGTGAAACTGCGTCCAGCGCCGGCGAATGGCGCGGGGCCACCGGGGAACCCGCCCGTCTCACCGCGCCTGCTTCTCGATCCACGCTTGCATGCGTTGCTCGAGGATGTCGATCGGCATGGCCCCGCCGGAAAGCAGGGCGTCGTGGAAGGCACGCAGGTCGAACTTCGGGCCGAGCTTCGCTTCCGCCTCGCGGCGCAGGCGCAGGATGCGCAGCTCACCGACCTTGTAGGCCAGCGCCTGCCCCGGCCAGGCGATGTACCGGTCCACCTCCGCCTGTATGTCGATGAGCGCCAGGCTGGTGTTTTGGGCCATGAAGTCGATGGCCTGCTGCCGGGTCCAGCCTTTGGCGTGCATGCCGGTATCCACCACCAGCCGGCAGGCGCGCCACATCTCGAAGGTAAGCTGGCCGAAGCGCGACAATGGATCGGCATAGCCGCCGATGTCGTAGCCGAGTTTCTCCGTGTACAGCGCCCAGCCTTCCACGTACGCGGTGAAGCTCGCGTAGCGGCGGAACTTCGGCAGGTTCTTGTTCTCCTGATCCAGCGCCATCTGAAAGTGGTGCCCGGGGATCGCCTCGTGGTAGGTGAGCGCCTCGAGCGTGAACCGCAGCCGCTCCTCCGGAGCGTAGGTGTTAATGTAGTAATAGCCCGGGCGTGAGCCGTCCTCGGGTGGCGCATTGTAATAGGCGACGGGGGAGTTGGCGGCCCGGAAGGACTCGATCTCCTTCATCACACAATCCGCCTTGGGCACGCGGCCGAAGAGCCGGGGCATCAGCGGCTTTGTGCGTTGCAGGATGGCGTCGGCAGCCGCGTAGAGTTCCGCGCCGGATGTGAAACGGTGGCGCGGGTCGGTGCGCATGTGCGCCAGGAAGTCATCGAGCGTGCCTTCGAAGCCGACCTCCGTCTGTACTTTCGCCATCTCTCCGCGGATGCGCGCCACCTCCGAGAGACCCAGGTCGTGCAGCTCGTCGGGCCTGACGTCCACGGTGGCATTCAGGTACGCCCGGGCGGCGTAGAGCTTGTCGCCCTTGGGGAGGGCGGACAGGCCCACGGTGGCGCGGCAGGCGTGGAGGTACTCATCTTCCACGTAGGCGACCAGTTTCAGGTACGCGGGCACCACGTCGCCACGGATGGCATCGACCACCTCTGCTGTGATCGCCTGCCGATCCGCCTCACTGAGACTCTCGATCCGCGCCAAGGGTCTGTAGAACTCGCTGTCCTTGGGGTCGGCGACGATGTGCGTGCGAAGCTGTGGAATCACCTTTTCCACCAGCACCCGCGGCGAGACCCAGCCCGCCTTCACCCCCCAGCGCAGGTTGTTGATGATCTGCGTGACCTGGCGTGGGAACGCCCGCAGGCGGGCGACGTAGGTGCGAAAGTCGGCCGCATCGCGAAAGGGGTGCGAGACGAGCAGCAGAGGGAATTGCAGGTGCGGTCCATGCAGCGGCTCCAGGGGCGTGGCCTCATCATGCAGCTCCATGTGCAGGATCTCGTCGCGAAGCGTGCGCTCCAGCAACTGCCGCGTGAGACGATCTTCGCCGTTGAGGGTCGGCTCGGGTGATTCTCGCAACGCGGCGAGCAAACGCTCGAGCGTCGCCCGCCAGCGCTGCCGGCCTTCGTCGGAGAGGTCATCGAGGCGGTCGTTGTAGCGGTAGTCCCCCAGCGCCGTGGCCCGCGTGGGGGAGCGTTCCATGGCCGCGTCCCAGTATTCCTCGCAAAGCCCGCGGAGCCGGGCATCCGACTGCGCCCACGCCGTCGCCGACAGCATGGCGACCGCGCCGATCTGGAGAAACGATCTCGAACTTCGTTGCGTCACGTTGGACTCCTCAGTTGCGTACCGAGACGCCTTTGTGGCGCCGTGCGACGGCGTCGCGCTGTGGGATCAACCGGCAATGCGCGACTTCCAGGCACCGAGCGGGCTGAGCCCGATAGGATCCCAACGCCGTAAGACCCGGGAGCGCTGCGGGACCGGAGGGCGCTGTGGGACCGGCTTTCCAGCCGGTCAAGCAGTTGCAGTTCCATGACCGCATGGCGGCGCTGCGCCTGGCCGTGCTAACATGTCGCGCCGGCGCTTCGTCGCTCTTCCCTCGTCCCTCTTCCCTTCGTCCCATCGCTCGCTCCCTCACGGTCGCGGCCCTGTTGCCGCATTCCGCCGCGGCGCGCCGGGACCAGCGCTTCGCGCCGGCATTCACGATTCGGCGTTCGTCGCGCCTGGCCGGGCATGATAGCAACGAACCGGCGGGCCGCGTAACGTGCGACCCGCCGGTTCTCAATCGCCGAACGACAGGCGCGACCGCTCGCGTAGTGCCGCGAGGCAATCGCCCGCGTCGCTATTCGACGCGTTCCACCGATCCAACGTCCGCGGCGGTGCTGATGCCCAGGGCGCTCAAGTCGAGGAACATCGAGTACGTTCCCGAGGTCGTGCCGCCCAATTGAGTGGGCGTAAACTGCAACACGTCCTCATTGGCGCCCGAAACACCGGTGACCGTCACGGTCCCGATGGTGGAAAGCAGGATCGATCCGGAGGAGGTGATGCCCGCGGCGTCCACGTCCTCGCTCGACCCGTCGGACAACCCGACGTCGCTGCCGTCGAAATACACGGCGAACGATCCGGCGGTCGTGGCGCCCAGGCTGGTGGCGTTGAACACCAGCAGGTCGGTGTCCGCGGCGCTCGCGCCGGTTGCGGTCGCCGAACCGATGGTGGAAATCACCAACCGCCCATCGCTGGTGATCGCGATGGCGTCGATATCTTCATTGTTGGTGGAGAGCCCGACGTCGCTGCCGTCGAAGTAGAAGACGAACGAACCCGCCGTCGTGGGTCCGAGCGACGTGGGAACGAAGCGGACGATATCGGAATCGTCCAGCGTCGTGCTGCCGCCCGGTCCGCCGGTCATGCCGGCGACGGTTCCCGAAGCCGTGAACGACAGGAGGATGTCACCCGAGGGCAGGACTGCCATGCCGTCGATGACGAACCCGGAGAGTCCCACATCGCTGCCGTCGAACACCATGCGCCAGTTGCCGCTGGCCTCGTCGCGGGCGACGATATCCTCGTTTTCCGCGGAGCCCACGCCGGGCACGGTCGTGGTGGCCGTGAACGACATCCACACCTCGGCGCCGCCGACACAGAAATTGCCCACTTCGTCACAGGTGAGCCCCGGACACGGATCGCCGCCCGCCTGGCAGCCCAGAGTCACGTGGCAGGTTTCCGCGCCGTTGCAGAACAGGCCGTCGTCGCAGGCGGCGTTGTTGGGCGTGTGGTCGCAGGAATCGGTGGTCTCGTTGCACGTATCCGTCGTGCACGCCACGGCGTCGGCGCAGTTGGGCGCCGTGCCCGCCTGGCATGTTCCGCCGACGCACGTCTCTGCGCCGTTGCAGAACAGCCCGTCGTCGCATTCGGGATCGGTGTTGCATCCGCTGGGCGCGACCAGCGCCAGCGAGTTGATGGCGTCGATGCGGCCGTAGCCGAAGTTGGTGTCGAAGCCGGCGGCGCCTAAGTCGATGGCCCCGCCGCGAATTGCCGTGCGCACCTCAGCAGGTGTCAACGAGGGATTCGCGTCGAGGAGCAAGGCGGCGAGGCCCGCCACGTGTGGCGACGCCTGGCTGGTGCCGCAAAAACCGACGAGGCCGTTGCCCGCCGCAACCGTCGAATCGTCGGAGAAGATGATGCAGCCCGGCGCCGCTACGTCGAGCTTGCTGCTGCGGTTGCTGAAGCAGCAACGGCTGTCCACCGCCGGCGAGTTGTCGGTGCAGGTCGAGAAGCAGAACGAATCCAGGCAGAACGAGAAGGAGGTCTGGGTGGGGAACTCGCAGCTCGGGTAGGTGTCGTCGTACGTCGCCGCCACCGCGATGGCGCCCGAGGCGCAAGCCGGCGTGCTCACCGCGTTGGTGAAGCCGTTGTTGCCGGCCGCGGCCACCACCACCACGCCCGCCGCGACGGCGTTGTTCACCGCCTGGGCCATGGTGTCCGAATCGCACGTTCCGGAAAACTGCCCGCCGCCGAGGCTCATGTTAATGACATCGGCCTGCCCGCCGGGCAGCGAGGTCGAGGCGCAGCGGTTGATGCCGGCGATGATGTTCGACGCGCTGCCGCTGCCTGAGGCATTGAGCACCTTGATGCCGATGAGGGTGGCCGCGGGGGCGACGCCCTGCATCGATTCAGCTCCGACGCAACCGAAATCGGCGCTGACGTTGCCGCCCAGCACCGTGCCGGCCACGTGCGAGCCGTGGCCGTTGTCGTCCTCGGGGTTGGAATCGTTGTTGACGAAATCCCACCCGGCGGCGGCGTCAATACGCGTGGAGTACATGATGCTGTTGGAGTCGATGCCGGTATCGATCACGCACGCACGGATGCCCGCGCCGGTGGCGCTGAAGCCGGCCCCGGTGATCTGCGACTGGAGGGCGCGAATGAGCGGCATGCTGTCGTTGTGGAAGGTGTGGATCTCGTAATCCTCCTCGACCTTGACCACGCCATCAAGCCCCCGCAGCTCCTCTACCTGGGCTCGTGTCAGGTTCCGAACGTTGATGACGTTCGGGAGGATGTCGTACTCGTACTTGACGTACGCCCCGCGGTCGGCGGCGAACTGGCGGACGACCGGCCGGGCGGCGCGATCTCCCACGGGCGCGAAGTGAACGAGCACGCTGATCCGCTCATTGGGGTCGGCGGGGACCGCTTGCGCGAAGTTGCCGACGCCGGCCTCGCCGAGTTCGCCGCCGGCGCCCGGCTCGCTCGCGGCAGCCGCGGGCAGCTCGTTCCACGGCTCGCGGGCGCTGATCTCGAAGTTCGGCACGGCTTGCGGCTCGGCCACGCCCGCCGCCGCATCGACCTCGGCGGCCAAGGCGACATCGAGGTCCGCCAGAGGCGCCGCCGACAGGAGTGCGGCGCTGCCGATGGCGAGCAGCGCCGTCAAACCGAGACAGAGGGTAGGGAATCGAGGTGTCCACATCGTTTGCTGACTCCGTTTGCAATAGATAGGACGGCCGGGTTCGACCGACGCAGTCGAGGGAACCGCCCCGCAACGTACGGGAGATGAACGTGGAACATAGCGAACGCGAGCTGCGAAAGCAAGAGAATTTTCAGCGTGATTAAAGCAGGATGCGATGCGGGCGGTGGCAACGCCCGCGTGGTATGACGGCTTCCCCATGCTACGTGTGCCGTTGCGGGGCAGCCGCTGGGCCGAGAGGGTCGCCGTTGCTCCTGGCACAGTCGTGCCCAGCAGCGCCCCTCGCGTTATAATGAGTTTTGTCGTGCGGCGCGACGGGTAGGGAGCGGACGGCAGTACGGCCGTGCCTTGGGGGACCGGCTTTCCAGCCGGTCGGTCCTGTGGGATCGGCTTTCCAGCCGGTCGACGCACTGCGCCGTCCGGCGTAGCGCCGATACGGCCTTGCGCGCCCGCAGGCGGGCGATTGCAAAGTGGTGTACGACCAGGAGCAGGCTCGTGAGTGATGACTTCCTTCCCATTAAGGGCTACGACCACGTCGAGTTCTACGTGGGCAACGCCAAGCAGGCGGCGCATTTCTACGACAAGGTGTTCGGGTTCAAGCCGGTGGCCAAGGCGGGGCTGGAGACCGGCGTGCGGGACCGGGCGAGCTATGTCATGGAACAGGGCAAGGTCCGCTTCGTCCTCACCAGCGCCTTTGGACCGGACCACGAGATCACGCGACATTGCGCGCTTCACGGCGACGGGGTCAAGGTCATCGCACTGGCCGTGCCCGACGTGGAGGCCGCGCTGGCGGAGGCGAAGAAGCGCGGTGCTACGGTTTTACAGCCGACTTGTGCCGCCGAGGATGAGCATGGCACGTTCGTGACCGGGACCATCAAATACGCCGGTGACACGGTGTTCCGCTTCGTGGACCGCAAGCGCTATCGCGGTCCGTTCGCCCCGGGGTTCCGTCCGATCGCGGCGCGGGGCTCCGAGCCGGTGGGGCTGGCGGCCATCGACCACATTGTGACCAACGTGTATCTGGGCGAAATGAACTACTGGGCGCGATGGTTCGAGGAGGTGCTGGGCTTCCGCAACCTGCTGCATTTTACCGATAAAGACATCAGCACCGAGTACAGCGCGCTGATGAGCAAGGTGATGGAGGACGGCACCGGCAAGTGCAAGTTCCCTATCAACGAGCCGGCCGAAGGGCGAAAGAAGAGCCAGATCGAGGAGTATCTTGACTACTACTGCGGCCCGGGCGTGCAGCACATCGCTATGAACTCTGCGGACATCTGCCAGACGGTGCGCGAACTGCGCAAGCGCGACATCGACTTTCTCCGCGTGCCGGACACGTACTACGATTTGCTCAAAGAGCGGGTGGGCGACATCGACGAGGACGTTGACGAACTGCGCGACCTGGGCATTCTCGTGGATCGGGATGAGGACGGATATCTGCTCCAGATCTTCACCGCCCCGGTGCAGGACCGGCCGACGCTGTTTTTCGAGGTGATCGAGCGGCACGGCAGCCGCGGCTTCGGAATCGGGAACTTCAAGGCGCTGTTTGTGAGCATCGAGCGGGAACAGGCGGCGAGGGGGAATCTTTAGGAGACCCTTGATCCCGGTCGGTGGAAACCAAACATGACTGATATAACGGAGGCCAAACTCCGCCGGGGTGCGTTTCAAACATACCGCGGGCGCAGAAAACGGGAAACCACTCGGGTACGCGCAACCGGCCGCAACCCTGCGACCCACCGGTGGAACACCGTGGGTAATCATGGAGGTTCGCGGAGCGGGGGTGGAGTATGAATCTCGGGACGTTCCGGCCCAATCGAGGCACGTAAATGATCGCCCTGATCGAGGAACATCGCGCCCAGCTCGGCGAACTGTGCCGCGCATACGATGTGCGCCGACTGGACCTGATTGGGTCCGCGGCTCACGGGGGCTTCGACCCCGCGCGAAGCGACCTCGATTTCGTTGTTGAGTTCAACAACTTCACAGTTCGGAACGCCGCGGACCGGTTCTTCGGTTTGTTGGTCGATCTGGAGGACCTGTTCGGGCGGAGGATCGACCTGATTTCCTACTGCGTGATCCGCAATCCCGCTTTCAAGCGGGTCGTTGACGAAAGCCGCGTGACCTTGTATGCCGCCTGAAACGAGCAAGCTCCTGTTGGACATGAAGGCCGACCGCTTCGACCGGCGTTCGGGTTGGCGGGCCAACTTCGAGCATACCATCCGCAACAAGGGGCGGCTCATTTGCGGAGAGGACGGCATGGCCTGCCTCGGAATGGAGGTTGCCGTGAACGCCGTGCGCCCGCTCCCTCACGGTCGCGGCCCTATTTTGGTAGACGTCTGTAATTCCACATTCCTAATTCCTCATTCATCCTTGGAGCCTTGCGACGATGATCCACTACCATAGACTCGGCCATGTCCCTCCCAAGCACCACGTCACTCACTACGTGGACGGCAAGCTCATGATGGAGCAGTGCATGACCCGCGTGGGGTTCGACAGCACCTACAGCATCCTCTATTTCAAGGTGCCGCCCACCGACGAATTCAGCGTCCGCGCGATGGAACTGCCCGGGTTCTGCCCCATACAGCCCCTCGACCGCCAACTGCTGCATCGCCGCCACATCAAGACACAGGACCTCAAGGTTGAGGGCGACTTTCTCACCGCCCGCCGCACCCTGCTCATGAACGCCGACGTGCGGGTGGGAGTCTGCAAACCCAACCGGCCGGCGCAGCACTGGTTCTCCAACGGCGAGGGCGACGAATGCTGGTTCGCCTACTCGGGCGGCGGAACCGTCGAGAGCGTCTACGGCCTGCTGCCCTTCCGTCAGCATGACTACGTGATCGTCCCCAAGGGCACGCCCTATCGACTTCACCCCGACGGCAACGTGGGCACGTTTTTAGTTTTCGAGTCCGACACCTACATTGACGTGCCCAGGCAGTTCCGCAACGAGTCCGGCCAGATCGCCATGCACGCGCCCTACTGCCACCGCGATTTCCGCATCCCGACGGAGATGCTTCGCTACGACGCGGCCCGGCACGGCGCCGGCCCCTTCCCGCTCGTCGTCAAGCACGCCAACCAGCTCAGCGTGCACGAGTTCAAGCACTTCCCTTGGGAGCTGGTGGGCTGGGACGGCCTGGTGTACCCCGTGGCCTTCAACATCCACGACTACCAGCCGCGCACCGCGACCATCCACCTGCCGCCCACCACGCACATCACCTTCGCCGGCCGAGGGTTCATCATTTGCAGCTTCGTGCCCCGCAAGGTGGACTACTACGAGAAGGACGGCGTGAAGGCCATCCCCTGCCCCTACGGCCACGCCAGCGTGGATTGCGACGAGATCCTCTACTACGTGGCGGGCAATTTTACCTCGCGCAAGGGCATAGAGAGCGAGTCGATCAGCCTGCACCCCATGGGCGTGCCGCATGGTCCGCATCCCGGCACCTACGAAAAGTCCGTCGGCCACGACCGTACCGCCGAGCTGGCCGTCATGTGCGACACCTTCAAGCCGCTGCTCCTGACTTCCGTCGCCTCTTCCATCGAAGACAAGGACTACCACTACACCTGGGTCAAGCGCGAGAACGAGGCCATGGAAACGAGCAAGTGACAAAGGCTGAATGGTGAATGCGGAATGCGGAATGGGGAGAGAATCGTGACCAGCGAGCGGTCGGCGTCGAGGCTGGGCCGCTTCACACGGGGTGACTGATGGACCCATTTCGAACCAGTACGATGCCGGTCGGCAGGGGCATCGAAACGGGTTGGGACTCGTCACGCCCCCAGTCACGGGTTGCGGACGCTATGCGTTTTATTACAGCAGCCTTGATCCTATTATGGCTCATCGCAGGCACAACGCCCGTCCTGCGCGCAGAGCCCGCCCGCGGGTTCAACCCCTGGCCCATGTTCCGCGGCAACCCGCAGCTTACCGGCGTGGCGGAAAGCACGCTGCCGGCGGAGCTGAAGGTGCGTTGGAAGTTCACGGTGGCCGAGGCCATCGTCTCCACCGCCGCCATCCTCGACGGCACAGTCTATGTCGGTTGCGACGACGAAAACCTTTACGCCCTCAAGCTCGCCGACGGCGCCGTCCGCTGGAAATACACCGCCAAGGGACCGGTGCAGTCTTCGCCCACGGTGATCGGCTCCACCGTCATCTTCGGCGATGACGCCGGCGTGGTTCACGCCCTGAGCACTTCCGATGGTACACCGCGTTGGACCTTCGCCGCGGGCTCGCGCGTGGTCTCCTCGGTCAACGGCTCCGGCGATCGGCTCATCGTCGGATCGTACGACGGCTTCGTGTATTGCCTTTCGCTTTCCGACGGCAAGCTGCTGTGGAAGACGGAAACCGAGAGCAAAATCCACGGCACGGCGGCCATCCGCGACGGGCACGTGATGGTGGCGGGCTGCGACGAGCGCTTCCACGTGCTTCAGCTCGCCGACGGGGCGCGGGTGCGACAAGTGAGCATGGGCTCGGTCTCCGGGGCGTCGCCGGCGCTGTCGGGCACGCGCGCCTTCGTTGGCACTTATGGCAACCAGGTGCGCTGCATCGACTGGGCGAAGGGCGAAACGGTGTGGACGTTTCAGGACGCGGAGCGGGAGTTTCCCTTTTTCGCCTCCGCCGCCGTGACAGCGGACTCCGTCATCGTTGGCGGCCGGGACAAGCGCCTTCGCGCCCTGGACATCGACACCGGTCGCCAGCGCTGGGTCTTCGAGACCAAAGGGCGCGTCGATTCCTCGCCGGTCGTCGTGGGGGATCGCGTGCTGGCCGGTTCCAACGACGGCAACCTGTACGCCGTGGGGCTGACAACCGGCGCGCTCGTGTGGCGCTTTGAGGCCGGCGCCCCCATCTCCGCGTCGCCGGCCGTGGGTGAGGGGTGTCTGGTGATCGGCACCGAAGATGGCGTGCTCTACTGCTTCGGGGAGTAATGACTGCTCCAACGCAGCCTACTCTCAGGGTGAAACGGCCAAGCGCAGCGCCGCCATGCCCAGGGAAGACATGCCGGCGCACGGCCGTGCCGTGCTTGGGGATGCAACCCAACCTGAAGAATTGGGTGCGTCGGAGCACCACGGGCGAGCCGCGAAGACAAATTCGCGGAGCGCGACTTCGGGCTGCGAGCGAACGGGAGGGCATGCGTGCGGACGTCGATTCGGCGGGCGAGGACCACTGGCCGCGCACGGATTTCAGGCCCCTGACTCCGCGGCAGGTGCCTCGCCGGCCACCAGGCGACGCAGCTCGGCTTCCTCGACGCGGTGCCGGAAGACCTCCCGGCCGTTGAGGTGCACTACCGGAATGTGATCGTGATACGCCGCCCGCCACGCTTCCTCGCCCGCGGCGCTGATGTCCACGATCCGCAGCTCGAAGCGTACAGCGCGGCGGACGCGCTCCACCACATACAATGCAGCGCGGCACAGGCCGCAGTCCGGCTTGGTGAAGAAAGTGATCGTCGGAAGCGTTGGCGGCGGCGTGGGCGAATCTCCCGTCCAGGCCCGCGGCGCGAGGCCGGGCGTGTTCAATCAGTGTCCGCGAACCAGTGCCACGCAAACACGGTCAGGTTCGCTCGCTTTCGGTCGCAACGGTGTAGCGCCGGCGCGGATTCACGCAGTGATCCCGAGCCTACGCCACGCCCTTCTCCCGATCGGCGCCATGCTGCGCCGGCCGGAAGGGGTATTGGAACGCCTCGTCGAACGAGTACACCTCCTGGAAGTCATCGATGCGGTCCTGCGGCTGCTTCTGCATCCACTTGAACTCGATGAACCCGTACACCACGGCGCCGAAATCCGCCGTAGAGCGCAGTCCCCACGATTCTAGCACCGTCCGCGCCAACATGCCCCAACGCTGCAAGGCAAGATCGCGCAGCCCCCAGGACAACTCGCGGCCGCTGACGTGGCGATTGAGCTTCTCGCAGCCGCCGGCTTCGTCGATCGCCCTGACCACCGGCGGCGGCAGCGACCCATCGTGATAGCGGGCGGCCAGCTCCTTCCAGTCCAGGTCGTTTTCGGAAAGGAAGGTATGTAGCTGGCGGTGGGCGTCGGGCTCCGGGCCGTGAATCACGGCGGAGGTGTAGCTCAGCCCGTCGCGCACAAACAAATACGCCTCTTCCGAGTACTTTCCTACTCGTTCAACCAGGTCCTGAAGCGTCTTGCCCGATTCGCTGACCATCTGATTCGACGGCATTCCGTGTGTGATGGTAACCGCGGCGCCGTTACTCGCTCCGCGGGGCGTCGTCGCCGGACGGGTCGCGGTCGCCTTCGGGTCGCGGGTGGGGGCGTCCGTTCGAGCGATCCGGCCCGTGGGACTGGCCGCGAGGTCGGCGCCGCCCGCGCCGCCGACGTCCGCCGCGGCGCGGGGTCTCGGATTCCGGTGTGGCAGCCGGCGGCGCACTCTCGTCCGCCGCGTCGTCCGTTTCCGGTTCGTCCTGCTGCACAGCGGCCGATTCCGGCGGCGGTGGCGGGGAGGGCGGCGGTACGCGGCGCGGCGGCGCCAGCGGCTCGCGCTGCCGGCGCGTGGGACGCACCGGAGTGGCCGTTGCCGCGCCCGGCGGCGGCGCCTCCGGCGCTTTGACGCCCACTTCAACAATATCCTCGGCGACGACGGTGATCAGCTTGTCGGCGTCGGTGCGAATCTGCACCAACTGCGTGAGAATCTGGCGGTTGACGATGACGCCCTCGCCGTGTTGGGTGCGGATGCGCACCCCGACGCGGGGCAGGCGCTTGTCCAGCTCTTCGTAGCCGACATGCTCATAGCGCAGGCAACACTTGAGCCGCCCGCAGCGCCCGGATACCTGCGTGGGATCCAGCGTCGCCTTCTGCACCTTGGCCATGCGCATGCTGACCGGCCGCAGCGTCTTGAGGAATGCCTTGCAGCACACCTCGCGCCCGCAGGTTTCAAAGTCCGCCAGCAGGCGTGCTTCGTCGCGCGCTCCTACCTGGCGCAGCTCGATCCGCGTGCGGTATTCCTTGGCGAGGTCTTTGACCAGGCAGCGGAAGTCGATACGCTCGGCGGCCGTGAAATAGAAGATGATGCGTTCGCCGCCAAAGGGGCACTCGCATTCCACGACGCGCATGGGGAGCCTGTAGCGGTTCGCCAGCTCCTGGCAGAAGCGGCGCTTCTCGCGGCACGAAGTCTGGATGTGCGTGTATTCGGCCAGGTCCGCCGCGGTGGCCTCGCGGAGAATCCGCCCGGCGTCGAAGACGAACGAGTCATCGCCGCAGGTGTCGACCCAGGCTCTCATCTGGTCGCGAGTGACAGACTTCGAGCACCCGGAGCAGGTCAGGGACACCTGGTCACCCATCTCGATGCCGCGCCGCGTCTGGATGATCACCTTGGCGCCGCAGGTGAACTTCATGTCCGCGGCGTGGGTGAACTCGCCGATGTAGCGCATGTAACCGAAACGAACCGCGGTGGTGGGGTAGATTTTCTCCAGCCCGTTGCCGCACTTGGCAGCTCCGGGGGCAGCGCGGCCCGACCCGCAGGACCCGCAACCGCCGTGACTCGGCTCCTCCGGCGGCTCCGGGACAAACTGTTCCAAGGCTATGGTGGTCTGGACCATTTGCCCAACCGCTGACAGATGACCGGCTCAGGACTTGGCAAGCCTGTCCAGCACAACTTGAAAGTCCTTCTTGCTCCGCAATCCGACGATCTTCTCGACGATTTCGCCCTTGTGGAACAGGATGCACGTGGGAATGGCGCTGACCTGGAAGCGCACGGACACCTTGCTGTTGGCGTCGGTGTTCACCTTGCCGACCTTGACCCGGCCGGCGTACTGTTCCGCGAGTTCGTCGATGACCGGCGCCAGCGCTTTGCAGGGCCCGCACCATTCCGCCCAGAAATCAACCAGCACCGGCACATCCGAGTTGAGCACGGAATCTTCGAAATTCTGGTCGTTGAACACCAGCGTATTGGATCCAGCCATGTCATCTCCTTCGCTAATTCGGCCCCTTCCAGGCCCGCCCATGATAGGTGAGCCGCGAGCAATCCGTCAATCATCGTCCCGACCCGACGTCGGCGATGGGGCGGCGACGCCCGAGGGGGCAGGCGGCGCGCGATCGACGGGGGATGACCTCGGCTGTGATTTCCAGCGCCGGTGGATCCACAAGTACTGCGACGGATCCTCGCGAACGAAAGCCTCGATCGCAGCGCTGTAGGCCTGCGTGACCCAGCGCAGCGGGTCCTCCTGCGCCTCCCACTCCTGCGGGTAGATGATCCGTTGCACGCCCAGATCGTACTGCGGGCGCCGGCCGCGACGCCGGGCGTAGCCGACCACGATGGGCACTCGTGTAGCGATCGCCAGCAGTCCGATCGACTTGTAGGTCGACGCCGGCCGGCCGAAGAACTCCACAAACAGACCCTTGCGTCCCGCGTCCTGGTCGCCGATGAACCCCAGCAGCGCGCCGTCGGAGAGCAGCGATTCGGCGCGGGTCATGGCGCCCTTCTTGTCCAGTAGCGTAAGTCCGTGGGTCCGGCGCGACGACACGATGAAGCCGTTCAGGTACACGTTGTCCAGCGGGCGCATGACGGCGACGATGCGAAAGCCCAGGCACGCCAGCACGTGGCCGACGAGCTCGAAGGAGCCGTAATGGCCGGTTACCAGAATGGCTCCCTTCCCGCCCAGCATCAGCTCCAGGAGCCCCTCGAAGTTCACCAGGCGCACGTAACGCGACCAGGTGAAGGCGTTCACCAGCCGGGGCAGGCAGATTGCCTCCACGGCGAACATGGTGACGCTCTCCAGGCAGGCGTCCGCGATGGCGGCGATCCGCGGCTCGGGCAACTCGTCGCCGTATGCCTCGCGCAGATGGGTAATAGCGCGGCGGCGATGTCGCGGAAGCAGTCGGGCCCACACGCGGGCCATCCACTGCGCCGTTCGCAGGTTCCAATCCAGCGGAAAAGCCTGCATAATCGCCAGAACCGCGCGGACCGCGATGTAGAGCAGCCATGCCGCCGCTCCGGTCTTCTTCATGGGGCGGATCGTAGCATGACGGTCGGAGGGCGACCAAGGAGCACGGCGGCCGCGGTGTTCTCCGTCGCCTTCACCACCAGGTGCGGGCAGGCTCCGCTCCTGCGGATCGAGGAACCTGTATGGAACGACTGACGCCGATCCTGATGCTCATGGGCTCGAACCTGTTCATGACCTACGCCTGGTACGGCCACCTGAAGGACCTGAAGGGCAAGCCGCTGCTGGTGGCCATCGTACTGAGCTGGGGCGTGGCGTTTCTCGAGTACTGCCTTCAGGTGCCCGGCAACCGCATCGGGTTCCAGTATTTCACCCTCAGCCAGCTCAAGGTGATTCAGGAAATCATCACCATGTGCGTGTTCGCGCTGTTCGCGTTCGTCTACATGAATGAGCGGATCACGCTGGACTACCTGTGGGCGGGGTTATGCCTGGTGGGAGCGGCCTACTTCATGTTCCGGAACGTGCGGAGCGGCGCGTAGCCGAAACGCTTCGGCCGTTGACGAACCACGATGATCCGCCCGTGGTCATCATTCCTGTCGGATCCCGCGCCGACGTGCCGGGGTGCCCGGCCGGGCGATCCATCGTGACGCGTCAGTCATTTAGCGCGGTCTACGTAGATCCTCAGGGCGATCTGCTTCTTTTCCTTGCCCTTCTTTTCCACGCGCACCTCGCCGTGCACCTGTTCGCCTTCGCGGATGTCGCGCAGGCTGGCCGCCGCGCCGTTGATCATGATCTCCGTTTCGCGCGTGACCGTTCCGGTTCCGGCGATCTCCTGCTTGTGTTTCTCACTGTAGTAGGACACGGTGATGCGGCCAGAGCCGTCGGGCTTGACTTCGATCTTCTCGACCTTGCCCTCCAGGGGCACCACCTCGAAGGTCGGCTCATCGTCGCCGCAGCCGCCCACGGATGCCGCCAGGACGGCAAGCACGCTCGGACCCACGACCAGCGCCACGACTCGCGGCCAGCTTCGCATCAGGTTATCTCCGCTCCCGTCGCCTCGTGCCCGTTGGTGCCGACCGCGCCGGCGTCAACCGCGTCGTAGGCACTGCTAGCGGTTGAAAGTATACTCCCCACGGGCTCCTCGTGCGACGGCTGGGGCTGTGACGCCGCGGGGGCCGCGTGCCTTGGGAACACCGCCGCGAAATGTCAACGGCCTGTCGAATCCGCCTCCTGCCCGATCTGCTGGTCTCCAAAATCGCTGCCGGAGAGGTCGTGGAACGACCGGCGAGCGTGGTCAAAGAGCTGGTGGAGAACGCCCTGGACGCCGGCGCCACGCGGGTGGCCGTGGAGATCGAGGACGGCGGCCGGCAACTCATTCGCGTGACCGACGACGGCTGCGGAATGTCCGCGGAGGAGCTTCGGCTGGCCGTCGTTCCGCATGCCACCAGCAAAATCGTCGTCGAGGACGACCTCTACGCGATCGGCACCCTGGGTTTCCGCGGCGAAGCGCTGGCCAGTATCGCTTCGGTGGCGAAGCTGCGCATGGTTTCGCGCAACGCCGATTCCGTCGAGGGCAGCGAGGTGCGGGTGGCGGCGGACAAGCTGGAGCTGTGCCAGGCCGCCGGCTCCCCTCCAGGCACCACCGTCGAGGTCCGTGACTTGTTCTTCAACGTGCCGGCGCGGCGGAAGTTCCTGCGCGGAGCTTCCACGGAGGCCGGGCACCTGCACGAACAGCTTGCCCGCGTGGCGCTGGCGTTCCCCGGGGTCGCCTTCGAGCTGCGAAACAACAAGCGCACCGTGCTGAACCTGCCCGCCACGACGCAACGGCTGGAGCGCATCGCCCGCGTGTATAGCGACGAGCTGGCGGCGGCGCTACTGCACGTGGGGCGGCAGGAACGCAGCATCGGCATCGACGCCTACGTGGCGCCGCCGGCGCATTCGCGGGCGACGGCACAATGGCAGTACGCCTTCGTGAACGGGCGTTACATCCGCGACCGCTTCATCCAGCATGCCATCAAGGAAGCGTATCGCGGATTGATGGAGCCGAATCGTCACGGCGTCGTCTTTCTCTTCATCACCGTCGACCCCCGCGACGTGGACGTGAACGTTCATCCCACCAAAATCGAAGTCCGCTGGGCGGATTCCGGACTCGTCCACTCGCACGTGCTCAGCGCCCTGCGCGAGACCTTTCAACGCTGCGATCTGACACCATCGCTGCGTTCCGGCCGAGCCGCCGACCCGGCCGACCCGGCGGAGCAGGATCGCATCCGGCATGACGTGGCCGCCATGCTCAAGGCCGCGGCGCCTATCATTCCGCCGCGCCGCCCGGACGCGACGTGGGCAGCGTCGCACGCAGGCGATGCCGCCATGCGGCCCTCGGGTTCCACCGGAACGGGCGCGCCGGGCCCGACGGTCGCCGCCGAGACCGCCGGCGGTGCGCCGTACGGCCTCGGGCGTGGCGCTTCGCCTCCGTCCGTGGTGGATGCGTCACGCCTCTGGCGATCGCTCTACGCGCCGCCCGACTCCGCCGGCCCGGTGAACTCGAACGCGCCTTCGGACCCAGACCGCGGCGGGAACCAGATGCTGCATCCCGAACCCCGGCCACGCGCCATTCAGCTTCACAATCTCTATCTGGTGGCCGAAACCGATGACGGGATTGTCATCGTCGATCAGCACGCCCTGCACGAACGGATCATGTACGAGCAGCTCAAGGCGCGGGTTACGCACGGTCCCCTGGAGTCGCAACGCCTGCTGCTGCCGGAGACGCTGCCTGTTACTCCGCAGCAAGTGGCGCTCATCGAAGCCAACGGCGAACTGCTGGCGCGCCTGGGCATCGAGGCCACGCCGTTCGGAACGGATTCGCTCGCCGTCCACGCCTTCCCCGCGCTGCTCAAGGACACGGACGTCGTGGCCTTCATGCGCGACCTGCTGGACTTCCTGGCGCATCAGGCGGCGGCCACGAGCACGGAGGTCGTGATCCACAAGGTCCTGGACATGATGGCGTGCAAGGCGGCGGTGAAGGCCGGCGACCCGCTCTCCGACGAGGAGATTGAGGCGTTGCTGCGGCAGCGGCACCTGGTGGACAAGTCCGGCAGTTGTCCGCACGGTCGGCCTACCACGCTGCGCTTCAGCAAGGCAGAGCTGGATCGGCAGTTCAAACGAACGTAGTCGGCCACACCAGTTGTTCGTCGGCGCGATGACAGGCCACCCGGTGAGTCGCCGACAGCCCGGCAACCGAGCGCAACTCCGGCACTTCGCGGCGACACACCTCCTCCGCGAACGGACAACGAGGATGGAACGCGCATCCCGCTGGCGGCGCCATCGGACTGGGCGGCTCGCCGGGCAGGACGACGCGCGGCCGCCGGGCCGTCTGCGGCTCCAGCACGGCCGCCAGCAGCGCGAGGGTGTAGGGGTGTCGCGCGGCCGCGTAAAGGTCTTCGACGCCGGCGGTTTCCACGATGCGGCCCAGGTACATGACGGCCACGCTCCGACTGATCTGCCGCACCACGGCGAGATTGTGGGCGATGAACAGATACGCCAGTTGCCGCTCCTGTTGAAGATCCGCCAGCAGGTTCAGAATCTGCGCCTGGATCGAAACGTCCAGCGCGCTCACCGGTTCGTCGCAGACGATGAACCGGGGGTCGATGATGACCGCCCGCGCAATGCCCATGCGCTGCCGCTGGCCGCCCGAAAGCTGGTGCGGATAGCGTGACATAAGCGAGCCGTGCAGGCCGACGCGCTCCAGCAGGTTCGCCACGCGCTGGCGCCGCTGGGCGCGCGAACCGATCCGGTGGATCACCAGCGGCTCGGCCACGATCTGCCCCACGGTCATGCGCGGATCGAAACTGCCCCACGGGTCCTGAAAGACGATTTGCATGTGGCGGCGCAGTTCCCGGAGGCGTCGCGGCGGCAGGGCGGTGAGCTCTACGCCGTCGAATCGGATCGCGCCTGCGACAACCGGTACAAGCCGCAGGACCGCGCGCCCCAGCGTGGTCTTCCCGCTGCCGCTTTCGCCCACCAACCCCAACGTTTCGCCGGCGGCGATTCGCAGCGAAACGCCGTCGACGGCGCGCGTCCGCCGCCGCGCTGCGCCGGGCGTCGTGAACTCAACGTACAGGCCTTCGGCCTGCATCAGCGCCGGCGCCGCGGCATCGGGCGTACGCGTCTTCATCGCGGCTGACGGATTCACCATCATGGGAGCGCTCGCCCAGGTCGGCATTTGTGCAGGGAAACCATCTGCCGTGTCGGGTAGCCCACCGCTTCGGCGATGGGGGAGGCGAACCGCGCCGCCGACTTCGGGATCCTCAATGTTGGATTCGGCTCGGCGCTCCACCCGCACCCGCGGGGGAAGAGTCGATGCCTGTCGGCGCGTCGCCAACCGCCCGCGCCGTGGCGGCGCACGAACCCTTCGCCGCGTCGCTACCTCGCCGCACCGCGGCCCGCCCTCGCTCCCGCAGTATTAACAGAATCGTGGCCGTCAGGATGCCTACCACGTCCGCCGTCCAGTCTTGCGCACTCGGCGTGCGCGAGGCGAATCGCTGTGACCACTCGTCGAAAGCCGCATAGGCCGCGTATGTCATTGCCCAGGTAACGAGCGATCGGGTCCCCGCCCGCCTGGCTCCCAGCGCGTAGCCGCCGAGGATGGTCAAGCCGAAGTACAGGCCGAAGTGCAGCGCCTTGTCGCCGCCGCGAGCAATGAAGGGCACGTTGCGGGGCACGGGGGCGTGCGTGAGGGCGAAGATGCAGACCCAATAGGCGAGCCACGCCCAGCGGAGCCGGCGATCGTGGACGGACACCCGGGAATCAACGGCGATGGGCATGTGGGACTCCCCAGGCGCCTACGCGGTGGCGGCCACGACGCCTGAGGCCGCGGCCACAGGCGGTGCCACCGCGGGCAACGCTTCGGCGGCAGTGTGTCCGGGCGCGCCGGCGCCGGCCGGGCCGACTTCGACAGCCGCCGGTTCGGCCGCGGGCGGAACGGCGGCCGCGCGCGGCTCGTCAACCGCGGGCTCCTTGTCGCCGGCGGGCCCAGCGGGCCCGGCGTCGCTGCCGCAAACGGCGGGATCCAGCGCGAAGACCTCCCCGGCCAATCCGGCATAATCCGTGGCCCCGTGGCTGCGGGGAGCGTATTCGAAGACCGTTTGTCCGAAGCTGCAACACTCGGCCAGCTTGATGCTGCGGCGGACGCGGGTGGCGTACACTACCGCCTCGGACCAGGGGGCCCGCATACCGCGCTGTGCCGAGAGAAAGCCGGAGAGGTCGTCCACTACTTCGCTCGCCAGGCGGGTGCTTCCCTCGTGCATGCACAGGACGATCCCGCGAACCACGAGCCCGGGGTTGATCCGCTGTCGCACCAGTGTCACCGTGTCCAGCAATCGGCTGAGCCCCTGAAGGGCGAAGAAGTGCGCCTGTAGCGGAATGATGACTTCGTCGCACGCCGACAGCGCATTAACCGTCAGCACGCCCAGCGAGGGCGGGCAGTCAATCAACAGGGCATCGTACGGCGCGGCATCGGCGTCCAGCGCCTCGCGCAGCAGGACCTCGCGCCCGGTGATGCTGATGAGCTCGGCCTCGGCCCCCGCAAGGTCGATGTCCGCAGGGACGATCCACAGGTTCTCGCGGACCGGCAAGGCGACGTCACGTACCGCGACGCCGTTGGTAAGCACGTCGTAGACGGAGGGTTGATCCTCCGCCAGTTGCGTTCCGAAGTGCAGCGTCAGGTGGGCTTGCGGGTCGAGGTCGATAAGCAGCACACGCCGGCCCGCCAGCGCCAGGGCGGCGCCCAGGTGAGCCGTGGTGGTGGTTTTACCGACGCCGCCCTTCTGGTTGATGATGGCGATTCGTCGCATCGGCGCCTCCTGACCGACTGCCGGTTGCCGCAAGGTGCGCGGCCGCGGGCCTCCCGCCGCCCGTCGACGCCGGGAGTATAACCTCCGTGCGGAACGAATGTAAACCGCCGCGAAGCAGCCCGGCGGGCGGGGAGGGTGGCCCACCGCTTCCGCGGTGGGGGAGTCGAGCGCTTCGCGCATGAGGAATGGGGAAGGCGGAATGCCGAAGCAGCGCCGCGACCGAAAACAGAGCCGCGACCGTGAGAGGCTGTCGAAGTACTTCCGTTGAGCTATTTCGACACCGGTTTTGAGGGCACTTTTGCCCTTCGGACCCCAGTCTTGGAGGGCGAAAAGTACATCTTCCGAGGCCGCGTCGACGGTATTCCGACAGCCTTGTGAGGGAGCGGGCCTTCGCCGCCGGGGTGCGGCCGCCGCCCTATCCGTACCGCGAGTGCCAACGAGCGGTCACTTGCACGTTTTCAAGGGATCCGCTCCACCCGAAACACGACTCGTCCGCCCTACGGGCGGGAGGGGTTTGAGAAGGGTCCAATCCCAGGGGCTCAAAGCCCCTGGCAACTCCCGCCGGCCCTCTGGGCCGTGGGCCGGCGGGTGGCATGGCCCACGCTTGCGTGGCCATGCCTTCATCGTCGCCTGTTGGTCCCGCGCGGATCGTTGGTAAGCGGGTTCATAGTCCACGCTTGCGTGGCCATGCCTTCATCGTCGCCGATCCATCCCACGCGGATCGTCGGGACGTGAGTTCATCTTGATCGTCGGACCATCATGCGGCTTTCCCGCATAGGTTGCGGCGCGGGACCACCGTCAACCCGTCGGTGCGTCGCACAATCCCCGTCGCCCTGCGCCAAGCATGGCCACGCAAGCGTGGGCCATGCCACCCCTCATGCCACCCGTCAACAACGTGCTTACGGCTTCGAGTCATGCGGCCCCCGTCCCATAGTTCTGAGGATGTGGTCCTCCAGTTTATGCTGTAGCTCGGCGGAATTCTTGTACCTGACCTGGTTGATGTCTCGAACATCGAAGTGGACGTTCTTCGCATCATCCTCCGGGCAGCAGAAGATCACGGTCCTTCCACACCCCGTCGCAAAGCCGGTCTCGTAATAGACGCCGTTGTTGTTCTCCGTCAAGTCGGCAATCACGAACGGCGCGACACGAATGCTTTGCATGATGTGCCCTGCGATGGGGTTGTTGTGCGGGTCCTTGTCGGCGCGCTTGGCCTTCCAACCCGTCGCCTGACAGGCGGGACTAATGGCCTCGTCGAACAGCTTGTTCATCTTGTCGGTTTGTTTCTTATCACCGAACCACATGGCAACAAAGACGGGGTTGTCTCTGTTTGCTTCTGTCCGAGTGAGGGCATCGAATCTGGCCCAACCCTCTGGAGTGATCTGTATGCTCCACTCCGTTGAGTGTTTCCCATCGGTATCGATGTACCCGGAAGACATTAGCGCGCTGATGACGTAGCGCTCCTCCCGATCGTCGCGCGAGAAACAGGGCTTCTTCATTCCACCCCGTTTGCGCTCCAGTTGCGTGCCGAACCGGGGCTCACCGTTCGGTGACACCATGCGCGCGAGGTTGCAGAACGCGCGGTCGATCAGCTCCGGAACCGTGGAGGGCCACTCGCAGAGCAAGCTCTCGATCGACATCGCAACGAAGTCTGGGCATGGTTGGCGCCTCGCCTCCGCAAGTTGCGGCTGAGGCACGAGTAGTAGTTCGGGGAGACCTCTGAGGCTTCGCTCAACGAGGAGCGATCCGACTCGTTCCCTCGATGGTTGGTCCCAGGTGGTATCGTGATGTTTTTGCACGACCCAGAAGGTCGAACACTGATCGCACTGGATCCGTTCGAAGGGGCGCCGTGGAGTGATGTCGGCTGGCTGATCACACAGTGGACACGTCGAGTCCTCTTCCATGTGCAATGCCTCCTTGCATTGTGACCTGTACGGGAAGTATATCTGCCCGGGCGGGCCACTCAATGCAGCCAAACCGGCGTGCGCATTCCCCCCCTCCGTCGCTCGGTCGCTCCGGCGCTGTTCCCCGTTCCCCTGCGGTCTCACCTCTGCTGTCTACTGTCTACTGTCTACTGTCTACTGTCTTCTGCCTTCTGCCTTCTGCCCCTCCAGCCCTTCCCCTACTTCGCATCCTTCACCTCAAACTCTGCGTCGATGACGTTGTCGTCGCCGCCGCCGGAGGGGGATGTCGCGGCGCCGCCGTGTGGGGCACCAGCGCCGGCGCCGGGCGATGCGCCGGCAGCGCTACTTCCGCCCGCCGCCGCCTGCTGCTTGGCCACCTGCTCGTAGACGATCTTGCCGATGATCTGCGCGTCCTGCATCAGCTTGTCGTGCGCCTTCTTGATCGCCGACGCGTCCTCGCCCTTGAGCACTTCGCGCAGGTTGTTGATGGACGCCTCCACCTTGGCGCGCTCCTCGGCGGGGATTCTTTCCCCGTGCTCCTTGAGCTGCTGCTCGATCTGGTAGGCCTGACCCTCCGCCTGGTTGGCGAGCTTGATGCGCTCGGCCTTCTGGAGGTCCTCCGCGGCGTGCAGCTCGGCGTCCTTCTTCATCCGCTCGATCTCGTCCTTGCTCAGCCCGCCGCTGCCTTCGATGCGAATCTTCTGCTCCTTGCCCGTGGCCTTGTCCTTGGCGGAGACGTTGAGGATGCCGTTGCGGTCGATGTCGAAGGTGACCTCGATCTGCGGCAGGCCGCGCGGGGCGGGGGCCGTCTGGTTGTTGGCGGCGGTGGAGAACGTCTCCGTTTTGGAGGTGGGAATGGTGGTGTTCGCCTCGATGAGCGGCGTCATCACGCCGCCCAGGGTCTCGACGCCGAGTGTCAGCGGCGTGACATCAAGAAGGACGATGTCGTCCTTGTCGCCGGCCAGGACCGCGCCCTGGATGGCGGCGCCGACGGCCACCACTTCATCGGGGTTGATGCTCTTGTTGGGCTCCTTGCCGAAGATCTCACGAGCCAGGGCCTGGACGGCCGGCATGCGCGTCGAACCGCCCACCAGCACCACCTCGTCGATGTCCTTGGGAGACATCCGCGCGCCCTCCAGGGTCTCGAGCACCGGCTTGCGGCAGCGCTCCGTCAGGTGCCGGGTCATCTGCTCGAACTGACTGCGGGTGACCGTCACCTGAAGGTGCTTGGGCCCGGAGTTGGTGGCCGTGATGTAGGGCAGGTTGATGGTGGTCTCCAGCACCGTGGAGAGCTCACACTTGGCCTTCTCCCCGGCCTCCTTGAGCCGTTGCAACGCCATGGGATCCTTGCGCAGGTCCACGCCTTCCTGCTTCTTAAAGGTGTCGGCCAGGAGGTTGATGAGCACCTCGTCGTAGTCGTCGCCGCCCAGGTGCCCGTCGCCGCTGGTGGCTTTCACTTCGAAGGTGCCGATTTCGGGGTCGATCTCCAGGATGGAGATGTCGAAGGTGCCACCGCCGAGGTCGAACACGGCGATGGTCTGTTCCTTCTTCTTGTCGAGTCCGTAGGCCAGGGCCGCCGCCGTCGGCTCGTTGATGATGCGCTCGACCTTCAGCCCGGCGATCTCGCCCGCGTCCTTGGTGGCCTTACGCTGCGAGTCGTTGAAGTAGGCGGGGACGGTGATCACGGCGCGGTCGACCTTCTGGCCGAGGTAGTCCTCCGCCGTCTTCTTAAGGTCCTGCAGGATCATGGCGCTGATCTCCGGCGGCGTGTACTGTTTGCCGCGGATGTTGACCTTCACCAACTCCTCCGGACCGCCCACCACCTTGTAGGGCACCATCTTCTCTTCGGTGGCTACCTCGTTGTGCCGCCGTCCCATGAAGCGCTTGATGGAGAAGATGGTGTTCTCAGGGTTCGTTACCTGCTGGTGCCTGGCGACCTGGCCTACGAGGCGATCACCCTTCTCGGTGATGGCCACTACCGAGGGCGTGAGGCGCGCGCCCTGCGCGTTGGTCAGGACCTTGACCTGTTCGCCCTCCATGACGGCAACGACGGAGTTCGTCGTCCCGAGGTCGATGCCCACGATCTTTGACATAAGTTGTCTCCTTCCATGGGGGGCGGGCGCCGATTGGCGCAGCACCGCTCCCCTGCGAGCGCGTAGCACGCGCGGTGCCAGTCTGTCGCCGGGTTGCGTGACTATAACCTCTTATGTTGCAACATGTTGCGATATCGGTGGTGGTGCCGCGACGTGGACGGCTGCCAAGGTGGCAGGTACGCGGCCTGCGGAAGTGGCACACGCGTGGCGGCGGTGGTCCGAAAAAGATGCTGACGGCATCGCCTGCGGTCGATAAACTGGGGATGATGGAGACCAAACCGCTTGGGACCGCGGAGGGGCAGGACGTGCCCACGGTGCGGCAGCAGTCGGTCTTTGTCGAGAACCGCGTCGGGCAATTGCTGCGCCTCACCAGACTCTTCGACCAGACCGACGTGCGAATACTCGCCATCTCCGTCGTTTACTCCGTGGATTGCGCCATCTGCCGCATGATCCTGGACGACCCGGACCGCAGCTACGAAGTGCTCACCAACGCCGACTTCCAGCTCAGCGAGACGGAACTCATCGTCGTCAGCCTGCCGCATGGAAAGCGGGCGCTGCTCGAGACCTGGGCCGCCCTGCTGGGTGGGGAGATCAACATCTACTACACCTACCCGCTTCTCGTCCGGCCCAAGAACGCCGCCGCCATCGCGGTCGCGGTAGACAACATCGAACAATCCGTGGCAGTGCTGCGCGAGCACGGCTTCGACCTCCTCGACGAGCACGACCTGCTCGACGCCCGCAACGATTAGTTCCTTGCGGCCAAAGATGCTTGGATTATGCGCGCATCTTCCTGTGCACGAAAACGGCTCCGCTAACCGCGACGAACCGCCCCTTCAGCATTCCGAATTCAGCATTCGACATTCGCGGCCGCGCCCTCCGTGGGCCTGTTTTGGTTGCGGCCCCCGCGGCCGCGCTAGGAACCCCCGCCCCCGACGCCGATCCGAGGCTCGCTGCCCTCCTGCCGGGTCGGCTTGTCGGCATGGGGCCGCTGCCGGCGCCGAAAATATTTAACCACATGGTTGACAATCGCCGGGTTCGAGGGATACTAAACCATATGGTTTCAGATAGCGCCGTGCTGCTTGATCGCGTGTTTCACGCCCTGGCACACCCGGCGCGGCGGGCGATGCTGCGGCGCCTGGCCGCCGGGGAACGCAACATCGGCGAGCTTGCCGCTCCGTTTCGCATGTCCCTGCCCGCGGCCTCCAAGCACGTGCGGGTGCTGGAGCGGGCCCGACTGGTGCGGCGCCGCGTGGTGGGGCGGACGCACGTCTGCTGGATGGAACCGCGTCCGCTGGCGAAGGCGGACGCCTGGCTGGAGAACTGCCGCCGGCACTGGGAGGCCGCCTTCCAGCGTCTGGACACAGTATTGGAGGAACTGAAGACCCGTCAGAAGGGTCGGGAATGTCTCGAGACCTGAAGGAGACCGCCCAGATGAACCCCGGAAAACTCAAAGTCACCACCCCCAGCGACCGCGAAATCGTCATGACCCGCGAGCTTAACGCGCCCAGGCAACTGGTCTGGGCGGCGATGACCACGCCGGCGCTGATCCGTCGCTGGCTCTTCACGCCGCCCGGCTGGACGATGACGGAGTGCGAGGAGGACCTGCGCGTGGGCGGCAGGTTCCGCTGGGCGTGGAACGGGCCCGACGGCAAGCCGGCGATGGCCATGCACGGCGTATACCGCGAGGTGGTTCCCGGCGTGCGCGCCACACGCACGGAGACCTTCGACTTTGGGTGCGAATCGCAGGCGGGCGAGCAACTGGCGACCATCGCCTACACGGAACACGCCGGCCGGACAACGGTCACCATGACCGTTGTGTTCCCCTCCAAAGAGGCTCGGGATGGTTGCCTTGCCTCCGGTATGGAGCAGGGCGTCAGCGCGGGCTACGATCGCATGGCGGAACTGCTGGCGTCGCAACTGGCGGTCGGGCCCGGCAGAACCGCGACCGTTCGTTGACGCAGCGGAGCATCGTGTGCGCCGGCGCAAGCAATCCGCATGGTGCGGACAAGGAGCGTCCCATGCCGGCAAGAAAACGCCCCGCGCCTCGTTCGACGCAACGGTCAACGCGTGCGAAGCCCGCGGCCGGGAAGCGGGTAGCGGGAGGATCGGCGGCCGCCACACCCCGGGCGGGCGCGGCGAAGCAACAGAGCACCGGCACCCCCGCGGTAGCCCGGCCTAACGCTGAAGTGGTCGAGTTTCTGCGGAGGCTGGATCACCCCCTCAAGCCGGCGCTGGAGGCCGTGCGCGAGGCGATCCTGGACGCGGACCCCGGCATCAACGAAGGCATCAAATGGAACGCCCCGAGCTTCCATTTCACGGACTACTTCGCCACCGCGAATCTCCGGCGCAAGGACACCTTCGTGCGCGTCGTGTTTCACCGCGGCGCCACGGCACGGGACAATACGACAGAAGGGCTGAAAGTCGACGACCCGGCCGGCCTGCTGGATTGGCACGCGAAGGACCGCTGTTCCGCGTGTTTCCGCAGTCTGGAGGACCTTCGCGCCAAGCGGGCGACGCTGCAGACAATAGTGCGGCAGTGGATCGCGTGGATGTAGACCCGGTGCGGCGATTCCCATCAGGCATTTCTCACGATCGGATGTTTTCCGGTCTGTGGTCGGGCCCTACAGGGATCATTATGTTAGCGGCTCAAAGAGACGCGCGATGAAGGAGCCACGCATACGATGGCGTGTCGTTTTGACGCCAATCTCCGTGTGCGTCGGCATGATCGTTGCGGTACTCTGGCTAGGTGGGTGTTGGCTGTGCTCGGCTGCGTGGCAGCTCAATGGCGTGCGATACACGGTTCGGCTTTACCGTGCCTGCGCAGAGCTACATTCGGTAGAAGGGGGGAACTCGGAGGACGGCGGTTTGCGCCTGTCCTGCAGGGCTTTCGCCCCCCTGGGCCTCACACTTCTGCCGCGGATCGGCCGAATAGGTGGATCACACACATATGTGGCGTTGCCCTTGGTATACCCGGCGTTGTTGGCGGCTATTCTTCCGGCCCAAGGAGTCCGGGCATGGATGCGTGTTGCGCGGAGGCGCCGACGCGACCAGTGTGTCAAATGTGGGTATGCGTTAACGCACTGTGTGGGTAGTCTGTGTTCGGAATGCGGCTACCCCGTTGCGGTATCCAGGAATGGCGGAAACCTGCCGCGGATGAAGCTAGGCCGACTCCGTGCAGCGGAGGCAGTGGCGCTGGTGAATACGGGCATGAGCCTCTGTGCAATGAGCCACCCTGCGGGCATGCGATGGTTGTTCGGAGACCAGGCACGGTGGTTCACCGTGGTTGCGGTGCTATTGTGGATATGCAGCATTGTGGACTGGATACGCGACGTGGGTGGGGCCAGAGCTTCGGAGGTGACACCGTCGGTGACGCCGCGGCGAAGGGGTTGGCGCCTTCTTGTTGTGCCGGCGTGCCTAGCTCTTTTGGGTCTAGCGGCGGTGACCGCTTGGCCATTGCGGGCGCGGTTTTGGGCCAGCCAGGCAGCGTTCGAAGCAACGGTCCGGGAGGTTCAGACTGGGGTGGATCGCCGAAGGTTGTCTGGGCGGATCGGTCTGTTCTGGGTTAGGCGGATCTTGGTCGATCCCGATCGCCGCGCAATTCTCTTCTGCGTGGGACACGAAAGGGCAATCGAGGACTTCGGGATTGTCTGCCGCAGCGCGCGCGACCTGAATGATCGCAATCGGATTCATTTGGGTGGGCCGTGGTTTACGGAGGCACGGTAGGCGTTGCGGAGGAGCCGAGAGGCGGCGTAGTCGCTGTGGCGGCAGGAGGCGTGTTCGACGAGAGTACACGCCACGGACCGTGGTGAACCGCGCATAATCAGGTGGGGACGTACTTGACGCCGTCGGCGCAACCGACGCGGGGCTCGGTGTGCGTACCCACCTGTGCACAAGGCCTCGGACATTCCTGAAGGGCTTTCCCCTACGTCATCGCACCCATCGTAACCCACGGCACCGGGTTGAGTTCATAGCGCTCCAAAGCCAGCGGGTGACGCAACGCCGATGCGCGCTCCTGGGGACGGGGCCGGCTGGGCTCCCGCTGCCGTGCGGGCCGCCTGGGTCGTCTGGAGCCCGCGACGGCTCGCCCTCGGCGCGCCGTTCCCCACCCTTGCGGCCGCTTGACGCTCCGGCGCTTTCGGTTAAGCTCCTTCCTTTACCGTGAGCATGCAGGGGGCTCGCCGCAGTGTGTCCGCTGGTCGGCCGCATCACCGCCGCGCCGGATGCCGACGAACGCGCCCCCGGCTAGGTGTGCGGGCCCGCGCCGGACCCCAGCGTCGTAGCGCCCGCCCGGTGGCAGTCGCCGGGGCCGTGGCCGCGGCACCGGGACCGACCCGCATGCGAAACGAAGGAGGAATGCCATGCACGCTCGTCCCCTGACTCTGGCCGCCGCCACCCGCCGCGTCGTCGACTCGCTCGCCCGGCGCCACTGGAGTTCAGCGGCGTTGCTCCTGGTGGCGGCCACCTGGATCGGCTGCTCCGGGCCGTCTGGTGGCTCCCGCGCCGCTCCCGATGACACGACTCCGGGCGACACGAGCCCCAACGACATCGCCCCGGATGAAGAGGACACTCCGGATGACACGGCGCCGGACGGAGGCGACACTTCGGACGACAGCGCGCCGGACGCTGACGACGCGTCGGGCGACGTCAGCCCACCGGGGGGCGCTGACGCTCGATACGTATCCCCTGCCGGCAACGACGACGATCCCGGCACGCAGGACCGACCCTGGCGCACTATCCAGAAGGCGGCAGCCACCCTGACCGCCGGGCAGACCGTCAACATCCGGGCCGGAACTTATGCCGAGCGGGTCGTTCCGGAGAACTCCGGCGAAGCCGGCCGCCCCATTACCTACGCGGCCTCTCCGGGCGAAACCGTGACCGTCGATGGAGCCGGCATCACCATCCCGGAATGGGGCGGGCTGTTCGACATCACCGGCCACGACTATATCCACGTTCGCGGCCTGCGGGTGATCAACGCCGGACCGAACCCGCACAATCCGGGCATCCAGGTAGACACCGCAAACCACATCGTGGTCGAGGGAAACTACGTCCATCGTACCAACGACTCGGGAATTGCGGTCTGGAACAGCCATGATGTGATCGTGGACGGCAATGAGGTCGTGGAGGCCTGTCTGGGCGGCTTCAATGAGTGCATCACGATCGGCCTCACCGACGGCGCGGAGGTTCGCAACAATGTAGTTCACGACAGCCAGAAGGAGGGTATCTGCGTCAAGGACGGATCTTCAAACGCGTTGGTATTCGGCAACGAGGTCTACCGCACCGAGGCGGTGGGGTTCTACGTCGACGCTCAGGACAAGCACACGTTCAACGTCGAGGTGTTCAACAACGTCTCCCATGACGGTGTCGAGGACGGGTTCGCGATTGCTTCCGAGGTCGGCGGGCTGCTTGAAAATGTCCGAGTGTACAACAACGTCGCGTACGGCAACGGCTGGGTGGGAATCGGCATCAGCGATTGTTGCATCGATGCTCACCCCATGTCGAACATCGCGATCATCAACAACACCTCGTATGACAATGGACGCGACCCCTGGGGCGGGGGCATCGCACATAACAATACCCAGGCGGAGGGCGTGGTCATTCGCAACAACATCTGCAGCCGGAACCTCTCGTTCCAGATCGCCGTGGCCACCGACGTACCGGTCGACAGCTATACCGTGGATCACAATCTCATCGACGGAATTCGCGGTGACGAGGGGGGAATGCTCGGTGACGAGCCTGTCGAGGGCGATCCGGGCTTCGCCGATCCCGGGGCCGCCGACTTTCATGTGCGCGAGGGCGGCGCAGGAATCGACCGCGGCTCCGCCGAGGACGCCCCCACGACCGACATGGACGGCGACCCGCGTCCCGCAGGGGATGCCCCCGATCTGGGCGCGGACGAGTGGCGCAACCAGGCCGTAGGGAAGGCCTGGGGACCACGCGCGGCACAGGCCCCCTGCCCCTAAAGCCATGGGATGAACGACGGACTTCGGTCCGACGCCGCGGAGACCGAGTCGCGCCCGCGCCGACACGGGACTATTCGATGCCCTTATCCGCCAGCCAGCGCTCCGCATCCAGGGCCGCCTTGCAGCCCATGCCCGCGGCGGTGATCGCCTGGCGGTAGACACTGTCCACGCAGTCACCGGCGGCGAAAACGCCCTCAACGCTGGTGGTGGAACGGTACGGATCCCGGAGCTTTATGTACTTCTTGGCGTCCAGCTCCAACTGTCCCTCGAGGAACGCGGTTGCCGGAGTGTGACCGATGGCCGCGAACAACCCGCCGACGGGGAGGTCCGACTCCGCCCCGCTGATCGTGTCCTTCAGCCTGATGCCCGTGATCATGTTCTCCCCCAGCACGTCCACAACCACCTGGTTCCACAGGATTTCGATCTTGGGGTTGCTCATGGCCCGCTGCGCCATAATCTTCGATGCCCGAAGCTGATCGCGGCGATGGATCATGCACACTTTGGAAGCGAACTTCGTGAGGTACGTCGCCTCCTCCACCGCTGAGTCTCCACCGCCGACCACGGCCAGCACCTTGTCGCGGAACACCGGCAGGGCTCCGTCGCAGACGGCGCATGCGCTCACGCCGCCGCCCATCCGCGCCAGTCGCTGCTCGTTGGGCAGGCCGATCCAGTTGGCCGTGGCGCCGGTGGCGATGATGACGCTGTGGGCGCGGAACTCGGTGCCGTCCTCGGAGGAAACCACAAACGGCCTGCGGGAGAAATCGACCCGGGCGCAGTCCTGGTAGGAGTAGCTGTGACCGTCGTCGGCGTTGGAGACGTCCGGCTCCAGGCCGTTGTCCGTGACGATGCGCGTGCCGAAACGCACGGCCTGCTGCTCGAAGTACGCCATAAGCTTCGGTCCGGTCACCCCGTGTGGGAACCCGGGGTAGTTCTCCACCTCGGTGGTCATCATGAGCTGCCCGCCGGGCAGAATCGTGGTGGGAGAGCTTTTGGGGCGGCCCGCGAAGACCAGGGGGCGGAGGTTCGCCCGTGCGGCGTAGATCGCCGCCGTCCAACCGGCGGGGCCGGACCCGACAATGACGACTTTTTCCACATCTGCGTCGTGGGGCATCGTTAGGTTTACTCTCCGCGGCGCATTCCGCCGCCCTCCAGGTGATCGTTGCCTCGGGCTCGCCGCGCGACCGCGCGACTCGCCCCCATCGTTGCGTCGCATGATAATGACCGCCCATGGATGATCCAAACCGACCCTGGGCACCGCGGCATGCAGCGCCCCACGCGCGGAATCATCGGCGGCGAGGCCTTGTACGCAGATCGCCGTCCTGCCTCGCGCGCGGGCGTCGGCTCTCGTTTATGCCGGGCGGATTTCGGGCGCGATACGACCTCGCTGCGTTCGCGCTGCTGTTCCTGGCGGTGGGGAACGGGTGCACCGTGCCGCCCGCCCGGCGCGCCGGCGTGACGCTCACTCCGTGGAGCGAGGAGGGCTTCGTGGGTCGGCGCCTGTCGAGCGCGCACATCCAGATTTACAGCACGCTCGCGGATCCGTTGCTGGAAGGGGCGCTTCCGGGTTTTGCCGAGGCGGCGTACGGCCGCTACACGCAAACCATCGCTCCGCGCCACGCGCCGTCGCGATTGAACTTCTACGTCTTCAATACCCGGGCGGAGTGGGAGCGGTTCACGCAGCGTCGGTACCCGCTACGTTCCGCGGTGTATGCGCGCATTCGCGCCGGTGGTTACACGGAGGGAGCGGCTTCAGCCACCTTTCTGACCGGTCGCGGCGATCTGCTCGCCGCCCTGGCCCACGAGGGTTGGCACCAGTACGTGGCCACGCAGCTCGACGCCGGTCTGCCGGCGTGGCTCAACGAGGGACTGGCGTGCTACCATGAGGCCGTCGATTGTGCCGCCGGTCGTCCGCGCTTCACGCCGCGGAACAACACGCGGCGGCTCAACAGCCTGCGGGAGGCGATCGCGGGCGACCGCTTGATTCCCCTGGCCGATCTGCTGCGAACCGATGCGGGCGAGGTGTTGCAACTGGACCACAGCGGTGTGACGGAGGCCTACTACGCCCAGGTATGGGCGCTGACGGTGTTTCTCAAGGACGCGGGGTCGTCGAGCCGCGCCGCCGCCCTGCGGCGTCTGCTGGACGATGCCGCGGTTGGACGGCTCAGCGCCCGCACCCGTGCCTGGCGGCTTGGACGCGCGGATGCCGTAGAGCTAAGCTTCGGGGAGGTCGTTTTCCGTGCCTATTTTGCCGCCGCGCCGGAATCGCTGGCAGACGAGTACTACGATTTTCTCGTACGCCTCACGCGGCTGTAGGCCCCGGGACCGCCTCGGCGCGCCGGTAGCTCAGGTGGACAGAGCATCGGATTTCTAATCCGAAAGTCGCAGGTTCGAGTCCTGCCCGGCGCAATGCGGTCCTTAGGTTCGTGCCCACGCTCACCCGCCGCTCCGGCAGCCCTTGCGGCACGCGCCACGCTGTCCGACGTTGCGGAGTCGGAAGGTTGCGGGGCAAGGCTCGTCCTGTGCGACTGACCTTCCGGCCGATGGCCCCGGGTTCGCATAGGCGCCGGGAGACTTTGCTCACAAGCCGACGACACCGTGCGATGGGGGACGAGTTTCAGGCGTGACGCGCGGGCTCAACCTGCCAGCACGCCTGGCTGCGACCGTGCGGCCAGCTTTTTTTCGCGAAAAGCCGCCCGGGAGAGCTCGAATGAGCGTCCGACAAACTTTTACACGCGATTCGTGAAACCTTTGGAATATCTCGGACGTCTAGGGTAATATACGGATGTGGAGCACGGGCCAGCTACCGTGACTCCCGGGGTGACTCCAGCGAGCGAACCAAGAAACTCACGACGCGACCGTGTGCCCAGGCACGCGCTGGCGTTGTTTCCGCCCTCTTCGCCGGACTGACGCACCGGCACGACCGATGCAGGTCGGGCGACTCACGTCGCCCGACCTGCATCACCCCCTTCGCCGAAGTTGGCTGCTGTACCACCGCCCGCCCCGGTTCTGCGCGAACCGCGGCGGTTGCGCATACCGTCAATCTAGCGAACTTGACGTTTTCTTACAAGGAAAAACGGCACCGATTTCACGCGATCGGGTTCTGCTCGCTGGTCCTGCGGGGCGATGCCGGACCCGCGCCCGGAGCTCAAACAGCGCGGATCGGGTTTTTACGCGGGCAGCACGTTGGCGCGGCGGGTCGCGGGCTTGGGCGGCGCGCCCGGTTCAGAGGCGGGTTCAAGCCAGGTCGATGGCGCGAGCCGCGGCCAAAGCGGCTACGACATCGGGGACTCGGGATACTTGCCGCCATGCGTCCACTCTGGAACGGCCGCTTTCTGTGCTACCCAACCGAGTACGCCGGTGTCCAAGAACCAGCGCCGGTCGGCGACGCTCTGCGAACGTGAATCACGCGGCGCCGGCGCCGGTATGGCCATCGGCCCTGGTGGCCGCGACTGCGCCCGGCGAGCGCAGCGCGAAACCCACGAGCGACCGCGTTGTGCGAGCACTGTTCCCCAATCCCTCGTTCGGCGATAGGATGCAGGTTCGCCGGACGGTTCACGTACCCATTCCGGCGGGCGCGGCGCGGGGTCGCAGGCAAACGCACGATGGTCGAAGCCGAACGTATCGTCATTACAGGCATAGGGTTAGCGTCGCCCAACGGCGCGGACCTGGAGACCTTCCGCCGCAACCTCATCGACGGGGTATCGGGTGTCACGGTGATCGAAACCCGCTTCATGGGCAAGGTGCTCGCGGGTGTCTGCACGTTCGACGAGCGAAGATACCAGGACCGGAAGGACCGCCGCCGCGGCACGCGCGCGGGCGCCATCTCCATCTACTGCGCGCACGAGGCCCTGCGAAGTGCCAGGGTCGATCGGGAACGTGTGGACCGCCGTCGCGTAGGGACGTTCATCGGCATCACTGAGCACGGGACGGTGGAGACCGAGAACGAGATTGACGTTATCCGCCAATACGACTATGACACCAAGTTCTGGTCGCATCACCACAACCCGCGGACGGTGGCCAACAACCCCGCGGGCGAGGTGACGCTGAACCTCGGGCTGCGCGGACCGCATTACACGATCGGCGCCGCCTGTGCCGCGGGCAACGCCGGGCTCATACAGGGCGTGCAGATGCTGCGCCTGGGTGAGGTGGACGTGGCGCTGGCAGGCGGAGTGTCCGAAGCGATTCACTCCTTCGGCATTTTCGCCAGTTTCGCCGCGGAACATGCCTTGGCGTGGCACGAGAACCCGGCGCAGGCCTGCCGGCCGTTCGATCGGGCGCGGAACGGGATCGTGGTTTCCGAGGGCGGCTGTGTCTACGTGCTGGAGCGCCTGCGCGACGCGCGGCGCCGCGAAGCGCCGATCGTGGCGGAAGTGGGCGGTTATGCCATGAACTCCGACGCCTCCGACCCCGTGGTTCCGGACCCGGAGCGGCTGGCGGAGTGCATGAGCGAGGCGGTGGCGCGGGCGGGCATCGAGCCCAGGGACGTGGGCATCGTCAGCACGCACGCGACGGCCACGGAGCTGGGCGATATACAGGAGGTTGAGGCGCTGCGGCGGGTGTTCGTGGATTGCCCGCAGACGTACATCAACAACACGAAGAGTTACATCGGGCACGCGATGGGCGCGGCCGGGGCGCTGGAGCTGGCAGGCAACCTCGGTGCCTTTGCCGACGGAATGGTGCACCCGACGATCAACCTCACGGACCTGGACCCGCGTTGCGAACTGAGGAACCTGGTGGCCAACCGTCCGCGGCGCGTGGAACGACTGGACTATATCCTGAACAACTCGTTCGGGATGCTGGGCATCAACTCCGCGGTGATTGTGAGCCGGTGCCGCGGATAGCAGGAGGCCTTCGAGGAACGCATGGTAGAGCAGCGAGTTAAGGAGATTGTGCTCGGCATCATCGCCGTGGTGGCGCCGGATGCCGATTTGTCCGGCATCCGCGGCGACGTCCGCCTGCGCGACCAGTTGGACATGGACTCCATGGACTTCCTCGACATCGTCATGGAGCTGCGCAAGCGCTACAAGATCGAAGTGCCGAAAGAGGATTACCCCAAGCTGGCGACGCTCAATAGCTGCGCCGAGTACCTGGCACCCAAACTCCAGGCGGTGACGGCGGTGTAGGCCGCAAGCGCCGGCTGTCCCGCTTCGTTACCCCGTGCCGATGGGCGGTCGGGACGTTGACGCTCGCGCCCTGCTTTCGCGGTGCCGATCCTGCACCGCTACGTCGCGCGCCTTCCCCGTCCCTTCGCCCGGTGCCTCCCTGTCCCGCTGCGTCGCACACATTGCCCGCTCCCTCACGGTCGCGGCTCAGTTCTACGGTTGCGGCTCGGTTCAGCGGTCGCGGCGCGTATCGTCGATCGGGGCTCTGTTCGCCGGCCGCGGGGCAGCCCGCTTGATTGACCCGGCAGCATGCCTCCGGCTCCGGCTCACTTGGAGCTCTGTAGTACGCTGCGAAACCGCCAAACACATCGAGCCGGACACGCGTCGGACCGATAATACACGGCGGCCGGGCGGAGTCGCGGTGCGCCGTCTACCCGCAGCCCGACCGGCTGGCTCGAGCTGGAAGGGGGGTACGCCGGGCGCCGTTCGTCGTCTGCTTCCCGACCCAGGCGGCGTTTGCCACAAGGACGCACGGCACGCGTCACACAGATGTGAGGAGGGAGTCGGGTCTGAACATGCCGAAGCATCGCCCCCGCGTCAGCTTCATCCTCGCGACGTACAACCGCCGCGAGGTCGTCACCCCTACGCTGGCGCGGGTGGCGGCGTGCGGCCTGCACCGGCGGGATTTCGAGATTGTCGTGGTGGACAATGCCTCCACCGACGGCACGTCGTGCGCCATTGCCGGAGTCGCCGATCGCGTCGTTCCGCTGCGCCGCAACCGCGGGAGTTGCGCCAAGGCCTGGGGCGTTCCGCACGCCACGGGGGCGTACATCGTGTTCCTGGACGACGATTCTCACCCGCGTCCCGGGGCCGTGGCGCGGATGATGGAGCACTTCGACGCCGACCCCGGGCTCGGCGCCGCAGGGTTCGCCGTGCACCTGCCGGACGGCGGAAGAGAGGCTAGCGCCCTGCCCGGCGTGTTCGTTGGCGCGGGCGTGGGGTTTCGCGCCGAGGCGCTGCGCGGCGTTGGGGGCCTGGACGCCGGCTTCTTCATGCAGGCCGAGGAGTACGACCTGGCGTTCCGCCTCGCGGCACGTGGCTGGGGCGTACGCGTCTTCGACGATATCGCGGTGGATCACCTCAAGACGCCGCACGCCCGGCGCTCAGACCGCATCGCCTATTGCGACATCCGGAACAACCTGCGGGTGGCGGCCCGGTATCTGCCCGGCGAGTTCTACGCCGCCTACCGCGACGACTGGCGGCAGCGCTACGCCATGCTGGCAGCGCGGGAGGGCAACCTGCGCGCCCACCTCCGCGGGTTATGCGCCGGGTCGGTTCGCGCGAGTCTCGAACGCCTGACATATATCCGTCACCGCCTGCCGCCCGCGGCCCTGGAGGCCTTCTTCCGTTGGGAATTCGTGGCGCAGAAGGTGGCGGAGCTTGCCCGCCGCGGCGTGCGCCGTGTGGTGTTCGCCGACTTGGGTAAGAACGTGCTCGCCTTTCACCGCGCTGCCCGGCTTGTGGGGGTCGCTGTTGCGGCGATCGGCGACGATCGCTTCGCGGCCCCGGAGCGTCACTACCGTGGCACCCCGATCGTACCGCTCGCCGAGGCGTTGACCCTGCCGTGCGACGCGGTGGTGGTGGTGAACATGGCCGATGTGCACGCCGCCGCCACGCGGCGCCAAGTGGCCGGGCTGACTGATAAGCCGATATACTGTTGGTTCGCGGCGGAAACGGACGCGGGTCGCGGCGGAGAGCCGGGTGGCCCACCGCTTTAGCGGTGGGGGAGCCGATTCGAATGTCGAGTCGTGAATAGCGAAGGAAAGCAACGCAGCGGCGAAGGAACAGAGCCGCGACCGTGAGAGGCTGTCGAAATACCGTCGACGCGGCCTCGGAAGATGTACTTTTCGCCCTCCGAGACTGGGGTCCGAGGGGCAAAAGTGCCCTCAAAACAGGTGTCGAAGTAGCTCACGGGAAGTATTTCGACAGCCTCGTGAGGGAGCGGGCAAAGTGCGCGACGCAGCGATGTAGGATCGGTACCGCGACAGGATGAAGCGGGACAGGTGCCCCACCGCTTCAGCGGTGGGGGACTCGAACGAGCCCGCTTCGGGCTCACATGCGGAGGACGCCCGCGGAGGACGACCATGGCAAAAGTAGCGCTGATCACCGGAATTACCGGCCAGGATGGCTCGTATCTGTCCGAGCTCCTGCTCCAGAAAGGCTACGTGGTGCACGGCATCATCCGCCGTTCCAGCGTGTTCACCACGGAGCGCGTCGAACACCTCTACCAGGACCGCCACGACTCTGACGTACGCTTCCGCCTGCACTATGGCGACCTGCTGGACGCCATGTGTCTGCGGCGGATTCTCAGCGAGGTGAAGCCGGACGAGGTGTACAACCTCGCGGCGCAGTCGCACGTGCGCACCAGCTTCGACCAGCCCATCTACACCGCCGAGGTAGTGGGCATCGGCACGCTGAACCTGCTGGAGGCCATTCGCGACTATCGCGATTCGACGGGCTGCGAGGTGCGCTTTTATCAGGCAGCCAGCAGCGAGATGTTCGGCAAGGCCGCCGAGGTGCCGCAGCGCGAAACCACGCCCTTCTATCCCCGCAGTCCCTACGCCTGTGCCAAGGTGCACGCCTTCTGGCAGACCGTGAACTATCGCGAGGCCTACGGGCTGTTCGCCTGCAACGGCATTCTCTTCAACCACGAATCCCCGCGCCGCGGCGAGACCTTTGTCACCCGCAAGATCACCCGTGCCGCCACGCGTATCAAGCTGGGTTTGCAGGATAAGCTCTACCTGGGCAACCTGGACGCCAGGCGCGACTGGGGCTTCGCGGGGGACTACGTGCTTGCCATGTGGCTGATGCTCCAGCAGGAGAAGCCCGACGACTATGTCGTCGCTACCGGGCAGAGCCATTCGGTGCGCGAGTTTCTCGCCGAGGCGTTCCGCTGCCTGGGGCTGGATGGGGAAGGCCGCGTGGAGTTCGACCCGCGCTACCTGCGCCCCACGGAGGTGGACGTCCTGCAAGGGGACGCAACGAAAGCGGAGCGGCAGCTCGGTTGGCGGCCGAAGGTGACCATGCAGGAACTCTGCCGCATGATGGTGGACGCGGACATGCGGCTGGCGCAGCGCGAGCGTACGCTGGTCGACGCCGGCCACGACGCCACGCCACGGGACAACGAGGCGGCAAGGAACCACGTTTCGTCCGCGCCGGCAGCGCCGAAGGAAGCGCCTGCGTCGCGCACGGGCAAACGCGGATCTGCATCAGGCGCTCGGTCGAAGTGAGCTTGCGGAGGCGCAATCCTCCGTCAGCGGGCGGCGGCATCCCGGTTCCGCCGGATACGACGTCGACTTTGCGCTCGGCGCGGTCCGGCATCCTCGGAACATCGGTGCGACGGGAAGCCGCAAAGTGAGTCCTCCTCCGCGCTGCTGGACCGGCAAACACTGACCGGCTGGAAAGCCGGTCCCACGGCGTCAAGCTGGGTTCACGGCGCAGCACCAATCCCACAGCGCAGAGTGGTTGGGAAGCCGACCTTACAGCGCCAGGTGCTTCGGAAACCGGCCTTATAGCGACGACGAAGCCGGCGGCGGCCTACCGGTGCACCGGCGCGCCGGTGATGTTGGGATCCGGCGGGCGGGGGCGGTGGGGTTCGGAGATCTCCGCCGGGCGGCCGGCGTTGGGGAGCAGCACGATCTTGCAGGCGTCGCCCCGCGCCAGCATAGCCATGGCGTCGTTGATCTCCTCGAAGTGGATGGTTTTGGTGATCAGCGGGCGAAGATCCACCACGCCGCTTTCCAGCAGCCAGCGGGTCTTGTACCAGGTGTCGAAGATGCGCCGCCCGTTGAGCGCGAACACCGTGAGGTTCTTAAAGATCATGTTCTCGGCGACGTCGATCTCCACCGGCCGGGCGGGGATGCCGAAGAGGATCACCGTACCGCCGTTGCGCACCACGCGGAACGCCGTGGTGATCGCCGACGCCGCGCCGCTCATCTCCAGCACCACGTCCACGCCGTAGCCGTTGGCGGCCACCATGGCGTCCACCGTCGCCTTGATGGAGTCCAAGCCGTTTCGAGCGAGCTCCGCAGGGTTGAACACCTCGTTGGCGCCCATGCGCCGCGCCAGGTTGATGCGGTGCGGGTGCACGTCCGATGCGAACACCGCCTTGGCTCCCACGGCCCGGGCGATGCCGATGGTGAAAAGCCCGATGGGCCCGCATCCCAGGACGGCCACCGACTGGCCCGACAGATCCTGGTTCATGGTGGAGAAGACGGCGTTGCCGAAGGGCTCCTGAAGTGTGGCCACCTCCGGCGGCAGCTTCGCCCGGTTGTTCTGCCAGATCACTTTCTCGGGCACGACCACGTAGTTCGCGAAGGCACCGTCACAATCGACGCCCAGGATCTTTGTGGCCGGACACATGTGCGCCTGGCCGGTTCGGCACTGGTAGCACATGCCGCAGGTAACATGGGACTCGGCGGAGACGTAGTCGCCCACGTGGGCGTGCTGCACCTTGGCACCGACGGCGACGATGGTGCCGCAGAATTCATGGCCCAACGTCAACGGCGGCCTGATCCGCCGCTGCGACCAATCGTCCCAGTTCCAGATGTGCAGGTCGGTGCCGCAGATGCTGGCCGCCTCCACGTAGACCAGCACATCCTCCGGTCCGGGTTGCGGGCGCGGCACGGTGCAGACTTCCAGCCCCTTGTCCGGACGCGTCTTACGAACCGCCTGCATCATATCAGACATGGAAACGAACTCCTGCGGGCAAGCGCCGCGCCGTGTGGGGCGAAGGGGAACGGCGGCGCTGGCACGCCGGCCGCCGGCGCCTTTCGACCCCAATCGCACTCCTTCGTTTGCGGCTCTCGTGCTCCGACGCACCCGATTCGGCGCGTTGGGTGGCATTCCCCAGCACGGCACAACCGTGCGCCGGCGTGTCTTTCCTGGGCATGGCGGCGCTGCGCTTCGCCATGGCACCCTGAGAAGAGGCTGCGTTCGAGCACTAGTCGGCCAGCGGTTCGACGACCTCCTTATACCCCTTCCACGCTGCCGGGCGGGAAAGGTCCTTCTTGCTCACGCCGGCGTTCAGCGACTTCGGCGAAAGATCGGGGAAGTCAGCGGTGTTGATCTCCAGCCCTCCGCTCTTGGTCGCCACCACGCGGCCAGGCAGGTTGATATCCCGGCGGACGAAGAACTCCAGCTTGTCATAGCGCCGGTCCATGGTGCTGCCGGGTTTGGGGATGCACACCAGATGGTCGGTCTCGGAGGGGTCTTCGCCGGAGGGCGGCGCCAAGGTCACGTCGAAGTTCCGCAGGATCTGCTCCTTCTTCTGACCGAAGGGCAGCGGGAAAGGGGCACGTTCCAAATCGAACAGGTCCACGCGTTCGCCTTCTCGGGCGACTTCCTGCCTGGTGACCTGTTGCAGGCGTTCCATCGCCTGGAGAAGCCAACGCCCGTCGAAGAGATACCACTCCTGCTTGCCGGCGACGCCGTCGCTCTCAATCTTGTCGAAGTGTACCAGGAAGTTCGGATTCTCCTCGGTGAGAAGGAAGATGATGCGGCCCCGCTTGGTTCGCTTGGAGAGGTTGATTCGGTCGTCTTCCACGAAGCGAACGTCGCAACGAATGTCCTTGATGTCGTCGCTGCGTTTTTCGAGGCGTTCGAGGATCTCGTTGATCCGCGCCGCGTCCGGCCCGGCCGGTTCGGCTGGCACCGAGGTCGGCGCGGGGTTCTCGGCGGGCTCGGTGGTCAGGGACTTGGAACCGGCGCCGAGGAGTCCGACGCAGTAGAGGCTCGCCAGCAGGCCCACTATGCAGCGCTGGGGTCCGGCGGTGATGGTTCGGCTCACGACGGCAGTCTCCCAGGGGCCCGTAATTCCCCGTGTCTGGCGGCTTATTCGGGGTGCGATGCTATCCGGGCGCCCGACAGTTACCGGCCTTGCACGCGGATGACTTCCCGCACCGACATGCCTATGCTAAAGAGGACGCGGTTACTTCACAAGCTGGGGTACGTTCAAACCGGATGACCGGACGGTTGGGGAAAACGAGGCGCGGAATGCAAGCAGCAGCAGGACGTTTCTACACGTGGGCGGCTGTGTCCGCCATCAGCATGGGAGGTAGCGCGGTAGCACAGACGACGTGGTACGTCGACCCCGACGCCACCGGAGTTCCGCGCGACGGCACCACCTGGTGCACGGCGTTTGCCGCGCTCGACGACGCTCTCGCGGCGGCAACGGCTCCGGACTCCATCCTCGTTGCGGACGGAACGTTCGTGCCGGACGCCACCGGCCTGGCCGATCCGCGCCAGGCGGCGTTCGCGATGAAGAACGGAGTGCTCATCCGTGGCGGTCACGCCGGATGCGCAGCAGCCGATCCCGATGAGCACGATCCCACGCTGTTCGAAACCGTCCTGTCCGGCGACTTGAACGGAGATGATGGCGCCGATTTCGCGAATCGCGACGACAACTGCCGGCATGTCGTGGTCGCGGGCGCTTCCGCGGTGGTCAGCCTCATTCAGTCGGTCACCATCATGGGCGGAAACGCCGACGGACCCTGCTGCGGCCCGGAGGCCAACGGCGGCGGAATTTACATCGCGGGCGTCAGCCCGGGGATCATCAACTGCACGTTCCGCGACAACTCCGCGGCCCGCGGTGGAGCCATCGCCAACAACGGAGGAAGTCCGATCATCAACGGTTGCGTGTTCCGCAACAACCGTGCCGACCAGGGCCTGGAGACCGGCGGCGCGATCTTCACCACGCAGGGAAGCCCCGAAATCGCCAATTGCCTCTTTGTCGGAAACCACGCCACGGTGGGCGGGGCGATCACCAACTTCAGCACCACCGGGCTGGCCAAGGTTCGCAACTGCACGATCGTGGGAAACACCGCCGACGAAGACGCCGGAGGCATCTTCAGCGCCGGCGACATCACGGTTGCCAACTCGATTCTGTGGCAGAACACTTCCAACGCCGGGCTGACGCACAATGAGACGGCGCAGATCGTGGTCATCAGCGGCACGCTTAGCGTCGACTACACGGTCATCGACGACTTCACCGGTACCTTGTGTGGTGTTGGCGATCCATGCGGGGTGGGTAACTCCGGGGCGGACCCGCTGTTTACCAGCGGCCCACTGAGTTGCTACTACCTCAGCCACTCCGCCGCCCGCCACGGCGTCCAGAGCCCGTGCATCGACGCCGGCGGGACGAGCGCCGCCGCGGAGGGCGTTTCTTCGGTCACCACGCGCAGCGACGAAGCCACGGACGACGGGCTCGTCGACCTGGGGTTCCATCATCCGCCTACCGGGCGGCCGTTCCCTCTGGGAGATTCCGACCGCAACGGCGGCGTGAGCTCCAGCGATTTCGTTGACCTGCGTGCCTGCTTCACCGGCATCGGCCCGGCGGCTCTTACACCCTGCTGCCGTATTTTCGATCTGGAAGCGGATTCCGACATCGACCTTCACGATGCCGCCGCGTTTCAGAACGCCTTCGATGGGCAATGAAAAAGCCCCCGTCGAATCATCGTCCCGGCGGTCGCCGGAGGCGATCATCGAGGAGGCGGTTTTGATCGTGCCGCGCTGAGGCTGCCTCAGCGGGCGCGGTCAGGTTCCTGTTCTACTCCCGCGCCCAGACCCGGCAAGCCGCGCGGCCGGCCGGCTTTGGACGATTCCCGGCCGGCGTGTGTGGCACGGCCCGGAGGCCGCGCCACACACGCCCGATCGGAATACCCTGCTACTTCTGGCCGGCCGCGGCCCGCTGCTCCGCCCGCCAATCCACTCGGTAGTGGACCTGGCTGGTGTGCGGCATGCGCTTGGACGGCACCGGGAAGTACAGATCGCTCTTCGCCCGGCCCTTGGTCCGCGGATCGCCGTCCGCCGCCCGAGCCTGAACCGCGGCGAGTTTGGCGGCTCGCTTCTCGGGGCTCTTCGCTGCAGCGCGCTTGAAGCCGTCGGTGAAGCCGCAATCGGTGCCAGTGCCGCCGAGGTCGGCCTCGTCGCGTTCGCCGTCTAACGCGAAATCGCAGGTGTCGCAGTCAGTGTCACCGCCGTCGACACCTCCGTCGTCGAGCGGCCCGCAGTCCGTGCAGTCGGTGTTCGGCAAACAGGTGCCACCGAATGTCGAGTCGTCGCAGGACCCGTTGAGCGCCAGCTCGCAGGTGTCCTCGCAAGCCGGGAAGGTGCCGTCGTCGGTCCCATCGTCGGTGCCCTCGCAATCGGTGCAATCCGTGCCGGGGAAGCACAGATCGGTAACCGCGCCCTCGCGGCCGTCATCGCACTCGCCGTCGAAGGACCACTCGCAGGAGTCTTCACAATCCACACCGCCCGTGAGGTCCTCGCAATCGGAGCAGTCAGTGCCCGGGAAGCACAGGTCGGTGACCGCCCCCGGCCGGCCGTCGTCGCACTCGCCGTCCAGGGCGTATTCGCAGGAGTCTTCGCACCCCTCGAACTCAGCGTCGCGCTGGGCAGACCAGCCGAGCACCAGGCCCTGTCCTTCCGGCCCGAACACCTGGAGCAAGCCGCTGGCGGAACCGTCGGCAATGGTGCCGGAGAACGCGAAGATGTAGTCGAACGAGACCATCAGCACGTTGCCGAAGCTGTCCACGCCGCCGATGAGATCGTAATCGTAGTAATACCCGTAGGTGATGATGCTGAAGGTGCCGAAGACGCTGCCGTCATCCTCGACCTTGAACTGGAGGAACGAGCCGAAGTCATCCTGTCCGAAGTACTCGCCCGCGAAGCCGGCGCCGCCGCCGAAGTCGGGCGTAAGCGGGTCGGTGCCGCCGGTCAGCTCGTCCAGGTCGCTCAGACCGTCACCATCGGTGTCCGGGTTGAGCGGGTTGAGGCCGAAGACGACCTCGAAGTCGACCAACCCGTCACCATCCGTGTCCGGGTTGAGCGGATCGGTGCCGACGAGGAACAGCTCGACGCCGTCCTCGAGGCCGTCGCCGTCGGAATCGGTCGCCGAAGCCACCCCCGGGTCGACCGGAACATCATCCGGATTAGGAGCCGTCGGCCGGTCCGGCGTGGCGGGCGGAACCTTGTCGTTCGGGTCACGGGCGCCATAGAGCTGCTGAATGCCGTTGATGTCATCCTGACCGAGTTGCAGCTTGGGGTTGTTGGGATCGTAGCTGGGGAACATGACGGCGCCGTTGTCGTCGCTGTGCGCTAAGCCCAGGCCGTGGCCGAACTCGTGCACCGCGGTCTCGAAGAGCCGGATGCGCACGGTGTCCGAGTTGTCGGAGGTCCAATCCTCCGCCTCGTCGAAGTGGCAGTCACCGGCACTGTCGCCGCCGCTTCCCGGCGGGAAGTAGCAGTGGGCGAGCACGCCGCTGGGGCCGTCAAAGCCCGCGTCGTCATCCGTGGGGCAGGTCACGTTCGCCGCCTGATACAACTCGCAATGCTGCCCCTCGCCGAAGCCGAACACCATGTCCGCCTCACCGGCGCTGCTCACTTCCTGGAAATCCAGAGGCACGACGCCGGACCAGACGGCCAGGGCGTTGGCGAGAATCTGACGCTGATCCGCCTCGCTCAAATCGGGCGAGAAGCCGGAGATGAAGTACGTGATGCTCTGCTTCTGCCAGCGGGTCTTGAGGGCAAAGTTGGCGAGATTCGAGGTCGCCGACCTGCCGGGCAACCCGTCGAAGTTCGTGGCGTTTGCTCCACCACCACCTCCGCCGCCTCCGCCGCCGGCTCCCGGACACCCCGCCAACATCAGCATGGGGACTGCCGACAACCACACTCCCAACCATGAACCTCTTCGCATCGTAGACTCCTTTTGCCAGTATTCGTCAGTTACGCTCGAGAAAAACCCGGCGCACGATTGCACCATCATGCCGCCGGATCATCGAAAGCAGGCGCGCTGCCTCCATGCGGTGGTCCGCGCAACCCCACATGAGGCCCTAGGAAGGCTATCATCCGGTCTGACAGAATCACGTCAAGCAGCCCGGGTGCCAAATCTCCCGGCTCGTCCGGGCGCCAGTGGCACCGCGCCCCGACGGCGCCGAAATTCCGTCGACGCGCATTGCCGCTGGTCCCGATCTTGCTAAGGTGTTTTGCGCCGGTGGTACCCACCGGTGACGCCGGCGGGCGCGGCGGTTGCGTTCGCGGGGCATGGCGCGGCAGGGTCCGCGGGGTGGTTCATGAAGGTCGCTGTTCCCATGGAGACCGTGCCGCAGGAGCGCCGGGTGGCGCTCGTGCCGGAATCAGTTCGCAAGCTTATCAAAGCCGGACTTTCGGTCGGCGTTCAGGCAGGGGCGGGCGACCGTTCGTCCATCTCGGACGGCGAGTACACAGCCGCCGGTGCCACGGTCGTCGCCGACGCTGGTTCGCTGCTTTCCGACGCCGACCTGGTGCTGAAAGTGCGCCCGCCCACCTTTGGCGACGGCGGTGCGGACGAAGTCGCGCACCTGCGCCGCGGCGCGCTGCTGGTGGCGACCTTCCAGCCGGTACTGAGCCTGCAACTCATGCGCCGACTGGCCGACGCCGGTCTGACCGCAGTGTCCACCGATTGCATACCGCGCATTACCCGCGCCCAGGCGATGGATACGCTTTCGTCTATGAGCAACATCGCCGGCTATAAGGCCGTGCTCATCGCCGCCAACTACCTGCCCAAGTACTTCCCCATGTTCATGACCGCAGCGGGGACCGTCCTGCCCGCCAAGGTGTTCGTCATCGGTGCGGGCGTTGCCGGCTTGCAGGCAATTGCCACGGCGCGGCGCCTGGGCGCCACCGTCGAGGCCACCGATACCCGCCCCGTGGTCAAGGAACAAGTCGAGAGCGTGGGCGCCAAGTTCGTCGGCGTGCAAACCGCCGAGTCGGCGCAGGACGCCGGCGGCTATGCCAAGGAGCTGTCGCAGGAGTTCTACCGCAAACAGGCGGAGCTGATCGCGGAGCGCTGCGCCGCCAACGATGTGGTCATCACCACGGCGCTCATCGGCGGCGTGAAGGCGCCCAAGTTGATCACCGAAGACATGGTCAGGGGCATGAAGCCCGGGTCGGTTCTCGTGGACCTGGCCGCGGAGGCGGGCGGCAACTGCACACTCAGCGAGCCCGGGACCACCGTGGAGCGGCACGGCGTGAAGATCTGCGCTCCGCTCAACCTGCCCTCGGAATTGCCCACCCACGCCAGCCTGCTGTATTCGCGGAACTTGACGACGTTCGTGCTTGCCTTCTGGAAGGACGGGAAGTTCAACCTGGACCTCAGTGACGAAATCCTCAAGGGCTGTGTCGTGACGCACGAAGGGCAGGTCCTGCATGCCGCGGCGCGCGACGCACTGGCCGCGGGGGCGAAGCCGTAACGGTCGGTATTTCAGCAGACACGGAGTCCAACCATGGTTCAAGCCTTCCTCGCCGTTGGTGCCGCGGTGGCGGGTGCCGACCCCGCGGCCGCATCCGGCGCCGGGGCGTCGCTGGACCTGATGTCCATGCTCTTCGTGTTCATGCTCGCCACCTTCATCGGGGTGGGCGTGATCCTCCGCGTTTCCCGCCTGCTGCACACGCCGTTGATGTCGATTACCAACGCCATCTCGGCCATCGCCGTAGTCGGTTCGATTATCGTTGCCGGCGGAGAGCACTATCCCACCGGCATCCGCGTCCTCGGCGCCGTGGCCCTCTTTTGCTCCATGACCAACATCATCAGCGGATTCCTGATCACGGACCGCATGCTGAAGATGTTCAAGACGCGCGAGGGGGGTAAGCCATGAACGCCGTACTCGTGCAACTCGCCTACCTCGCGGCCACCGCGCTGTTCGTCCTCTCGCTGCACTGGATGAACACTCCCAAGACCGCCCGCCGCGGCGTGTTCTCCGGCGTGGCGGCCATGACCATCGCGGTGCTTGCGACTTGGTCGGGAGCCAACGTCACGCGGCACTGGTGGGTGCTCATCCCGATTCTGATCGCCGTGGCCCCGGGCATCTGGCTCTCCCTCGTGCCTCTGACCGCCGTCCCGCAGCGGACTGCGCTTTCCCATGCGTTCGGCGGACTGGCCGCCGGACTGGTGGGCACCGCCAAGTACTTCTACTGGCTCAACCACGAAACCGAGGCGCTCACCGCCTTCCGCATGACGGCGATCATCCTGGAGATCATCCTCGGATACCTCACGTTCACCGGCAGCCTGATCGCCGCGGGCAAGCTTCAGGAGGTCAAGTGGATTCCGCAGCGGCCCTGGGTCTACAAGGGGCAGAACTACGTCAATCTCGGCGCCTTCGCCCTGGCCGTCCTCTTCGGCGTCCTGGTCATCCTCTCGCCCGGCACCACGACGTCGGCGGTGCTTTTCGTGCTCATCATCGTGCTCTCGCTGAATTTCGGCTGGATGCTGGTCATGCCCATCGGCGGGGCGGACATGCCCACGGTCATCGCCATTCTGAACTCCTACGCCGGGCTGTCGGCCGTGGCCATGGGGTTCGTGCTGGACAACAAACTGCTCATCACCGCCGGGGCGCTGGACGGCTCTTCCGGCCTGATCCTCTCCATCATCATGTGCCGGGCGATGAACCGCTCGTTCGCCAACGTGCTCTTCGGGGCCTTCGGACAGGTGGCCAAGAAGGCGGCCGCCGGAGAACAGAAGCAATACAAGTCCGAAAACGCGGAAGGCGCGGCGCAGATGCTGGAACAGGCCACGCGCGTGGTGATCGTCCCCGGCTACGGCATGGCGGTCGCCCAGGCGCAGCACAAGGTCCGCGAGCTGTACGACCTGCTTTCCAAACGCGGCATCAACGTCACCTTTGCCATTCACCCCGTGGCCGGGCGCATGCCGGGGCACATGAACGTGCTGCTCGCCGAGGCAGACATTCCGTATGAGCGCCTTCAGGAGATGGAGGACGCGAATTCCGAGCTGCCGCAGACGGACGTGGCGCTGGTCATTGGCGCCAACGACGTCACGAACCCCGCGGCCCGGCACGACAAGACCAGTCCCATTTATGGCATGCCCATCATCGACGTGGACAAGGCGCGCACGGTGATGGTCATCAAGCGCAGCATGAACCCCGGCTTCGCAGGCATCGACAACGAGCTGTACTACATGCCCAACACCCTCATGCTCTTCGGCGACGCCAAGGCGTTCGTGGGAGAGATGGTGAAGAACCTCTCCGGCGCAGGGCACTAGACGGGTGGCCCGGGCATTCAGCGGTGAGGAAGCGAATCCGCTCCGCATGCTGAATGATGAATGTGGAAACAGAGCCGCGACCGTGAGGGAGCGGGCAAGACGATGCGGAGCGGCGCAGGATCGCCTCGCGTTCATCCGCAGTGCGGGCGCGCCACTCATCGCCGTCCGCGCCGAAACGCGCCAAGTCCGGTTGATTACGGCCGGATGCGAACGGACCTCCGTGGCTGGTTTTTTCCTTGTCGCCTCCCCTCCCAGCTCCGTTCCTCAGCCACCCGCCATTCCCCCGGGACGCTCGATCCTGAGCCTGCAGAAAATTTTTTTTCTGCAGCCTTGACAACGCGCGCCCGATGGCGCATTCTTCCCTTGGGTGAGTCGAATTCTCGCCCGCGCTCTTTGAAAATCTGAATCGGGCCGAGGTTGTTCCTCCTACTCCCTTCACCGGTGCGCATGCGTGCCGATGGGCGTCGGGCGCGACGAGGCGACTTGCCCTCGCGCCACGTAGCCCCCCTTGGGGCTACCAGTCGAGGGACCGGGGATGTTCCCCGTCCAATACGACCCGCATGGGAAGAGACGGCTTCCCACAAACCGAAAGGAGGATGAATGCAACACCGTCGTTTTCCACGGCCCGAATTGCGCTGGACGCCCCGGAGGTTCCTGCAGCTCGCGGAACGCAAGGCGAATTGCCTTCGAAAGCAGCTCCAGGCGTTTTCCGTCGGCGCATCCGGCAATGCGGGGTCTATGGGTGACGCGATCGCGTTGACGCTGCTCATCGAGCAGTTGTCCCAAAAGGGGCGGAACGCAGACGCGGACGAGGCCACCGAGATCGCGGAGAAGGTTGACCTTTTGGTCGATCTACTCTGGACGGAAATCGATGAACTCCTTGCATCCTGAATTGGCGTGCGTTCGGAACGCATGTCCCTACAGACTGAAAGTACGGAACTGCCGTTATGCCTCTGGACATTGGCAGAGCCATTCGAATAGTGCGCCAGGCCAAGCGGCTCAAGGCCAACGACTTGGCGCGGAAGGCCGACGTAAGCGTCGCTTTCCTGAGCTTGGTGGAGGGCGGGGATCGACAACCGTCGCTAACCGTCCTTCGCCGGATCGCCCTTGCGCTGGGCGTACCTCCGGAAGTGCTCATTCTATTGTCACAACCTACAAATGGAACCTTGCGGAATTCCAGTCCGAACGGCCACAAGCTGACGCAGGCCATTCGGAAACTGGTCGAAGCGGAGGAGACGCTTCGGGACCGGCTGCTCAAGGATGGGGCGCGTGAAGCCGAGTGACATAACCCCCGCGATGATCGCTGAGGCGTGCAAAGTCGATGAGGGTCGACTTTGGCGAATCGCGGAGCGGACGGAATCACAATACCATTCGCCACGCCCCAAACTCATTAAGGGGCGACATCGCGAGATTGATCCACCGAACCACGATTTCAAGAAAGTCCTTCGCCGACTCCACCGGTACCTACAACGCAGTCTGACTTTCCCTAGGTGCGTCCACGGCGGCCTCAGGGGGCGTTCCTGCGTTACAGCCGCTGGGAACCATGTGGGTCGAAAGTACATCGTGACGCGTGACGTGAAGGACTGTTACCCATCCATCCCGACTGAGGCGTTGCGGAGAAGGCTGATTGATGAGGGCTTTAGGAGTGACACGGCACTGCTGTTGAGCAGACTGATGACCAATCGAGGCGTCATCCCCCACGGCGCCCCGGTGAGCGGCGATGCGCTCAATCTGTTCCTCGCCGACTCCGACCGCCGGCTTGACCATTGCGTGCGCCGACGCGGGGGGAGCTACACGCGAAGTGCCGACGACATGGTCGTTTCGGTCGGCGCTCGCGAATCCGTCACGCCGCTTGCACGAGTCATTGAGGATGAGATCGAGGGTCACGGGCTGCGTGTCAGCGAGCACAAGCGAAGGCAGAAGGGCGTTCAACACTCAAACACCAGGGGCGGGCCGCGCGTCCACAACCTGCTTGTAAACAACCGGCGTGGAGTCGGCGCCGTACCAGAGCATCGCGCGAAGGGACTGCGACTTGCGGAATCGTACGTATGCGGCGCCCGAAGCGTGCGTCCGGAGACCCTTGAAGGTCTCGCGTCACGACGTGCCGAACTGGTGGGAATGATCAACTATTTTCGCCAACTCCGATTCAGTCCGGCGCGGCATCTGGCCCGCCTCCTTCGCCAAGGCGACCGCCTTGTTCGGAGCCGGCTGTCGACGGTTGGCGTTTCACTTACCGCGAAATGGTGGGTTAATTCGCGAAAGCGGAACCGCCCACGCGAAATCGGGGACCGATGGCGCCTGAAAAGCGACAACTCTCCGGCAGCGTAGTGGTTCTGACTAGGCGCCTGTTTCGGAAGCGCATTGACGTAACCCTCGGATCGATCGCCCAACGGCGTGGCTCAACTTCGTGCTGCGCACGGATCCGCCGGAGGATTCGCTGGTGCGAGTCCCGGTGCGCCGGGGTCTGGGTATCGCTGGTGCGAGAATCCTCTCTCGCACCCAAGCCTCCGGGAATCCTTTCCCGAGACCAGGGGCGGGAATCCCCGCCTCGCGCGTGCGAGATAGGAATCTCGCACGAGCAGCGCCGCTAGGAATCTCGCACGAGCAGCGCGTAACGAAAAGCGGGCGAAAGCCGGCTTGCCAAGGTAGGTGGCCGGGCGGTATGGTCCTCGCACGATGCGCGCTGACCAAACGAGGATACAAGTCGTTTTCTATAGCATGTACGGCCACGTGCATGCCCTCGCCGAGGCAATCGCAGCGGGAGCGCGCGAGGTGCCCGATACGCAGGTGTCCGTCATGCAGGTGCCGGAACTCGTCCCTGAGGACGCGCTCGAACGCACCGGGGCCAAGGCGACGCGGGCGGCGTTCGCGCACGTGCCCGTCGCCCAACCGTCGCAGCTCGCGGAGGCCGACGCCATCATCTTCGGCACGCCCACGCGGTTCGGAAACATGTGCGCCCAGATGCGCAACTTCCTGGATCAAACCGGCGGGTTGTGGGCCAAGGGTGCCCTCATCGGCAAGATCGGCAGCGTGTTCACCAGCACCGGCACCCAGCACGGCGGACAGGAAACCACCATCACCAGCTTTCATACGACCCTGCTGCACCACGGCATGATCATCGTCGGCGTGCCCTACTCTGAGCCGGGCCTGACCAATATGAACGAGATCACCGGCGGTACGCCGTACGGCGCCTCGACGCTGGCCGGTTCGGATGGAAAGCGTCAGCCGAGCGAAAACGAACTGACCATCGCCCGCTTCCAGGGCCGTCATGTGGCCGGCATTGCACGACGGCTCAAACTCGGTGCCGGCGGTGGTTGACCGTCGGCCGCGCCCCGACTGAAAAACCGTCGATCGCAAAAGCCCGTGTCGTAAACGAGCCCGCGCTCGTGCCGGCGGCAGACGTGCGGATCACGGCCGAAGGACGGGCGGCGCGGTTCGATTCCCGCCCCCGAGCCCCGCTTCGCCGGTAGCTTCCCGTTTCGGCGCGCCTCGCACGGTGGCCGCAGGCACACCACGGCGGGCTTCCCGCATCGTCGGTCCGCACGGGTCAGGGACCTTGCGTTCGCAGCCACTCAACGGTGGCATCGGTCGCATCCGCGGTGGAAACCCGCGGCACGTAGCCCAGGTCGCGGCGGGCGGCGGAGATGTTGAAGTAGTGTGAGTGCGCCAGTTGAAGGGCCAGGAATCGCGTCATCCGTGGCTCCCGTGCTGATCGTGTCAGCCGATGCCAGACCTCCATCGCCGCCCCCACGCCATAGGCCAGGCGCGGAGAAACGTGCCGCGTCACCGAGGGGACGCCCAGCCCTTCCAGCACGCCGTTGATCCACTGCCAGAGCCGGACCGGCTCGCCCTGGCTGATGAAATAGGCGCGCCCGGCGCACGCGGAGTCGGGGCTCAGCGCATCGGCAGCCCGCAGGTGTGCCTCCGCCGCGTTATCGACGTAGGTGATATCCACCAGGTTCGTCCCGTCCCCGACCTGCAGGAGCTGTCCGGCGCGTGCCCGCGCGACGATCCGCGGCAGGATGTGCGGATCGCCCGGTCCGAAGATCAGGTGTGGCCGAAGGGCGACGGTGGAAAGCCCATCCCCGTTCGCTGCCAGGACCAATTGTTCCGCCGCCGCCTTAGACCGGGGGTAGTCAGCCAGGAAGCGCGCGGGGTAGGGCTCGGACTCGTCGACGCCGCATAGTTCGCGGTTGCCGAAGACGACGCTGGGCGAGCTGGTGAATACGAGCTTAGGCACGCCGCAGGAGCGGCAGGCGTCGATAACCGTCCGCGTTCCGCTGACGTTGGTGTCCCAGAACGTCCGCGGCTTGCCCCAAATGCCGGCCAGGGCGGCGACGTGGAAAACGACGTCCATGTCCCGGCAGGCGCGCTGAACGGCCGCCGCGTCGTTGATGTCGGTCTGGAGGCTCGGCACGCCGGCGCGTTCGTGGTGCGGGTACCGGCCGCGGCCCAACACCGTCACGGTGTCACCGCGCGCGACGAGCATCTGCACGATGCGCGTACCGAGAAACCCGCCGCCGCCGGTGACCAGGGCCTTCATCGAACCCGCCTTGCGGCCCAGCGCGCCAGTTCCTCGCGGTTGATCTTGACGTTGTGACGGACGTCCACCGGGAACGAACCGCGAAAGAGCACTTGCGTGATGGAGACCGTCAGGGGATTGGCCCGCGCCAGCGTGTGAATCTCCTCGCGGAATCGCGCGCGGCGCCCGCCACGCGGGAAGCAACCGGGCTTGGGCTCGATGATGATCACCGGTTGCTGCGCGCCGGGCGGTCCCACACCTACCAGCGCGGAACGGGCGACTTCGGGATGTTCGTTGAATACCGCCTCGCATTGATCGGCGAACAACGTGCCTTCCGTGGACGTGAGCCGCTGGGCTTTCCGGCCGCAAAACCACAAACGGCCCGCGGCGTCGCGATAGCCTACGTCGCCCATGCGGTGCCAGATCGTGTCACCGTCGGCGATCTTGGCCGCGGCGGTGGCCCCCGGCTGGCCGTGGTACTGACGCGTGACGATGGGCCCGCCGGCGACCAGCTCTCCGATGGTGCCGTCGGGAACCAGAAGGTCGTCCGACCACTGTGTGATCGGCGCGTCGCTGATTCGAATCACGCGCACTTCGACGCCTGGAAGCGGCCTGCCTACACAGGTGCCGGCGCCTTTGCGGGCCGCGGCCGAGCAACTGCCGTCCAGGCCCGCGTCCGGCACGTGCGCCGCGCCGCCGGGGGCAAAGAGCTCGCCGCCGCTGATCGAACACAGGGGCAGCGCCTCCGTGGCGCCGTACGGCGTGTGCACGTCCGCACCGGGAGCCAGCACGGCGCGCAGTTGTTCGATGACCTGCCAGGGGACGGCCGCGCCGGCAATCAGCACGCGCCGCAGCGTGGGCAGCGAAATCCCACGCTCCAGACAGTAGGGTGCCACGCGCTTCCAGATCGCTGGCGACCCGAAGGTGTTCGTGACCCGATGATCGCGGATTGCCGCGACGATCTTCGCCGGGTCCACGCGCGCCGGATGCGAGGGGTCCATCTCGGGGATCACGCAAGTCATGCCCATCGCGGTGCTGAACAGAGCGAATAGCGGGAAGGCGGGGAGGTCCACTTCGCCCGGTCGGATGTCATAGTGTGATTGGATCATGCGCACCTGGGCGTCGAACATCCCGTGCTCGTAGACCACGCCTTTGGCCGGTCCGGTGCTCCCCGAGGTAAAGAGGATGGCGGCGGTGTCGTGGGGCGGGGTCTCGGCGACGGGGAAGGCCTGCGAAGCCACCGGCGACGCACTCGAGCGGCCGGTTTGCCCCGGCGCGCCGCCACCGCACAGTTCTTCGAGTGTTTTCCCGCCCCATCCCCAGCGCCGCCCGACGGTGATGACGATCCGCACGCCTCGGAATGCCGCGGGGCGAAGGACACGCAGCACCTGGGCCGCCGGAATTCCGATGAACGCCTGCACGTCCACGCCGCGGATGCAGTCCAGCAACCGTGCGACCCCCATCCCCGGATCGATCAACACCGGGGCGGCCCCCAGCTTGAACAGCGCGAACACCAGGCCGATGAACTCGAAGCCCGGGCGCACCATGAGCAGCACACGCATGCCCCGCTGCAGACCGGCTTCGCCAAGCCCGCGGGCGTAGGAATTGGAACGTGCCTCCAGCCCGGCGAAGGTCAGCGAGTCGTACTCCGCGCGGCCGGTGGCATCGCGCCGCCGGGTGACGATCACGGCCGGCTGGTGGGGCACGGCGGCGGCCATCGCCGGCAGGTACCGGGCGACGTTACACGTACCGGTTGCAGGGGTGTTGGCAGCGCCGGGGCCGGGCTTGAGAGCGGCTGTGGCCAAGGTGCCTCCTCGTGCGGCGCCGGGCGCGGGAAATCACAACGGCGCGGCGGCCTATGACACCGATCTTACTGCCGGCGTCAACCCGCGCGGGCCCGCCCGGTACCGGCCGGCGCGGGTTTCCGTGACGGTCGCGAAGTCCCCCAGTTCGCCGGCGGGGGGCGCTTGTACTTCCGGTCGCGGGGACGGTATAATCTTATCGGAAGTGTGCGCTCCGCGTGGCAACGGTTACCGTGCGGCCGATTCCGGACGGGGTGGGTCGTCGCGGCGTGGACTGTCGCCCCGCGACAGACGACAATGCGTTAGTGGCGGACTTGTTCGAGAAGGTGCGAGTGATGGCAACGCGAAAGACGATCCTGACGGCGGTGGGGGTGTTGGCAGCTAGCTACGGCTGGGCTTTGGCGCAGACGGAAGGCAAGGGCGAGGACGCCAAGCGCGAGCCGTCGGCGAGTTCCAGGGCCGTGCGTCCGCGTGTTGCTTCGGAAAACACCGCGGCCGAGCTGCTGCGCAAGCGCGTGGACAAGGTAGATTGGACGGACATTACCTTCGACGAAGTCATCACGTGGCTGCGCGATCAGGCGGAGGACCGCGTGAATGTCCTTCCCCGCTGGCGGGTCTTAAGCGGCGAGGGTGTGGACGCGGAGAAGACCGTCACTTTGCAACTGAGGAACAGCACGGTCGCCGATGTGCTGAACGAGGTGATGGACCAGCTTGCCGAAGAAGGGCGCGTCACCTACCACGCCATGGAGGACAAGCTGCAAATCTCTGCCAGGGCGGATTTCGATCGCAAGCTTTACGAGCGGGTCTATGTCGTCACAGACGTAGTCTTCCAGGTGCCTGACTTCGGTCGCAGCGCCCCCACGATCGACTTGCAGCAGGCCGGACGTAACAGCGGCAGCGGCGGTGGCGGCGGAAGCAGCCAGAGCGTGTTCGGCGGCAGCGGAGGCGGCAGCTCGCAGCAAGACCTGGAAGAAGAGGAAGACGAAGTCAAGGAGCGGCTTGAGGCTTTGCGCCGCACCATCATGCGCACCGTGGCTCCGGAAACCTGGGGCGGCGAAGGGGCCGATGCCGGCACGCAGAGCGGCCCCGGCCGCATCGAGCTCTTCAACAATCGCGCCCTCGTGGTCTACAACACCATTGAGGTGCACGAGATGATTATCGGCTACTTCACGCACCATTAGGCCGCGGCAGCCCGGCGCGGGCTCTCCCGGCGTCTGACCTCCAACCTGTCTACGACTAGTTTCCCTATGCGCCCGATCCGGCGCCACCCGCGCCCGGCGTCGCGAGAGCGCCACGCCGGCAACACACTGGGGCGTTATCGGACATCATGATGGCCCGCGCGAGCCTTTGCCGGCACAACGTCGGACGCTCGCGCCGCAGGTTGGCGCGCGGCTGGAGTGGGATGACGCAAGGCCCCTCTTTCGGACGAGGGCGCGCGAGCTGCATGCCATCGACACAGACCTACGTCTCCACGGGCTGATAACCCCGCGTGGAAGGCCCGCCCGAGCGTCGGGCGAACAATGCCAAGCGGGCCGGTCCCAGAAGCCAAAGGCCGCTTCATCCCGTGCCGATAACCAAGGGCGGTATCCATCCGCGCGGATTGATCGACAACGAACGTTCGAGGACGAAGTCCCATGAAGCGTCGACTTTGCTTGGCGGTATCGGGTGTGGCGGCGATCGGTGCCATCGCAGGCGCGGTCATTTCGGGCTGTCGCGGCGACTACGGCGTCGCGCCGGCGGGTGGAGGGGGCGCCGGAGCCATTACGGACTTTCTGACCTCCGGCCGAACGCTGAGCTTCTTCCAGGCCATACAGGTCGATCCGCGCAGCGAGGATTCCGCCGGCCCGCAGTTCGTGGTTGCTGAAGACGTCAACGCCGACGGCCTCATGGACCTGGTGTCCGCCTGGAATCAATCACAGCCGGTGCAGGTGCACCTCCAGCGACGCAATGCCGCCGGTGCCGTCAGCTTCGAGACCGTTACGCTGGCGGGGAACATTCCGGTCGTAGCGGTTGCGGGCCTGGCGATAACGGACTTCGACCAGGACGATGCGCTGGATGTTGCGGTGCTCGTGAAGGAGACGCTTCTGGAGGGGCCGGGCTGCCTGGACTCCGCCGTCGCGCCGGACGGCCTGAGCGGGCTGATCCTGGTTTACTTCGGTCCCGCGGATCACGACGCCACGAATCAGGCCCTGGCATGGGAAGAGGTGGACATCGGCGCCGCGTTTTTGCAAGGCACCGGCGATTCGGCGACGGCGCCGGATGTCGGCGGCTACACCGGCATGGCCGTCGGGGACATGGACGGTGATTCCGACATGGACATCGTGGCGGCGCTGAACTCCGATTGCGGCACCGAGGGCACCTTCGCGGCAGTGGTGTTCACCAACGGCGGACCCGGTCCGGCGCGCGACGGCACCTGGGCGGCGCTGGCTATTCCTGATTCCTTCCCCAAGGGCACGGCCCTCAAGGGCGTTGCTCTGGGTGACATCGATCGCGATGGTGACCTGGACGTGGTCGCGGCCTATCCCGAGGCACAGACTATGAACGTGCGCTGGTACCGCAACCCGGCCGTGGATGTGCCGGACGATTTCCACATCAGCGACGGGCAATGGCAGACCGGCACCGTGGCGCAGATCGCCACCGGCGCGGACACCGTGAAGCTTGCCGACATGGACCGGGACGGCAGGCTGGATGTCTTGGTGCGATCAACCAATGGTCGGGTACTGCAATGGCTCAAGGGACCGGAAGGCGCCACCACGGCGCCGGTCCGCGCCGTTCCCTGGCAGGTCTACACCCTTGCGGAGTACGTCGAACGGACGCCGGAAGCGACGGCGCTCGGGGACCTCACCGGCGACGGCCAGGTGGAGGCGATCGCCACCGCTCAAGGCGGCCTGTCCTGGTTTGACTCGCAGTCGGCCCCAACCCTCTACGACCAGTGGACGGAGAACCTCATCATCGACGATCAACCCGCCGATACGGGCGACAACGACCCGGCAACGACCGATCCCAACGTCGCGCCCGAGGAAGTCGGCAATTCCACTTCCATGAACTCGCTGGTGGTGGTGGACCTCGACGGCGACGGTCTCAACGACGTCGTGGTGACGCTGGACCGTAGCGGTTTGAGCGGCTTGACGAACGACGCCTTGGTCTGGTTCCGGAACACGCGCTAACCGTCCCCAAGCGGTACCCGAGGCGCGCGGAACGATCATCGTGGGAATCGCCCCGCCACTCATCCTCGGGGACCGCCAACGACCTTCCTGACGAGCCCCCTGGCGACAGGTCTATGCCGCCGTCAATGGTGCGAGGGACTCGGGGGCCTCACTGCGCTCGTCCCCCAGCCGCCAAATCGAAGTCCGTTGGGGTGCCTGCCCGCGCGTCGGGAAGGAACGGATCACGCCATGGTTCGGTGAAGCGAGCCCCCACCCGTGGGATGTGCCCGCCCGACGCTTTTCGACAGCCGCGCGTTGACGTTACGGCGAGAAAAGCCTATATAAGTCCGCTTTACGAGACTTGTCACCCGTTCGAGAGGACCAACCATGAACCCGCGGACCCTGTTCCATCGGCATGCCTGGATTCTTGTCACGGCGTTGCTCGGGCCGGCGTCGATGCCGGCGTCGGCGGACGTCAAGCCCCTCACCACCGTGGAGGGGATCACCGAGTACCGCTTGGACAACGGCCTTCAGGTGCTGCTCTTTCCCGACAACTCCAAGCCGACGGTGACCGTGAACGTTACCTACTTCGTGGGGTCGCGCCACGAAGGCCGTGGCGAAACGGGCATGGCGCATCTGCTGGAGCACCTGGTGTTCAAAGGGACGCCCAGCCACCCCAGCATCTGGAAGGCGCTGGAGGATCACGGGGCGCGGTTCAACGGCAGCACTTGGACCGATCGGACCAACTACTTCGAAACGCTTCCTACCACCGAGGAGGGCAACCTTGCGTGGGCCCTGCAAATGGAAGCCGACCGCATGGTTAACAGCTACATCCGCCAGGAGGACCTGGACACGGAGATGACCGTGGTGCGCAACGAGTTCGAGATGGGCGAGAACGACCCCGTCTCCATCCTGGAAGAGCGCATGCTCTCCACTGCCTACTTGTGGCACAACTACGGCAAATCCACCATCGGCTCACGCAGCGACATCGAGCGGGTTCCGATCAAGAACCTCCAGGCGTTCTACAAAACCTACTACCAGCCGGACAACGCCATGCTGGTGATCGCCGGGAACTTCGAGCCGCAAAAGGCGTTGGACCTGGTGCAGAAGCACTTCGGCGCCATTCCGCGTCCCACGCGCAAGCTCGATGACACCTACACCGTCGAGCCTGACCAGGACGGACCGCGGCACGTGGTTCTGAGACGCAACGGCGATCTGGCGGCCGTGGGGACCGCGTACCACATCTGCGCCGCTTCCCACCCGGACTACGCAGTGCTCGACGTCATCCAGAACATCCTCACCGAGGAACCGGCGGGCCGGCTGTACAAGGCCCTGGTGGAATCGGGCATGGCCGCCAAGCTGCGGGGCACCGCATACGGCTGGCGGGAGCCGGGCGTTGCCGTCAACGTGGCACAGGTCCGGGCCAACGATGCCGTCGATCCCGTGTTGGCGAAAATGACCGAGGTCATCGAGGGTTTGCCCAAGAACGCCATCACCGAGGAGGAGGTCAAACGCGCCAAGGCCCGGCTGCTCAAGAATCTGGAACTGGCCATGAAGGAATCCGGACGGATCGGCGTGGAGCTCAGTGAGTGGGCGGCGGCCGGCGATTGGCGGCTTCTGTTCCTGCACCGTGACCGCCTGGAAAAGGTCAGCGTGGACGACACCCGCCGCGTGGCCGCCTTGTACTTCAAGGAGAGCAACCGCACTTCGGGCGTGTTCTACCCCACCAAGGAGTTCGACCGCACGTCCGTGCCGCAGCCGCCGGACGTGGTCGCCATGCTCAAGGACTACAAGGGGCGCGAGGCGCTGGCGCAGGGCGAGGAGATCGAGGCCACGCCCGAGGCCATCGAGAAGCGCGTCACTCGCACTCAGCTTCCCGGCGGGATGAAGCTAGCCATGCTCCCCAAGCGCACGCGGGGCAACTCCGTCAACGGGCGGGTTACGCTGCACTTTGCCAGCGAGGCCGACCTGAAGGGCCGGCAGGCCGCCATCTTCATGCTCGGCAAGATGCTCACCCGCGGCAGCAAGAACTACACCTTCCAGCAGCTTCAGGACAAACTTGATGAATTGAAGGCCACGGTCGACATCTCCGCCGGCGGGCAGATGCGCGTGGTCGACGGCACGTTGAACCTGCGGTTCAAAACGGATCGCGAGCACGTCACCGCGGTGACCGAGCTTCTGGGTGAGATGCTCCGCAACCCCACCTTCCCCGCGGATCAGTTCGACATCGTGCGCAAGGAGCACCTGGCGGAGCTGGAGGAGCAGCTTTCCGAGCCCCAGGCGCTGGCGTTCGTCAGCATGTTCCGCCGCCTGAATCCCTGGCCTACGGACGATGTGCGCTACGTGCCCACGGTCGCCGAGTCCATCGAGCGTATCAAGGCCGTGCAGGTCGACGACGTCAAGAAGCTCTACCAGGACTTCGTCGGCGCCAGCTTCGCCGAGATGACCGTGGTCGGCGATTTTGATGCTGAGCCGCTCAAGAGTGCGGTCACCGAGGCCATCGGAACCTGGAAGTCGCCCAAGCCCTTCAAACGCGTGGAAATGCGCTTCCGCGGCGACGTAAAAGCCTCCGACGACGACATCAACACTCCCGACAAGCAGATGGCCATGGTGGGCGCCGGGCTTAACATGGAAGTGCGCGACGACGATCCGGACTATGCGGCGCTGCACCTGGCCAACTACGTTTTCGGGGCGAGCGCCAAGTCGCGGCTTCTGGAACGCCTGCGGCAGAAGGAGGGGCTCTCGTACGGCGCCTTCTCCATGATGATGGCCGACAGCGAGGATCGCACCGCCGTGTGGGGGGCGATGGCCATCTGTGCTCCGCAGAACGCCGCCAAGGCGCAGGCGTCGATGATCGACGAATTCACCCGACTCGCCGGCGAGGGAATCCCGGCTGAAGAGCTGGCCGACGCCAAGAAGAGCTTCGCCTTGCAGATCCAGAATCGCCTGGCCAACGATGGCATGGTGGCGGGCATGATCAACGATGCCCTGCACCTGGGCCGAACCCTGGAGTACCACGCCAAACTCTACGCCGCCATCGACGCCCTGACACCGGAACAGGCGGCCAAGGCCATCAAGAAGCACGTGGTGATGGACCGACTGGTGAAGGTCAAGGCCGGCGACCTGGCGCCGAAGGAAAACGCCGGCGGTTAATTCGTCGTCACGCTGGGTCACGGGGGTGGCCGCGGCGGCTGGGTTCGCCGCGGGGTTCAACCCCCGCGTTGCGTCGCGCTGCGGGCTGCTCCGCGAGGCCGGCAAGGCCCGCGCCCCGATGCTCGGAGGGGACGCCGCCGGCAGGGAATGTCGTTTCATGACCGATCTGGAAATCGGCTTCCGCGCCAGCGCCTTGGACGTCGACCGCGCCATGGTGCTGCTGATCGACGTGCAGGAGAAGCTCCTGCCGCTCATCCGCGGGCACGACCGCATCGTCACGGCCTGCTGCAAACTGCTGGAGGGGGTGCGGGTCTTTGATCTGCCGGTGCTGGCCACGGAGCAGTATCCGCACGGCCTGGGTCCCACGCACGCGCCGCTGGCGCAGCGGCTTCACGCCGCGGGTGCCGCGGTGCTGGAGAAGCCGACCTTCAGCGCCTACGGGCACGTGCCGGTGCGCCAGGCCTTGCGCGAGCTGGATCGGCCGCAGATCATCGTGGTCGGAATCGAAGCCCACGTCTGCGTACTGCAAACGGCGCTTGACCTGTGGACGACCGACTACGACGTTTTCGTGTGCGCCGACGCCGTGGGTTCTCGCGGTCAGTGCGATTATGAACAGGCCCTGGCGCGCTTGCGCCAGGAGGGAGTGTACGTGGGCACGGTGGAGAGCATGCTGTTCGAGCTGTGCCGGCAGTGCGATACGCCGCACTTCAAACGTCTGATCGAGGTCATCAAGTCCTACCCACCGGCGTAGCCGGCTCCTGCTGGGTTTCGTCGTAGCGGGCGCGGATGTCGTCGAACTGGTCCTGGCAGGCGAGGAACGCCTGCACGAGGACGGGGTCGAAGTGTTTACCCGCTTCCTCGCGGACAATGGCGACGGCCTGCTCATGGGTGCGGGCCTTGGAATAGCGCCGGCGGCTGGTGATGGCATCGTAGGCGTCGACCAGGGCGATGATCCGCGCCGAGAGGGGAATGGCCTCGCCCGCGATGCGGCGGGGGTAGCCGCGGCCGTCGTAACGCTCGTGGTGGCAGTAAGCGATGTCGACGCACATCTGAAGCAGCGGCACGGGGTGCGCCGGGTCCAGGGCCTGCGAAAGCACCCGGCGTCCGATGTCGGTGTGCGTCTTCATGATGTTGTATTCTTCGTCCGTGAGCTTGCCGGGTTTGGTCAGGATTTCGTCGGGGATGCCCACCTTGCCGATGTCGTGCATGGGGGCGGCCTGGACCAGGTTGTCGATGAACTCCTCGGTCACCAGCGCGGCGTAGGGCCCCTCGCGATGGAGCTGGTTGGCGAGGATGCGGGCCATGCGCGAAACGCGGGCGATGTGCAGCGTGGTCTCCTCGTCGCGATACTCGGCGAGCTGACCCACGGTTTGCAGCAGGACGCGCACCGACTGCTGAAGCTGCGTCCGGCGCGTGATGTTGTCCAGGGCGATGGCCGCGGCGTCGGCGATGGAGCGGATGCACTCGATCTCCTCCTGCGAGAACGCGGCGTTTTCGTCCTTCTCGGTCACGTTCAGGACGCCGATGATGCCGTCGCGCGTGGCCAGCGAGGCGGAGAACAGCGGGGTGCTCACGAAGCTGTGGTTGCGGTACTCGCCCCGCGCCGCGGCGCCCCCCAGGGCGCGGGCCGCCAGCGTGGTGCCGGTCTGAAACACCTGTCCGGCGATCCCCGCCGCGGTGCCCACGCGAATCTGCTCCGCTACCTTAGGGTCGATGCCCACGGCACGGACGCAGGCCAGATGTTCGCCGCTCGGGTCGAGCAGCAGAAGCGACAGACGCCTGGCACCCGTCATGCGTTCGACGCACTGCATGATCAGGTCATAAATGCGCTGGTGGGTATGCGCCTGGTTCAGGTCACGCATGAACTCATAGAGCAACTGGAGGCGGCGGGTCTTGATATCCACCTCGGCCTCCAGCTTGGTGTTGAGCCGGTCGAGGTCCTTGTGCGCCGCGGCGAGCTGGTGCACGGTACGCACTCGCGCCAGCAGTTCCGCCACCGCGAAGGGCTTGACGAGATACTCCTGGGCCCCGGCTTCCAGCCCCCGCACCACGTCCTCGGTTCGCGCCCTTCCCGTGAGCATGATGATGGGGATGTGTGTCGTTGCGGGGTCGGCCTTCAGCGCTTTGGTTGCGGCCACACCGTCCAGCATCGGCAGGCCGACGTCCATGAGGATCAGGTCCGGTACGCGCTCCTGCGTCAGGCGGACCGCCGTGGCGCCATCGGTGGCTTCCAGTACATCGAACCCGGCAGCGCGCAGGTGTGCCAGCAGGATGAAGCGGAGTTCCGCCTCGTCCTCGACTACGAGGATGGTGCCCAGGGGATTGCGCGTCATGGCGTTTCATACATCGGCAGGCGAAACGTTGCAGGCTACGTAACGAAGTGTCGATGGGGGAAACCACTCATCGGCGCTCAACTTACGGTGCGGAGCGCCCGCCTGCGGTGCGCCGAGTCCGCGAAAGGAGCTACCTTCCACCTGGAACCAGGGCGGGGAATGCGCGGCGCAACCGCGGAGGCCGGCGCGCGCGAAGGCAACGCAGCGGTGTTACCGGACGGGAACGGGCCGGCGCCGGTATCCACACCAACCCGGTATTCCTACACGTTCTTTGCGCGCACGGCGGCGTAATCCACCGGGCGCTTCTCGGCGAACGCCTGGATTCCCTCCCGCACCTCGGGCGCCAGGTTGTGAATGGCCAGCCAGTCGCGGGCGTGGCCGATGGTGGTGTGCCAGGACAGTTCGCGCCAGAAGTTGAGCTGTTGTTTGGTGTAGCGCGTACACTCGGGGAGCTTGTCAACCAGCTTGGCGCACATGGCGTCCACGGCCGCGTCGAGCTGAGCGCGGGGAACGACCTGGTTCACCAGCCCCCACTCCAGCGCCCTGGCGGCGGGGATTTCCTCGCAGAGAAAGAGGATCTCGCGCGCCCGCCGATCACCCACGATAAGCGGCAGCCATTGGGTGGCCCCGGCCGCAGGCACGCTGCCCCGCGCCGGTCCCACGTGACGGATGAACACGTCGTCCGCGGCAATGGCCAGATCGCACGACATGTTCATCTCGTTGCCTCCCCCGACGACCATGCCGTTGAGCCGCGCGACGGTCACTTTGCCGATGTTGCGCAACCGCTCATGCACCTCGATGAAGGCCCCCATCCACTTCCAGTAGGCGTCGGGATGGTCGAGGCAGTGTTCGGTTTGCTCCTTCAGGTCCGCCCCCGTGCAGAAGGCGCGGTCGCCGGCGCCGGTGAGCACCATGACGCGGATCTGATCGTCCCAGGCAACATCTTCGAAGGCCCGGTGCAGCTCGCGCAGCGTCGGGAAGTTCAGGCAGTTCAGCACTTCCGGGCGGTTGATGGTCACCGTCGCGCGGTGCCCCTGCTTGCGATAGATGATGTGGCGGAAGTTCAGGGACTCCGCCGATTGCGCCTGGGGAAAGTCCATGGTCGATCCTCGTCGGTTGCCGTCGGGCCCGGTCCCTAACGCGGCCCGCCTTGCGTCGCCGCGGCAACGGATGATAGCGGCAACACCCCGCATGCGACAAAGCCGTTCCGGCGAGGGCTTGAAACAGGTACGCGCTCTTTGTAGCGTAGCCAGGGCAGCAGGACAGGCGGAGAGTGTCTTTCGGGCATGCGGTCGTATCGCGTGGGCATCGGGTATGACATCCACCGGCTCGCCGATGGGCGGCGGCTGGTGATCGGCGGCATTGAGATACCTCACGCCCGCGGTCTGCTGGGGCATAGCGACGCCGACGTGGTGCTGCATGCCGTGACGGACGCCCTGCTGGGTGCGGCCGGTCTGCCCGACATCGGCGAGCTGTTTCCCGACACCGACCCCGCCTACCGCGATGCCGACAGCCGCGTGCTGCTGCGCGGCGCCATGGAGCGCGTGCGCGCCCAACGGTGGATGACCAACAACGTAGATCTGATTGTCCACGCCGAGGTCCCCAAGCTCTCGGCGTATAAACGGCGGATCGCGGAGTCGATCGCCGCGCTGGTGGGCGTTGCTCCGGAGGCGGTCAGTGTGAAAGCTAAAACCAACGAGGGACTCGGGCCGCTGGGCTCCGGGGACGCCATCGCCTGCACGGCCGTCGCGTTCCTGAAGGCGATCGAGTAGGCTCGTGAACGTACGCAGCGCTGGGGCGCGACTTCCGGCGCGGAGTGTCATCTAGCGAATAGCGAACGAGGAAGCTGGACACGGCGGTCACGGTCGGGCCGCGCTCCTTCGCTATTCGCTCGTCGACATTCCGCGGCCGGTGACGCGCGGGGCTTCGCCCGCGGCGCCGGAGGAGCAGAACGTGTCCATTGCCGTCTACAACACCCTGACGCGGCAGAAAGAGCCGCTGCAACCGGTGACGCCGGGCAAAGTCGGCATCTACCTTTGCGGGCCGACGGTCTACAAGCCCAGTCACATCGGCCATGCGGTGGGGCCCATCATCTTCGACGCCATCAAACGCTACCTGGTGTTCCGCGGGTTTCAGGTGACCTGGGTGGTGAACATTACCGACGTCGACGACAAGCTGATCGTCGAGGCCGCCCGGCAGGGCACCTCCACGGTGGAGCTCGCGGAGCGCATCACCGCCGATTACCTCCGGGCCATGAAGACGCTGCACGTGGACGGCGTCGACCTGATGCCCAAGGCGTCGGAGCACATCGGCGACATCGTGGCGATCATCCAGCGGTTGGTCGAGCGCGGCGTGGCGTACGTATCCGGCGGCGATGTGTACTTCGACGTGACCCGGGACGCCGACTATGGCAAGCTCTCGAACCGCCGCACCGACGAGCAGGAGGGGCAGCGCGACTTGCAGAGCGGTGAGAAGCGCAACCCCGGAGACTTCGCGCTGTGGAAGGCGGCCAAGCCCGACGAACCGAAGGAGGTCCGGTTTGACTCGCCCTGGGGGTCCGGCCGGCCGGGATGGCATATCGAATGCTCCGCGATGGCCATGCGCTACCTGGGCGAGACCTTCGACATCCATGGCGGCGGGTTGGACCTGGTCTTCCCGCACCACGAGAACGAAATAGCGCAATCGGAGTCCTGCACCGGCAAGCCGTTCGCCAAGTATTGGCTTCACAACGGCCTGACGCGCTTCAACACCAAGAAGGTTGCCAAGTCCGACGCCGACCCGGAGATGCAGGCGGCGCTGGTGAAGATGACCCTGCACAACCTGCTCGCCGTTTATCCCGGAGAACTCATCCGGTTCTTCGTGCTCAGCACGCATTACCGCCGCCCCATCGAGTACTCCGAGGCCGAGATCGAGAGCAAGCGCAAGGGGCTGGATACCTTCTACCGCACGTTCGAGCGCGTGGAACGCCTGTGCCGCGCGTCGCCCTATACGCAGGCCGGCGCGCCGCAGTCGGGCGGTAACGGCGCCGTGCAGGCGGGGAAGGGCGTGGCGTCTGCCACCCTGGCCTCCGCGTGCGAGGAGCAGGCGGCCGAGTTCCTCCGCGCCATGGACGACGACTTCAACACCGCGGGCGCCATCGCCGCCCTCTTCGAGTATGCCGGTGCCATCAACCGGCACATCGAGCAGGAGAAGCTGGAGACGGTGGGGCCGGAGGCGGGAAAGCACGATGCCCTGACGGCGACCGCCGGGTTGATCGCCCTGGCGCGAACCATCGGCCTGTTCCTTGAGCCCCCGGAGCGCACAACGGCCGGTACCGACGGCACGGCGGACAAGGCCATGCAGGTGCTCATCATGGTCCGCCAGCACTTGCGCAAGAAGAAGGACTTCGAAACCGCGGATCTGATCCGGAACCTGCTGGCCGAGCACAAGATCACACTGGAGGACCGGCCGGACGGAACCGTCTGGCGCTGCGAGTGAATCGGCATGCGCGGTGCGGCGCCGCGAAAACAACGCCGCAGCCGTAAGGGAGCGGGCCGGTTGGTGTAGTGTCTCATGGAGGTCTATCCGCATCGAGCCGCGGGCTTCAGCCCGCGCGGCCCCACGAAGGCCGAGAGCCCGTCGCGAGAGCGATCCCCATGCGGTTAGGTAATCACGAGGCACTGCTTTAGCGCAGAGCAGCGCGGGATCGCTGCGCCGCCCCGTGGGGCGGCGACGCCGACCAGCCCAGGGCGTAGCCGTGGGCTACGGATGTGCGCTCCGCCGGTGCGGCGTACGAGCCTATGGCAACACGGGACATCTACGAATCGCCGCTGGTGGATCGCTACGCCTCGCCGGAAATGTGTCGGCTGTTCGGCGCGCGGCACCGCATCCTCACCTGGCGCCGCATCTGGCTGGCGCTGGCGGAGGCGCAACGCCGCGCAGGGCTGAACATAACGACCCGGCAAATCATCGAGCTGCGGCGCACTCTTGAGGCCATCGATTTCGAAAGTGCAGCGCGACACGAGAAGCGCCTGCGCCACGACGTTATGGCGCACGTCCACACCTGGGGCGAGATCGCGCCGCGCGCCCGCGGCATTCTCCACCTGGGCGCCACCTCCGCCGAGATCGTCGACAACGCCGACCTGATGATCCTGCGCGACGCGTTACGCTCCATCGCCGAATGGCTGGCCAACGCCGTCGACGCCTTGTCCGCCTTCGCCCGCAAGCACCGCGCCCTGCCCACGCTGGGCCTTACGCACTTTCAACCGGCACAGGTCACCACGGTCGGCAAGCGTGCCGCGCTGTGGTGTTACGATTTTCTGCGCGACTTGGAAGCGGTCGAGCATGTGCTTTCGCGCCTTCGTTTTCGCGGTGTCAAGGGCACGACGGGTACGCAGGCCAGCTTCCTGGAACTGCTGGGCGGCAGCCACGCCAAGGTTCGCCGCCTGGAAACCGAGGTGGCCCGCGCCTGCGGGTTCACCCAGGTCGAGCCGGTGACCGGGCAGACGTACTCCCGGAAGGTGGACGCCGAAGTGGTGTGCGTGCTGGGCGGAATCGCGGCCAGCGTGCACAAGTTCGCCAACGACATCCGCCTGCTGGCGCACCTCAAAGAAATCGAAGAGCCCTTTGAAACCGCGCAGGTCGGCTCCAGCGCCATGCCCTACAAGCGCAACCCCATGCGCTGCGAACGTGCCACGGGTTTGGCACGGTTTGTCATTTCGCTGGTGCAATCACCCTTGCAGACGGCCGCGGAGCAATGGTTCGAACGCACGCTGGACGACTCCGCCAACAAGCGATTGAGCATTCCCGAGGCCTTCCTCGCCACCGACGCCATGCTGCGGCTGGTGACCAACGTGGGGCGCGGGCTGGTGGTTTACCCGCGGGTGATCGCGGCGCGGCTTGCCGCCGAGCTGCCTTTCATGGCCACGGAGAACATCATGATGGCTGTCGCAGCCGCGGGCGGTGACCGCCAGGACCTGCACGAGCGTATCCGCCGCCACGCCCACGCCGCCGGGGCACGCGTGAAGCGCGACGGCGCCGCCAACGACCTGCTGTACCGACTGCGGACCGACCCCGCCTTCGCCGGCGTGAACTTGAAGGACGTGCTTAACCCCCGCCGCTACGTGGGGCGGGCTCCGCAGCAGGTGGAGGAGTTCCTGCGTGATCATGTGGCCCCCATCCGCCGGCGCTATCGGCGGGTGCTGGGCCGCAACGCCGACCTGGAGGTGTGATGAACCGAACCGAATTGGCACGCCGCATCCGTGAGGCCGCCTACCTGGAAGGCGACTTCACGCTGCGCTCGGGCCGGAAGAGCAAGTACTATCTCGACAAGTACCTTTTCGAGACCCAACCCGACATTCTACGCGAGCTGGGCGCGGCGTTCGGCGCGCGAGTCACGCCCGCCACGACGCTGATCGCCGGCGCCGAGCTGGGCGGCGTGGCGCTGGCGGCCGCCGCTTCCATGGCTTGCGGCAAGCCCTTCGTCATCATCCGCAACGCCAAGAAGGACTACGGAACGTCCAGACCCTTCGAGGGGCGACTGACGGCCGCCGACCGCGTGCTGCTCGTGGAGGACATCGCCACCACTGGCGGACAAGTGCTGGAGGCGGCGAAGCTGATCCGTGAGATCGGCGCCGCCGTGGAACGGATCGTCGCGGTGATCGACCGCCAGGAAGGGGCGAGAGAGAACATCGAGTCGGCCGGGCTGACGTTCGAGGCCCTGTTTACCAAGGCCGATCTCGGCATCCTCGGGTGACCGGCCATCGACAACCGCCCGCGCACACCGGCAGGGGGAGGAAAAAGGGAAGCCTATCGTGCACCCGTCTGCGCGTGGGGCGCGTCGGGCTCCAGCAGCCGCTGCTGGGCAGCGTTGAGGGCTGTGAACTCCTTTTCCGACACCCATGCGGCGCCGAAGCGCCCGGACTCGAAGAACAGCACGGCGCGCCCGTCGGGGGAGAGGTTGCATTCGATGCCGGGGCTGTAGGCCGCCAGAATGCGTTCGTGGCTGCCGCGCAGGCGATGGGCCTCGTCGCGCGTCAGCCAGGTGAAGCGAAAGCCACCCGCCGGCTGGCCCGCGGCCGGCGCCGGTTCCAGGTTAAGTGGGAGAACGCCGTCCTGGCCGACGCGGCCCGTCAGTTGCTCCGCGAAGCGTTGCGCCCGCTCCATCGCCACGTTCCGCCGCCGCATGTCGCCCAGGAGCAGGATGAACGCCACGAGCGCCGCCGTCGCCGCCAGGAGTGCGGCCGAGCGACGGACAATGGCGCGTTTGTGGGAGGCGGGGGGCGGCCCAGGCGCGACCGTGCCGGTCTGCGCGGGGGCGTCGTCGCCGCCACGCATCGCCGGCGTGGCTGTCGGCGCGGTGGGAATCGAAACGGCCTTGCCCACGGCGGGATTACTCGTCTTCCTCTTCGGGGTTGATGGCCGTCTGATCGGCGCTGGAAGCGAGCGCTTCCAAGGCCGCGATGGGATCGACCTCATCCTCGGAGACATACACGTGTTTGGAAGTGCCGACGGCCGGGGTCGCCCCGGCGGTCTTCCCCCGGACTCGGAGCTTGGTGCGGATGGCCAGAATTTCGGCGTCGCTGGGTTCCCCGTTGATCTGCACCGTGAACACCACCGGGCCGATGCGGATCTGGTCCGCCGGCTCCAGCTCCTCTTCCCGTTGGATGCGGCGGTTGTTCAGGTAGGTGCCGTTTGCAGCGCCCAAGTCGCGCACCAGCATGGTCTCGCCGTCCAGGAGAACCTCGCAGTGGTGGCGCGATACGTCCGCAAGGGGGATGCGGATGGCGCAGTCGTCCTTGCGCCCGATCATGGTCACGCCGGGCTTCAAGGGGAAATCCCGCCGCGTCCCGTCCTCGCGAAACATGATCAGCTTGAAGTTCATGGGGGCGCGTCCGTCAATCCATGCCCGGCCTTCGCGCGGCGGCGGCAGCGCCGAACGGCGCCGGCTGAACCGCCTCCGCCGCTCCATACTATAGTGCACGGACGCGAATACTTCAAACCCCCGCGATCGGCGCGCCCGGCCCTCGTTGGGGGCGCGAACTCGCCCGCCGCCGAGCCTGCCGATCGACCGAAGTCTGCGCCCGGACGCTACTTCGTCCGACCCAGCCGACCCTGCGGCAGCGTCCAGAAGTCAGTGCGCGTTTGTTGCGCACAGGGGCCGGCGCAACCCAGCGTGGCGTAGGAATCGCCTTGGAATGCCTTGAGCGCGCGCTGCACGTCGGAGAAGTTCACCACGTTGTTGGGATCGCACGGTTCCAGGTCGGCGGCGGCGAGACTGACCTGCGGGTTCCCCAGGAACACCAGCAGGATTTGCTGAATGTCAGTGAAGTTGACCACCGAATTCCCATCCACGTCACCCCAGACGGCGGTCGTAGCGTCTGCGGGGACGGATCGTGCCCCGCCCGCGAATTCCGATTGCAGCTTGTAGTTCGTGCCCGGCACGACCTCGCTGCCGCGGATGACGACCGTTCCCCACGCGCCGGGCGTCTGCAAGGTAGGCGTATCACCCAGCGAGCCGTCGGCGGCGACGTATTTCGTCAGGCAGGGATAATCGTCTGAACTCAGAAGGAGGGCGAGCGGGTCAACTCCGGGAAGCGGCGTGGCCACGAGGGCTCGCGAGCCCTCGGCCAAAACCGTCGGTGCCGCGAAGGCTCCGCAGTTCATCCCGTTGACTTGCAGGTCGTCAACCGCGGCCTCGACGATCGACCCGTTGCCCACGTCCGAAGCAACGAATCGCAGCCGCACCTGCGCCGTAGGCGTCAGGAAATCGGCAACCAGAAAGCCACGCGCGAACCAGCCTCCGTCGGTTTCCGGCCCGCCGGGTCCCACGGTCTCGACGTTCACCCAGTTGGCTCCGCCGTCGTTGGAGATGTCCACGGTGAACACATCTTCATGAGGACCGCTGCCCGCGCTGTTGGAGTACCAGCGCCAGTAGGAGATGCGCGGCGTGCTGACGGCGCTGAGATCGAGAATCGGGCTCAGCAGCGTCGTCTTTCCGCCGTCCACGTCGGCCGCGCCGACGCTGCCGCCGACGAACCCCTGACCCGTCACCCAGCACATCGTCCCGCTGGGCGTGTGGTCGTCTTCGGGCTGGGCGCCAGTACCCACGGGATCGACGCGCGTCCAGACCCCGGCGGTGGCGTTGTCTCCCGCGGCCCCGGCCGACCAGCCGTCGGCCGCCTCCATCAGGAACTCCTGCGCCAGCGTCTGCCCGACGGCCGCCACCGCGGTGTGCACTTCCGCGGGCGCCATCGCCGGGTCACGCCAGATGATGTTGTTGTTGGAGGTGGCCGCGAAATAGTAGTTGACCGTGGTTCCGCATGCCGCCGCGGGCAGGCTTGCCTCGAAGAGCCCGCCGCCCAGGGGCGTCAGATCGGCGGACGCGAAACCGCTTCCCGTGTCGTAATAGACCTTGGTGGTGCCCGGGAGCAGAACGCCGGGGGTATCCTCGTCGATCTGCACCTGCACCGTTTCCCCGGCGGGGTCGACCAGCGTCGGCTGGCCCTGCGGATAGCTGAACGCCAAGAGGGGATTGCCAATCCACCAAACGAACAGCCCTTTCTCGATGTCGCTGCCGAGAACCACGCCGCTGGGGAGGTAAGGGTAGTTGTTCCACAGCCCGTTGAAGTTCGGGCTGTCATCCTCGACGTAGGTGTCGAAGTACCCGATGCGCACGGGGGCAGTGGGGTTGGTGGCGTCGAACACGTTCAGTCCGTTGCGGTAGTTGGCTTCGAAGATGTAGTTGCCCACGGTGTAGATGTTGTGGTCGATCGCCGTCGAGCCGATGTTGAAGAACCCCACTTCGAAGGCCGCCGCCGGGTCGCTGACATTGAAGATCCGAGTCCGCGGCAATCCGTCGAGCTCATCGTTGTGGTAGAGGTACTGCCGATCCGGAGAGAGCCACCCCTGGTGCGAAAACGACGGCGTGGAGTAGGGAATCACGCCGACCGTGGAGATGGCGGTCTTGTTGGTGACGTCGAGCACCGTGATGTTGGCATTGCCGCCGTTGGAAACGTTGTTGGTGTAGCAGTAGGCAAGCTCCTTGCCGGCGTACGGTCCCGAGGTGTAGGTCACTACCTGGGCCTCGTGCACGTAACGGTTGTGCCACTCGGCGACGAACGTGGGATTCGCCGGGTCCGCCAGGCTGTAGATGCGCAGCCCAATGGTCCCGCCCCCGCCGCCGCAACGGTACAGGTACCCGCTGTCGGTATTGAGCGCCACGGTGTGCGTGGCAGCGGTGGACAGCGTTCCGCCGGCCAACACCGTGTTGATCTGCGTCACCACGCCGGAATCGATCCCGCTCAGGTCGAAGACCTGAATGCCGCTGCCCGCCTCGCTCACCGAATAGGCCTTGCCTTGGTAGGTCTTCATGTCGCGCCAGGAGCTATCCGGGCCGGTCATGTGCGCCACGATCACGGGGTCGGTCGGTGAAGTGACCTCGACGAAGCCCGTGCCGCCGGAGGTTCCGATGATGGCGTACTCACGGCCGGAGGGAGAGACGAAGCCGAAGCAGCTATTGCCCTCGACGATCGTCGGGCCGAACTCGTTGAGGGGAATCCAGGCGAGCAGTTGCACGCCGTTGGAGCTGAAGTTCAGCGGCGGAGCGCCGCCGTCCGCCATGCGGTAGCCGGGGCCCAGGTAAGGCGGCTGCCGATCCTGCTGCCATTGGCTGTCGTCATGGGCAAGCTGGCCCAGGCATACCGAGCTCCACACCGTCAACGCCACCGCCGTCCGGAATCCGATCCTCTGCATTCCTCATTGCTCCCACAGCACTCGCCATCCCTAACCGCTCCCGACGAAGCCGGGGTGGCGGTCCGCACGATCGCCCTCGGCGCGTAAGCCGTCGGGAAGCGCGCACGAACCCTGCATATTACCAGACTTAATGTCTCCGGCCAAGGGAAACCTTACTGGAATTCCGAGCGCTCCAAGCGCGAGGCGGGACGGATGCGGCGGATCAACACCGACGATGGCAGGCGTGCCTCGTGAAGGCCGATCGGCGGCTCCCGGCCGCCGAACGCCCGCCGGCCACACGGTGCGTAGGTCATCCCTGGACCCAGTCGTAGCCGGCCGTTGGTCACGCTGGTCGGGTCCACGTTCGCAACGAGGCCGTCATCGTGATGCGCTCGTTCGCCCCGGCGACGCCCGCTCCAACGGAGCCCCGACCGCGGACCCTTTGACGGCGCATGGGGGGCCGGGCGAGCGAGGGGCTCGCGATGGGCGGGGACCGGCCGGCGGCGGCGATCGGTGCGGAGGGGAGGACTTCGCCCCCGGGCAATTGTCGCGCTTCCGACAGTGCATCCACAGTACTGCGGCGCTTCCCAGGTGCGTTGGCAGCACTGGTGCGAGCCCGATGGTGCGTCGCGCCGTCGATCACCCTGGGCGCACGACATGCCTGGCGAGGCGCATTCGGTGCAGTCGCGTCCTGGGTCCATCCGATACTCGCCCTGCCTTCCACAAGGGGAGGACGATGCCCCCGCGGAGTGCGGGCCGGGCGCTGACCAGCGTTTTGGAGGTGCAGGATGCACACGAACCTCAGGCGGCGATGGCGCTGTGCGCGCCTCTGGCTCCTGACCACGTTTACTCTGGCGCCGGTTGCTGCCGTTCTCGCGGAGGGGGAAACGCAGACCCAGGCCCGGGTCTTCGAGCTGGACTACGCCGTCAACGAAAGCGCCCAGCCGTTGGAGTCGGTCCAGCTCTGGTACACGCTCGACGACGGGGCTACGTGGCACCAGTATGGATTTGACGATGACCGCCAGTCCCCGGTGGCGTTCCACGCGCCCGCCGAAGGGCTCTTCGGCTTCGTCATCGTCCTCAAGAACGCCGCCGGTATCTCAGGCGGACCGCCGACCAGCGCCACGCGTCCTCAGCTTCGCGTCTTCGTCGACTTCACTCCTCCCGTGGTGCAGCTCCACGCGCCGCGCCAGGCGACCTCCCTCGGGCAGCGCACACTTCAGATACGGTGGGCCGCGGTGGACGCCAACCTGACGACCCGCCCCATTGAGCTCAAATACCAACGACTGCCCGCCGGTGCGTGGTTCCCCATCGTGGCCGAACCCGTGGCGAATACCGGGCGCTTCGACTGGCGCGTTCCTGACGACCTCGTCGGCGCCGTGGCCGTGCGGCTGGCCGCGAGTGATCGCGGCGGCAATCGGACCGAAAGCGAGCAGCAGACCATCGAAATCACACCGGTCCCGCCCCCGGAACCGGCGGGGGGAAAAGGCGCCGCGGCGAGCGCCCGCCCCAACGAGCCGGCAGCCACGGCCGAGGCGGCCCGCGCTCGCGCGGCGCGGCTATTCACCGAGGCGCTGGGCCACCGGGACCGGGGAGATTATCGCCAGGGAATCTCGCGACTGCGCGAGGCGGTCCACCTCGACCCGCTCATGACCGAGGCCTTCACCGAGATGGGGGGCATGCTCTACTCGCTGGGTGACTACGACCGTGCCCTGTCCGCCTACGGCGTGGCGCTGGGCCAACGACCGAACCTCCGCTCGGCGCTGGCAGGTGCCGCGAAGGTGTACAGCCGCCGAAACGACTTTTCCGCCGCGGCCGAGCGCCTGCGCACGATCTTGCGGTACAATCCCAACGACGCCGAGATGTGGATGCTGCTCGGTGATGTGGCCGTGCAGCAGGGAGACGAGCTTCTGGCACGCGAGTGCTACACTCGCGCCTCGCAGATCGACCCGAAGGCCGTCCCGGTCGTGGAGGAGGCGCGGCGGCGACTGAGCCTGATGGCCGAAGCCTCACGCGCCGGCAAATGAACACACCCATGAGCACCCGCGCCGCGAAAGCGAAAGCTCTGTACGCCATTGTCAGCCCCGACCGCTTCCTGCGCCTCGATGCCCTGGCGCGTTTGCTGGAAGAACTGGGCGACCAGGCGGATGCGCTCGGTCCGGCCCGATTCGACGGCGACAGCACGGAAGCGGCGGTGGTGCTTGACGAGGTGCGAACGCCGTCGTTGCTGGGAGCGCGACGCGTTGTGATCGTGCACGATGCCGACGACTTCATCAGCGCCAACCGGGCCGTCCTGGAGCGCTATTGCGCTCGGCCCGCAGAGTGCGGCACACTCATTCTCGTTTGCCAGTCAATGCCCAGGACCACGCGGCTCTACAAGATCATCAACGAGTGCGGCGAGGTGCGGACGCTTGAGGCCTTGAAGAAACCGCAGGTCGTGCCGTGGATCACGGCCCGTGCCCGTTCGACGCACGGGAAGCGCATGGGGCCCGCGGCGGCCGAGCTGCTGCGCGAGCAGTTGGGCGATTCGCCGGGCGTGCTGGACGCGGAGCTGGCCAAGCTCGCCACCTATGCCGGCGACCGGGCGGAGATCGTGGCCGCGGACGTGGAGGCGATCACCGGTTGCCACCGCGAGGAGAACGTGTTCGCGGTTACCGATGCCCTCATGGCGGGGAACGTGGCCGCGGCTCTTGGTGCCTGGGAACAGGTGCTGGCCACGGATAGGGCGGCGCCGGGGCGGGCCCTCGGCGGACTGGCGTGGGGTGTGCGGCGGTTGCTCGAAGCCCGGCGGGAGTGGGAGGCGGGCGGCAGCCTGACCGACCTTTCGAAACGGATGTTCACCTCGCCCGACGTGCTGCGCCGGCGTCTGGAGCGTGTATCCACCGCGAAGTTGGAAACGCAGCAGCGTGACCTTCTGGACGCGGACGTGGCGGTTAAGACCGGCGCGGCAACACTGGAATCGGTGATCGAGCGCTTCATCGTGACCCATTGTGCGCGGTAGAGGGGATGCGGCGGCCGACCCAGGCCGCAATCTCCGGCGACCTGGAGCGCCGCCCGGGTGACGACAACCAGCGGCATGGAACGATCAACGACGGAGGAAGGAGTCACGACATGACCGGCCAGGGAGGGCAGGGACCTGTGCGTAGTATCGTACTCGCGGGGCTGACGGCGGCGCTGGCGTGTGGATGTCAGGGATGGCGCGCCGGCTGGGCCGCAGAACGCAAGACCGGCTCGCCGCCGGCGGCACCCTCTTCCGCGACCGCGGATTCCGCACCGGCGCCCGCCGAGAAGGACTCGCCTTCGGTGGCGCTGGTGGAGGACTTCCTCGCCCGCACCAGGGACTACGACGCGAGCGCGGCTTCGCCGCGGAGTTCAGTGCCGAAGCCGGCGTCGGGCGCCGAGGACCGCATAGGCGAGCGCGCGGAGGCTCCGGGCGCGGCGCTCGCCGCCTCCGAATCGGCGCCGGCATCCGTGCTGCCTGCGGCTCCGGTCCGGGACCGGGCGGTGGCCAACGCCCAGGTGACGCTCTCCGACGGTGCGGCCCGGCCGAGCCCGGCGGCGCCCGTGGTTAAGTCGCTTTCCCTTCGCGCGCCGCCCACGGTCCTGGGAACCGCCGTGGAGCCCGCGCGCACCAATGCCACCAACCAGCCGCTCGACGTCCACGCCGGAGAGGCCGACGCTTCGCCGGACCGGCTGCTGGCGGTACTCGAGTCCCGCGCCCGCGCCGGTGGGGGGTGGGATGGGGAATGGTCCTGGCGGCTGGGGCAACTGGCGTTCGGTGCGTCGGTGGCAGCCGAGGAGGTCGGACCGTCGCTGGCGCCGGCGGAACGTTCGCTGATGGCGGGTGTGGTGGGGCTGGTGGCCGCCGTGCCCGCCGCCGCCAAAGCGCCGGGGCCGGCCCTGGAGACCGCGCTGACGCAGGCGGAGGCGCTGCACCGGTTACTTGCCGAGCGCGCCGACCCCGTCCTGGCGGCGGTCGCGCTGTGTCGCAAGGTTGTCACCTTCGGGGTGTTCGAGGAGATGGCGCCCGACGATCTGGTCGCCGGGCGGAGCACGCCGAGCATCGTGTACTGCGAAATCCGCAACCTCAGCGCCGAACGGACCGCGGAGGGCGACTACCGGACCCGCCTTGCTACGCGGCTGGAGCTGCTCACCGCCGCCGGTGAATCTATCTGGAGGCACGAGGAGCCGGAGATCGTCGATACCTGTCGGCGTCGGCGCACGGACTTCTTCATCGCCCAGCGGATCACTCTGCCCGCGACCCTGGCGGCCGGAGAGCACGTGCTGAAGGTGACCGTGGAGGATCTTCAGTCGGGTCGGGTCAACGAGGCGCTGCACCGCTTCACCGTCGCCGCAACCGGCGCCGTCGCCCGCGGGGGGTAGGCCGCGCGGCATCCGCGCGCAACACGTTCCCTGGGAAGCGCTCCCTTCGGCACCTGCGGAGCGGCCGTGCACGCAGCGCTCACGGGGAGGCGCGCCGGATCGGACGTTAACGGATACGCTTCGCGAATGCCGCACGCTCCGATCGAACTGGTAAAGATGTTGAACTAAATGGGCGGGGTCGCTAACCTGGGTGGCGGCTTGCGACCCTCACTCTCAGAACGGCGGCGAACGACCGTGCGCGGCGCGCGGGGGGCGGGATCGTGCGGCCGACTCATGCCGCCGCCTTCCGACCGTTGCCGTGCCTCCACCCTGGTCGAACTCCTGGTCGTGGCCGCGATCGTCGCCCTGCTGGTGGGCATGCTGGTGCCGGCGCTGGGCGCAGCGCGCACCCGTGCCAAGGCGATCACTTGCGCCTCCAACCTCGCGCAGATCGGCCTGGCCGTAATTGCTTACGCCGGTGACCATCGTGACGCCGTGCCACGCGGAGCGATCTGTGCCGGTCCTTTCGACTTCTCCTGCGCCGACTTGGCAACCAACCAGCTCTGGATCGGCGCCGCGAATCCGTTTCATCGGTTGGAGTACAACGGCGCAGGAGCCCTGCTGAAACAACACGCGGCAAGCCGGGAAGTGTTCTACTGTCCGGCGGACGACAGTAGCGACGCCGAGGAAGAGCTGCCGCGCGTGGGCACGGAGCACGACGCCTACGGTTCCTATCTGTACCGGCAGGTGGACTTCGTGCCCGCGGCCCGTCGCCGCGGCCTGCTCACGGATCTGGGCGTTAATGTCGTCGGCGGTCGCCGCGTGCGGGTGGAGGCCTTGGCATTGGATATGAACAGTCTCGGCCCGCCGGAGTTGAACCTGCGGCGTACCAACCATGCCGGACGGGAAGTCAACGTGCTCTTTCGGGACCGCTCGGTCCGAGCCATCCCGAATCGGGGGGGCATTTTCTCCTTGCCGGCCGAGGTGTTCAGCACGCTCGATCAGATTCCCAGGGCGCTGGACCAGGTACTCCTCAACGCAGACTTCGCGTATCAGCATTCGCCCGGCCAGGCTCCGCGGCTTGGTCCGTAGACCATTCGTCGCATCCGCCCCAGCCGGGTGCTGATGCACGACGGACGGCTACGCCGCGCCGGCCGGCATGGTCTCCATGGCCGGATAGGTGGGCACCTCGTCGGCAGCGCGTTTGGCGTCCTCGATGAGGGCAGCGATTTCCGCGGCCCGCGTCGCGGGGCCGGTGACCTTGGGATCTCCGCCGTCGCGCCGATCGCCGGTGAGGGCTCGCGGGCGGGGGTCGGGCAACACCGCAAGCTCGCCAGCGCCGGCCGGTGCCCCGGCGCGGACAGGCTGGGCCAGCCGGGAGAGGGCCTGCAACGCCTCTGCCGGATGCGTCTGACGTACCGAAGGACACTCCTGCAAGGTGGCCTCGAGTCGCGTCTGGACCCGCACCGCCTCCTGAACCCACTGATGCAGGGCTGCGGAAGCGCGATGAGTTTCGGCGGCGAGCTGCGTCATGTGACGCGCGGCCTCCGCGCTCTTCGCCTCCGAGGCCTGCGTCAGCTTTCGTGCGTCGAGTCCCGCCTGGGAGAGTCCGGCGAATACCTTGCGGACGGCGCTGCACACGCGGGCCAGTTGCGTTGCCTGGGCCTGCGCCGCGGCGACGATCTCCCCCGGTCGGGCGAGCGTGCGCGAGAGCATCTGCTCCAATTGTCCCGCGCGTTGTTCGAGCGCGGGGACCGTCTTGGCCAGTTCCGCGAGCCGAGCGGCAAGTTCGGTGACCAGGGTGCGTCCCTGGTCCTCGACGGCCTGCGCCGCCTGCGTCCGGTCCGCCAGCTCCCGCCCGGCAGCCTGCATGTCCTGGTGAAGCTGCGTCTGGTTGGCAATCAGCTCCTGCGCCGCGGCGGAGAGGTGTTCGAGCCGGGACCGCTGAACGGCTGCGGCATCCGATGCCGCACTGAGCGTCTCGTACGTGGTCCGTCCTTCGTCGAGCGAATCGGCGATGCGCCCGCACGTGCGCTCCGCGGCTTCGACGATTCCCGCGGCGCTGCGGAGCCGTTCCAGCGCGTCTCCGGCGGCCTCGTTCCGGGCAGCAAGCTCCGCCGACAGGCTCTGCGCGCGATCGGCGTGGCCGGCCAGCGGCTCTGCCGCGGCTTCCGCCTGCTCGAGTAGATTCCGCAGCCGCGCGGACCAGTCCTCGGCCGTGCCGCACGCCGCCGCAAGGCATGCGGCGCGCTGCTGCGTGGTTTCCATCAACGGCGAGAGTTCCTCGGCGAGCCGGCCGATGCGTCGTCCCACCTCGGACGCCGATTGCACTCCGGCGGCCGACGTCGCGGAAACCCGGTCCGCCGCGACGCGCGCCTCGACGATCGCCTCCGCCAGGCGCTGCATCAGCTCGCCGGCTGCGGCGCGCTGTGCCGCGAGGCGCCCGAGCTCCGACTGCGCGTCCGCCACCCAGCGCTTGGCCGCCTGCCGTGATCGCCCGGCGGCCTCGATGATCTCGGCAAGCTGCCTCACCCGCTTCTGCGCCGCGTGGTCGGCACCCACCAGGCGCGATACGGTTTGTTCACCGCGCTGCGTCTGATCGCGCAAGGCGGCGAGCTGGCTGTAATGCGACCCGATCTCCACCAGTGAAGCGGACACGTTGTGTTGCAAACCTTCCAGGCGGCCCGCGGCTTCCTGCACGGCCTGGAGCAGACCGTCGCTGCGCTCCACGGCGCCGGCAAGCGGAACGCGGGCCGACTCGGCACGTTGGGCGAGCTGCTCCACCACCGTGCTTAGCCCGCCCAACCGTTCGGCCAGTGACTCCACACGCGATACCGATGCCCGGGTGCGTTGCTCTGATTCCTCGACCGCGCCCTGGAGCGTGTGCTGCTGCTTCTCCGCCGCTTCCAGCTGCGCCTGGAGCTGCGCGGCATCGTCACGCATCTCCGCGACCCGTTGGGCGTGCGTCTGCTCCCACGCCGCGGCAATCGCGGACACCTGGGCGCGATCGGCCGTGATCTCGCGTTGCAGGGTGGTGCGCTGCGTCGTGGCGGCCTCGAACAACGTCGCAACCGCGTCACGGTGTCCCTCGACGGTGGCTGCAAGCTCTCGGCGCGCGTCGGCGACAGCGGTGGCCGTCTGCTCCCGCACTTCCTTGACATGGCTTAGCGTCACCTGGCGCTGTGCCGCGCCGGCCGCTTCCGTAGCCTTCCGTTCCGCCGCCAGCTTCGCGGAGACGGCCTCCGCGGCGTCGCGATACTCCTGGACCAGTCGCTCCAGGGCGACTCGCGCCTGCGCGACGGCGGACGACGCGGCCTCGCGCACCTTGGCGGCATCCGCTTCACTCGCCCCCAGCGCTTGCCGGTGCCGCGTCCCCTCGGCGTCCAGGCGGGCTTGCAGGTCCGCGATGGCAGTGTCGGCAAGCTCACGCTGGCGGTGTGCGAACGTCTCCAGTGCGGTATCGAGGGCGCCGGCGGACGTAGCGACGGTACGAGCGGCGTCGTCGCAGAATGCCTGCCGCGCGGCGTGTCCGGCCTGTTCCAACTCCTGGCGCAACTGCCCGACCATCTGCCGGAACGCGGCGTGCTGTGACTCGACCCGCGCCACGGTGTCCTGATGGGCGGTGGCGGCGATCTCCAGCAGGGTCTTGAGCTGTCGCTGGCCGGCGGCGGACGCCTCCTGGCAGCGTTGCAACGCCCGCGCCTGTTCCTCCGCCCGCGCCGCCTCGTGAGCCACGCGGCGTTCCAGTGTCGCCATCCGGCCCTCCGACTCCTGCGACTCGCGGGCTGCCGAGTCCGTCGCGCGCGTCAGGCGCTGTTCCAGGTGCTCGCCGCGCTCGATGACTCCCGAAAACTCCGCGCACCGGACCTGAATCGTGTCGACCCGGCGCACCAATTCTTCCGTGAAACCCGAGAGCCTGGATTCGGCCGATCGCGCCTGCTCGCATGCCTGTTCCAGGCGCTCGAGCGGATCGCCGGCCGCCGAGGTCCATGCTGCGGCGCGCTCCGCCCGCGATTCCAGTGCCCGCACGCGTTCCTCGGCGTCGGCGATCAGTGCCTCGATGCGCGATTCCAGGCGCGGCACGAATTGGTCCATCGCATCATGCAGGCCGGCCAGGGCCGCGGAGGCCGTGGGGAGGTCGTGTTGTTGCGGTGCGATCGCGCCGGTTCCGAGCCCGCCGGGCTCCGCGCCCAAGGTGCGGCAGAGTTCGTCCGCGCGGCCCAACGCCTGCTCCAGCCTGGCGACGAGGTCCTGTGCCTCGCCGGGCGGGGCGACGGCCGGCATGGTCGGTGGCGGCGGGGGAGTGGCCGGCGGCGGTACCCACGCTACGTGCTGCGGGTCCGAAAGACCCGCGATGCTCACCATCACCTCGCGGTCGTGCAGACGCGTGTTCGGCGAATACCCGCCGCTCGGATCAACACCCGCGGGGACGATGCGCCCGGGCTCCACGTCAGATGCGGAGGAGGGAGCGCGGCCTGCCACGTTAGCTCGTCTATCGGGTATTGAGGCGGGTGGAACTGGGGAAGGCGTCGAGGGCTGCGGCGGAGATGGCGCGGTCTTCTCCAGCCCCCGGACCAGCGCCGTTGTCGAAGCGAGCGCGACGTGGCTGAGGGGGGCCGAGCGTTCCTGAAGCACGCCACGGCGTGTCACTTCCAGCACGGTGTCGCGACCTACGCGGCGCTCGCCGGCGCCGTAGGCGACCAGCATGGCGGCGTCGGCGATGCGGTGGATGAGCCGTGGAATGCCCGCGGCGGCCGCGTGGATGGGCTCGAAGGCGGCATCGTCGAACAACGCCGATTCGCCTCCGGCGAGACGCAGGCGATGCCGGATGTACTCGACGGTCTGCGCCGAGCTGAGGGGCGGAAGCAAGTGCGCGGGGAACAGATGTTGCCGCAGGCGGGCGTGCTCCGCGGCCTCCAGCCGCTGCCGCAGTTGAGGTTGCGCGAAGAGCACCACGGCAAGAAGTCCACGCCCGCCCGGGCAGGAGTTCGCCAGCACCTCCAGCACGGCCAGCCCGTCGTCGGTCAGGTGTTCAGCCTGATCGATAAGGAGCGCGGAGCGCCGCTTCGCTTTCGCGGTCGCGGTGAGTTGACGTGTCAGCCGCTCGAGGGCCCGGTGGCGCTGGTACGAGGCAGGCAGCGTGACGCCGAACCCGCGGCAGGTTTCGCGGAGCAGATCGAGTTCCGCGCCGGAGGGGCAAGTCACGACGACGGTCTGGTCGTCGGCGCCCAAGGCGGAAACCAGGCGATGGAGCAATACCGTCTTTCCCGCCCCCGCCTCGGCAAGCACCAGCATCATGCCGCCGCCGAAGCGCGCCGCGTATTGTCCGGCGGCGAGGATTTCGTCCGCTTCGGGCGTGGTGAAGGCGCGTTGCGCGTCCGTCTGATCATCAAACGGGGGACGATCCAGACCAAACTCTCGGTGGTGCATGAGCCGTCGACCTCCCGCCAAGGGCTGTGCGACGCCGGCGATCGCGTTTGACGGACGCGGCCTGGGCGCGCGGGCCTTGCCGATGCGTGAACATCGGATGGATCGCGGCGTGGGTGAAGTTATCGGGCGGAAGGAGTCTGCGCTCGATCGGGCTCGCAGCACGGGCAAATGGCTGTTGTGGAGGAGTCCCGGAGCATCATTCTTCACGAGGCTTCCGGGAACGGACCGAGGACCTCGCGGCAGAGACGCTCAGCGAGCAGTAGCTGGAAGCCTTTGGCCGTCGGCGTCTGCCGGCTTGCGAAAGTCAGTTCCGGAATCTCGGCGTGCCCTGGGTCACCTTCCTGCGGGCGGGCGACGACGTCCATACCACACGTGCGAAGATCGCCGGCTCGAAGAACGGCAACGTAGTATGACTTGCCGGACTGGTTCACCGCGGCCTGTTCGGGAGTCTTGTACTTGCCCCGTGACACGGAGATGCCCGTCACATCGCCTTCGCGTGGCTTGAACGCCAGTGGAGACGGTCTGGCATCCGTTTTCCGATCAAACCACGCTTCGGGAACGCGGCGATAGAGCAACTCGTCGTCGGCGATCGGCTCGGTTCCGTCGGACATGGAGCCATCCCGCCGCTATCCGACTCTAGGCAGTGGATCACGAGAGACAAGCTTGGAATCGCGGAAGGTCAGAAGCTCCAGCACTCCGTCGCCTGAAACCTCGAGCGACTGGAAAACGGCTCCGGCCCGCAGCTCAAACGCTATCCCCCCCTCGCCGTCCGGAACAACGCGAAGCGGGGGCGGCCACGCGTTATCCCGCGCCCGCATAGCGAGGTCGGACGCGATTCGGATAGCGATAGGCGTCGGTGCCACCAGGTCCAGCGCCTCGTCCGCGAGTTGCTCCGGATGGCGGCCCCACTCGATCAGGTAATCGTCAATCGCGTGCTGCCAAGCCCCCCGGGACGCCCGGGCTCGCTCATCCGGGAGTGCCATTCCGTCCTCATCCAATGCGCCCGTGCGGACCACCGGCGTTGGCTCGTCACTGAGGAGCGCACCTCCCGTATCACGCATGGTTGATCTCCCAAACGGCATGAGCTTCCGGAGCAGTCAACTCCGCAAATGATCTTACGATCGTTTCATGTCCGAGTTCCAGCCCTCGGTTCAGCGGGACCGACTCGTCGACAGGCCCCCGCGCGGTGAGGGTCATAACCAGCAATTCCTCCTGCTTGACGGTGTTGCGGCGCCCGTGTCGGATATCCACGTGAAGCCGGCCTAGCTTCGGGCAAATCTCGTAATGCCATTGGCCACCGAAGCTCTCGAAGCTGGCTGTGGAGATCGAGGCCGCCGGTCCGGGCAGCGTGGGAAACAGGCCGGACCAATCGCCCGGGTTGTCCCAGACCGAGCCCTTTGGAATGTGGTTGACATACGTAACTTCCCACTGGTTCGCCCGGAGCTCGCCAAGCGACTCTCCCCGCAAGTACGCCCCGAATGAGCTGAGCACGCGATCAAACTCCGGTCGGATGCGCGTGTATCGCGGATAGGTGTCGCCTGCGGTACCAACCCAGTTGTAATGCAGACGCGTGCTCTGGACCTGGATCATCCGGTCGTTGGTGGCGTTGCGGATCTGAAGTCGGCGCGGGGCGTCCGACTGAGCGACCGAAGCCGCCAGAGCCGCAGTCCACTTGTCACTTGCCCCGAAGGTCTCGAACGTATCCGGAAGCGGTGGAGCATCCGACGTTCTTAGCCAGTCACGTGGTCCGCCTTCCAGTTCGTTCACGAGGTACTTCCAGAACGCGCCGAGGTGCGCGTTCGTAAACCCGTCGATCCGAGCAAACTGGACGCCCAGAACCGTCTCGACCACTGGTGGGTGTCGGAATGATGGTAACTGAGCGTTCACGGTCCGCGTTGCCTCAAGGGCCATGGAAGACGATTTCCTTACGCTGCCACGAGACGGTCAACCGGTGCAAGAGTGTACCCCTGCACCATCGCGCGACCAATACGCTATCAGGTTTGGGCGCTCGGGTCGCGTACTCGATACTCCCGTGCCTTCTCCTCCATCCCCACCCGGATTGCCTCCTCCTCGGCAAGTCCCAGTTTCGCGGCGTAGTCGCGCACGTCCTGCGTGATCTTCATGCTGCAAAACTGCGGGCCGCACATGGAGCAGAAGTGCGCCGCCTTCGCGCCCTCCTGGGGCAGGGTTTCGTCGTGCATGGCGCGGGCCGTGGCCGGGTCCAGCGAGAGGTTAAACTGGTCCTCCCAACGGAACTCGAACCGCGCCTTGGAGAGGACGTCGTCGCGAAGCTGCGCCCCGGGGTGCCCCTTGGCCAGGTCCGCGGCGTGTGCCGCGATGCGATAGGCGATCACCCCGGCCTTCACGTCCTCGCGGTCGGGCAGCCCCAGGTGCTCCTTGGGCGTAACGTAGCAGAGCAGGGCGCAGCCGTACCAGCCGATCATCGCCGCGCCGATGGCCGACGTGATGTGGTCGTAGCCGGGGGCCACGTCCGTGGTCAGCGGACCCAGCGTGTAAAACGGCGCCTCGCCGCAGGCGGCAAGCTGGCGGTTCATGTTCTCCTTGATCAGGTGCATGGGGATATGCCCGGGCCCCTCGATCATCACCTGCACGTCGTGCTTCCAGGCGATCTGCGTCAGCTCCCCCAGCGTGTCGAGCTCGGCGAACTGCGCCGCGTCGTTGGCGTCGGCGATGCACCCCGGCCGTAGCCCATCCCCCAGCGAGAACGATACGTCGTACGCCTTCATGATCTCGCAGATCTCCTCAAAGTGCGTGTACAGGAAGTTCTCCTGATGATGCGCCAGACACCACTTGGCGAGAATTGACCCTCCGCGCGACACGATCCCCGTCACGCGCCGGGCCGTCAGCGGGATGTACCGCAAGCGCACGCCGGCGTGGATGGTGAAATAATCGACGCCCTGCTCAGCCTGTTCGATCAGCGTGTCGCGGAAGATCTCCCAAGTAAGCTCTTCGGCCTTGCCGCCCACCTTCTCCAGCGCCTGGTAGATGGGCACCGTGCCGATGGGCACCGGCGCGTTGCGCAGAATCCACTCCCGCGTCTCGTGGATATTCTTCCCCGTGGAAAGGTCCATGACCGTGTCCGCCCCGCAGCGGATGGCCCAGACCATCTTGTCCACCTCCTCCTCGATGGAAGAGGTGATGGCCGAGTTGCCGAGGTTGGCGTTGATTTTCACCAGGAAGTTGCGACCGATGACCATCGGCTCCAGTTCCGGGTGGTTGACGTTCGCCGGAATGATCGCGCGCCCGCGGGCAACTTCATCGCGCACGAACTCCGGCGTTACGACCCGCGGAATGGACGCGCCGAAGTCCTCGCCCTGGTGCTGCGACGCCAGCAGTTCCCGATACGCCTCCTGCCGCAGGTTCTCGCGGAGGGCGACGAACTCCATTTCCGGCGTGATGATCCCGCGCCGGGCGTAGTGCATCTGCGTGACGTTCCCGCCGGCCCTGGCTCGCAGCGGCTGGCGGCGAGAGCTTTCCGGGAAGCGCTCGACCTCCATTCGCTCGTTTGCCGCGCGATGGCCGTTGTCTTCCGGTCGGAGGCTCCGACCGGGATAGGGCTCGGCGTCGCCGCGCGTGGTGATCCACGGCAGGCGCACGGGGGCAAGCCCGTGGGCAAGGTCAATGGCCACGCTCGGATCGGTGTACGGCCCGGAGGTATCGTACACGGTGAGCGGGGCGTTGGGTTCGAGGCGAACCGTGCCGTCGCGATCCGGGAGGCGCGTGGGCGAAAGCGTGATTTCGCGGAAGGGAACGCGCAGGTACGGATGAAGCGTGCCCTCCCGGTACACCTTGCCCGACGCCGGGAAGGGCTCCGCGACGCCTGCCCCGACGCGTGGCAAACCGGGTCCGGTCGGCGACTTGCCAGGCGGCGTGCCGGGGCCGGCCGGTCGGGGCCGGGAGGCTGGTCGATCATTCAGGACCTCGATGGGCGTCATAGGGTCATCTCCGATGAGTCGCCGGGGCGCGCGGGAGCAGGCGGGGGTCGGTCCGTGGGCACGGCTGCGGCATAACCGGACCGCGGCGTCGCTTCCCTACGCAGGTTTCGTCGGAACGCCGTGCAGCCCTGGCCTTCCGCCCTGATCAGGTTCTGAGGTTCTCATCTCAGCCCGCCTCCGCGAGCACTCCTAGCGACACCCTTCCTTTACGTTCACTCGAACGAAGCGTCAAGTTTCGTCCCCGAGGGTTCTTGCCGGCGACCCAATCGCGGCCCATCCTGTTCACCGCCAAGAACGCTGAGGCGCACACCGTCTCAGCTCCTCGGGTGCCCGCGGGGACAAGCGCGCGTACCAAACTTTCTGCGAACATATGGGCCGAAAGCCAAGCGCGAAGTAGGCTTTCGTAAGTCGCTGCCGGGAATGAACTTGCGCAGTGACGGCTCGTGCGTGCGTTCCATCTCGCACCGACCGAGCGTGGACTCCGATCCGCAGGGCTGGGACAGACTCCCGCGCGCGCAGCCTGTCGGTCGGCTCGGCCCCCGTTTCATTGCTTCGAGGGTCCCGTGTTTTTGCTCTGGCACACCCGTTGCAATCTTGCTACAATCGGGCGAGTCTTTTCGCGGCGGGCGACGCCGCTCGCGGCGCGTCGGCGGCAACTCCGAAGCGAACGGCACACGCGGATGGGCCCTCCCAAACCGTACTTGACGCACCTTGGCTTCTCTCCCTCCGTATGCGCCAGCGCGGTTTGTATTTGGTTGTTTGGTTTCGCCCTCGAGCACGGTTCCGCACGGGGACAGCCTGCCGGCTCAATTGCGGGATGGGGTGCGGAGGTCGTCGGCGGTGATCATCGCACAGAATTCGTCCAGGTCGCCGTGGGCGGAAACCATGCTCTGGCTCTGAGTGCCGATGGCTCGATCGCGGCGTGGGGATACAACAACGTCGGGCAAGCCAACGTGCCTGCGCCGAACACTGGGTTCATCCAGCTCGCGGCTGGCTGGAACCACAGCCTGGGACTGAAGTCCGACGGCTCAATCGTGGCGTGGGGCGGCAACAGTTACGGGCAAACAGATGTTCCCGCGCCAAATAGTGGATTCATCCAGGTGGCGGCGGGCGAACTATACAGTTTAGGGCTTAAGGTCGACGGCTCCATCGTAGCGTGGGGCGACGACTGCTGCGATCAAACCGCAGTTGCAGTTCCGAATTCTGGATTCATCCAGGTCGCGGGGGGCTTGAGCCACGGTGTGGGACTGAAGGCGGGCGGATCCGTCGTGGCGTGGGGATGTGGAGCAAGGTATGGGCAGGATTCTGATTACGGGCAATGCTCCAGCCCTTCCTCGAATACCGGCTTCGTTGCCGTCGCGGCTGGCATGGATCACACTTTGGCATTGAAGTTCGACGGCTCCATCGTGGCATGGGGAGCAGGGGAGCCGGGGCGGTCGGGCTACCCGCATTACGGCCAATCGGTTGTTCCTACGCCGAACACAGGATTTAGCCAGATTGCGGCGGGCTTGCACACGAGCTTAGGACTGAAGACTGACGGCTCCATTGCAGCGTGGGGACTGAACGATTTCGGTCAGACCGATGTTCCCGCGCCGAATAGTGGATTCATCCACGTTGCGGTGAGGGGGCACCAAGTCGTCGGCGTCAAGGCCGACGGCTCCATCGTCGCGTGGGGAGGCTACATAAGCAATGTTCCCGCGCCAAATAGTGGATTCATCCAGGTCACCGCAGGCTGGAACCACAGTCTGGGACTGAAGTCCGATGGCTCTATCATCCCGTGGGGTGACAACAGTTACGGGCAAATCGACGTCCCGGCTCCGAATAGTAGCTACGTGCAGGTTGCGGCGGGCGGGAACCACAGTTTGGCACTGAAGGCCAACGGCTCTATTGTGGCTTGGGGCTACGACTTCTACGGTCAAGCCAGATCTCCCGCGCCGAACACAGGATTCATTCAGGTCGCGGCGGGAGGGTATCATAGTCTCGGCCTAAAGTCCGATGGATCCGTTGTAGCCCTGGGAATGCGCTACGAGGGGCAAACCAACGTTCCGGCGCCGAATGCGGGATTCATCCAGGTCGCGGCGGGCATGTTTCACAGTCTTGGCCTTAAGGCCGACGGTACGGTCGTAGGGTGGGGAGACAATCGCATCGGTCAACTGACTGTTCCGCCGCCCAATATGGGATTCGTGCACGTCGCGGCCCGCCGGCACCATAGTCTGGGACTCAAGGCGGACGGCACTGTTGTCACATGGGGGGACAACTCCCATGGGCAAAGTGACGTGCCTGCGCCAAATTGCGGGTTCATCCAGATAGCGGCGGGCGGGTTTCACAGCCTGGGAGTGAGGGTCGACGGTGACACTACTGCGTGGGGAAACAGTACCCAAGGGCAAACTGACGTTCCGATGCTGAAAATGGGATTCGTTTCGGTGGCGGCGGGGGAGGCTCACAGTCTTGGGGTGACCGGCCTCCGCGGCGACCGCGACGTTGACGGCGACGTGGACTTGGACGATTTCGTGGCCATTTTCGGCCGGTGGCTTCCGGTGACAGGGCCGGGCGTTCCCTTCCCGGCCGGTTGTCATGACGGGTATCTGGGAAGTGATCGATTCCTGGATCTGAAGGACGTCGCTGCTTTCCAAAACCGCTTCCAGGCGGTGCCGTAGAGCGTGAGCGGAAGTGCAGTAGGGCAGGTGGACGCACGTGCCACGACCAACCGTGTTTCGGGCACTCTGTGGACACTTCGGCAACCCTGCCGTCGCGCGATGATCGTGAAGGCTGGGTTGACCGGCTGGAAAGCCGGGCCCTCAAGGCAATCAGGCGACAACTGCGTAGTAACCCGTGCCAACGGGCGAGGCGCGCAGAAGGTACGACGCGACGTGACAGCGGGCCGACGACGCTTGCTTACGGGGGCATGCCCGCGCTGCGCTTGGGCATGGCACTCGGCGAACGAGTTGACGGTCGCTGAGCCGAGACGCGGAGGTCCGAAGAATTCGATGGATCGTGATGGCTATTGAGTTCAGTCGCAGGTTCGTTCGGCGCGCCGTGCAGCCCTGGCCTTCCGCCCTGATGAGGTTCTGAGGTTCTCATCTCAGCCCGCCTCCGCGAGCACTCCTAGCCCAGGTTGCGCAGTTCGCGAAGAATCGTAGCGATTTTTGGCTGGATTTGGGGGGCGGAACCGCCTTGGCGGTAGCGCCAGGCGTAGTCCGTGCGTCGCAGGTGCGTGTAGTGAAGACCTACCCCGTTGCATTCGTGATAGGAGGGGTAGATTGAGCGCGAGGAGTCAAGGATGTTTCTTCGCGAATACCACCGCACCAAGGACGGCAAGCGGCACACCTACTTCGCGTTGGTTGAATCACAGCGCACCGAGCGCGGGCCACGGCAACGCATCGTGGCTCAGCTC
>JACQXM010000056.1 GCA_016208685.1 Planctomycetota bacterium | reverse complement strand
GTCGCTCCGCTCGATGACTTGGTATGCTTGCTTCACGGTGGTGGCTCCTGAAAGATTTCACAACCCTACCCGCCTACGCAACGGATAGGATCGAGCCACCACCGCTTTTTTCAACCTTCAACTACGAACGGGACATGCTCTTGTGGCGCGGTGCTGCTGCCGACGGCTCCATGGCTGTCGCGGTGCCGATCAGGTGCCGCCTCTGTGCCACGGACCGCAACCGGTCAGACGACAGTCCAATACCAGCGTTCCTGCCGGCGCCCCCATGCCGTTGCCCCGCGGCGGCGGACCGACTAATCTGCATCCGGCCCGCGAAGGAAACGGAAGGACCAGCCCCACCAGCCTGTGGCGAAACTCGTGGCATGGGCTTCCGGCTCGTGGTTTCAAGGGGCAAGAGGCCCGTGCCACGCCTTGGCGGCGCCCGTTCGCCACGGCGTGTTAGGTAAGGCGCAACGCACTATGCAAACCCCGCTGATTGCCGGCAATTGGAAGATGCACAAGACGCTCGCCCAGGCCCGCGACCTGGTAAAGGGCATCCGCGACGCGGTGGACGGCACCGGCGGCGGTGCCCCCATCACGGCGGCGGAGGTGTTGGTCTGCCCGCCGTTCCACCTGCTTTTCCCCATGGCCAAGGCGCTGGCCGGCTCCCGCGTCATGCTGGGGGCACAAAACGCGCACTTCGAACCGCAGGGCGCGTTCACCGGCGAAATCGCCGTGCCCATGGTCAAGGAGACGGGCTGCACGCACGTCATCATCGGCCACAGCGAGCGGCGCCAACATTTCGGGGAGACCGGTCCCCTACTGGCGAAGAAAGTCCGCGCCGTCGTGGCCGCCGAGCTGACGGTCATCTACTGCGTGGGCGAGACCCTCGACGAGCGCGAAGGCGGCAAAACGTACTCCGTGATCGAGCGGCAACTCGGTGAGGTTCTGGCCAAGGACGTGCCCGCGGAACGGCTGCTGGTCGCCTACGAGCCCGTCTGGGCCATCGGCACCGGCCGGAATGCCACGCCGGGCCAGGCTCAGGAGGTCCACTCGCTCATCCGCTCGCGGCTATCGGCCATCTACGACGGCCGGACGGCCGGAACCATCCGCATCCTCTACGGCGGCAGCGTCAAACCCGGCAACGCCGCGGACCTAATGTCCCAGCCCGGGGTGGGGGGAGCCCTCGTGGGCGGGGCCTGTTTGGAAGCCGCGGACTTTGCCGCTATCATACGCGCCGCGGTGGGTGCGAGGAGCCAGGCCCGCTAAACGGGCGGGCGCGCTTCGACCCCGCGGGGACAGAGCCGCGACCGTTAGGTGGCGGGCAAAACGGTGCGGGGCGGCGCCCAAGCGCTCGGTCATCCAGGTCCCCGGCCGTGCGGAATCAGGCGCTGTGGGACCGGCCTTCCAGCCGGTCACCTGGTGTTCGCGGCCTTTGCACCAGCGCGAGGGTGTAGTGGGTGCCTGGCACCCGACGAGGATGAAGTTCGATGAACGTATTGGCCATGGCGTGGGGTGAGTGGCTGCTCGCCCTGGTGATTCTGGGCGTCTCCGGGCTACTGATGCTGGTGATCCTGCTCCAGCGCGGTCGCGGGGGCGGGCTGGCGGGGGCTTTCGGCGGCGCGGGCGGAACGGCCGCCTTCGGCGCCAAGACCGGCGACGTGTTCACGTGGATCACGGTCGTGGTCGCAACCCTTTTCGTGCTGCTCAATGTCTGCGCGAATTACGTGTTTGACCAGTCGGCCACACTCAAGGCCCAGGCAGCCACGGCGACACCGGCGTCGCCTGACACTCGGACGCTGACCGCCACGCCCATCCCCATCACCCCCGATGGCGCCGCCGGACCCGAGGGCTCCGGCATTACGGTGACCACCGAGGACGGTTCGCCGCTGCCGCCCGGGGCGGTGCAGATTGTCCCTACGCCCGTGGCTCCCGGCGAGTTGCCCCCCGGACTGGAGGAAGCGGCGCGCAAGAAAGCTGAGGAAGCCAAGCCGGCCGAGGCCAAACCCGCCGAGGGCGATCCCCAGCCCGCACCGGAGAAGGACAAGGAACCCGCCGCTCCATGATCCAGTCGATGACGGGCTATGGCCTCGCGGAGCACGTGGAAGACGGCGCCACGTACTCACTGGAGCTACGCAGCGTCAACCACCGATACCTGAAGCTCGCCATACGCCTGCCCGATCCCTGGCAATTCGCGGAAAGCGCCGTGGAGAAGGTCCTGCGCGGCCGACTGTCGCGCGGCAGCGTGACCTGCACGTTGCGTGTGGGCGGCGACGGCAGATCCGTCCTCTGCCCCGTCAACCTCGCGGCGCTCCAGGGCTACGTGGACCAGCTCGCGCAGGCCAAGGCCCCCAAGGGCGTGCAGCCCACGATCGACTTAGGCAGTGTGGCACAGCTTCCCGGCGTAACCCAGGCTCCGGAGTTCGACGACGAGACCCGGCAGCGGCAGCAGGGACTGCTGGAACGGCTTTGCGGCCAGGCGCTCGATTCCTTGCTCGCCATGCGTCGTGAGGAGGGCGGCACGCTTCGCGCCGCGCTTAACGACACCTGCGCCGGGGTGCGTGAACGGTTGCGCGAGGTGGCGGCGCGAGCGCCGCTGGTGGTGCAGGAGTACCACGAGCGGCTGCGCACACGCGTGGGCCTGTTGATGCAGGGCGGAGGCTTCGAGCTGGAGACCGAGGGGTTGATGCGCGAGGTCGCCATCTACGCCGAACGCTGCGATATCAGCGAGGAACTGACGCGGCTCGCCTCACACCTCGACCAGTTCGCCGACCTGTGTAACCGCGCCGAACCCGTGGGACGGACCTTGGATTTTCTGGCGCAGGAGCTGCTGCGCGAGGCCAACACCATCGGCTCCAAGAGCAACGACGCGGTCATCGCCCGCAGCATCGTGGAGGTCAAGGGCCTGATCGACCGCCTCAAGGAGCAGGTGCAGAACGTCGAATGAATGGCGAACGGCAAATGTCGAATCGCCAAAGCAAGTTAGAGAGCCAGGGGCGAGTCGCGTCGACGCGGGGGTCGGACCGTGGCCCCGAGGCGCGTAACGCTCTGGCTTAGGGCCTGCCCAGGTTCGTCATGCCCACCAACCCAATGCCTCGAAGCGAGACTCGCGGCAAGCTGATCGTCATCAGCGGGCCCTCGGGGGCCGGCAAGACGTCGATCTGCACGGCGCTGCTCGCCGACCTGCCCGGCGCCGTCTGGAGCGTTTCCGCAACCACCCGTCCCATGCGGCCGGGCGACGTTCCGGGCGTCAGCTATGAGTTTCTTACTCGCGAGGAGTTCGCCCGGCGGGAGGCGGCGGGCGAGTTCCTGGAATCCGCCGAATATGTCGGCCACCGCTACGGCACGCCCCGCGCGCCCCTGGAGCAGGCCCTCCGCCGCGGGCAGAGCGTCATCCTGGAGATCGACGTCCAGGGCGGCATGCAGGTGGCGGCCCGCATGCCCGATTCCATTCGCGTTTTCGTCCTGCCCCCCGATGCCGAGTCCTTGCGGGCGAGGCTGGAAGGGCGTAAAACAGAAGCTGGGGAGCAGCTGACCCGGCGGCTGGCCAAGGCCGATGGCGAAATCGCCACCGCGCGCGACAGCGGCTGCTACCCCTACTTCGTGGTGAACGACGTCCTGGAAACGACCGTAGAACAGGTCAAGGCGATCATAACGCGGGAGCAACAGAAGGCATGATCGAAGCGCTACGCAATGACGAGATCATGGACAAGGTCGGGGGGCGTTTCAAGCTCTGCGCCCTGATCCAGCGCCGTTGGCTGCAATTGATGCAGGGCAGCCGGCCCATGGTGGAAAGCAAGGGGCTCACCGAGATGGAGGTCATCACGAGGGAAATCCTCGAGGGCAAGATCGAGCTCGAGCTGCCCGAGGAAGGGTCGGAGAATGAAGAACCCGCCTGAGCCGCCGGCGCGCGACCTTGCCGGGTACGAAGTGCTCGTCGGCGTGTGCGGGGGCATCGCGGCCTACAAGACCTGCCAGGTAGTGTCCGATCTGGTCCAGCGCGGTGCGGTGGTCACCGTGGCCATGACCTCCGCCGCCCGTAGATTCGTTTCCGCCCTCACCTTCCAGTCGCTTAGCGGGCGCCCCGTGCTCACCAGCCTGTGGAAGGCGCCGAACCCCGCCGACGTGCAGCACATCGCTGCCACCGAAACCGCTGATCTGTTGCTCGTGGCGCCGGCGACGGCGAACCTGGTCGGCAAAGCCACCGCGGGTATCGCCGATGACCTGCTCTCCACGCTGCTCATCGCCGCCGGCGCGCCGGTGCTACTGGCCCCCGCGATGAACGTGCGTATGTGGGCCAACTCCATCGTGCAGAGAAACGTAAGCATCCTTAAGGAACATGGCTTCGCCTTCGTCGGCCCGGGGGAGGGCTGGCTTGCCTGCCGCAGCGTCGGCGTGGGGCGCATGGCCGAGCCGGAGGAGATCCTCCGCGTCGCGGCGTGCATGCTCCGCGAACGACCGCCCAAGCGGGCGCCAGGCGGCGGATAGACTCCGCCGCGGCGGCACCAGCACCCCGCGGGCGCCCAGCCGGTTCACCTCGTCCGTCATGGCCCCGCGTCCAAATGCCAGCCGGTATTGACCCAATCGCCGTTGCGGCGATGGAACATCTCGGTCCCGCGGCCGCGTACCGTCCGATGCTGGTCGCCCACCTGCGTCTCGAAGAGGTATTCCGTGTAGAGGATCGCGACGTTGCCGTACGCCTGAATCTCGGTGCGCGGGAACTCCAGCCGTAGAAGGCGCCCGCCGTCGGCGGCGAAGCGTTCGGCGCCGGCCAGTGCTCCGGCGCGATCGGACCAGCCCGGCACTCCGGGGTCGATGGTGATCAGTTCCGCCGGCAGCACCCGGCTCAGCCGCACCGAGTCATTCGAGAACCAGGCACGCCACACTTCCTCGCGCGCCGCGAGCAGCGCCTCGCGCTCCGCGGCCGTGAGCGTGCGCGACGCGCCTTCGGCGGCCGCGACCGCGCCCGTCCCGGACGGTGATCCGGCGGCTTCTCCCCACGCGCCCGCGCCGGGGATGGGCGTGATGTGCGAGCCTGCCTGGTTCCACCGTCCCGCCTCGCGGCGATATACGTCGATGGAACGCAAAGGCAGCGAACCCGGTTTGCCCTCCGCGTCGCGGTAGTCGAAGCGCGCCACGTAGTACACCAGTGCCACGTCGCCGTGGAGTTGCACCTCGGTGTCGAGGAGTTGATACCCAGTGCCCTGGAAATGCTGCAGAGACCTCTCGGCGTTCTTCATGTAGGCGTCGAGCCCGCGCTCGATGCCGGTGCTGGGACCCTGGAATCCCACCCAGTCTTCCGTGTGCGTCCGCCGGATGGTGTCGCGATCCTGGGCTATGTAGGCCTGAAAGATGCTGTCGATATGCGCCAGAATCTGTTCTCGATCCCGGGCCGATTGCACGCCTGTCATCTGATCCTCCCCGGCACCGCGTGCCGCTGCTGTACCCATGAACCACGCTACAACCAGGAGCCCCATGGCGGCGTTCCTCCCGCTGACCGATTGCCAACTTCGCCCGGTCCGTAGTGGGCGCGGCGCCGGACCTGCGATGCCGGCGCCGCACCCCGCGGCCGAGCCTCACCCCTTCACCTGGGAGAACTTCCCGGGATCGGCCTTGACCTTCGCGGCGCACTCGTCACAGCACACCACGACCGTCTTGCCCTCGACCTTGACCGATTGGCCGCCCTCTTTGATCTCCCAGTCACATACCGGACACTTCTTCGTCGCCACGTCGTGTGCCTCCGTCAGGAATCCCGGCATCCGCCCGCGAGGCCGCCGTTGCCGCCTCCCACCGATCGGGCCAACGCCACACCGCGCGTCGGCTTGTGCCCGCGTGCTGCGGGGTTGCCGGCCGCGTTGTGTTGTTAAGAGGTTACGCCACGACGGAGGCCGGGGCTTCCAGATTCTTGCTCATTTCACGCAGCCGTTGCGTGGTGAGGCGATCGCGGAATTCCGCGGGCGATACGTGGAAGGCGCGTTGGAAGGAATCGGTGAAGTGGCTGTGGCTGCAAAAGCCCAGGGAAAGGGCAAGTTGGCTGAGGTCGCCGTTGCCGTCGGCAAGTCGTTCCATGGCCGCCCGCAGGCGAAGCTGCGTGACGTAGCGATGCAGTGACACACCCGCCTCACGGCGAAACACCCGCGCCAAGTGGAACGGCGACACGTGCACCTGCCGGGCAATCTCCGGAAGCGTGAGCGGTTCGTGGAAGCGGAGGAGCAGCAACTTGCGCGTCTCGGCGGCAACGGCCCTATGCCAGCGGACGGTATCGCCGCGAAGCCTCGCCGGACGGAGGGACTGCCGCCTGCCGCTTGCCTCCGCGACCGCCGCCAGCAAACGAAGCGACACCTCGTCGACCGCGAGCGGGTCGGGCGCGGCATCATTGCCGGAGCAAAGCACGCGCCGCAGCCCCTGCTGGACGGCGACGCTCATGGCGCTCACGCGGCAATGGACCGCTCGGAACGGCCGCTCCGGGGCATCGCGAACCGCGGGATCGACGCTCGCGAAAGCGTCGGCGAGTACCTCGGATGCGAAGGAGAACACGGTGCAGTCGTCCCCGCCCGAAACCGGATGGCTGACGCGATAAGGCTCGCCGAGAGGAAAGAAGAGCACGTGATGGGCGTCACCGAGCACTTCTTCGCCGCGGATGTGCCACAGGAAGGCGCCCGAGCGCGGAAAGACCACGTCGGCGCTGGTGGAGAACTCCTCCCCGCCGCAGCTCGCATCGTGGGGCCGGCAGCATACGTCGCGCACCGCCACCACGGAGCTGCGGTACAACCGGCGACGACGGATGGTGTCACTCATTCGCTTCGATCACAAGCCGCGGCGGTGTCGGCGGCGCGAACCGGCTGCCTCACTGCCCGATCATAGGAACCCCGATGTCACCCTGACAAGAAATGCCGAGCCGTCGGCGGCCCGATCACCCGTCCGGCTACTCGATACCGCCGCGAAGCGACAAGGCGGAGGCGGTAGCCTTGCGGCCGTTCTTGATGGCGTAGCGGAGCGGCGTAGCCCCCTGGACGTCGCGGGCGTTGACCTCCGCACCCGCCGACAGCAGTACCTCCACGACGCGGAGCGCCGCCTGGTCCAGTTCCGGTTCGTCGCCGCCTTCCGCCGCCGCCAGGTGCAGCGGCGTGGCCTTCGCCTTGTTCGTGGCGTGCACGCTGGCCCCACGGGAAAGCAACAGCTCCGCGGCCTCCTTGCGAAACCGCCGCGCCGCCAGATGCAGAGGCGTGTTTCCGTCGTCGTCCGCGGCGGCGGGGTCCGCGCCGGCGTCAAGCAGCGCCTTAACGACGCCCACCTGGCTGGACATCGCCGCGTCGTGCAGCGGAGTGCGCCCCAGGCGATCCGCGGCTGCGAGGGACGCGCCGGCCGCACGGAGGGGCTCCACCAGTTCCACGCGGCCCTTGATCGCCGCGATGTGCAGCGCCGTCCTGTCCTGCGCATCCACCGCGGCAACATCCGCCTTGTGTTCCAGGAGCAGCCCGGCGACCGCTTGGCGGGCCGCACGCCAGGCGTCTTCGCCGTAGTACGCCGCCCGATGCAGCGGCGTGCAGCCGTCGCGGTCCCGGGCATTGACGTCCGCCCCACGTTCGAGAAGCAACTTTACCATGTCCGGCTTGAGGTTCCGCATGGCCAGGTGGAGCGGCGTGGCGCCCGTGGCGTCCTTTTCCTGGACGGCGCCCGGCGAGCCGGCAAGCAGCGTCGCGACGCGCGGAACGTCCCCCGCGGTGACGGCGGCGTGGATGCCGGCGCCCGGTTCGGCGGCCCGGCCGTGTGCGCCCGTGAGCGCGGCTGACAGCAGCGAGATCAGCATGAAACCGTTACGCATGGGCATCCCCTGCGTTCGAGAGCCCTGCCCGCACCGGCGTCGCCGGCCGCGGCGCGGCGTATCGAGCACGCAACGCCAAGGTCTGCGCGACGACGACCAGCAGCAGCATCACCACCATGCCCCAGTCCGAAACCGCGGGTATGGAGCTCTGCACCGTGAAGGTCGCGTTGCTTTCGTCCCACGCGCCGTGAGCGTCGGCGCTGTACTCCGCGCGCACGCGAACCTTGTAGTTCGTCCCCGGCACCGAGGGGGTCCAGGGCAGCGACGTGGCGCCCGCCGAGGTCACGCCGATCTCCGTCCAGGTGGTGTTGTCCACCGTCATCTGGAGATCATCCACCCGCACGTTGTCGCTGCCGGAGGAGACGCTGCCGTCCTTGGTATACTCCCAGCGCAGCACGTAGGTGGTTCCGGTGGGTAGCGTCGTGGTGTAGTTGGTCCACGACCCTGCGCCGCTGACGTGGACCTGCTGCACCCCGTTGATGTAGAAGTTGAAGTAGTAGTAGCCCACCTCGGAGCTGACGCGGTACCAGAAGCTCAACGTCCCGCCGGTAAAGGACCGCGTCATCCACGTCATCTGCGTGTGCGTGATCACGCCCGACTTGGCCGCATACGTGCCCAGATGGGCTCCGCCGCTGGCGACGGTCCAGGGCTGATTACCGCCCGTGCTGTAGTCGCCGCTGAGCGTACCGCTCTCGAAGTCGTCGCTGACCGTCGTCGTGTCTCCGTAGTTGTTCGAGTATTGGGCGCGGAAGGCCGTCGTGGGATTGCCGGTCCAGGTGATGTTCGTGGGCATGCCCCCGAACACGGTTTCCCCGCCGTTGGGCGCGCTGACCACCGTGGGCGGCCCGAGGGCCAGATCCAGCCGTGTGGCCGGCCCGGACGCCACCACGATGTTGCCCGCAGTCACGGTATCGTGACCCGCCGCCTCGAACGTCATGCCATACGTGCCGGGCAGCAGCAGGCGGTGGTAATTTCCCACCGCAGGGTCGGTAAAAATGTCATGATCCCGCCCCACGACGGCCACCGTCGCAAACAGCGGCGACAACGTGTTGGCGTCGGTGACGATGCCGCGCACGCCGGTAAGGACGGTCTCGATGTACGTCAGCATCGCCTCCCGGTTGTCGGCCCAGAAGGCGGGCATCTGCGAATAGGGCGGCGTTTTGACCGTGCTCACCTCTATGGTCACCTCGTTGGTGCCCATGTAGCGATACGACCAGTCCTGCATGCCGCCGCTGATGGCGTACCAGTCGGCGCCGTTGGTGATGCCGTGGAAGAACGTGGCGCTGTTCCACATGGGAAGGTTATTCCGCGTGTATTCCTCGCTGGACCAGATGAACTGATCGTCGTCCGGCGAGGCGGTGTAGACGCTGCTGCCCGAGGAGTTGTTGTCGTACGGATAGTTGACCACCATCGTGCCGCCGTGGTAGTTGGCGGCCAGGACGAACGACCGCCCAAAGGCCCAGTTCATGATGTTCGCGGTTTCCTTCTGCCGGCCGGTGGTGGTGTTGCTCGGGCTGGTAAAGGGATCGGGGAAGTTGCGGTTCAGGTCCACGCCGTTGGCGTTCTCACGCTGCACCAGTACGTAGCCGTCTGGGTTCATGCACGGTTGAATCCAGATGTCCACGGAGTCGACGAGGTTCGTGACCCGCGGGTCGGTGCCGTAGTTGGTGGTGAGGTAGTCGATGAGGTTCAGGCACAGCATCACGCCCGTCACTTCGTCGCCGTGCATGGTGGAGATGAACCGGAACTCCGGCTCGTCCTCCTCCACGCCCACGTTGTCGGAGATGCGCAGCGCCCACATCGTGCGGTTCTGGACGGTCGTGCCCAGGTTGTACCGCTGGCACAGGGCCGGGTAGTTGGTCTGGGAATTCAGCAGCGTGGTTTCGATTTGCGGGTAGGTGGGATACTGGGCGGCGGCGGGGGGAAGCCAGGCGAGGGCTGCGAACATCGCGCCGGCAGCGGAACACCAGCGATCCGGGTGCAGGGCACGGCCGGTCGGCGCGTAGGCCACGGTTCACCATCCTCAAGTCTGAGGCCGTCCTCCGGCGGCCGGGCTCACCGCCGGATCGACACCTACCGGTCACCGTCAACACGCGACCTCGAGCCGCAAAGCCGTACGCGGCGAGGAGCGGTATGGCGGAGGCCGGGGCCGGCAGCCGCGGAAGTTTCCGGAGAACCGGCCGGGTTCGCGCCACCGGCGAATCCGACGAATCATCCGGACGCCCCGCAATCCCGGCGCGTCAGTTCGTAGTTTATCAGGAGCGGCTCCGACGCTCAATGGCAAACGGGCAAGAAAACGCCAACGCCCCTTGGCCGTGGTCTCGGTCGCGCCGGCGTCGCCCCGTTCCGGTGCAACGTGCTTCGTAATCCAGCGCCGCGGCAATGGCGACGGAGGGGGGACGCGGACCGAAAGCAGGAGTGCCGTGTGCCACCTCGCCGAGACTCGGACGTCCACGCCCGGCACGACGTCGGACTAGTCACCCGTGCGGCAAAGAGTCGCTGGCGGCACCGCAATGCGCGCAGAACCTCGCGGACTGACGCAGTTGGACACCGCAGCCACGGCATATGCCGTCTGAGGGGACGAGCGGCACAGCCGATGCTGGTTCGGCTTGGACGTCTGCATCGTAGCCGGCGGGCTGGACGTCGGCGTCTGGGCCAAGACTTCGCATCATTTCCTGCCCACCGACTATCTCTTCGAGGCTGGGCTCGCGCCGTCTTGGCGCAAACGGGGTAGGACTCATTCCCTTCGCGAGGCGCAGGTGCTTAAGGAACTCATAGAGTGCCCCACCAAATACACCGTAGATGTACCCGCCGACCAGTGGTACATAGAAGAAGAACACGAGCGATATCACGAATTCGCCCCGAAAGTCCCAGACCCCCTCTCGGCGCACGAAGTTGCACCAAGCGACCCAAACGGGCGGGACGCCCCAATACAAGGCCCAACCGAGGTAGACCCCGACAACCCCCGTCAGCAAGCGATGGTCGGCAGCATCGGGACCAGCGGCGAAGCCAATGACGCCGCCGGCGATGGCAAAGAGCCATGAGACCGCGATGCGAATGCGCGCTGACTCCATGTGCAGGTGCGCTCCGCGCCTTGGCACAGTTTCGCGACTCGCCGCTCTGGCAGAGCGCCCCTAGCCGCGCGCGATGATCGCCTCGTTGATGGCGTTCACGATCTGGGCAATCAGTGCTTTGTCTTTGCTTGTCAGCGCCTCCTGCTCTCCGGCCGCGGAGACGAGCAACACGGCGTAGGTCGTCTTCTGCCTGATGAGCCAAATGATGCCGATGATTGTGCCGATGAAGAAAAACGGAAAGCCGACGATCATTAATATTATCGGGCCTTTGCGACTTGGCGGGATCTCCCGCGCCTGGACGGACGTAATTCCTCCCAGCGCGTAAGTCTGCGGTCCGATCACGACCCGCGCCGACGTAACCTTCGTCCCCCCCTGCTCGAAGATGATCTGCTCTGCCATTCCTCTGATCTCCCAAATGGTGGTGGTTCACGCCCCGATTGTCGCCGTCGCCGTCTCGCTCCACGCCCCGGTTTCGCCGCTGGTGTTGACCCAGCGGGGCATGTTGTAGCCCGGCTTGGCGCCTCCACTGCCGGGGTAGTCGAGGGTGTAGCGGCTTCGGGTATCGGCGGCCTCGAACCTCAACTCGCTCCGATCGACAAGCGACTTCGAGCCCATCTTCATCCACGTTTCCCCGCCCCACACACGCCCGCAGGCTTGCGTTCTCGCCCTGGGCGTGCCCTCGTCGGCAAAGTCGACCGTGTGGCCGAAGCGCCGGCCCTTGACACAGCCGCCCAGGCGAAGCCCCGCTGCCACATGCCTGCGGGTTGGCTTCGATCAAGGCCGTGGGTTCAGCGCGAGCCGAGATCTGAATCGGTCGCCGACGTGCGGGATGAAGCGAGTCGCCATCATCTCAGCTATTCCATGAACCGAACCCTACCCGCCTGTCGTCGTCATGTCAAGCGTCAGCGGAACCAATTCCCGGTTTTCTCGCCCTGGCCCACCGCCGTTCGACGCCGAGAGACAGGCAGCACCGAGGGATGGGCAGCGCGAAAAAAAAGACGCCGCAGGCCAGAGGCCACGGCGTCGGAATCGAGGCTCTTTGGCGATTGAAGAAGCGGACGCGGGAACGTACTTGCGGGTGATCGAACACACGCGTTTGGAAGGCGGCTTGCAACAGCCGCTCATGAAAGTGGTCAAGCAGTTGGCCATTAGTACGGGTCAGCTACACACCTCTCGGTGCTTACACCTCCCGCCTATCGACCTGGTAGTCTTCCAGGGGCCTTCATCCCCCGAAGGGGAATCGAGACCTTATCTCGAGGGGGGCTTCCCGCTTAGATGCATTCAGCGGTTATCCTTTCCGTGCTTAGCTACCCAGCGATGCCCCGGGCGGGACAGCTGGTACACCAGAGGCACGTGCCTCCTAATCCTCTCGTACTAAGGAGACATCCTCTCAAGTCTCGTGCGCCCACGGCAGATAGGGACCGACCTGGCTCGCGCCGGTCTGAACCCAGCTCGCGTACCACTTTAATCGGCGAACAGCCGAACCCTTGGGAGCGCCTTCACCCCCAGGATGTGATGGGCCGACATCGAGGTGCCAAACGACTCCGCCGCTATGAACGCTCGGGAGTCATCAGCCTGTTATCCCCGGAGTACCTTTTGTCCGATGAGCGATAACCCTTCCACACGGGATTACCGGATCACTAAGGCCTACTTTCGTACCTGCTTGATGGGTCTATCTCGCAGTTAAGCCGGCTTATGCCTTTACACTCGCCACGCGATTGCCAACCGCGTTGAGCCGACCTTTGCACTCCTCCGTTACTCTTTAGGAGGAGACCGCCCCAGTCAAACTGCCCACCTAACACTGTCCTCCGCCCGGCTTCACGGGTCGGAGTTAGGGAATAAACAGCACAAGGGTGGTATTTCAACGGTGGCTCCCCGACTGCCGGAACAGCCGGATCGTCGCCTCCCACCTATCCTACGCATGCGATGTCTACAACCAATATCAGGCTACAGTAAAGGTTCACGGGGTCTTTCCGTCTTGCCGCGGGTATGTGGTATCTTCACCACAAGTACAATTTCACCGAGTCGGTCCTTGAGACAGTGCACCAGTCGTTACGCCATTCATGCGCGTCGGAACTTACCCGACAAGGAATTTCGCTCAGCGTTGTTACTCGCTGCGCTCGCAACAACAGAAACCAGTAACTAGAGACTAGAAACTAGAATCATTGCTTCGCACACAGCGGGGTCGGTCGTTTCCGCCGACCTCTGCATGTCGCCATGCAGCTCGGACTATATCTTCTTCCGTTCTTCACGGAGTTCGGCATATAGTCTCTGAGGATACCGCGCCTGCGGTCAAACGTGCCTGGGAGTCAGGCAACATCGGTTTTCTTTGCCTTCATGGGTTACTTCGAGCCCTTAGGGGCTCGCATGAACTCCCAGGGGTCACGTTGCCAACGTTGCGGTCTTTCCTGCTGATTGTCCGCACCGGTCGGATTGTCAGTGATGTGCATCACTACCGCCGGATTCTCGGATGTCCCAGCATATAGCCGAATGCTCATACGGCGTTACCGCCGTACGGGGCAGTCTGGAGACTCTCTACTGGAGCCTAGTTTCTAGTCTCCAGTCTCCAGTTTCCACCTTAGGACCCTCATAGTTAGGGCCGCCGTTTACGGGTGCTTCGGTTGCCAGCTTCGGGGTTGCCCCCTGACCGCCTTCCTTAACATTCCCGCACCGAGCAGGCGTCAGTCTCTATACGTCCACTGTACGTGTTGGCAGAGACCTGTGTTTTTGATAAACAGTCGCCAGTGCCGATTCTCTGCGCCCTTCCCGACGAGTCGGGATAGGGACCCCTTTTCCCGAAGTTACGGGGTCAAATTGCCTAGTTCCTTAAGGACCGTTCTCTCGAGCGCCTTAGGCTACGCGCCTCACCTACCTGTGTCAGTTTTAGTACGGATCCGCTGTTTGCCCCCGCGGCTTTTCTTGGTCTCCTCGACTCGCACTTCGGCAACAAATCGGCCTCGACCCGCCGTGAGGCGGGCAACCCTCACTTCGTCTCGTGGGCTGCGATAAAAGAAGACGCACCGCGGTTTGATCGCACAACGGAGGGCAGGAATATTAACCTGCTGTCCATCGACTACGCCTTTCAGCCTCGTCTTAGGTTCCGCCTAACCCTGGGCGGATTTCCCTTCCCCAGGAACCCTTAGGTTTACGGCGAGAAGGATTTTCACCTTCTTTATCGTTACTCATACCGGCATAATCACTTGATAGGCCCGCCACCGCTCCTTTCGGTACGGCCTGTATCTGCCTATCAACGCTCCCCTACCGCTCTAGAGACTAGAAACTGGAAACTCGAAACTAGACGCCGCGGCGCGCCTCGCCACGCGCCCGCCAGCTCTTCAACAGGCCATTCAACATCCGTCCGACCTCACAGTAGCCTTCGTGCATGACACGAAACTCATCCGAATCGAGATATCCCAAATCTCGGGCATACTCCAACCAGATGCGCGTCTCGTCGCAGGAACCCAAGGCGCTGCGCACGAAGCGAACCACGTCGGCGGGAGACATCTGCCTCCCCATTCCTTCCGCCAGGTTCGCACAGATCGACTTCGTCGCCCGCCGCAACTGCGAGGCCAGCTCCCGCTGCTCCATCACCGGAAACGCCAGCGACCTGCGGTGCACGGCAAGCGATAATTCGTACGCTTTCCTGTAGACGTCCAGATTGTGGAACGGCATGTACAGCCTTCTAGTTTCAAGTGTCTAGTTTCTAGTCTCTAGAACCCGCGGCTTCGGTACCATGCTTAAGTCCCGTTCATTATCGGCGCCCAAGTTCTCGATGAGTAAGCTATTACGCACTTTTTAAATGGTGGCTGCTTCTAAGCCAACATCCTCGCTGTCATAGAACAAGGACTTCCTTACGCACTTAGCATGGATTGGGGACCTTAGCCGACGGTCCGGGTTGTTTCCCTTTTGTCCACGAAGGTTATCCCTCGTAGACTGACTCCCGGGATAGTCATAGTGGTATTCGGAGTTTGGTTGAGGGAGGTACCCGGGCAGGGCCCTCGTCTCATTCAGTAGCTCTACCCCCACTATGTAGTTTCCCGAGGCTAGCCCAAAAGCTATTTCGGGGAGAACCAGATATCTCCAAGTTTGATTAGACTTTTACTCCTCCCCACAGCTCATCCCATAACTTTTCAACGTTAACGGGTTCGGGCCTCCGCCACCTTTTACGGTAGCTTCACCCTGGCCATGGGTAGATCACTTGGTTTCGGGTCCAAAGCCTGCAACTATGTCGCCCTATTCAGACTCGCTTTCGCTACGGCTCCTCCGCGGAACGGATTAACCTGGCTACAGACCTTGACTCGCCGGTTCATTATGCAAAAGGCACGCGGTCACACGCTGACGGCAAGCCGTCAAATCGTGCTCCCACAGCTTGTAAGTGCATGGTTTCAGGTTCTTTTAACTCCCCTGAAAGGGGTTCTTTTCACCATTCAGTCGCCCTACTTGTACACTATCGGTCGTCGAGGAGTACTTAGCCTTGGAGGGTGGGCCCCCCGGCTTCACGCAGAGTTCCACGAGCTCTACGCTACTCTGGGACACCTCGCAAAGGAGGGCAGTTGCTTTCGCGTACGGGGATGTCACCCTCTATGTCGGGCCTTTCCAGACCCTTCCGCTAACAACGCCTTTGTAACTCCTTGAGGGCCCGCAACCCCGCGGTGCAAGCACCACGGTTTGGGCTATATCCGCCTTCGCTCGCCGCTACTGACGGAGTCTCGGTTGATTTCCTTTCCTCCAGGTACTGAGATGTTTCAGTTCCCTGGGTTAGCTCCATGCGGACTATACATTCACCCGCAGGTGACGCCATCTGGTTGCCCAGTGACGCCCGGTTTCCCGATTCGGAGATCCCCGGATCAAAGCTCGCTTGACAGCTCCCCGAGGCTTATCGCAGCCTACCACGTCCTTCATCGCCTCTCGACGCCTAGGCATCCCCCATGCACTCTTAGTAGCTTGACCACATTCATGAGGGGCTGTTCCCCCAGGCCCGCGGGACTCTCGCCCCGCCGACCCAGGCTCGCAGCATCCAAACGTGTCAAGCCGACCTTCCAGCGCTGGAGATTCCTCTGAGCCGGAAACGGCCGAGCCCCTCACGGGAACCGACCGTACCGACCCCTTGGAATCGGTGTGTGTTCGATCCACAATACCTTCCGGCCCGTCGCAACCGCACGCCGCTTGCCGAAGCAACCGGCGACGCTTCCGACGGACCTTGCGTCCGCTTCTTCAATTGTCAAAGAGCACACTTTTCAGCCTTGTCCGCGACGTGTGCCGCCGGCAGGCTGAGCCACGTAGACTAACAGCTCCGGAAGGGGCGTCAACAGGTGGACGCCCAGATTTTTCCGTGGCCGCCGGTGGGCTGGCCCCGGGGTGGAAGAACAGAACGTAACCTGTTATGAAACATGATCTTACAGCCAACCGTGCCGATTCCGCCAAGCCGGGCCTTCCCAAAACCGCCCGGCCACTTTTCGGGGCGCACCTGTCGGTGGCCGGCGGATTCGAGAACGCTTTCGCTGCCGGCGTGCGCGTAGGCTGCGACTGCCTTCAGATCTTCGTCAGGAACCAGCGCCGCTGGCAAGCGCCGCCGCTCGCGCCCGAACACCTCGCGCGATTCCGCCGGGCCGCGAGAGACACGGGGCTGGCACCAATCGTGGCCCACGCCAGCTACCTGCTCAACCTCGCCGCACCTCGCCGCTTCGTCCGCGACGCCAGCGTCGCGGCTCTGGCCGACGAACTGGAGCGCTGCGAGGCCCTGGGGGTGGCCGCGCTCATCTTCCATCCCGGGGCGCATCTGGAGGGCACGATGCAGCAGGGGATCGCGCGGATCGCAAAGTCTCTTAACGAAGTGACGCGGCGCACGGCGGGGCAGCGCACGTTCATCCTGCTGGAAACCACCGCCGGGCAGGGCACGAGCGTCGGCTGGCGCTTCGAGCAGCTCGCCGCCATTCGTGACGCACTGGTGTCACCGGAGCGCGTGGGCGTATGCCTGGACACCTGCCACCTGCTGGCCGCGGGGTACGACATCCGCACGCCCGGCGCCTACGCCGCGGTCATGCAGGAGCTGGCGACGATTATCGGCCTGGCGCACGTCCGCTGCATCCACGTCAACGACTCGAAGAAACCGCTCGGCAGCCGCGTGGATCGCCACGAACACATCGGCAAGGGCGCCGTGGGCAGGCGAGGTTTCGCTAACTTCGTAAACGACCGCCGCTGGGCGGGCATCCCCATGATCCTGGAGACGCCCAAGGGCGTCGACGGCCGGGGCACGGACCTGGACCGGGTAAACCTCCAGCGCCTCCGCAAGCTGCTGGCGCCGCGCGGCGCGGAGGCGGAAGGGTGAACGCGGGACGTGGAAAACACCACACGACCCCCGATCAGCGCCGCAACCCACGCGGGCGGCCGGGTGCCCGTCGCCCAGGCGGCCCGCAGGGCCCACGGCCCTTGCCGCGGCCTTTGAGTCCCTAGCTCCGGCCCCTGAATCAGACCTCCTCCCGTAGCGCGGCCGAACCGCCGCTCATAGGGCCGATGCCCAGGGGACCGCGGACGCTCCCGATCCCTGGCACTCGCGGTACCGATCACGCGCGCCCGCGGTACCGCGGTCGTCGGTTCCCACAGCGCTCGCGCGGCGGGTCGGTAGGCCGTCGAGTTTGCGGCGATTGGCGGACCTACATGCCCGCCGCCAGCAACGCGCGGATCTCCTCGCCGATGCGAACCAGTGTCTCGACATGCACGCGTCCGAACCGACCGAACACGATTGACTGATCGATGCTGAAGAGCTTGTCGCTGCGGATGAGGCTCGGGCGTCTCATCGTGCCCTCCTCCAGCTGCGGCGTATCCAGCGGCAACGTGTACGGACGTGGCGCCATGTTCGACGTGATCGCCGCGACGAGGACATCGGGCCCCTCGCGGTTGTAAGCGTCGTTGGAGAGCACTACGACAGGGCGGACCTTGCGATGAGTCAGGTCGCTGAACGGCACCGGCACCAGCAGGAGATCACGCTGGCGGAAGGGCATCGTTCCAAACCCGGTCGTCCACGTCGTTGTCCCAGAACTTCAGGCCGGATTCGCTCAGGTCATTGATGTCGTCGCGGTTGCCATTCCAGGAGAGGACCAGTATCTCGACGGTTTCCCCCGGGGCGAATGGAAGTGAATCGAGTCGCACGCCGCCGGATGGCTCTACCTGCTTGATGACCCTCAGGCCTCGCATGCATTCGCTCCACAGCCCCCAAGCTTGCGTCACCCGTGATGATAGGCCCAGCTCCGGCCCAGAACAAGCCCTCGTAGCGACGGGTTGACCCGCGAGTCGGTCGCGGAACCGCCGGGGGACGATGTGGACTGGAGGAGGGGAACACGACGGTTCGCCACGCGCGGCGCGAAGGCGGAAGGGTGGTTGCGGAACGTAGGAGACTCCACACGACCCCCGATCAGCGCCACAACCCACGCGAACGGCCGGGCGCCCATCGCCCAGGCGGCCCGCGGGACCCACGGCCGTTGCCACGGCCTTCGAGTCCCTCGCTCCAACCCCTGAGATAGACCGCCGCCCGGAGGCGACCGACACAGCAGGGTGACGTTGCTTGACCCTCCGCGAGGAGCGGGCTAAGGTGCCCGGCGCGCGGTGGGCCTGTAATCCCTCCAGCGATCGTCGCGAGGGAACCGATAAGGCGCCCACCGGCGATGCCCCCGCGCCTCGCACCCGCGGGAGCGGATGAGCCGGCGGTTCCGCGGCAGCGCGAGCGATCCGACCTTACCCGGTAAGCCGCCGGCGGCTCGCCGGCGTAGAGCCAACGAAATGTCGACCACCATCGTTCACGTGGAAGCCCGCGAGATCCTCGACTCCCGCGGCTACCCCACCCTCGAGGCATCGGTGGTGCTCGAGGACGAGAGCTGCGGCGAAGCGGCCGTGCCCTCCGGCGCATCCACCGGGGAACATGAGGCAGTCGAGCTACGCGACGGCGACGCCAAGCGCTACATGGGCAAGGGCGTGACCGCCGCCGTGGAGTTCGTGAACCGCGAGATCATGGAGGCCGTCGTCGGGCTCGACGCCGTGGATCAGGAAGACGTCGACGGCGTCATGATCGACCTGGACGGCACGGAGAACAAATCGCGGCTGGGGGCCAACGCCATCCTCGCCGTCTCACTCGCCACCGCCAAGGCCGCAGCACAGTCCTGCGGGTTGCCGCTTTTCCGCTACCTGGGCGGCCCCAAGGCGCACGTACTTCCCGTGCCCATGATGAACATCCTGAACGGCGGCAAGCACGCCGACAACAACGTGGACTTTCAGGAGTTCATGATCCAGCCCTGGGGGGCGACTTCCTTTCGCGAAGGGCTGCGCATGGGGGCGGAGTGTTTCCATGCTCTGCGCAAGGTGCTGCAAAAGCGGGGGCACAACACCAACGTGGGGGACGAAGGGGGGTTCGCGCCCAACCTTAAGTCCAACGACGAAGCCCTCGAGGTGATCGCCGAGGCGGTCGCGGGCGCGGGCTATGAGCTGGGCAGGGACCTGTTCATCGCCCTCGACCCCGCAACCTCGGAGATGTTCGACAGGGCCGGCGGCGGCTATCGCTTCTTTAAGTCCGCGCCCAACAAGACCGTCACCTCGGCGGAGATGATCGATCACTGGGCCGGGTGGTGTAAGAAATACCCCATCCGCAGCCTGGAGGACGGCCTGGCCGAGGACGATTGGGAGGGCTGGCAGGCGCTGACGCGCCGACTCGGCGATCGCGTCCAGATCGTGGGCGACGATCTGTTCGTCACCAACACCCGGCGGCTCCAGCGCGGCCTGGAGCTCAAGGCGGGCAACGCCATCCTCATCAAGCTCAACCAGATCGGGACCCTCACCGAGACCTTCGCCGCCGTGGAACTGGCCATGCGGAACGGCTGGGCGGCAATCATCAGCCACCGCAGCGGCGAAACGGAGGACACCACCATCGCCGACCTGGCGGTGGCGGTGAACGCCGGGCAGATCAAGACCGGAAGTGCCTGCCGCAGCGATCGCATCGCCAAGTACAACCGGCTCTTGCGCATCGAACAGCACCTCGGCGATGCCGCGGTGTACGGCGGAGGACTGTGGAACAAATAATGAAGGGGCCAGGGATGGCGACGCCGGCGCGGCACAGCGACAAACCACCTTTCAGCGAAGCCCCGCCCGCGGGCCGTGCCGTCTTCTGGCTGCTGGTTCTCATGGGACTGTCCACGCTTACGCCCTGCGTGGTGCTCCCCGAATGGCGAGCCTATGAGGCGCTGCGTTATGCGGAGCAGGTGGAGCAGCATCGCGTGGAGGCTTTGCAACGGTCCGTCGACCGGCAGCGCCGCTTGCTCGAGGCCCTGCGGACCGACCCCGCCGTCATCGGCCGCCTGGCGCAACGCGACCTGGGATTCCGTCGGCCCGACGAGCAGGCCGTCAGTGTCCGCGTCCCCGACCATGTTCAAGGCGGAGCGCCGCCCTTCGTCGCCGAACCGCTTCGCGCTCCGGTCCCCATCGCCCGATTGATCGCCTGCCTTCCGAACCTGCCCTACGACCGCATCTTCTGCGACACGGAATCCAGGCCGATCGTGATGGGCATGTCCGTCGCCCTGATCGCCATCGCGTTCGTGCTCTTCTCCCGCCGGTCGCCGGTCGAACCTTCGTAGCCGCCCCCGTTCGTGGCACGTCGCCTGCGCCATCGTGGCGGATTACAATCGCCGTTGGCCGTCGCACCTGAACCGGGAAGCCGCCGTGACCTCCGCTGTCGTACGGCAGATTCGCCTCTACCCGCTGCGCATCCCGCTCCGACAGCGCGTGGTGCATGCCGCGGCGGAACGGCATGTCGCCGAGCCCGTGGTGGTTGCGGTCGAGCTGGGAAACGGCGTCACCGGGTACGGCGAGACGTTGCCGCGCCCTTACGTGACCGGCGAAAGCGTGGAGGGCGTGCTGGAGCTGGGGAGCGGGCCGCTGGGCGCGGCGCTGCTTTCGTTTCATCCGCCGTCGTTTCCCGACGCCCTGGAAGCCATCGAGGCGCTTCCCTGGCGCGACGCCGAGGGTCGGTGCTTTCCCGCGGCGCGCTGCGCCCTCGAGCTGGCACTTCTGGACGCGGCGCTGCGCAGCTTCCGGCGCGGCATGGACGACGTGGTGCGCTGGATGGGCCTGCCCGGGTTCGGCGGACCGGGAAGCCTGGGGCGCATCCGCTTCAGCGGCGTGCTGGCGGCGGCCGGCGCCGAGGCGGCACTGCGGCAGCTTCGCCTCATGTACTGGGGCGGACTGCGGCACTTCAAGCTCAAGGTCGGGGAGCCGGGGGACCACGATCGCCTGGGACGCGCGGCCGCCTACCTGCGCCGGGCCATCGAACACCGCGGCGCGACGCTGCGCGTGGATGCCAACGGGGCGTGGTCCAAGGACCAAGCCATCGACTGGTTGGCGGTCTCCGGTGATCTGCCGATCGCCGCATTGGAACAACCCCTGCCGCGCGGCGCGGAAGACCAGCTTCCCGTGATCCGCGATCTGTTCGCCGGGCCCATCATGCATGATGAGTCGCTCATCACCGAGGAGGACGCGCGGCGCCTCATCGAACTCGGAGTCGCCGATTTCTTCAACATCCGCATCAGCAAGTGCGGCGGGCTGCTGCCCTCCCTGCGGCTGGCGGCGCTCGCGCGCCGGGAGAACGTGGGAATTCAACTGGGCTGCATGGTGGGCGAGACCAGCATCCTATCCGCCGCGGCAGTGCGTTTTCTACAAGTGTGCCCCGGCGTGCGCTGGGCCGAGGGCTGTTTCGGATCGTACCTACTGTCGTCGGACGTGGTCGCCCGTGGATTGCGCTTCGGCTATGCGGGCCGGCCGCCGAGGCTTCCGGACTCCGGATCGGGAATCGAAGTCGATGCCCAGCGGCTGGAGCAACTCTGCCCCGCCGGTCCGATAGTAATGAACCTGTGACGACCGCCTCACGAGTGGTACATCCCACGATTATTGGCAGGCACCGCGCCGAACCCCGCGCGGTGTGCCACTTGGCAAGGTTTCGCAGCGTCCCGCCGGCACGCGGCGCACAGCGCAGCCGCGGCTCAGCGCGTAACGCAGCTGCCCGCACCTGCCCGGCCAAGGGGCAAACCGCTTGAGCGGTGACGGCGCGGGACGCTTCCGGAATTCAGAAGGAGTAACGTGGAATGCCCCTTGCGCACGGGACCGCGGGGTGATCGCGGCCCCGGCGAAGTCACCCGTCCATCGATCTCGCCGATGGCCTTTGCAGTCCGTACTTCTTGATGCGATGGCGCACGTGATAGCGGGTGATGCCCAGGACCTTCGCCGCCTGTGACTGGTTCCAGTTGTTTTCTTCCAGGGCGCGCAGCACGAGGGCGCGCTCCTGGCCGTGCAGCGTGGAGGCTTCCATCGCCCGCCCATCCACGGCCGCCGCCGAGGCCTCGATTTCCGGCGGCAGGTGCCGGGGGAGCAGCATCTCTCCGTCGGACATGAGCACGGCGCGCTCCACCACGTTCTGCAGCTCGCGGATGTTGCCCGGCCAGGGGTAGTCGGTCAGTGCCTTCATGGTCGCCGGCGACACCCGCAGCTCGCGGATGTTGCATTCCTTGGCCGCCTTGTGCACGAAGTGCTCCACGAACAGCGGGATATCCTCGCGGCGCTCGCGTAGCGCCGGCAGTTGGATGGGGAACACGCTCAGACGATAGTACAGGTCCTCGCGGAACAGCCCGTCGATCATCATGTTCTTCAGGTTGCGGTTGGTGGCGGCAATGATGCGCGTGTCGCAGGGGATCGGCTGCGTCCCGCCCACGCGCACCAGGCGCTTCTCCTGAAGCACACGCAGGAGCTTGGCCTGCATTGCCCGGCTGATCTCACCGATCTCATCCAGAAAGAGCGTGCCGCGACCCGCAACCTCGAACCAGCCTCGGCGCTGCGCCTGAGCACCGGTGAACGCCCCCTTCTCGTGCCCGAAGAGCTCGGTTTCCAGCAGGGTCTCGGGAATCGCGGCGCAGTTGACGGCCACGAACGTCTCGTCACGCCGGCGAGAAAGATTGTGGATGTGCCGGGCGGTCACTTCCTTCCCCGTGCCCGTTTCGCCCAGCAGCAGCACCGTGGTGGGGCTGCCGGCCACGCGGGAACACAACTCCAACACCTGCTTGAGCAGGGGCGACTGGCCGATGATCGGCGTTCGCTTAAGAACCGATTCCCGCAACGCCGAAACCTGCTGCTTGAGGTCGGCGTGGGTCCGGGCGTTGTGAATGGCGGTGGCCGCAAAAACCGCGAAAATCTGAAGGACTTTCAGATCTTCCTGGGTAAAGGCCTGCTCGTCGCGACGGTTGACCACCTCGATGACGCCGATGACCTCCGAACGGTGGATCATTGGCGCCGCCAGCAGCGAGCGGGTCCGCGTGCTGCTCAGTTCGTCGATTTCCTTGCAGAAGCGACTGCTGGCCCGCACGTCGGCCAGCATCACCGGAGCCTCGTTCTGAAGCACCTGCCCGGGAATGCCCAGGTGCGCGTCGAACGCACGGCCGATCATGGCTTCGCGCCAGTGCCCGGTAGCAGCGGCCACCTTCAGTTGCCCCTTGTGAGGGTCGCGGGAAAACACGCTGCTCGCCTCGGCGCGAGTTACAGCACGGGCGAGCTCGGCAATGGTGGCCAGCACTTCATCGAGGTCAAGGGTGGAGGTGACGGCGGCAGCAGCCTCGGTGAGTGCCGTCAACGACGCGGAGGAACTGGGGGACGATAGGGGCGCCACGATCGATCCCTTCCGAAGACGATGCGCGTTGCTCGGGCCAGAGCCTACCATGCTTAGCCCCGCCGGTCACCTGGCGGTAAGAGCCGCCTCGCCATGCTCGGGGCGGGACAACAGGGACGCTGCGGACGTGTGGCATGGCCCACGCTTGCGTGGCCTTGCTCGGGGCAGGACAACCGGGATGCTGCGGACGTGTGGCATGGCTCACGCTTGCGTGACCATGCTCGGGGCAGGGTAACAGGGATGACGTGTGGCATGGTCCACGCTTGCGTGGCCATGCTTGGGGCCAGCGACAGGGATGCGGTGACGCACCGACCGGTCGGCCATGGCTCAGCGCCAGGGCCAACGCGGGAGACGTGCAGGATGAACCGGCCATCAATATGAACTCACTTCCCGACGATCCGCGCGGGATGGACTGGCGATGATGAAGGCATGGCCACGCAAGCGTGAGCCATGCCACCCTCCGCGGCCCGCCGGCCGGAAGCGGCAACGCTCCTCCGGAGGTGATGCGGATCCCCTGCCCCCTGCCCTCTGTCCCCGGTCCTCTGTCCCCTGTCCCCTGCGGCGACGAAATGCCTTGTATTCCGCGTGGCGAGCGGATAAACTAGGCAAGTTTGGAATTCGGTTTGCGCTTTGTGCGCCGGCGCGATTCTGGGAGGGACGGGAGCGCACCTGTCCGGTTCGGCGCAGTGTGGAGTCGCGAGTTCGTGGTGGCTCAGCAGCAGCACGCAGGCGGGACCGCGCCGTGTCCGCGCCCTGCACTGGCCGACTGGGACTGTTGTTCGCGCGATAGTGCTCTGCGGCTCTGCCTGGTCTCGACAGTCTCTTCATTCGTGCCAGGCGCAGGAGTTGGTTGCCAGACTGAGGCTTGCCTTGTGCGGCGTGGGCGGAAGGTCGCCCACTATGGTAGCGATCGATCAAACCCGCCGAACGCGGTGCCATGGCCGGCGTCGGCGGGTTGCTGGTGTTTCACAAGGCCCGGAGGTATTCGATGAAGTCCCTGGTTCGGTTGCTGACGTTGGCTTCGGTGTGCGCGCTGCTGGGGTGCCCGCAGGTCGGACCGCCGGTTGCCATCCTCGATGACGAAGCGGTCAAAGGTGCGGTGCTCAAATGGAACCGCATCGCCATTGACGCCAGCGGGCTGGACCACACGCCGCCGGCGTCGGACGAGGATCGGCAGTTCGGGAGCCATTTGGGCCCCGGTCGAGCGAGCCGCGCCATGGCCATCGTGCACATCGCCATGTTCGACGCCGTTAACGCCGTGGCGGGGGGGTTCCAGAGCTACACGCGGCTCCCGCAAAGCTCGCTTCCCACGCTGGTCGAAGTCGCCGTGGCCCAGGCGGCACATGACACTCTGGTGTCACTCTACCCCTTCCAGGTCGCGGCGTTCGATGCCGAGCTCGAGGCCGATCTCGCGGCGGCGGCCGTCGGCGCCGCAAGGGAAAACGGCCTGGCCCTGGGGCGGGCGGCGGCCGAAGCCATCCTCGCCATGCGCGACGGCGACGGTTCGGAAACCGAAGAGGAGTACGAGTTCAGCGACGCTCCGGGCGCCTGGCGGCCCGATCCCGTCAACCCCACGCAACAGCCGCTGGGCGAGGAATGGCACAACGTCAAGCCGTTCGCCCTGAACAGCGCCTCGCAGTTCCGAGCCCCGCCGCCTCCGGCGCTGGACAGCGAGGAGTACACGCAGGCCTACGACGAGGTCCTCGCGGTTGGCGGTGACGGAACTGTGACACCCACCACCCGCACCGAGGAGCAGACGCAGATCGGCATCTTCTGGGCCTATGACGGCACGCCCAGCCTTTGTGCCCCTCCCCGGCTCTACAACCAGATCGCGGTGGAGGTCGCCGCCGACCAGGAGGTCGAGGGCGTGGAGCTCGCCCGGTTGCTCGCCCTGGTCAACGTAGCCATGGCCGACGCCGGCATCGCCATCTGGGAGTCGAAATACCACTACAACTTCTGGCGGCCCGTCACCGGCATTCGAGAGGCCGATGAAGGCACCGGCCCCACGGGTCTGGGGGACGGTAACCCGGACACGGTGGGCGATCCCACCTATCTGCCGCTCTGCGCCCCGGCGAGCAACCTGGCGGGACCGAACTTCACGCCGCCTTTCCCTGCCTATCCCTCCGGCCATGCCGGGTTCGGGGGCTCGCTGTTCGAGACCTTGCGCCTGTACTTCGGCCGGGACGACATCGCCTTCACCATCGTTTCCGATGAGTTCAACGGCGTGACGACGGACAACCAAGGCAACGTCCGGCCGATGATTCCCCGGAGCTTCACCTCCTTCTCTCAGGCTGAGGAGGAGAACGGCCAGAGCCGCATCTACCTGGGCATCCACTGGAGCTTCGACAAGACCGAGGGCATCGCGCAGGGCCGCCGGGTGGCCGACCACGTATTCGGGAACGCCTTTCAGCCGCTGCCCTAGCGCCTGGGTCCTGCGCCCGCGGCCAGGTGGCATGACGTGTGGCATGGTCCACGCTTGCGTGGCCATGCCGGGCGCAGGGCACCCACCATGCGACCCGCCAGCACCGCGACAGTATGGGACGGTCACCACAGGCGGACTTTGCTTCGTCGCATCTGGAAAGTCCGTTAACGCGAGACCGCCGCGTCGCCCGTCCGCTGCGTCTCCGCACGCTGATTCACCCCGCGCAAACCACCGATACAACCGACGATGCTTCGCGGTCGTGGGGCGCCGTACGCACGCACTGAGAGGCGACGGCCGCGTCCCGGTCCCTGACGGAACGGGAGGAAGGCGGTCGCGCGTACCTCGCCCGGCCGGCATACGTTAACGACGCTGATGCGGGCCCCGCCCGCGCGGTGGTCCGAGAAGCGGGGTGGTGAATGGGTTCAGCACAATCAGGCAAGGCGGTCGGTTTCCCGGCGGTGATGGCCGCGGGGCTGGTTCTGGCTCTGGCCGATAACGGGGGCGCAGCCCGCGTGGTGGAGCGGGACCAGAGCGTGCTTTCGTTCGAGTCGCCCCTGGGCCAGACGGCACAACTGGCGGTCGACGGCGACGGTGTGCAAACCGTGACCGTCCGAAATGCCGACGGCGGCGTCGCGGCGCGCCTCGCCGTTGCCCCGGGGTGGGCGAGTCGGGGGATCGACCTTACCGTCGACGACTTCGGTGATTTCGAGCTTGCGCTGTCCGCCGCCGAACCGCCCGCGGCCACGATCAACCTGGAAGCACTACCCGAGGCGGCGCAGGTGAGCGTGAGCGGAGGCGGCACCGGCGCGCCGGCGATTAGCGTGGCGGTTAGCGACCCCAACGGCGAGCGCGTGGGCGCGGCGCTCGCGATCACCACCATCGAGGACGCTTCCGGCATTTCCATCGTCTACGACGTGCTTCCCGAGGACCTGGCCGCCGCGGAGGCGGCAGATGACGAGGGCGGTACCGGGCGGGTGACGCCCCTGTTTCCCGGGCTGGCGGAGGAGCATGCTCTGGGCGGGAGCGTCACGCTTGCCGCCTCCGGTGTGGCGGTCGACGGAGTCATGGTCGTATCACTGGCCTACAACCCCGACGATGTTTCCGCGGACGACGAGCCGGCGCTGCGACTGCATCGCTTCAGCAATGCCGCCGGCGCCTATCAGCCGGTGGGCAGCAACGACCGTGGCGTCGGAGCGGCGACCGTCACGCCCGGCGACTACGGCGTGGACACCACGGCACACGCGGCCTGGGCGGTCGTCGACCAGCTCGGCAGTTTCGCCGTGGGCATCCCGGATTCGACGTTGCCTTCGACGATCGACGGAGGCGACGATGACGCCGTCGCTACCCCGACCGCATTGGTCCCTCGAGGTCGGCTGTGCGGCGTGCCGGGCGTGCTGGGCTTCGCGGCCACCTTCCTCAGTCTGCTGGCGCTGCGTCGCGTCCCCTGACCCGCACACCTTGAGGGTCGGCATCGACGACCGCCGTCGCCTTCACGGCGAGGTGGCCGCGCACCCCCGTAGTTGTAGTTCATGCCGGCTGCCCGTGTCGCCGGCGTTGGCATCGAGCGCGCAGCACCGAACGTTCCCCTCTGCTTCTTCGGACGGAACTACTCAGCCTTGGACAGGAGTTCATTCACGGCCGGGATGAAGCTGCGGATGCTGAACGGAATCATCAGCGCCGCATGACGCCGGGAATGGAGCCAGGCGTGGTCATGGTTGACTTGCCCTTTTTCGAACAGCATGAGTACGGGCAGCGGTCCCACGCCCGCCTTACGTTCGCGCGCCTCGTAAGCGGACGTGTTTGTCGCCTGGTCGGCCGCGTCGCGCATGTGGATGACGCCGACGTTGGGCTGGTCATGGCGGGCGGCCCCGGAGAGCCGTTCGCAGAAGATCCGCACCGCGTCGGGACCCCCGCTGTCGCTGACGTACAGGGGCCGGAAGGAGTCGCAGAGCTTGCCCCGCAGCTCCGCGACGTAATCGGGCCAGGCGTCCGGCTCCGCCCGGGAGAGCATCGTGACTTTCAGGTTGTTCGTCTCGTCGGGTACGTCGCGCGTCAGTTCATCGATCGTCGCCGGCGACAGGCGCAGCGATTCCGTGAACTCCGAAATGGGGTAGATCATGGCGTTGCCGCTGCACCCCAAGAGCATGGCGTGCGCCAGACGATTGGCCAGGGCCACGGTGGCGGCGGGCTCGTGCTGCTCGGGACGCTGGCGCTTGATCCGCGCCGCGGGCAGGTGGTGGTTCACCACCGGCGGAATGAACTCGGGCGGGAACTTCCAGTGTCCCAGCGCCTTGGCCAGGATTCCACAATGGTCGAGCGGTAGCATCTTCTGCTCCACCACTTCCAGAGGGAGATCGAGGCGATCCGCGGCCTGGCACACCAACTCGTAGCGCTCCGCCACATGATCGTGAAGGATGAGCCGGCCGGCGTCGTGCAACAGGCCCCAGAGGAAGTAATCCTCGGCGCCGCGTGCGCTTCGCGCCCGCGCCAGGCTCGAGGCGATCAGCCCGCAGGCGATGGAATGTTCCCAGAAGAGCAGGGCGTCAAAGTGCTCGTCCCGCTTGCCCTCGTAGCGGTCCACCACGCCCAGGGCAGTGACCAGGCGGCGGATTTCCTGCGTTCCGATGCGCTGCACAGCGGCTCGTACGCTGTCCACCGGCCGGCCGCGAAGGTAGGCCGAGCTGTGCGCCAACTTCATTAACATGATGCACAAGGCGTGGTCCACGGAAACCGCCTTTGCCACGTCGTCCGCGGAGCAGTGGGCATTGGAGCACACGCATACCACGTTGTGCACCGTCGCCTGAAGCGGCTTAAGGTGCAGCCCATGGTCGATCAACCGGTGCAATTCCGCCTCGGAAATGACCAACGAGAGTTGCTCCAGCCCGCCACTCTCTGCCGCGGCCGCGCCGTGTGCCTCTTCCGGCTTCGAATCGGACGGTGGAGCGCCGCGGCGCGCACCGCTGTCGCCGCCTCGGGTCGCGGCCGGGGCTGCCGCACCGGCCACCGGCGCGACCGGGCGCGAATGGGCGGGGGCGGGGACCGCCCGTGCCGCCGCGGCACGTTCGACGGGCATCGACGGCGCCGGCGCGCTCACGGCGGGCGTTGCTGCCTTGACGGGAGCGGCCGGCGTCACGACCGCCTTCCCGCCGGATGCGCCGCGCACGCAGGCATTGACCCGTTCCAGGAGTTTCTCCAGGGAAAACTGCGTCTTGAGAATGTAGCCCTGGATGCCCAGGGTCGCCGCCTGTTTGACGGTGTTGGGATCGGAGGCGCCCGTCAGGATGATGACCGGAACCTCGCGGAGCAACGGGTTATGGCGGATGGCACGCAGCACCACCAGCCCGTCGGCGCCGGGCATGGTCATGTCGAGCAGCACCAGATCGGTTCGCTCGCGTTCCAGGACCTTGAGCGCCTCGGCGCCGTCGCCGGCGGACAGTGTCCGATAGCCGGCGTGTTGCAGCGCCGTTTCGATCGGTTCGCGACAGATCGCCGCGTCATCGACAACCAGTATAGTGCTCATGGACCGGTTCCCGACCGCCGCCGTTCGTCTTGCGGCGCGTCCGGCGAGGCCTTCCGTCCTTCGCAGGCCGGCCTGACGCCGCCGAGCCGCCGTTGTCCGCAAACTGCCTGCGGATACTCAGGAACGCCGGCTCGCATTCCAAAAAGGCGTCCACTACGTCCGGGTCGAAATGCGTCCCGCGTTCGCCGACGATCAAACTCAGCGCCGTGCCGTGCAGGTGTGCGTCCTTGTACGACCGCTTGGAGGACAGCGCATCGTATACATCGGCCAGGGCGACGATCCGCCCGCATAACGGGATTTGCGGACCTTGCAGCCCCTGGGGATAGCCCCCGCCGTCCCATCGTTCATGATGCGTCAGGGCGATGTCTCGCGCCATTTGGAGAAAAGCAGCGTCCGGATACTGCCGCAGGGCGGCCTCCAGCGTCTCGGCCCCGATGCGGGTGTGCGACTTCATGATCTCGAATTCGCGTTCCGTCAGCCGCCCCGGCTTGCGCAAGACGCTGTCCGGAATCCCCACTTTGCCGATGTCGTGCAGTGGGCTGGTCAGGTAGACCAGCCGCACGTACTCGGCATCGACCAGGCTGCGATACCGAGGCGACTGCGAAAGGCTTTGCGCCAAGGCGCGGGCATAGTTGCGAATTCGCTCCAGGTGCGCTCCGGTCTCCGGATGCCGCGATTCCACGAGCCGGGCCATGGCGAAAATCGCCAGGTCGCGCGTTTCCAGCGCCAGCACCCGCCGGCCCGCGCGCACGCGAACCCGCAGTTCCGCGGGATTGACGGGTTTGGTGAGGAAATCGTCCGCCCCCGCGGACAGGCCCTCCACCACGTCGTTGGGTTTGCGGCGTGACGTGACCAGGATGATGTAGCGATAGCCGTTGTGGTCCTCGGCGCGAATGCGGCGGCACAGCTCGATGCCGCTCATTCCCGGCATCATCCAGTCCGAGACAATCAGGCGACAGCCGCTGTCGCGCAATGCCTCGAGTGCCTCCTCGCCGCTGCGCGCCAGCAGCACTTCGTAGCCGGCGTTCGCCAGCGTCCGCTCCAGCGTTGCCAGCGCGATGTCATCATCGTCGACAATCAGTACACGCATGACCTAGGCTCCTTCCTCGCCGCCCGCGACCGTAGGGAACGCGGCACAGCGGTCCGCTTCCCGCGCCAGCGCCGCCACGTGGGCAGCGGCGTGGTCCAGCTCCGCGGCCTGTCCCAGTGTTTCCAGTTCCTCGCTGAGTCGGAGCACGTCCCGCGCACAGAGGTAACCGGCCGCCCCCTTGAGCCGGTGCGCGAGGGCCGCCACTTGCTCCGCATCGCCCCCCTCGAGGGCGGCGCCGATCGCCGCCACGTCGGACACCACGCGCTGCTGAAACATGCGCAGCATCTTGTGCACGAAGGCGCCGTCCCCGCCCCAGCGCCGGCGCAGCGTTTGAAGGTCGAAAGGTGACTCATAGGAGCACGCCGCGTCCTCGCGCGGCGCCGCTCCAGGAACCCCCTCCGCGCTCGTGGGTTCAGTCAGGGCAGGCGCAGGTACACTGCCCGCAGCCGATCCTGGACGCCGGCTTCGGCCACTCCCCTTGTCGCAGGCGGACGCTTCGGAGTCGGGAGCCCTGGGGTCTGGTAGAACGGACATGGTTGCGACTCTCATGGACCTGAGCCGATCGCTCGATTCAGTGACGCTCTCGGACGGCCCAACTCCGGGCCAAGATCATCGCCGCTTACCCCGGCGAGGTGGCAAGAAAGGAGGTCCCTCGCGGGGCCTCCCTGTGCAGGGCCGGGGGGCTCCGGCCGCTACCCGCCGCCTGCGGATATCCCACGGGCGGCATAACTTCAGTATGCGATTCGCACGTGCCCCCAGGCTACTAGGTGAAAGCCCTATTGACTGTCGTGGAACCGTTCCGCCCCGAGTCATCGCTGCGTCGTCGGATCGGGGACGCCCTAAGGAACGCACAGCGTCGGCTGAGGGCAAAGTGCGGGAAGAGGCGTCCGAAGTGCTGCGGTCCGTGTGCGGCAACACGCGCGGGTCTTCCGGGCCATGCTCCCCCAGTCGCCAATGGAATGGCCTGTAGCCCGATCACGCGCCCGGCCGGTCGGCATCGGCTTGGGCTACTCCAACCGCAAGACCAAGTGTGCCGGTGTTACGCCCCGCCGGCCGTTCCCGGCGCCAGGCCGGCCGCCTGGCGCAGGTACGCGCCCATGGCGCGCAGGAAGCCGTCCATCGTCGGGCGATAGGCAAGCCGGGCGATAACCACCTCCCGCATCGCTTCGGAGATAGCCCTGCGGGCCGGTGCATCGCCGAGGAAACGCTCCGCCGCCTCGGCGAACTGCCGGGGCGTGCGAAACAGAATCTCCGCATAGCGGGGGAAGAGCCGATGCGGGGCCGGAATCTCGGCGGCCCGACGGATTTCCTCCAGGAGGCGCGGGTTGCGCTCCAGGGAGCGTTCATACCACGGGTGCAGGAAGCGCCGCAGCAGCTCGTGGAGGGTCTGGTCGCGGCAATGCACCAGTCCGGCCGTGTCCTGAATCCCCAGCTCCGAGATTCGCGCCTCGAGAAGTTGCAGATCATCGCCCAGCAGGTCCAGGGGCACGGCGCGGGCGAGAAAGAACCCGCCGGCCGCCAGGCCGTCCAGCGCCCGCTGGTGGATGAAACCCGCGGGCATGAGCTGGAGGTTGATGGTCGAGGCTCGGTAGACGCACAGCAACTCGCGGCCGTTTTCCACGGGACCGGCGGCGAATTCCGCCAGTACGGGGTGGCGCTGCCAGCCTTGTCCGTACAGCCGGAACCGACGGTCGCCGCGGCGCGCCCATTCCGCGACCCACTCCAGCGCCTCATGGCGGAACCAGCGGTCGCCCAGGCGCCAGAGGTACCAGTTGCGGATCCAGTTGGAGAGCGTGTCGTCCACGGTGACGCTCGTGCGGCGCTGCGCCTCCTCGAGCACGATATCCGCGGCCATGCCGCGCATTACGCCGCACCCCGACAGCACCTCCGGGGTCAGGGCGAAAACCTCGTCCAACAGCCGGACCAGGTCGCCGTTGTTCAGCTTGGCGCGCTCCGCGTCGTGGAACTCCCGGGGCGTCTGCGCGGCGTGACTGACGTACGACACATCGCACTCGTAGCGCCGGCGTTCCTCGTGGGTGAGCGGTTCACCGCCGAACTGCTCGGGGCAGGTTGGCACATGCGACGCGAGAAACTGCCGGGGGTCGCCGCCAAGCTGCACGAAGAGGCTCTTGGAACAGCCGGCGAGAAAATCGTGCAGCGCGATGCGGCGCACATGGGCCGCGGTCATCACGTGCGGCAGGGCGTCCTGGTCCCAGGTAAGGATGGGGAGGTTGGGCGGTATCAGATCGCCGAATTCCGGGCGCAGGTGATCGAGGTTGAAGAACAGGTCCGGATCCATCTCCCGGATCGCCTGGTGGTACGCCAGGGAACTGGTGATTTCGAAGGGCGTTTGCTCCTTGAGCACCAGGCAGCGATGCCCGAGGGACTCCAGAGCCCGCTGCGCGTCGCGCATGGAGTGTTGCAGAAACGTCGTGTGCATGCTGACCGCAGCCAGGATGCGCAGGGACGGGCCATTTCCGGAGAGCGCGGCTTCGAACCGGGCTGCCCAATGGCGGATATCACGCTCGGCGTATTGGGCTGCGGTTCGCGCCGCGGATTCCGCCACGGCGCCTTCGCGCTCGGCGACGGCACGTCGCGTCGCCTCCACCGCCTGCGGCGCGGCGCCGCCCCGAAACCGGCCGGCGGTGAACGCCTGTACAGGCAGGGGCAGGTTCATGTTCTCCTCCCACGCCCGTCGCAGGGCGGCGATGCAATCCTCGCCTGTGAACCAGAACACACGCCGGTCGCTGAGCAACTCGCGCCAGTCGTGCAGGTGCAGCACCAGCCCCACGTAGGCGGGGTCGGGCTCCACGACATACAGGGCGCAACTGTAGCCCAGGAAGGTGTTGCGTGTTTCAGAGTAGATGCGTGCCAACAGGTAGCCGAGATCCAGGCCCTCGAACAGGTAGGGGCCCGGAAACGCGGTGCCCGCAGAATGCGGCGCCGGCTGGGCGCGAGCGTTGGCGGGGTGGTCCCCCAGGAACGGTAGCCAGCGATGTTCGCCGTCGCTGGTTCGTTCGCGAACCTGGGGAATGCCGCGGTGATCGATGCAGAGGGTGAAATCAGCCGCGCGGCGGTCCCACGCCGAACGGATCGTGGCAACGTCCACGCCACGAGACTCAAGGGCCCGAAGATTCGCCGTGAAACGCGCCGAGCGCCGCGTCCAGTCGACCGTCCCTCCCGCCAGCGAGGTAATCTGGTCCCGGAGCGATTCCAGCTCCGGGGCGACGTCGGCGGCCGGTGCCGCGTTAAACAGCTCCCGGGCCGCCGTCGCCAGACCCGACTTGAGCAGCTCGCGAATCGCCAGCAGTCGGACCGGGTAATCATCGGGCGCGGCGCGGAGGTAAGGCTCGGCAAGGTTGAGGAAGTCGTACGACCGGCCGGTGTGGAGCAACCGGAGAACCTGCTCCCGATGTGCGTCCAGCGTGGCCGTCGGCATATGGCTGGATATCGGCGATCGGGCGTGCGGCTCTTTCCCGGAAAGCGTCGACAACGGGTCCTGAGGCCGCCGGGCGGCGAGTGGGTCGCGGCTGTCACCTGCGTCCGCCGCCGCGTCAGGTTCGGGTCGCCACTAGAATCAGATCGACGGAGCGTTCCAGGTCGAGGGGTTCGCGGTCGTAGCTGCCCCAGAGGGCATCGACGCGCAGGCCGTCGGCGTCGCACCAACCGCGCAACGTCTCGAGGTCGATGTCACACAGCCGGCCCGCCTGGGCGTACTTCTTCCATCCGCCTTCGTTCCACAGGGTGATGTGCGTGATCTCCACGATTTCGCCGGCGAAGCGGAAGTGGCGCAGCGAGACGTACTCGCGGCCGTCCACGTGGGAGACCCGCGGCCCGTGCACGCAGGGGTGCTGATCGCGCATGGCGGCGAAGTTGAGTATCTGTACGAACAGTCTCCCGCCGCGGCGCAGGCAGGCGGCGAACTGCGCCAGGGCCTCGGCCGCGGCGTGGCGGCTGCCCGCCGCCGCCAGGGCGTTGCCGATGCAGTACACGCCGTCGAAGTCCCCGCCCAGCCGGAGGTGCAGCGCGCCGTACGGTACGCAGGCGAAACGCGGCGCGGTACCCGCGGCGGCCGCCGTTCGCCGCGCCACGGCCAGCATCTCCTCGCTGGCGTCGGCGCCGGTCACCTGATACCCGCGTTGCGCCAGGGCCGACGCCTGGTGGCCGGTGCCACAGCCGGCGTCCAGTACCCGGCCTGCCGGACCGAGAACCTCGGTCAGCACCGGAATCTCCCGCGCCAGGCGCGCCGACCAGTTGATTGAACGTTCGTACCAATCGGCGGAATCAAACACAGCGCGCTCCTTGGATCGGCTCCCGCGGGCGGGCACGTCCATCGACGTCAGTCCCCGCGGCGTGCCGCGCGGGTGCGGGAGGCCGGTCAGCGTTTGCGGCGTTTTCGTTTTTCCTTGCGCGACAAGGCACGCTGATTCTGCGCCGTGGAGCCCTTCAGCTTGGGCATGGTGCCGGCGGCCATCATCTTGGAAAACTGCGTACCCATGCGCAGGCGCTGGGTGAACGACTGCCCGCTCATGGCCTTCATCATCTGCCGCATGGGCTCGAACTGCTTGACCAACTGGCTGACGTCCTGCGGATCGCACCCGGCGCCGCGGGCGATGCGCCGCCGCCGCGAAGGGTCGATCAGCTTGGGGTTGGCCCGCTCCTTGGGCGTCATGGAGAGGATGACGGCCTCCATGCGTGTCAGCTCCCCCTCGTCCACCTCGGCATCCCCCATGGCATCCGCCATGCCGGGGATTTTCTTCACCAGGTCGGAGAGCGAACCCATCTGTTTCATCTTGCGAAGCTGGAGCAGGAAATCATCGAGCGAGAAGGCACCCTTGGCCATCTTGGCTTCGAGCTTCTTTGCCTCCTCCTGGTCGTACTGGCGTTGTGCCTGCTCCACGAGCGTGAGGATATCGCCCATGCCCAGAATGCGGCCCGCAATGCGGTCGGGGTGGAATTCCTCGAGCGCTTCCACCTTCTCGCCCACGCCCACGAACTTGATGGGCTTGCCGGTGACGTGCTTGACCGAGAGCGCCGCGCCGCCGCGGGTGTCGCTGTCGAACTTCGTGAGGATGATGCCGTCGAGCTCCAGCTTCTCGTTGAACACCTTGGCGGTGTTGACCGCATCCTGCCCGGTCATGGCGTCGAGAACCAGGTAGATTTGCTGCGGGCTGACCGCGGCGGCCACCTGACGCAACTCTTCCATCAGTTCCTGGTCGATGGCCAGCCGGCCGGCCGTGTCCAGAATCACCACGTCGCGGTCCGCCTTCTTCGCCTGCGAAATAGCGTTGCGGCAGACCTTCACCGGGTTCTGGTGCCCGCGCTCGGCATACACCGGAACGTGTATCTGCTTGCCCAGCACTTCGAGTTGGTCGATGGCCGCCGGTCGCTTCAGGTCGGCCGCCACCAGCAGCGGCCGCTTGGCGCGACCCAGCAGCATCTTGGCCATCTTGGCGCAGGTGGTGGTCTTGCCGGACCCCTGGAGTCCCGCCATCAGCAGGATCGTCGGTCCGGGCACCACGAAGGGGATCTTGGGATTCACCGGCCCCATGATCTGGACCAGCTCATCGTGGACGATCTTGACCATCAGGTCCGCGGGGCGAAGGGTCTTGATCACCTCGGCGCCGATGGCCTTCTGTTGCACGTCCTCGCAGAAGGCGCGGGCAACCTCAAGGTTGACGTCGGCCTCGAGCAGCGCCGTACGGATCTCGCGCATCACCTCGCCGACGTTCTCCTCGGTGATCCGGCCGCGACCGCGGAGCCCGCGAAAGACCTCGGAAAGTCGTTGGGTCAGGGCATCGAACATGAAAGATGTAGTATGGCCCGGGTCCGCCCCGGTCAAGACGGCCCGTGCGCGGCCAGAACCGTTCAGCGGCCCCGGCACACGCCCCGCGGCCGCCGCGGTTCGAGCCGCGCGAAACCTGTATGCGTTGCTGCCGCGCCGTCGAAAAGCCGTGGTTTTCCCGCCGCATGTCACGCATGCGGCACACCGGTGCCAATTGTTGACACCCTCCATGGCCCGCACGCCCTGTCGCGACACCTGGGTTGTTGGGAATTCACAGCGCTCGAGCCCGCAGCGCCACGGGACCGGAAACGGCTAGCCCAGGAAGGAATGGGAAACGAACCCGCAGAAGTAGCGTAAACTACTTATTGGGAAGTGTTTATGACTAGACCAAGTCTCCCTTGACCGGGCCGCCTGACAGCTTAGTTAACGTCATGAGAACAAAAATACAGACATAACGCAACCAACCCTCGAGAACGGGTCGGTGGAAAGTCTGTGGATAAGGGTCGCTACGTAAGGGAAGGTGCGCGCTGCGGGCGCAACACGGCCGGCCCCGGGCGACACCGGGATCGACCCACTGAAGACTGCAGCCACGCCCCGCCTACCGCGGCGCCTCGGGCGGGCGGGCGACGGTTGTCAAGGCAGCGACGAACCCACGAGAGGGGTGATGGTCGCCGGGCGGAAGAGAATCGGCCTCCGCGACGTCGGCGTCGCGATTCCGGGAGTCCATTCGACAACCGGGCCGCGATGGCGGACAATCCGATCCGCTCGTTTCAGGCGAGGGCAATGCAAGAACAGGCGTTATTGGAAGTTCGTGATCTGGTGAAGCGGTACAACGGCCGCGCGGTCGTCAACCGGCTCGCCTTCCACGTGGGCCGCGGGGAGATCGTCGGGCTGCTGGGACGGAACGGGGCGGGAAAGACCACTACCTTCCGCATGACCGTGGGGATGATCGACGCTGATGAGGGCTTGGTGGTTTTCGACGGACGGGAGGTGACCAACCTGGCCATGTACAAGCGGGCGCAACTGGGCATGGGGTACCTCTCCCAGGAACCCAGCGTCTTCCAGCGGCTGACCGTCGAGGAAAACCTGCTGGCCATCCTCGAGACCATGCGCGACCTTTCGCAACACCAGCGGCGGGATAAGGCCGGGCACCTGATCGAGCAATTCGGGCTCGCCAAGCAGCGCAAGCAGCCGGCACGAACGCTCTCCGGTGGCGAACGGCGCAAGCTGGAGATCGCCCGGGCGCTGGTGACCGACCCCAAGCTCATCATGCTGGACGAACCGTTCAGCGGCGTGGACCCCAAGGCGGTCGAGGACCTTCAGGAGGAGATTCTGCGGTTAAAGCGCGATCGCGGAATCGCGATTCTGCTCACCGACCACAACGTGCGGGAGACCTTGCGGGTTACCGATCGCAGCTACATCATCCACGATGGCGAGAAGCTGGCCGAAGGCGCCCCACGAGATATCGTCCGCGATCCGCTGGTGCGGAAGACCTACCTGGGCAGCAGCTTCCGCGGAGATGAGTTCGATCGCGCGCCCTGACGCCCGCTGCCCCGACCTGCGTCGTCGGCGACGCAATTAGCCGCCATCCATGGTTCGAGCCCTTCTGACGCTGTTGGTTTCCGCATTGGGCGTGCTCCTTTTCGGCGGACCGTGTTTGCTGGTGGACTGCGTTTGGCCGACGCGGCGCCTGGTGGCGTTGGTTTCGTTCCTTTGGGCGCGGACGACCGTGGCGGCGGCCGGCGTACGCCTGCGAATCGAGAACCGCCCGTCGCAGCACGCCCGTATCCCGCGCTTCTACGTGGGGAACCACCAGAGCGCGCTGGACATCCCGCTGATGATCGCGGCGCTGGACGGTCACGTGCGTTTCATGGCCAAGGACTCGCTTTTCCGCATTCCGTTTTTCGGTTGGCAGATCGCGCGGTTCGGGTACGTTCCCGTGGACCGGAAGAACCCGCGCGCGGCGTCGGAGCAACTTACGGCGATGCTGGACGGTCTGGGAGCGCAGCCCGTTTCCATGGTGGTGTTTCCCGAGGGCACGCGGAGCACCGACGGCCGGTTGTTGCCCTTCCGCCGCGGAGCGATGAAGATATGCGCCCGCGCGGGGCTCGACGTGGTTCCGTTTTCCATCGACGGCGCATACCGCGTGCTGCGGCGCGGCGAGCTGGCCGTCCGTCCCGGGGTGGTGCGCATTCGATTCGCCCAGCCCATCCCGGCGGACGAAGTGCGGGCGATGTCGGCCACGGAACTGGAAGAACGGGTTCAATCCGCGGTCGCGGAAGGGCTCGCCGGGCGCGAGGGTGCGGCGGAGCGGCCGGCAGGTCGACCGGCGACCGCAAGCGCCGGATGAGCCATCAGCCTGGGTGCCGCGTCGAGTCGTTCCAACCGCACCGCGGACGGCGACAATCGCGACGGAATGGAATCAGGGTCGCCCGCTATGACCGCTCCGAGTGCCAGTACGCCGGGTCGGATCTGTGATCGGCTCGCCGGGCGCCACCTGCTGGTGACCGGTTCCACGGGCTTTCTTGCCAAGGCGCTGGTGGAGAAGCTGCTGCGCAGCGTTCCGACCCTCGGGGGTATCCACCTGCTGGTGCGCCCGCGAAGTGGCGGCGCCCAGCCGGAGCAGCGCGTGGTTCGCGATGTTCTTGGATCGCGCGTGTACGACCGCCTGCGCGCCGGACTGGGCGACCGTTTCGCCGCATTGTGCGCCGAGAAGATACACGTCGTCCCCGGCGATCTGACCAAGGAGCGGTTTGGGCTCGATCCGGCCGCCTACCGCGAACTGGCTCGGCGCATTCAGGTGGTGGTCAACAGCGCCGCCACCGTGACCTTCGACGAGCGGCTCGACCTGGCGGTGGACCTCAACACCCTGGGCCCGACGCGTCTTCTCGGATTCGCCCGCGATTGCGGCAACGTGCCCTTCCTGCATGTGTCCACCTGTTACGTGTGCGGCGCGCGAAGCGGCACCATTATGGAGGACTTCAGTGCCCCGGAGATGGCGCGGGAGAAGCTCCCGCGCGACAAACGCACGGGGGGCTACGACCTTGACCATCTGGTGGAGTCGCTTCAGGAGGAGGCCGCCCGGCTGCGGCATCAGTTTGGCGCGGATACGGAGCTTTGTCGCCAGAAGCTCATCGATGCCGGCATGGAGCGCGCCCGGTTCTACGGATGGAACGACACCTACACCTTCACCAAGTGGATCGCGGAACAGCTTCTGGTGCGCGACCACGGGGAGGTGCCCTTGGCTATCTTCCGTCCCGCCATCATAGAAAGCAGCTTCGAGGAACCCACGCCGGGATGGATCGACGGGTTGCGCATGGCCGACCCGCTCATCGTCGCTTACGGGCGGGGCAAACTGCGTGACTTTCCCGCCCGGCCGCACATCGCACTGGACCTCATCCCCGTGGACTTCGTGGCCAACGCCATCATCGCCACGCTCCCGGTGACGGAGGGGCATCGCGGCAGCGTGGGGCTCTACCAGTGCGCCTCGAGCGAGCGGCACCCGCTGATGCTCAGCGAACTGGTCCACTCGCTGCGCCGCGCGTTCCATAAGCGTCCCATGAACGGAGACGAGGGTCGGCCGATCCACCCCGTGGCGCTGCGGCTGGTCGACGCGCCGGCGTTCCTGCGGCAGTGGCAGCGCCGCGGCCGCCGTGTGCAACTCCTGCGCGCGATGCTGGAACGCCTCCCCGGCACGCGCCGGCAGGTGCGCCGTCTGGCGGGGACCATTCGACACATCGAGCAGCTTGTCTACTTCGCCAAGATCTACGCTCCATACACACACCTCGACTGCCGTTTCGTCGACGACGGGCTGTGCGCCGTGGCCGAGTCGCTGCACGAGGGCGACCGCGTGGAGTTTCCCTTCGACGTACGGCGGATCGACTGGGACGACTACCTCGTCAATCGCCACGTGCCGGGCGTTCGGGCCTTCGTTCTGGGGACGGGGTATGAGCCCTCGCGCCGCATCCGTGCCGTGGCCGGACTGGGTCAGACGGAAGCGCCCGCGGCCCGCGAGGCGCTACAGGGCGAGTCCCTGTTCGAGGTTTTCCGTCGATCCGCGCAGCGCTTTCCCGAGAAGCCCGCCCTGCAGATTCGGCGGAACGCCCGTTGGACCCGCTACACATATGACGAGGCCCTGCGCGCCACCGGCACCATCGTCCGCCGCTTCGAGGAGCGCGGTCTGGTGCCCGGCGATCGAGTGGTCATCTGCGGCGAAAACGGTCCGGAGTGGGGGCTGACGTACCTGGCAGCGATGCGCGCCGGTCTGACGGCCGTGCCCCTTGACCCTCAGCTTCCACCGGAAGAAGCGTGGCAGGCGGCGCAGTTCGCGGGAGCGAAACTGCTTTGCGCCGGAACCACGACCGCCGAGGGACTCAAGAAGGCCCACAACGGCAGGGCGGAAGGGCTGGCAGTGATGACGCAGCCCTTCGTGCCGCCGCCGGGGGCGTCGCGCGATCCGGCGTCGGAACCGGCGCCGGTACCGGGCTCGCAGGTGGCGTCCATCCTGTTTACTTCGGGGACGACGGTAGCACCGAAGGCGGTGCAACTGTCGCATCAGAATTTCATCGCCAACGCCGCCGCCCTGGTGCAGGTGCATCCCATCGACCCGGAGGACGAGTTTCTCTCCGTGCTCCCCATGTATCACGCCTTCGAGTTCACGGGTGGCTTTCTCGTGCCGTTGGCGTGCGGCGCGACGATTACCTATGTGGAACAGTTGAAGGGTCCGGACATCCGCGCCGCGATGCAGGCTACCGGCACGACCGTGATGCTGGTTGTGCCGCGCCTGGTCCGCATGTTCCACGATGCCATCGTGCAGCAGGTTGCCGCGCGCGGCGTCCTCAAACGCGGGGTGTTCCGCCTCGCCGGTTGGATGTCGTCGCTGACCGGGCGCCGCTTCGCCCGTACCCTGTTCGGGCCGGTGCACCGCGCCTTCGGCGGACATCTGCGCATGCTGGTCTGCGGCGGTTCGCGGCTGGACCCGGAGCTGTTCGAGGCCTTCACGCGGCTGGGATTCCCGGTGTATGAGGGCTACGGCCTGACGGAGACCGCCCCGGTGCTCTCCGTGAACCCGCCCGGCGCGGCGCGCTCCGGGAGCGTCGGACCGGTCCTGCCCAACGTGGAGATCGAGATCCGCAATCAGAACCTGGAAGGTATCGGCGAGGTGTGGGTGCGGGGTCCCAACGTGATGTCGGGGTACCTGAACAACCCGGAAGCCACGGCGGAGATTCTCCATGAGGGCTGGCTGCGCACCGGCGACCTGGGCCGGATAGACGAGGCCGGCTACCTGCACCTAACGGGACGCTCCAAGGACCTCATCATTACCGGGGCCGGGCGCAACGTGTACCCCGACGAGGTGGAGGCGCGCTATCGCGACCTGCCTTACGTTAAAGAGATCTGCGTTTTCGGGATGCCCGCCGCCGACGGGCTCGGCGACGTGGTGCATGCCGTCGTGGTGCTCGATCGCGGCACCAATCCGGAACTGGACCGCTCCTCGATGGAGCGCGAAATACGCCTGGCCGCCGAGTCCATTTCCGAATCGCTGCCCACGCACCAGCGCATCGCCGTGCTGCATTTCTGGGAGCAGGAACTGCCCAAGACCTCCACCTTGAAGGCCAAGCGCAGCGTTATCCGTGACCGCGTGTCGCGCGAGGAGGGGTCCGCCGGCGCGCCTGCCGTCGCGGAGGCGGAACCGAGCGCCGAGGCACGCAGCGCCGAGGCTGCGGCCGTGGAGAACCCGGCCGCCTTCGCCGCCGTTTGCGAGATTCTTGCCCGCCAGTCCAAGCGCCATGACGGCCGGCTGCATGCTCACATGCACCTGTTGTTGGACCTGGGCATCGACAGCATCGGGAAAATGGACGTGCTGGGGGCCGTCGAGTCGCGCTTCGACATGCGTATCGACGAGGAACGGGCCGCCAAGGTGGCGCGCGTCGGCGACCTGCTGCACCTCGTCGGACCGCGACAGCCCAAGGGAGCCGCACCTCGGGTATCAGCCTCATGGCAGCGGCGGCTTGCGGTCGAGCCGGCGGCCCCGGCCACCAACGGGAGTCTGCCTGTCCCCCTGCGGCCCGTTCGCTGGCTGGTTCGCGGAGGCATCGGGGCCTTCATGAATACCTACGTTCGCGTCGGCGTGCGCGGACGGGAGCACCTTCCGGTGGAAGGGGCTTTCATTTTGGCGCCCAACCACAGCTCGCACCTGGACTTCCCCTCCGTGGTCACCGCCGTCGGGGGGCTGCGGCGGGTCTGGGTGGCGGGCGCCGAGGACTACTTCTTCAACACCGCGCTCAAACGGTTCTTTTTCGGCAAGGTGCTCGATACCATCGCGTTCGACCGCCGCTCCGACGGCGTGCGCGGATTGCGACGCTGCGGCGAGGCGCTGCGCCGCGGCGACGGGCTGTTGTTGTTCCCCGAGGGCACACGCTCGGTTACCGGACAGATGCAGCCGTTCAAGATCGGCGTGGCCGTCCTGGCGATGCAGTGGCAGGTGCCCATCGTCCCCGTGTACATCGACCGCACTTACCAGTTGCTTCCCAAGGGCAACCGGCTGGTACGCCCGGGAGCCGCAAGCGTAGCGTTCGGCCCGCCCATCCACCCGCCGGTTCTGGACGATTCCGCCGACCCCTACCCGGCGTTCCGTGCCCTGACGGAGCAGGTGGAAGCGGCCGTGATCGCTTTGCGGGCGGAGTCTTGCGGGGTATGACCGGCAGCCCTTCCAGAAGCGTCCCGGCACCGGCGGCGAAGACCGGTGCCGCGCGCGCCGCGCGAAGCGCGGCGTTTTTCGACGTGGACGGCACCATCGCCAAGACCACCATCGTGCACTACTACATCTACTTTCGCCGCCGCATTATGCAGCGTTGGCTGGGCCCGCTCTGGAACGCCGCCTACTTTGCCAAGTGCGGCTATTACCTGCTTCTGGATCGAGTCGACCGCCATCGGCTCAACATCGTCTTCTACCGCGACTATCGCCACCTTCCGGTTCGCGAGATTCGCGCGCTGGTCGCCGACTGCCATCGGGATGTCATCGCGCCGCGTTGTTTTCCCGAGGCGCTGACGTGCGTCCGCGAGCACCAGGCGGCCGGGCGGGACGTCGTGCTGGTGACCGGTTCGGTGGATTTCATCATGCAGCCGCTCGCGGAGCAGCTTCGCGCCCGGGACGTGCTGGCGGCGCGGCTGGTGGAGGCCGACGGACGTTTCACAGGTCTGCTCGCCGGCCCCCCCATCGCGGCGGAGGAGAAGGGCCGCCGTGTGTGCGAATACGCCCAGTCCCACGGCATCGACCTGGCGTCGTCGTACGCGTATGGGGACAGCGTCGCGGACCTGGCGATGCTGGAGGCCGTGGGCCGGCCGCAGGTGGTGAACCCGGATCGGCGGCTGGCGGCGATCGCGCGGCAGCGCGGCTGGCCGGTGCGTCTCTGGCGCCGCCGCAGCGCGGAGGGCAACGGGCGTTGCTAGCGCTGCAATTCCGTCGCAGCCTTCCGCGCTACGCGCTGCTCAAGCTGCTGGGAACGCGTCTGGGCCGCGCCGTCGCCGGACGTCTGTCACCCCTGGCGCTGCGCGAGGTCCCCCCGCCGCGGCTCCCCAACGCGCAATGGGTGCGCATTACGCCGCGTCTCACGGGCATCTGCGGGTCGGACCTGGCGACCATCTGTGCCAAGGGCACGCCCTACCTGGCGCCCGTGACCTCCATGCCCTTCGTGCTGGGGCACGAAGTAGTGGGGACGATCTCCGAGGTGGGGAACGAGGCCGGCGACCTGCGCTTGGGCGAGCGCGTGGTGCTGCACCCGGCCCTGGGCTGCAAAGTGCGGGCGATCACGCCGCCCTGCCCCGCCTGCGCCGGAGGACAGGATGCCGTGTGCCGTAACGTGGCACGCGGGATCATCGCCCCGGGCATCCAGACGGGGTACTGCCGCGATACCGGAGGCGGCTTCAGCTCTTCGCTGGTGGCGCATCGTTCGCAGGTGTATCGCGTGCCGCCGGAGCTCAGCGATACGGCGGCGGTGCTTATCGAACCGTTTGCCTGCGCCCTGCACGCGGCGATGCGCGTTTCGCCGGACGCCACGGACCGTGTGCTGGTGCTGGGTTGCGGTGCCATCGGGCTGCTCACCATCGCGGCGCTCCGCGCCTTGGGCTGTACCGCCAGAGTCCTTGCCGTGCCGCGGCACGAACACCAGGCACGGCAGGCGCAGGCCCTGGGTGCCGACGAACTGCTGCCCGCTTCCGGTCCGCTCCCCGGCCGCTATGCCGTCTGGGCCAAGGCGCTCGATGCCGACGTGTACCCGGCGGAAATCGGCAAGCCCCTGGTCATCGGCGGCGCCGACGCGGTGTTCGATTGCGTGGGGAGTTCACAGTCTATCGACGACGGCATCCACTTCACGCGAAGCCACGGCACGTTCGTGCTCGTCGGCATGCCGGGTGCGCCGCGCGGCGTGGACTGGACGGCCCTGTGGTTCAAAGAGATCACCGTCCGCGCCGCCTATGCCTACGGGACCGAAGTCCACGCCGGGGGGGCGCGAGATACCTTCGACATCGCCATCGAATGCATGCAGCGCATGCAATCGAAGCTCGAGCCGCTCGTGGGTCCAGCCTTTGCTTTGCGCGACTACCGCGCCGCGCTGGCGTGTGCCCTGAACACGGGCAGGAGCGGCGTGGTAAAGACGGTGATTACGCCCGATTGAGCGTCGGGAAGGAGCCGCGGGTGCCGGCCGGCTGTTTCGGTGTGCGGAGCCGTAGCGGCGGTCCACCAATCGCCGACGGCAGGCGGGCAGGAAAGCAACGACCGGCGGGTGGCGTCCGGGCCGCGCCGCGGCAGGGCTACCGGCAGGTATCGGCAGCGAAAACCACGCCCAGGTCGGCCTCCATGCGATCGATGGCGGCTTCAAGCACCTGTTCGCTTTCGTATCGGCCGGCGCGCAGGGCGCGGCGTGAGGCGGTGACCTTCGCCAACCGTAGGTCCGGCAGGTCACGGACGAGCTGGAGCCAGTACGGAAGGTCGATCCCGTCGGGCTCCGGCCTGCGATCGTCGGTGGGTCGCTGCTTGGATGGCATGTTCGGCTCGCTTGTGGCTTCCGGGGCGGTGCCGAGCCGCTGCGGCGGCCCGCGCGCGACCCCGTCGTGTGGGTACATCGTGCCCTGCGCCCGCGGAGTTGAGTTATCGCCCCTGCATGCGTCAGGACAGCCTTCGCCGGCCGCGTGGCCGACAGTGTCGAGGGAATCGTCGGTCTTCCCGGTGAGCCCGGCACCTTGAGCCGTCTCGGAGAGGCAACCCGTCCCGCGCCGCCGACGGCGTTCCGTCGGCAGGCGCATGCGGGAATCGCGCCGGTTGCCTTGAGCATCGGCGCAGGTTTCGCTTGACGTGGAGGGGGCGTCTGGCCGATAACTTTGGCACATCGGTGATGGCGCTCCTGCCGGCGTTCGGTCGCGGGTCTTCTCCCTGGTCGTTACCGTCGCCGTACGTGGGTTTAGGCGCCGACAGATGAGTTTGCATCGCCTGAGGGGTTTTCGCTTCGGTGGACCGATTAGCCGGAACGTGACAGGAGGTTGCTGATGCGTCGTCTGCTCCTCGGGATCGTGGTACTCATCCTGGTGGTTCCCGGGTGCGTAACGCACAAGCCCGCACCTGCCGCTCGCCCGCCCGTGGTTCGTGACGCCCGACCCGCCTATCCCCCTCCCGCGCCTCCGCCTCCCCGGCAAGCGGAGCCCGCGCCACAGTACTCCGGCGCCACGTGGTACCCCGCGGGTCGGGCGATCAGCCCGCGGTGGACAACGGTCGTGATCCACCACAGCGCTACGCCCACCGGCAGCGCTCGGGCCTTCGATCGGTTCCATCGGGGCAAAGGGTGGGATGAACTGGGTTACCACTTCGTCATCGGCAACGGGACCGGATCACCCGACGGCGCTATCGAGGTGGGGCCACGCTGGCATAAGCAGAAGCACGGCGCGCATTGCAAGACCCCGAGCAATTACTACAACGAACACGGCGTCGGGATCTGCCTGGTCGGCGACTTTACGAAAAGCCGACCGACGCCGCGGCAGCTCGCCTCCTTGCAACAACTGGTGCGGTTTCTCTGCTCCTCCTGCCGAATCTCGCCGGACCGCGTGACCACCCACGGGTCCGTCAAGCACGGAACTCTCTGCCCCGGAAAGAACTTCCCCATCCGCGCCGTGCGCAGCGCCGTGGCCGGCCCGGCTACGGCGGCGGCGTATCGCTAGCCCAACTTTCGCACTTGCGTTCATTTCTCGACCGTTTTCGCCGCGGAATCGGCGTTGGCGGGGGTGGGCAGGCGGATCGCGGTGGCGAAACCGTTGTAGTGCAGACCTACCCTCTTGAAATCCCACCGTGCGGTTTGGTATCGGAGGGGC
>JACQXM010000055.1 GCA_016208685.1 Planctomycetota bacterium | reverse complement strand
GATCGTCGATACCGGGCAGGACAGCGACACCGGGGACCGTATCCGGTTGTGCGCCCCGTACGTGGGCGACATGTTCCACGCCACCTACGGGGACGGGCTGGGCGACGTGAACCTGCACAAGCTCCTGGAGTTCCACAAGAGCCACGGCGGCGTGGGGACGATTACTTCCGTCCCGCTTCGTTCCCAGTACGGGACCATCGTTTCCAACGGCGACTGCCGGGTGCAGGAGTTCCACGAGAAGCCGGTGGTGCGGGATCATTGGATAAACGCCGGGTTCTTCGTGTTCTCCAAGGGCGTGTTCGACCGGTGGAACGGGCATAATCTGGAGTGCGAAGTGCTCCCCAACCTCGTGCCGCATGGATTGCTGTACACCTATCGACATGAGGGCTTCTGGAAGTCCATGGACACCAGCAAGGACCAGAACGACCTGGAGAAGCTGTATCTCTCCGGGCAGGCGCGGTGGATCGCCGACGGGGCGGCGCGGCGGTCGATGGCGGTTCCGCCGGTCAACGGCGGCGTGGTCCGCGGGCGGTAGCCGCGGGACGGCAATTGGCGAATAGACCAGATACGACGCGTTGCGGCAGTCGGTTCCGCGACGTCGGCCGCGCCTGGTCCAGAATCTCGAATTCAGAATCCTGAATTCTCCGGTCCGACAGCCACTAGTGCTGGTCCGGCTTCCGAATCGGTTTCAAGGTTGGATGAAGCTATGGCGCATTCGTGGCAGGGAAGATCGGTCTTCGTCACCGGTGCAACCGGGTTCCTGGGCGGCTGGCTGGTCAAGGAGCTCTACGCACGCGGGGCGCGAATCGTGGCGCTCATCCGCGACTACATGCCGCATTGCATGCTGGTGCGCGAAGGCTGGATGGAGCGCGTCATTCGCGTCCACGGCTCGCTGGCCGACCGCGACCTGCTGCGCCGGACCTTATGCGAATACGAAATCGACACCGTGTTTCACCTCGGCGCTCAGACGCTGGTGGGCGTCGGCAAGGTCGATCCGGTCGGCACGCTCGAAGCGAACGTCGCGGGAACCTGGAACATCCTGGAAGCGTCGCGGCAGGCGGGGCGAGTCAAGGAGATCGTCGTTGCCTCCTCCGACAAGGCCTACGGCACCTCGCACCAGCTTCCCTACCGGGAAACGCATCCCATGCAGGGTGAGTTTCCCTACGACGTATCCAAGAGCTGCGCCGACCTGATCTGCCGCATGTACGCCGTCACCTACGGCGTGCCCGTGGCCGTCACCCGTTGCGGGAATCTCTTCGGAGGCGGAGACCTGAACTTCAGCCGCACCGTTCCCGGCGTCATTATGGCCACCTTGCAGAACGAGCGTTTTCGCATCCGCAGCGACGGCAGATACGTGCGCGACTTCCTCTACGCCCGCGACGCCGCCGACGCCTACCTCACGCTCGCCGAGAGAATGCGCACCGACCGCACGCTCATCGGCGAGGCCTTCAACTTCAGCCTGGAACTCCACCTCACCGTACTCGACGTGGTGGGACAGGTGCTGCGGCTTATGAACCGCACGGACCTTCAGCCCATTATCGAGAACGTCGCCAGCAACGAGATCCGCGAGCAGTACATGTCCGCGCAACTGGCGCGGGAGCGCCTGGGCTGGTCGCCGCGCTTCGGCATGGAGAACGGACTGCGCGAGACGATCGGCTGGTACACCGAGTTCCATCAGTCGCAGGTCCGCCGCGAAGGGGCGGCCGCGGGCGTTGCATGAAGGTCGCCCTCTACTACCCCTGGGTCTACCTGACGAGCGGCGCGGAACGGACCATCCTGGAACTCACCGGACGCAGCCGCCACCGTTGGACCATTTTCACCAATCGCTTCGATCGCCGGCATACCTTCCCCGGGTTTGCCCAGCGCGAAGTGGTGGAGCTGCCAGCGGTCCCCGTGCGTCGATCCTTGACGGCCGTGGCGCGAGCGGCGCTTCGGTTGCTTACGCAGCGGCTGCCGGTAAAGGGGTTCGACGCCTTGCTGGTGGTGTGCGAAGGCCTGGGCGACGTGGTGGTGTTTCGCACCCACGGCCTGCCGACACTCTGCCTGTGTTTGACGCCCCTGCGCATCGTGTTCGACGAGGTCTACCGCGCGCAATACATGGCGGGTCGGGGTTGGCTGAACCGCACTCTGGTTACCTTGGGGGCACCGGTGTTCCGCTGGATCGATCGCCTTGCCTGGCGGCGTTACGCCCACGTGTTCTGCATCAGCGAGGAGGCCAGGCGCCGCGCGCTGCGCGGGAAGCTGGCCCCCGCCGAGCGCATGGAGATTTCGCACGTGGGGCTGGGGTTCTATCCGCCGGCGCCCGCCCTGCACTTCGGTGATTACTTCCTGCTGCCCGGACGCATCATGTGGACCAAGAACCTGGAGCTGGGGATCGCGGCGTTCCGCGAGTTTCGCTGCCGCGACGGGCGTGCCGGCGGGTTCCGGCTCATCATCGCGGGCATCGTGGACGAGAAAAGCAAGCCCTATCTGGAGCGATTGCGTGCCCTGGCAGACGGTGAACCGGCGATCGAGTTCCGCATCTTCCCCACCGACGACGAGCTCCGTGACCTTTACGATCGCTGTTATGCCGTGCTCTTCACCTCCTTCAACGAGGACTGGGGCATCGTGCCCATCGAGGGAATGGCGTTCGGCAAACCGGTGGTGGCCGTAAACCGCGGCGGGCCGCGGGAATCGGTGCAGCACGGCGTGCAGGGGTACCTCGAGGAACCCACGCCGGAAGCCTTCGCCGTCCGCATGGCGGAACTCGCCGCGGACGAGGATGCCGCCCGCCGCATGGGCCAGGCAGGTCGGCAGCGGGCCCGGCTTTTTTCCTGGGACCGGCTGACCGATCAAATCGACGATAAGATTGATGAACTGTGCTCGGCGAGGCAACGCCCCGCCGACGCGGCGGCACCGGCCAAGGTGGTGGCCGGGCGGTAATGGGCATGGGGCGGTCGGCGCGGCCGTCTGCATGCAGCACTAGCCCCCGGTTGGGCCGGGAACAGCACCGCCCGCTGCGGCGCGAGCCCGCCGCCGGCGACGCCACCACGGTGTCTCGGCGTTTTTCGCCGCTCGCCGCGCTGAGGTTGGGTGTTTCAACGAATGAATGATCTGGCGCTCCAAACTTCGCTCCGCGACCTGTGCTTCATTTTCTTCAAGCGGAAATGGAGCATCCTCGCCATCCTCCTGGTGACGGCGGTTTCTGCGCTGGTGTGGATCGTCATCATACGCGACAACATCTTTGAGGCCACGGCGAAGGTTCTGGTGAAGATCGGCCACGAGCAGGCGATGCCGCCGACCGTGCTCGGCGAACGGCCCATGATGATCGTCGGCCAGCGCTACCAGGACGTGAACTCCGAAGTCGAGATCCTCACCAGCAACGACCTGCTGGGGCGGCTGGTCGACGAGCTGGGTCTGGACAAGCCCGGCCCCGAACAGCCGGTACCTCCCCAGCTCATCGCCAAGATCCGCTACTACGCCAAGCGTTACGTGAAGATCATCACGGAGTGGAAGGACGAAGTTCTCATCAAGCTCGGTTTCCGCCTGCGCCTCACGCCGCGGGAGAAGGCGATCGCCATGCTCCAGGCCGGACTGCTGGTGACGCCGCAGAAGGACTCCAACGTGCTGGTGGTGAGGCTGTTTCTGCCGGCGCGGGAGTACCTGAGCGCTATCGTCAACAAACTGGTGGACCTCTACCGCGAGTTCCGGTTGTCGCTCTTCCTGGATACCAGCGTGCAGGGCTTCTTCGAGAGCCAGGTCAAGCGCGGAGGGGAGGAACTGGAGGCGGCGGAGCGGCGGCTCCATGAATTCGAGTCGCAGTGGGACATCCGCGCCGTGGAGAATCAGAAGGAGGTTCTGCTGCGGCAGATCGGCGAGGCGCGGGTAGGGCTCACGGGCGCGGAGCTGGCGCTGTCGCTCGCGTCGGCGAAGGTGGAGCGGCTTCCGCAACGGCTCGACGAGGAAAAGCCGGATTTCGCCGCGCTGGGAGCGTTCGAGGGCGATTCCTTCCCCGGCAAGCTCATGATCAAACTGGCCGACTTGCAGGAGCAGCTCGAGCTGCTGCGCACGGCGCCGGTCGCCAACTCGGAGCTCATCCGCGCCAACCGCGCCCAGGCGCAGTTGTTGCTGGAGATGATCGCTTCCAACCTGCGCGCGGATCGCTCGGAGAAGGAACTCGCCTTCCGCCGGCACCAGACGCTGCTCGAGGACCTGACCGCGCGGCTGGACGCGCTGCACGCGCGCGAGATGACCTGGCGCGGGCTCAAGCGCGAGGTGCAAGTGCTCGAGGGCTCGCACCTGTACTACCAGACCAAGCTCCAGGAGGCTTCCGCGACAACGGCCATGGAGCAGCAGAAGGTGGGCAACGTTGAGATCCTCGAACACGGCATCGATCCCTTCAAGCCCGCGGGGACGCGGAAGATAACGCTGCTGGGCATGGCGCTGGCCTTCGGCCTGCTGGCGGCGCTGGCCTGGGTGGCGGTTCTGGAGTTCTTCGATCACGCGGTGTACGACAGCAAACGTGTGGAGTCGCGCCTCGGCGTGCCGGTGCTGGCCGTGGTGCCGGTGGTCCGGCCGCTATCGGGGCGAATCTGGTCGCGGGAACAAACGGTGGTCGCGGGAGCGCGACGGCGGGCTTGAACTCCATGATGAACGGCGAGGCCAACGAGAATTACCGCAAGATCGCCCTGCTGCTGGCGAACACCGCCCGCGGCAGCGCCCCGCTCGCCGTCGTCTTCACCGGCGTGGAGCGCGGTGGCGGCACGACCACCGCAGTGCTCAACGTGGCACGACATCTGAAAGCAAGTTGCGGGCTGCGACCGCTGGTGGTGGAGTTGGCGGCGGAGCGGCCGGTGCTGGCGTCGATGTTCAAGCTCGATGCTGCAAGGAGCCTGCGGGCCTTCGCCCGCGCCGAGCGTCCGCTCCGGGAGTGTGCCCAGGACAGCGCCCTCGACGTGCCCATGGTCCCCGCCGGTGGAAGCGCCGCGGCACGAGAGGATCTGACCGACGTCTCCGCGGCGCTGCGACGACTGCTCGACGAGGCGCAGGCAGACTTTGACCTGGTGCTCGTCGACGCCCCGCCGCTGCTGAAATCCGCGGACGCCCTGGCGGCAGCGGCGGTGGTGCGGCAGTTCATACTGGTTGTGGAAGCGGGACGCACGCGGCAGGAAATGCTGGATCGCGCCCGGGTGGAGCTGGAACGCGCCGGGGCGAAGCTGCTGGGCGCCGTGTTGAACAAGCATCAGCGCTACATCCCTGGCTGGATCTACCGGGCCCTGGTGCAATGAACGGCGGGGGCGTGCTGGTTTCGGTGGTGATTCCCACGCGGAATCAAAGCGACCTGCTTCGCGAGGCGATCGAAGCCGTCTGGAGACAGACCGTCGACCCTGCCACTTTCGAAATCATCGTCGTCGACAACTGTTCTACCGACGACACCGCGGCCGTGGTCCGTGAGATGAGCGCCCGCGCTCCGTGTTCCATGGTCTATCACTGCATGGAGGAGAATCGCGGACCGGCCAACTCGCGAAACCAGGGCGTGCGCCAGGCCCGGGGCGAGCTCATCGCCTTTACCGACAGCGACTGCCGCCCGGTGCCGCAGTGGCTGGCGCTGGGGCAGGCAGCGATGGCCGACGCGAACGTGGCGCTGGTGACCGGCCAGGTGCTTTACCCGCCCGGTCAGAAGATCACCTTCTTCTCCCGCGCTGCCGGAGAAGCGCGATATGAGCATCCTTCCTACCCCACCTGCAACGCCTGGTATCGGCGGAAGGTCTTTCTGGACCTGGGGGGCTTCGACACCAACCTGTGCTTCCGCGACTTTCGCAACCGCCCCGTGGAGTGCGCCGACACCGACCTGGCGTGGCGGGTGAAGGAGGCAGGCTACCGGAACGTCTTCGTGCCGGAGATGATCGTGCACCACCGCGTGGAAGTGCTGCCGCCGCTTAACTGGGCTATGGAGCCGTTTCGGCTGTTTGTGCTCCCGGCGCTGGTGCGCCGGCATCCGCAACTGCGGCGCGCCCTGCTGGCCTGGGGGGTGTTCTTCACGCGCGAGAACGCCTGGTTCTACCTGGCGCTGCTGGGGCTGATCCTGGGATCGGCGTGGCACTGGGCGTTTCTGCTGCTGATGGTGCCCTATGTCGCCTGGGCGGCACGGGCGGGGAACCCGCGGCTGACGCTGTTCGACCTGCATCGGATGGCGGCCCGCGCCGTGCTCATCGCCGCGCGACAGGCGTTTCTCTGCGCCGGATTGCTGTACGGCAGTGCGCGCTTTCGCACCATCGTCCTGTGATGACGGCGCCGCAGTGGAGTGATATGCAACCGTCCGACCAACGCCCCGCCTCGCCCGCCCACGAGCCCGCACTCAATGTGGAGCACGTCTACAAGGAATACGCGCGGCGGTCGCTTCTTCCCTGGAAACGCCGGCGGGCGGTACCGCCGACGGTGGCGCTGCGCGACGTCAGCCTGCGCGTCGAAACGGGGGAGACCATCGGCCTGCTCGGCCCCAACGGCGCGGGAAAGACCACGCTGCTCAAGACCATCGCCACGCTCATCTACCCGACGTCGGGAAGCGTGCGCATCCACGGGCACGACGTGCTGGAGGATCAGGTTCGCACCCGCGGACTCATCGGGCTGGTAACCTGCGACGAACGCAGCTTCTACTGGCGGCTGACCGGCCGACAGAACCTGGCGTTCTTCGCCGCCTTGTACGGGCTCAGCAAGTCGCAATTCCGCGCCCGCGCGGAGGATCTGCTGGAGACGCTGGGGCTGGCGCAGGCCGCCGACCGTCTCTACCACACTTACTCCGCGGGCATGAAACAGAAATTGGCCATCGCCCGCGGCCTGCTTGCCGATCCGCGCCTGGTGCTCTACGACGAACCCACGCGCAGCCTCGATCCGCTCAGCCAGCAGAACATCCGCGGCTGGATCGTCCGCAAGCGCCGGGAGTCCGGCAGCCAGACGCACGTCATCGCCACCAACCAGCTCGATGAGGCGGAGCAGCTCTGCGACCGCGTGGTGATCATCAACCGCGGCGTCATCATCGCCGCCGGCACCATCGACGAGATCCGCGAGCGTTGGCACCAGCGCGAGTACGAGATCCACCGCGTCAGCTTCCGCGGCCCCCCCGTCGACGGCCTGCTGCGCCCCGACCCGGACTCGGGACTGCTCGAGGTGGCCGAGGAACCGCAGGCCGCCGGCGCCCGCGCCCTGCGCCTGCGCGTGCGCAAGGGCAGCGCCGCGCTCTCGCGCGTGCTGGAGTCGATCCTGCGCCAGTCGGGCACCATCGTGCGCTGCGACATGGAGGAGCCGCCGTTCGACGAGGTGTTCTGCTCCCTGGTCCTGGGCGACGCCCCCTCGAGCGCGGCGGCGGGGCCGCCCGCAACCCCGCCCGCGGCGGAGGTGCGAGCATGAAGCTGGCGTGGCAGTTCTTCAAGCGCGACGCGATCATGGCCGCCAGCTACCGCGTGGCCTTCGCCGTGCAACTTCTGGGCAATCTGCTGGTGCTGGGAGTGTTCTATTACATCGGCAAAACGATCGGCGACAAGGAGATTCCGGCGCTGGCGGAATACGGCGGCAGTTACCTCGCCTTCCTGCTCATCGGCATTGCGCTGACCGATTGCGTGGGCGTCAGTCTTACGACGTTTGCCAAGCAGATTCGCGAGGGCCAGCTCACCGGCGCGCTGGAGGCGACGCTCATGTCTCCCGTGCCGCTCTCCATGGTGCTCATCTACTCCTCGCTGTGGGGCTACTTCCTGAGCGCCGTGCGGTTTGTGCTCTACCTGGTGCTCGGCGCCCTGCTCTACGGCGTGGCGCTGGGCGACGCGGATCTGCTCTCCGCGCTGGTGATCTTCGTGCTCACCGTGCTCTGCTTTGCCGGCATCGGCATGCTCTGGGCCGCGGTGATCATGCTGGTCAAGCGCGGCGAGTCAATCATGACCGTGGGCGGGTACCTCGTGATCCTGGTCAGCGGTGTGCTCTTTCCCGCGGATATGCTGCCGGCGTGGGTACAACGACTGGCGGAGCTGGTGCCGCTCACGCACGCCCTGGATGGCATGCGCTACGCGCTGCTGCGAGGCTACGCGCTGCCGCAGCTTGTCGGAGTGATGCTCAAACTGGGCGTGCTGGCCGCGGTGCTTCTGGTCGCCGGGTTGGGCACCTTCGGCCTGGCCGTTCGCCGCGCGAAGCAGACCGGTTCGTTGACGGAATACTAGTGCTTCGACGCACCCAATTCCGCGGGTCGGGTGGCATGCCCAAGCACGGCACAGCCGTGCGCCGGCATGTCCTTCCTGGGCATGGCGGCGCTGCGCTTGGCCATGCCACCCTGAGAACAGGCTGCGTTGGAGCACTAGAGAACGGTGTGCCATGGCGCAGCGCCGGAGGCAAGCCGCGATCATCTGGCAGAGGGGGATGGGCGGCACCGTGGCAACGAATCGCGCACCGTGATGGGGCGTGCTTCGCCGGGTGTAGCGCGGAGAAGGGTGTGGGTGCATAGGCGACCGACCATGGCAACGGCGCTGAAAACCGGTGGGTGGGCGTCGAAAAGCGCCACCGTGCTGGGCGTAGTGCTCGCCGGGGTTGGGGCGTGCGCGGCGTCGGCGGCCTTCGGCGAACCCACGAAGAAGAAACTCATCTTCCTGGCGGCGATCCCCTGCGTCGCCCTGGCGGCGTACGTTACCGGCCGGCCGCGCTCGGTGCTGCTCTTCCTGTGGACACTGCTGCTTCCGTACAACCGCATGTATTACTCCTTCGACGGCCTCACCGGGGATCACGGCGCCCACGGACTCTACTGGATTCCCACGGATGCATTGCTGCTCCTCCTGCTGGCGCTCTGGGGGCATGACCGGCTGGTGCTCAAACGCCCCGCCCGCCCGGAGGGCGCGGCCCTGGCAAGGTGGTTCATCCCCTTCCTCGCCGTCGGACTCATCGCCACGGCCAACGCGGAGCGCACCGTCTGGGGCCTCTTCGATCTCTACCGCCTGCTGAAGGTCGTGCTGATCCTCTGGTACGTGCGCACCTGCTTTGAGCGTGAGGACTGGTGGGCGTGTGTCGCGGGATTGGGCTGTTCGGTGCTCGTGCAGTCAGGCCTGGCCGGGTTGCAGATGGCGACGCGCTCGGTTTCGGGAGTGCTTGGATTGCTCGGCGGCGGCGGGGCGGAAACGGGCGGCGGGCTGGAGGAAGTCGGCTCGGCGGCGGTGGGCGGGTGGTTGCGCGCCGTGGGCACCATCGGCCACCCCAGCAATCTTGCCTGCTACTTCCTGCTCACCATACCGCCTTTCGTCGCCTTGGCGCTGGCGGCCCGGCGCCCGCTCGCGCGATGGGTGTGCGCCGGAGTCTCGCTCTGCGGGCTCGGCGGGCTGGCCTGCACGCTGTCGCGATGGCCGGGCGCGCTCATGGGCCTGCAGCTTGCGGCGCTGGCCGTGGTTCTTGTGGGGCTGCGGCATGTCAGCGCCAAACGAATGATGGGCCTGGCCGGCGTGGGCGCCTTCGCCGTGGCCTTGGCCCTGCTGCCTTTCCAGGACCTTATTTATAAGCGGCTCACCGGCGACCTGCGTGCCTCGCTCGATTTCCGCGCCAAGGACACGCGCGTGGCGCTGGAGATATTCGGCGAGCATCCGTTCCTGGGCGTCGGGCTGAACAACTACGCCGTGCAGGTCATGCGCTACAACCCGGAACTCCAGTGGGCGCTGGAAAAAGCGGACGAAGTGCGGCGCACACTCAACATCCGCACTTTCGTGGCGCTGCATAACTTCTATCTCTTCATGCTCGTCGAAACCGGTGTCATAGGTCTGGCGGCGCTGATCCTGTTCTACCTGGCGGTAGTCCTCCTCGGCCTGCGGGCCGTCGGGCAGGTGCGCGGGGGCTTGCAGGCGACGGGCGCGGGGCTGATGATCGGGGTTCTCGGCGTGTACGGTCAGGGGTTCGTCGATTTCTCCTTCTGGGTCGATCCGATCCTGTACACGTTCGCGCTGGTGACGGGGATGCTGGTGAAGCTTCCGGCGCTGGGTGACGCCGCGGCTCGCGCGGCCGGCGTGCGGCCATCGACACCGCCGTAGCTTCGGACGCAGACGATGCCGACAAACGCCCGCGAATCACTGCTGATCTCCGTGGTCATTCCCACGCGGAATCGCTGCACCCTGGTCCAGGAGGCGGTCGAGGCGTTGTGGCGCCAGACGCTGCCGGCTCCGCGCTGGGAGATCATCGTCGTGGATAACTGTTCGACCGACGATACCGGGGAGTGCGTGCGGGCGATGCAGCAGCGCTCTCCATGCGATCTCCACTACCTGCGCATGCCGCGGGACGGAGGTCCGGCGGGAGCCCGCAACGCCGGCGCCACGCGCGGCGCGGGGCGCTACATCGTGTTCATGGACAGCGACGTGGTACTCGACGATGCCTGGCTTGCGCTCGCCGTGGAACATGCCGACGCCGATCCGCGCATCGGCTTGCTTTCAGGCAAACTGCTCTACGCCGCGAAACCGGAGTTTGTGAACGCCTTCGGCGGTGAGATGGGCCGCATCGGCCTGGCGTGGGATGCCTGCGAGCGCGCGCCCAGCAGCGCCGTGGATCGGGCCGTGGAACGGCTGTGGGTGCCGATGGCCGCCGCCCTGGTGCGCCGCGAACTGTTTCACGAGATCGGCGGTTTCGATCCCGCCTTTCTGTACGCCTACGAGGATTCCGACCTCGGCTGGCGGGTGAATCTCACGGGCTTCCGCTGTGTGTGCCTGCCGGACCTGCTGGCCTATCACCGGGTCAGCGACCGCGAGGAATGGCTGGACCAGGCGCTGATCTATCATGCCTGCAAGAACCGCCTGCGCTCCCTCCTTTCGAACTACGGTTGGAGACAACTGGTCCTCTATCTGCCGCCCTATCTGGCGTATGCCGTGATCGATTCCTTCGCGCGCCGTCCGCGGCGATCGAAGCTGCGCGCCCTGTTGTGGAATCTGGCGGCGCTTCCGGACACCCTGCGCCGCCGGAGGATCGTGCAGCGGCAGCGCCGGGTGACCGATGGCCTGCTGCGTCACCTGTTCAGCGCGCGGTGGTTTCCGCCGGAAACCGTGCGGACCCGCCACCAGCGCCAGCACGCCCTGCACCTGGGAGACGCCGTTGAAACCGTTGAAGCAAAGACCTGATCGTTCCCTCGAGCCCCGTGCAGCGGCGGCGTGCGCGCTACGCGACCACGCGCTGCCGATATGCGCCAGCGGCTCCGGCGCGCCGAGCCCGCGCCGATCGGACGTGTCGGTGCACCGCGTGCGCATGCCGCTCCCCCGCATCGCACCGACGAGCCGTCACCGGGCGGGGCGGTGGCGCGGAGCAGCGCTGGCGGCGGCGCTGTGGTGTGGGAATTGTCGCGCCGAGCCGCCGCCGACCCCGGTTCCCGACGCCGCGGGAAACTACCTGCGCAACGCCGGTTTTGAAGAGGCGGGGGAGCGCGTTCCCGCGGGCTGGACGCTCGAGAGCCGCGTGACGCACAAGGGCGGCGTCTCGCGCGTGGCGACCGCCGAAAAGCGCGGATCGTTCGCGCTGCGCCTGGCGCCCAACGAAAAGAACGCCGAGCTGGTGCATCCCCTCGCGGTCGGTCAGGGGTTTGCCATCGGTCCTTTCCGCGGCCGGAGGTTGCGCCTGGAAGCGGAACTGCGCGCCGAGGGTGACGCGACGGCGGTCGTCGGGCTCTACGCCGTGCGTGCCGACGGGAAGATCACCGAAGGCCTCCGCCTGGCCCAGAACGCCGCTCCTTCGCCGCAACGGCACGAGGGAGTGTTCGCCGTACCGGACGACGAGGAGAGTCTGGTGCTCGTGTTGTCCTGCGCTGCCGAGGGCACTTCGGGCGCCGCGACGTTCGACGACGTGTTCGTGGGCGAGGATGCCTCGGACAAGGCGGCGCTGAAGGGAGCGCGTGCCGGGGCGGCGCTCACCGCGGAAGTGAACGTGGACGCCTCGCGGGCCATACGCGTCATCCCGCGGACGTTGTATGGCGCCAACATCGAGTGGATCTACGACGGCTACGGCCTGTGGGATGCCGACAAACAGGAGCTGCGTCCCGAGCTGGGGGACCTCGCCCGAGAGCTGGGCGTCACCTTGCTGCGCTTTCCCGGGGGCGTGTTTTCCGATTTCTATCACTGGAAGGACGGCGTCGGTCCTCAGGATTCGCGCCGTCAGACGCCGCATCATCCCGGCGGGCCGAAGTCTCGACACTCCTTCGGCACGGAGGAGGCGCTGTCCATCGCGGGGAGCGCCGGCGGGTCGCTGCTCATCACGGTCAACGCCGGCACCGGCACAGCCGAGGAGGCCGCGGATTGGGTCCGCTACGTCAACGCCGCGGCGGGCGAATCCGCCAAAACCCGGCCGGCGCCCCGGCGCCGCGTTGACTATTGGGAAGTCGGCAACGAGCTGTACGGCAAAGGCGGCGTGGCGGATCGCGTCACCCTGAAGCCGGAGGCCTACGCCGACCGCTTCCGCGAATTCGCCCACGCCATGCGCGAGGCGGATACGACGATCAAGATCGGCGCCATCGGCGGGGAGAACTTCGGCGCGTACAAGATGAACGGCTACCCCGACTGGAACGCCATCGTGCTGGCCCGCACCGGCGGGCATCTGGATTTTCTCGCCATCCACAATGCCTATGCCCCGCTGGTGACCATCGATCGCGGCTACGACGCCCGCACCGTCTACGCCGCCATGCTGGCCGCGCCAAAGCTCATCGCCGGGAATCTGCAAACCGTCTCACAGCAGATCGACCGCTACGCCGGGCAGCGGGCACCGCAGATCAGCATTGCCGTCACGGAATGGGGGCCGTGGTTCCACGCCGATCCCGACGCGCGCTTCGTGGACCATGTGAAGACGCTGGCCTCGGCGCTCTTCGCCGCCAGCACGCTCAAGGTGTTCATCGAGTCGCCGCGCGTGGAGGTGGCGAACTTCTTCAAGCTCGTGGATAACGCCTTCCTGGGGTGGATCGGCCTGCGCGACGGCCGGTATGTACCCAAAGCGCCCTACTACGCCTTGCAGATGTACACTCAGCATTTCGGCAGCGTTCTGGTGCATTCCACCTGTACAGGTCCGACCTACGACAGCCAGCCGGTGGGCGTGGTGGACGGCGTGCGCGATGTTTCCTACCTCGAGGTCGTCGCCAGCTTGAGCGGCGACGAGGAGACGCTGTACGTCCTGGCGATCAACAAGCACTTCGAAGCGGCCATCGCGGCCGGCCTCCGCATTGACGGCTTCGCGCCGTTGCCCCAGGCGATTGCCTGGACGCTCACCGGAACGGCCATCGACGCCAACACCGGCACGCAGCTTCCCCAGATCCCCGGGCTCAAGTGGGGGCGGCAGACGGCGGCGCAGCCCGAGGCGCGGTTCCAACTCGGCGGGCCGGGAGAGGTCGAACTGGTCGCCACTCCCGTGGATGCGGCGGCGGCGGAGTTCACCTACGTGTTCCCACCCCACTCCGTGACTTCTCTGCAACTTCGGCGGGCGCGATGACGCTCCGCGACGCCTCCCCGCTCGCGGCCGTGTAGGGAAACGATGAAAATCGCCATCACCAACCCGACCACCTGGCCCCGTGTGCGGCGCGGCGCGGAGCGCTTCCTCAACGAACTGGCCGGCTTCCTCGCAGGCCGGGGTCACGACGTGACGGTCATTTCCACCAAGCCCGGCCGGCGGGAAGAATGGACCGAACGCGGGTACCGAACGGTTTGTCACCGGCGGATGTGGCACCCGGCGCTCGCCAAGGCGGGCGTGCTGGAGTTTCATGCGTTTCTGCTCACGGCGCTGGGGCATCTGCTGCGCGAGCGGTCCGACGTCGTGCATTGCTGCACCTTCACCGACGCCTACGCCGCGAGCCTGGCGCGGCGGATCACGGGCGTGCCCTACGTTTTCTGGATCAACGCGCTACCCCCCAAGATACGCTACATCCGGTCGCTCACGCTCAAAGGGGCGATGTTCCGCCGCTCCGTGCTGCACGCCGACGAAGTGATCTCCCTCAGCCGCTACATGCAAAGCTACTTTCAGAACCGTTTCGGACGCGGCGGCGTGGTGCTGCCCGTGCCCGTGGACATCGAGCGCTTCCGCCTCTGTACGCAGCGCGAGAGCGCCCGCCCCATCATCCTGTGCGCCGCGGCGCTCGACGATGCGCGCAAGGGCGGCGATCTGCTGTTTCGCGCCTTCGATCGCCTGAAGGGAGTCCGGCCGGAAGTGCGGCTCCAGGTGTCGTGCAACCTCAGCGAAGCGGCACGCGGCGCGCTCATCCGCCAGGTGTCGCCGAAGTGGCACCAGGACGTGGAGTTTCTCGGCGCCGGCCAGCTCGACGACCTGCCCGCCGTGTTCGGGCGGGCGGCGGTCTCCGTGTTGCCCTCGCTGTGGGAGGCCTTCGGCATGGTGATGCTTGAGTCGCTTTCCACCGGCACGCCGGTGGTGGGCACGCGCGACGGGGCCATTCCCGAAGTGCTGGACAACGACAGCGTGGGCCGGCTGTTCGAGCCCTTCGCCCCCGGTTCAAGCGAAGCCGCGACCTCGCCGCAGCCAACGAACCTCGAAGGCCTGACACAGGCACTGCTCGACGGGCTGGAGCTCAGCCGTCATCCGCAAACCGCGCATCGCTGCCGGGCCCACGCCGAACGCTTCAGCTGGGCGGCCTACGGACCGCGGTTCGAGGAACTCTACGCCCGCTGCATCGCCGCGCGGCGAGAACGTCGCGGAGGGAGGGGAGGCCCGTGAGGGTGGTGCTCACTCATCCCTTCTGTTGGCCCTACGTACGGCGCGGCTCCGAGCGCTTCATCGCCGAGCTGGCCGAGTTCCTCACGCAGGGCGGCCACCATGTCGTCACCGTCTCCAGCAAGCCGGGGCCGAAAGTCGTCGAGCAGACGCCCACGGGCGTCCGCATCCTGCATCGCCAGCTTTGGACCCCGCTACTCGCGAAAGCACGCATCACCCCCATGCATGCCTTCCCCCTGAGCGTGCTCAACAGCCTCAAGCGACTGGATGCGGACGTGGTGCACTGCCTGGGCTACCTGGACGCCTGGGCCGCCGCCCGGCTCCGCAAACGCCGGGGCTATCGCCTGGTGTACCAGGTCACCGGTCCCGTGGTGCCGCACTGGCTCCCTCGGCTGCCGCCGGATCGTTACGCCGTGCGCGGCGCCATCGCCGGCGCGGACGTGTGCATCTCCCACAGCCGCTTCGTCGCCGGAATCGTCCGGCAGTATTACGGCGTGGAGCCCGTGGTCATTCCGGTACCGATCCGTCTGGAGCGTTTTCCGGTCAAGGACGGTCCCGCGCCTCCACGCCCGACGCTGCTGTGTATGGCGGCGTTCAACGAGCGGCGCAAGGGCGTGCGCGTTCTGCTGCGCGCGTTCGAGCTGGTCAAGCAACGAGTGCCCGAGGCGTTGCTCCGGCTCTCCGGCCACATGCCGCCGGAGGTGGAACGCGAAGTACTCGAGCCGCTGCCGGCGGCAGTTCGCCGCGACGTGGAAGTGCTGGGCGTGGGCACGGTGGACGATCTGCCGCGGCTCTACCGCGAAGCGAGCGTGACCATCCTGCCTTCCATGTGGGAGGCATACGGGATGGTGCTCGTCGAATCCTGGGCCTCGGGCACGCCCGTGGTCGCCACGAACCACGGCGGGCTTGGCGAACTGTTGACAGATCTCGGCACGGGGGTTCTCTTCGATCCGCAGACCGAGGGTCAGGAAACGACCAACACCGCCGACCTGGCGGATGCCATGGTCACGGCACTCTCGCTGGCTTCGGAACCCGCCACCCGCGACCGCTGCCGCAAACGGGCCGAGGGCTTCAGTTGGGACGTTCTGGGGCCGGAGTACGTTCGCACGTACAAACCGTCGGAGGCCGTGGTGAACTCGCCGTAGGCTGTATCTTCATCGTAGTTAAACCAATAGCTTCCCCCATCGACGATCTGTCCCGAAGTCTCTAGCGCCGCCAGGTCCAGCCAGCGCTCCAGGTACCGCGCCCGCCCCGAGTC
>JACQXM010000053.1:90910-165032 GCA_016208685.1 Planctomycetota bacterium | reverse complement strand
GGCGCGCTGCAAGGCCGGGCCGAGCTGCTCCTTAAGATCGTGGTACCCGGTTTCCGGGATGTACTGGAGGACCTCCGGCTCGCAGCAAAACAGGCCGGCAGGCCGCAAACGCCGGCCGGGGCTGTCGTCGGTCCAAACCTGGTGCGGAATGCAGAAGACGGTCAGGGCGTTACCTTGGGAACGGTGTTGCTCAAGCAGCCATTCCGGGTCGTCCTCAAGCCAGACCGAGCCGCCCACGATAAGCAGGGGCGCCCCAGTCAGGTGCGGCTGGCAGTCCTTGATGCAGCCGGCGGTTCCACGCGGCAGACGATCCGCGGCGATCCGCACGCTGCCTGCGAACTCACCCGAGCGGCGGATCCAGTCTTCATACAGATTCCGCTTACTGTTGACGCATACAATGCACGAGCCGCCGGTGAGGGAGCTCGTTTTCACAATCACATCGCCCAGAACGGTGCCGCCGGGGAGGGGCAGCAAGGCGCGAGGCAACCCGGAAGTCCAAGTGTCGGCGACGCCTACGCTGCCGGCCAGGACCAGCAGATCGGCGTAGGCGGCGGGCGCGGCGCGGAAGCGCGGAGGCTCTACGGCAACGCTTCGCCCCTGAACCTGCTGCACGACTGCTTCTCCACCCCCGCCCAACGATCGCGCCTGGCGCGGTTTCCACCTTCCCCCGCACACGCGATTTGCAAAGAGGTCTGTACCAGTGTACCTACTCTGAGCCAACTGTCAACGGATTATAACCACTCGGGGCCTTCCACCACCCTGTGTTTTTCTGCGCATCGGGCACGCAACCATGCCTCCGCCCGATGATTATGGACTCTTGAAGCGGTAGTTTGGTTAGCGGTTTGCAGGCGTTGCGTTCCAAGCGAGCTTCGGGCCGGCCCCAGCGCCGAAAGGCGTATCGGTCATGCATGCGTGGCACGGGCCGCTTGCCCGTGGGAACACGGGCTGGAAGCCCATGCTACGAGTGCTATGGCCCACCCCGCCGACCGACAACGCTGTGCCGGGCGATCACGCAACCCAGCGCGGTGAGCAGCGCGGCCATGACTGGGATCCCCCAGCCGGAGACCGCGGGGATGGGAGGGGGCGGCGGGCGGTAATCGTACTCTACGATGTTGACGGTGCTGCCGTCGGTGAAAGTGAAGCGCGTCCGCTCGTTGGGCGGAAGTGCGCGGTCGAGGACGACTTCAAAGGTCTCGGGGCCGTCGTTGTCGCGGCGGCGGACGAAGGTAACGGCCGGTGCGACTCCGCCAGTGACTTCGATGGAGATGCCGCTGATGGGCACGAAGTTGGGCGCGTTAAACGTGACCGCGAAGCGGTCGAAGGCACTGTACTGCTCGGGCGTGAACACGCCGTCGGGCGGATCGACGGCGATGATCTGTTCGCCCTCGGAGAGGGTCCCGTAGCGGACGTAGTCCCATTCGTTGACCATGTTGGGAACCTGGTCGCTGATGCAGCCACCGTGGCCTCGAAGCTGTATATACGCCGCCCCGTTGTCGGCAGAGTTCGGTCCGCTGTCGGTGACGAGTTTGCCGTTGGCCCACACGCGGAAGTTCTGGCCGTCGGTTGATTCGTAGCGGTAGGTGTGGAAGTCGTTGAACGGAAGCGGTTCGATGAAGCCGGGACCGCTGCTCGATATCGCGGCATCGCCATACATGTTGGTGACCTCATGGGTAGCCCCGAAGTGCGCGGCAAACGCAGCGTCGCAGCCGGTAAAGTTCGGACCAAGGGGGTGGTTAGAGCGGAAGCGCCACTCGACCCAAAGTGTGGGCGGCGGGAGTTGCGGCGGTGTGGCTATCGCGTAGTCGTAGTTCGCAAGGTTCCCTGCTTGGGGCCACTGAAGCCGAAAACGCCCGCCAACGACCGATTCACTGCATGGTGGGTCACAGGCGTCGGCGATAATCCATCCCGCGGACGAATGGTACGGGGTGGTCGCCGCCTCGTACTGGTAGATGAGTTGATCGCCGCCGGCTGGTGTCGTAGCGACCGTTACGACCCACACTGTCACAAGACTGCGACGCATCGAACCGGCTCGAGTGACGAGGCAAACCTCCGCCATCTTACTACGGTCAGCTTGCGGCAGGTCGCGCGGTTTGCGGATTCTTCACGGCCCCCCGCTGTGGCGCCACCAACAGGGCGTGGGCGGCAACCCCGCGTCGTTGGCAGCGGTCACAAGGGCATGTCGGAAGCTCGCGGTTAAAGTCTTGGGCGAATCCGTGAACGCCAACCGCTCGCGGCGCGCAGGCGCCTGAAATCGGGTCAATCTTCCGGCGCTGCCCCTGGCCGGCGCCCCCGGACCATCGCAGATATTGCGCCAAAGGGTCGGGTAGAAAGTCTGTGTGATCGTCTACCCGGGGTTCGACGTACAAGGAGAGCGTAGAATGCGCTCGCCGTGGTGGGAGCGGGTATAACAGACGGCGGAAGCGCTTACCAGGGAGGAACGCACGGTGATAGGGTTCGATCCGATCTACTTTCTGTACGTGGGGCCGGCGATTCTGCTGGCCATGTGGGCCCAGGCGAAGGTGAAGCTCGCGTACGCGCATGCCCGGCAATATGCCGCGCGCAGCGGCCTGACAGGCGCGGAGACCGCGCAGCGCATCCTCAACGTGTACGGCATCGCGGATGTGGCGGTCGAGCCGGTGCAGTCTTTTCTCGGCGATCACTACGACCCCAAGCACAAAGTGCTTCGACTGAGTCCGGACGTGTACCACGGGCGTTCGCTGGCATCGTTGGGGATCGCCGCGCACGAGGTGGGGCACGCGATCCAGCACGCGGCGGGCTATGCGCCGCTGGCGCTGCGCAACGGGTTGGTCCCCCTGGCGTCCGTGGGCAGCAACATCTCCATCGTGCTGGTGATCGTCGGGTTACTGCTTCAGTGGACCAACCTGGCGGTGGTGGGGCTTGTGCTCTTCGGGGCGGTGGTGCTCTTTCAACTGGTGAACCTTCCGGTGGAGTTCAACGCTTCGAGCCGGGCGCGGGCGATCCTGCTGTCCAACAACATGGTTACGCGGGACGAGGATCGGGTAGTGGGGAAGGTGCTCAGCGCCGCGGCGCTGACCTATGTGGCGGCCACGCTGACGGCGATCCTCACGCTGCTCTACTATGCGTCGCTGGTGTTCAATCGGCGCGACGATTAGCGGGCGGTACACTCGGGTACGCGCCCGTCACCGAGCTCTTCGCCTGCCCGCAGTTTTCCCCGTAAACCTGTATCCCCGCGCTGCGTGTTCTCCGGGAACGGCCGGCACGCCGGAGGTACGCCTGCGGTTTGTCGGGTTCCGGTCTCGGTGGTGAGCGCCTGGCTGCTGTGCGTGATGCTATGGGCCTTCGATGACGGCGCGCGGGGTGGGGCCGGCGGCGAGGGCAACGTAGGCGGCGCAGAGCTCCGGCTTGTCCCACCGGGTGTAGAGGTCTACCAGCCGGCGGGCCGTGAGGCGGATGTACAGGTGCCGCGCGTCGAGACGCGAACGAAGCGTCTGCAACGCTTGGTGGAGCAGCGCTTCCGCTTCGGCGTACCGCCCCTCGGCGGTAAGGCACGCGGCCAGCGAGCTTTGCGCTTCGGCTACGTGCCAATGATCCGGCGGCAGGGTCGCCGCGCGCATGTCCAGCGCCTCTTGCAGCAGCTGGTGAGCCTCCGCGGTGGCGCCGGTTTCGAGGATGATGGAACCGAGGACCATAGTGGACTCGGCGATTTCCAGGTGCCCCGGAGGGGCGAGGGCGCGGCGGATTTCCAGGGCCTGACGGATGAACGTCTCCGCGGCGGCGAATTCGCCCTGGTAGTAGCGAAGCCGGGCGAGGTTGTTCAGGGTGTTGGCGGGATTGCGGTGGAACGCGCCGTAGAAGCGCTGCCCTAAATCCAGGGAGCGCAGGAAGAGCGGCTCGGCCTCGGCGAACCGCTCCTCGTCGCGCAACACCACGGCGAGGCTGTTGAGCATGGCGGAGATTCGCGACTCGTTATCCGCGCGCTGCTCCTCGAGGGCGAGCATCTCGCGGTAGATCCCCTCCGCCGCGGCGTATTCGCCCCTGGCCCAGAGGACTCCGCCGAGAGAAGAGTACACCTCGGCGTAGCGCAGAGTGTCGGTGTCGTAGGCATCACGGATGACGTCGACGGCCTCGCGCAGCGAGGACTCCGCCTCCGCGAGATCTCCCAGATCGTGGCGGATCTGCGCCAGGCCGATCAGGGCGCCCCCGAGCCAGGGGTGCCGCTCGCCGAAGCGGTCGCGCGCGAAGGCCAAGGCTTCGCGGCAGAGTCGCTCAGCGCTCGAGAGGTCCCCTTGGGTGCGGAGGGCGAAGGACAGCCTGGTGAGCAGGTCGAACACGGCGCCGGGATGGGCGGCTTGGCGCAGGCGGAATATGGCAAGGGCACGGGCGTAACAATCGGTGGCCTGGGCCGTTTCGCCGCGGTGGTAATGGACGTCGCCGAGCACGTGCAGGGACGCGGCGGCGCGCGGGTGCTCTGCGCCCAGCGAAACGACCACGCTGGCAAGGGCCTGGCGGGCCAGCGTCTCCGCCTCATCGCGCCGGGCCAGGGCGAGGCACACCTCCGCGAGATCGAGCTTCGCGGCGGCCACGTCGGCATGCTCCGCTCCCAGAAGCCGCACGCGAATGTCCAGACCTTCGCGTGCCAAAGGCTCCGCGGCGCGGCTGTTCTTGGCGGCGTAGTGCATCTGTGCCAGGGCGAGCAGACTGTCGGCGACGGACGCGTGTTCATTCCCGAACAACTCCCGGCGGAGCGCCAGCGCGCGGGTTAGATGCTCCTCGGCGGGGCCGAACGCCCGCAGAGTGGCGTACCCACAGCCGATGGTGTTGCGGACCGCGGCCTCGATCTCCGGGAAATCGCCCAGTTCCGCCTCGACTTGCGACGCGGCGCGATCCAGCATCTGGCGGACGGTGGCGACTCCCGCCAGCCCGCTGAACTTGTCCGTGGAGGCGACCATGTCGTGGAGGAAGGCGGTGACCTGTTCGGCTTTGCGCGCCGCAATCCGCTGGAGTTCCGAGTGCGTTTCGGCCTCGTCACGCGCGGTGATCACGGATTGAAGTCGCTCGCCGGCGAGTTGTTCGGCGACCCTGGCACGAGCGTACAGCGCGCTCATGGCCACACCGAAGCCGGTGAGCAGGAGGACGCACACCGCCGCCAGCGAGCAGACATATCGGTAGCGGGACACGAACTTGCGGAGCTGGTACATGGCGCTGGGAGGACGGGCCAGGATCGGCTGATTCGAAAGGTATCGCTCGATATCTTCGGAGAGGGCGTGGGCGCTTTGGTAGCGGCGCGCCGGCTCGCGTTCCAGGGCCTTGAGAATGATGGTCTCTAGTTCGTCCGAGAGTTCGGGGCGGATGGTGCGCGGCCGGCGGGGCGTGCTGCCGCAGATGTCGTCGATCAACTCCTGCCGCGCGCGGTTTTCGGGGTTGAACGGAAGATGGTCGGTCAGCAGCTCGTAGAGGATGACGCCGAGGGAATAGACGTCGCTACGGAGGTCGATCTGGTGCGGGCGGCCGCGAATCTGCTCCGGGCTCATATAGGGGATGGTGCCGCGGACGGAGCCGGGCTCGGTGAGAAGCGTGCTGGCGCCGCCGTCGCCATCGACGATGCGCGCCAGGCCGAAGTCGAGGATCTTGGGCAGTCCGTCCGTGTCCACCAGGATGTTGGAAGGCTTGATGTCCAGGTGAATGACGCCGCGCTGGTGGGCGTAGTTGATGGCGTCGCAGATGCGGCGCATCAGGGCCAGTCGGGCGGACACCGGTAGCGCCTGGCGACGCACGCCCTCGTTGAGCGGTTCGCCGCGGACTAAGTCCATGGCGAAGTAGTGGTCGCCATCGTCGGTGGTTCCGGCGTCGTGGATGGCAGCGATGGCGGGGTGGCGCAGGCGGGCCAGAGCGCCGGCCTCGCGCAGGAACAGCCGGGTGCGCAGCTCGTCGGCATACCAGCCGCCGCGGGCGACTTTCAAGGCGACGAGCCGGCGCGGGTGTTCCTGCTCGGCCTCGTAGACGACACCCATGCCGCCGCGGCCGATCTCGCGGAGAACACGGTAGGCGCCGATCTTCAACGGCAGTCGGACGGCGGGCTTCGGCGGCGAGTCCGCGGCGAGCACCTCCTTGAGTGGTTGCAGGAAGCTGAGGTTGGCGCCGACTTCTTCGAGGCGCGTGCGGCAGGGGCGGCAGGCCTCGAGGTGGCGCTGGATTTCGCTTCGCTCGCCGAGCGAAGCGTGACCGGTGAGCAGGCTTTCCAGCCGCATGAGGTCGGGGCAGGGCAGCGTGGGGGTTTCCCCGGGCATCACGGTCTACGGCTCCAGGTCGCGCAGTTCGCGGACGCGTTTGAGAACGCGGTGCTTGGCGTTGTAGATGGTTTTGACGGGTACGCCGAGTTCGCCGGCGACCTCCATCGGCGGCCGCTCGTCGCGCACGACGCGGGCGAAGGCCTGGAAAGTAAGCGGCTCCACCTCGTGGCGGACACGCTCCAGGCACGCGTGGAGCAGGGCCCGTTCCCACTCCTGCTCCCAGGCCGAGAGCGAGCGATCGTCGGTGAGTTCGAGCTCGGCACGAATCTGTTCGGAGAACTGCTCCTCGCGGCGCGAGAGGCGGCGGTGGGCGTTGCGAATCTGCCGCAGCGCGATTCCGTAAAGCCACTTACGCAGCCGCCCCTTGGAACGATCGTACGCACCCCCGCGGTAGCGGGTGGCGAAGGCGAGCATCGTCTCCTGTGCCACATCGTCGGCATCGGCGCGGCCGAGTCCCATGCGACAGGCGAAAGACACGATGGGCCGGCGCATGTGCGCATGAAAGAAGGCCCAGGCCGGGCGATGATTGAAATCCTGAAGCTGACACAGAATCGTCGAGGTGGTCGCCCAGTCCATCGTTGCTGTGCCTCCCACGCCCACTACGTGCCACACGTGAGCCTACAGTGTAGCGGATAGCGGGTTGCGGTTGCAATGCAAAACGCGGAAGACTGCGCGCGTGGACAAGAAAAAAAACCCGAAAAGTCGTGAGAAAAGCGGCGCTCACGATGCCAACAGGTAATAGCAGCGCGCCCCGTGCGCACAGAGGGCGCCGTCCGTGCCTCCCAGGCATTCGGCGGCGGGGACTTACCGGTGCACGCGGCCGCCCTTTGCGGTCCACCCGCAACGACGGGGCCCAAGTCGGGGTGGGTTCGCGACTGGGCCCCGTAGGACCCGCCGTGCCCGACGACGCCGTGTCGACCACACGGCCGCCGGACGGGTGATGGCACGGGCGGCCAATAAGTAGCGTGCACCCCGACCGGGTTCCCGCCGCCCTTCCTGATCCGGCTACATGTCCGTTTGTGCTGGGGCGAGTCATCGCGGGGCCGCGCTGTCGGCGCGGCAGCAAGGCAAGACGGCGACGGGGCACAAAGGCAACCAGGCCAACCAGCAGCGCGGAGACGCAGCAACGACTCGGCGGATCCGCCCCTCTACGGCGGGTTCCGCCCGCCCTCCGGGCCACTCGCGAAAATGGGCCGGACCCAGGGGCTGTAAGTCCCTGGCAACGCTCGCCGGCCCTCCGGGCCGCGTGCATGCCGGGAGAGGCGCGGGCGCGGTGGCGCCGTCAGTCGGCCGAATCGCGAAGTAGCGGCCAGACTCACGACGCGACACGCGCGCACCCTATGCGACTCTCGTGGTGCCGAGAACGGCAGGGAACTCGCTGCGGCGAAGACGGAGCCCGTAAGGTGGATTTCGCAATACTGAATTCGGCATCCGACCTTGGCGGCCTCTGGCCACGGCCGTAGGGCGCCTGCGTGGCTTATCGAGCGGTCGCGGGCACGTTGGGCCCGTTGCACACGTCCCGTATCAGCGGCCAATCGTCCGTGGTGATCTGCTGATCGGTATTGCCGTCGAACCGCGCGCAGGCACCAGCGGCGCCACTTCCGAAACACACCAGCAGGTTCGAGATATCGCGCAGATCAACGTCGCCGTCGCGGTTGTGGTCGCCGACAACGGCCGGGGGGCAGCCCGCGGCGTCGACGGCCACGGCGGGAATCGTCTCGGGGCAGGCGTCGCACGCCTCGGCCACCTGGTCGGCGTCGGTGTCCAGTTCGTCGTTCCCATCGATGCAAGCTCCCGCGGCACCGGTGAAGAGCCGTACGGCATAGGCAAAGGCGTTGGGTCCGACGATGGCGCCCAGCAGGCGCGAAGGAAGGTCGTCTTGTCCGGGGTGAATGCCGCCCCAGATGCGGGAAAGCGCGGACTGGTCCGCGGCATCGTAGTAGCTGGCCCACTGCAACGTGATGGGCACACTCGGTCCGTCCTCGAAGACCAGGTATTGGTTCTGCGGGCAATGGAATTCGCCCAGTCCGCCGGGGAAGTACTGGCTTCCGGTGAGCAGCGTAAGGACCTCTGCGGCGCCGCGGCTGTAGGCGCTATGCCCGGAGGTATAGCCGGGAAACGGCGGGGTCACGAACGTCGGCCGCTGGTACGGCCACCAGTCCTCCGCCAGGATCCAACCCACGCCCGCCACATCGTTCGCGGGGTTGCTGATTTCCGACGGTCCACGCCAGGCCTTGACCGCGATCTTGTTGATGTTTCCCGCGAGGTGCGCGTGACGGCCTCCGGGCGCGCTGGACGCGGCCGTCACCATTTCGATCATGCCCGGGTACAAGTGAATGCCCTGGAGGTGGAACCGAGGCAGCGCGGGGTCGGAGCACTGGCCGAGGTCTGCCATATAGCGGATTGCGGAGATCGGCCGAATGTAGTCGTACCACCCTTTGAGGCCCCAGACGGTCACGGCCACGTCATGCATGGCGCCACCCAGCGCCAGGTAGCATTTGACGTCCCATTCGAGATCGTCGACAAGCGGGCCGGTTCCGCCGAAACGCTTCTCGAACATCGGATGATCCGACACGTAGTTGAGAACCACGAACCAGTGCCCGGGAGGCGTCTCGGACTGTGGACCGTCGGCCCAGAACTCCGCCAGCACGCGTGCGAAGTCACCGCGCGGCACCACATTCGGTGGATAGGGTTGGCCGGTGACGGGGTTGGCCAGGTATCCGGTACTGGTGTCGCCGCCGTCGAGCAGGTCGTAGAAGGTTTGGTAGTCCGCGGGGTCGGGGAGCGGTGAGTTGCCGCGCGACGCCGGCGAGATATCCCACATCACGCCGTCGGTGGGGTCCAGGTGGCTGCTCCAGATCACCACCTGCTCGAAGCCCCATTTGTAGTATTCGTCACCCACGCCGCCGATCAACGGTGGCGGGCCGGGATCGTAGTACACCCAGTAGTCGAATCCGTCACGGTGGTAGATGGTGCGGTCGTCCGCGGAGAGGGCAAAGGGGGTTACTTGGCCCCACTCCGGGCTCAGCGCCGGAGGAAACCCGCCGGGAATCGGATTGCCCGCCTGGTCGATGAAGTAATCCAATGCCAGCGGCTGCCAGCGGTTTGCGTCGACGATGCCGGGGTTGCCGGCAAGCGGCGGGATCAGCGGCGGGTTCACCGGGAGGTAATACTGGTTGGCGTATCCCAGCAGCTCGTTGGAGTGGTCGGCGTAGCCGAATTGCAGCACCGCTCCGGCGATGCGGTTCCCCAGCGCCGCCGGTGAGTCGCCCAGCGTCGACGTGAAGTTCCTGTCGTAGCCGAGTGCCGCCATTCGGGCATCAAAGGAGGCCAGTGACAGCGCGGCGCCCGGCGAGGCGGCGAAGCGAGCCCGCAGCACCCGATAGGCCGCGAAACTAATGGCCTCGTCGCGCGCCGTCGCGACATCCGCCGCGAAGGCATGCTCCGAAACGAGGAACGTGTCGGCGAGCGGATCATACGCCGCCCAGGCATCCCACATGGCCAGGGACACGTGGAAGAGGTTGCGCGCATGGACCGTGGGCCGCGCGAAGTCGCGACGTATGGCGCTGAGCAGTTCCTCGTTCCACTGCCGGGCGATCGATGGCTGGCCCGCCCCCGCGGCAGACGCTGGGACGATCACGACGGCGGCGAGCACCAGCGTAGCCACGCGTTTCCCGATGGGGCATCGACGGCGCGGAGGATCCGTGCGCGGTCCGTCGCTTTGCCCGATCTGTGGCCGCGCTCCAGCGCCGGCCGACCTCACGTGCGTTCGCATTTCTGCCCCCTCCAGAGTCGCCAATTGGCGGGCCGCCGACATTCCGGGTTTTCAGCTCGACGGCATGAGGCCTGAGCATACCAGATTCGTTTGCGAACCGTACGCGTTTTCTCTGGGCCGGGTCGGTCCGTCAGTCCGTCGGTCCGGGGACACCCTCCGCATCGTCCCAAAACCGGGCGCCAGGCCGGCGCACGACGCCTGGTTGGCGCGGTCCGCGGACCCTACGCCTCGGGGCAGTAGGATTCCTGGTTGCGACGGACCCAGCGGACCTCGACGTCGGTCCGGGCGCGCAGGCGCGCCGAGAGGAAGGCTGCATGGTGTTGGATATGCCGGATGTTCTGAATCTGATGTTCCAGCTTGGTCATGGTCTTGTGCCAGGAGAAGCCGGATTGGGATGAGGCGAGATCGAGTGTGTCGACGGCGGCGTCCACGGCGGCGGAGCAGAAGCGCCAGTAATCGAGGACCTGATCTTTGGTGTACGGCGTAGGGATGGCGCGACCGCTGTCGGGCGGCCAGGGGAGGTCCTCGTGACCCTCGCGATGTTGGTCCCAGGGCCGGAAGCAGGCTTCGTTTGTTTGCAGGTAGAGATGCGTGAAGAAGAGCGTGTGGTAGGCCACTTGCCAAAAAGGTGCCGGATTCGGCCCCTCGTTCCACAAGTCATCGGGACAATGCTCCACCGCCTGCCGGAGCATGGCCAGCGCGGCGTGGTACTGGCTCTTGAGCGCTGCGCGAACGTCCACGTTAGTTTCCCTACGGCGACGGGCGGAGTACTGTCGAACGCCGCGGCAGCGGTCAGGTGCCGTGGTACGGGATCAGTGCCAGGAAGCGTGCGTGCTTGATGGCGCTTTTCATCGCCTTCTGCTCCTGGGCGTTGGTGCCGGCGCGTTTGCGCGACATCTGTTTGTGGCTGGAGGTGAGGAACTTGCGCAGCAGGTCGAGTTCCTTGTAGTCCACCAACCGCCCGACCCAGTCAGCGCCGGTCCGCTCCGGGAACCGCTGCGTGGTGTGGTAGGTGTCCGTGTCCCGCTTCTTCTGCTGCGGCATTTCCTTGGTGTGGTTCGGCTTGATGTCAGAGTCTCCTATGCTGTATGCCAGTTCCAGGTCTCGCGGCACCCCTCTCGGCCAGGGGATCGCTCCCGGCGACGCCGCCTGGCAGGTCCATCGCCGGATGGATCACATCCGCCGGGTGCCCCGACGCAGCTACCCGGTCCGCGCGGCCGCGTTCGCCATCGCCGACTCGTACTCCGCAACGTCGATCGCGATTCCCTCCTCGATCAGGAGAATGGGAATGCCGTCGCGAATCGGGTACTTCCGCCGGGTGGCGCGATCGGTGGAATATAACCAATCCTCGCCTACCTGGACAAGCGCGGCGTGCGTGAGCGGACAAGCCAGAATGTCCAGCAGTGCTTTCTCGATCACCGCGACGCTTCATCCCAGTTGTCTGGCGCCGACTCCGGCCGGCGCCGCGGTCGCATCTCGCTTCCGTGTGTCGACGGCGGCAAGGTAGACGCGGTTCGCGACGTACGCAAGGCCTCGGTGGGCGGGCTACTCGTGGGAATGGGCTCTCGCCGGATCGTGGCGTGACCCGGGTGCCCCCGGCCGCCCCGGCGGGGGTGGCGGAGCGGATGGAACGCTGGCGCCATTGCGCACCGTGACTCTCTTCCGTCGCCACGGCGCAACAGTCGGCGCCGCGGCGACGGCGGTATGGCACGACGTTCTGTAATGCGCCTGGTGGCGCGACGCGCGCCGATGACGATCTCGAATTTGAGATTTCAGATTTCAGATTCCCGACTCCAGAGTTCGAACTCCAGACACCCGACCCCCGACTCCAGCCCCCAGCCCCCAGCCCCCAGCCCCCAGCCTCCAGATTTCAGATTCCAGGTTCTGGTTTCCCGGGCAACCGGCGTTGCCGCCGTGCGTGGTTGGCGCGCGAAACCGCGCCTCCCGCCGGCGCGGTGGGCGATGGCGTTTCGGCCGTCGTCGACTCCCCTGTTGCGGGAGCCAACGCGTACCGGCACGTGCGAGCACATGCCCGGTGGACTTCGACATCCTGGCTCCGCGCCGGCGAGTGAATCGACAGGCCCTGATGCAACGGGGCCCCGGCCGATCCCCTGGTGACGATTCCGGAGAGGTCCGGGCAGCCGGGGACCGCCCGGCTCGACCTCCTTCCGATGCGCGGGCGATGAATTTCAGAAAAAGTCTTGGCAACCGCGGCGGGGTGTTCAACAATACCCCCGCGCCGGACCGTGTCTCGCCCGACGGTCGGCGCCGACGGACCCGTCGGCGTGGCGGCGAGTGGAGAGACCCTGAGATGGGAGACGACCCCGCCAAGTCGACAGATTTGTTCGCGGTGATCACCACGAACCGCGGCGCGATCCGCATGCGGCTGTTTCCCGAGGAGTCGCCGCTGACGGTGCTGAACTTCGTCAATCTGGCGCGGCGCGGCTATTACGACGGCCTGACGTTCCACCGCGTCATAGCCAGCTTCATGATCCAGGGGGGAGACCCCACGGGCAGTGGGCGCGGCGGGCCGGGGTACCAGTTCAAGAACGAATCCAGCCGCAAGCTGCGCCATGATTCGCCGGGAACGCTTTCCATGGCCAACGCCGGGCCCGGCACCAACGGCAGCCAGTTTTTCATTACGCACGTCCCCACGCCCTGGCTGGATGACAAGCACACGGTTTTCGGCAAGGTGGTGTCCGGCCAGGAGATCGTGGACAACGTCCAGCAGGGCGATCGCATGGACAAGGTGACCGTTGAGGGAGACCTCTCGGCCTTCTTCGAAGTCCACAAGAAGCAGCTCGAGCGTTGGAACAAGACGCTCGACGAGCTGTTTCCAAAACTACAACCGGTTGAAAGCAGCGGCGGCGCGTCCTGACGCAAGCTCGGCGGGGCGGGCCAACTCACGCAAGGGCCGCGCGCGGTGGTCTGGCAGCCTGTGGCGAAACTCGTGGCACGGGCTTCCAGCCCATGGTTTCGCGGGCGGGAGGCCCGTGCCACATCGCGTAGGCCGCTTTTCGCTACGAACTGCTAGGGCCGCCTTGGGCGGTGATCCAAGGCTGCGAATGTCGAACGGCGAATGCAATGGCGAATGGCGAACCTGAGGTCGGCAGGGTGCCATGGCCACGCGCAGGGTATCATGGCCAAGCGCAGCGCCGCCATGCTGTTGGGGAAACTGCAAGCCACGAACGCACGGGGGAACAGAGCCGCGACCGTAAGGGCGTGGGCAGGCAATGCGGCAAGGCGGAGTCCACCTTCCGCGTTGCGCTTTCGGCGCAACCGGATGCGCAGGTGCCATCGTGCGACACCAGGTGCGCCGGGCGGCGATTCGACCTAAAGCGCGCTGGCGGCCGGCGGCTGGTCGTCGACGTGGCGCGCGGTGGCGGCGGCGAACAGGCGCATGGCGGCCTGGGGGAATTCGCGAATCCGCTGGAAGGTCCAGGGGCGTTGAATGCTCAGGTAGGCCATGGTGCCGGTGAATGCTGACAGCGAGAGGAAGCCGGCCAGAATGAGCGGCGCCACCACGGTTTGCTCGATCAGCAGCCGGCGCCGGTCGCGCGAGGTGATAATCACATCGATGGTTTCGAGGATGGGCAGCCCGAGGCTGCGTGCCACCTGGCCGGAGCTGCGGTAAACGTGGTCCATCACTTCCGCCAGCACGACGAAAAGCGCGCCCGCCGCGACGCCTGAAAGCAGGGCCAACAGGATGATGGTGGTGGCCTTGGGGTTGACGGGCACGAACGAGCCGCGTGCCGGTTCGCCCTCGGAGAACTGGAGCAACCGGTTCTGTTCGATGGCCTTGATGGCGGGGTCGATTCGCGCCAGGGTCGCGGCGAGTTCGTTGTAGCGCTGCCGCGCTCGAGCCACGCCGGCGATGGCATCGGAGAACTCGCCCAGGCGTTGATACACTTCGGTCTTGGCGGTCTGCAACTGCCGGGTGGCGAGCTCGGTGGTTTGCAGGCTGATGTCGATGTCTTTGATCTTCGCTTCCAGGGTACCGATCTGGAGTGCCAGTCGGGTGCGTTCGCTGCGCGTAGCGCCGCCGGCGGGAGTCAGGGCGGCGATGACGCGGCCCTGGGGGTCCGGCTCCTGGCACTCGGCGGGCGCGGCCAGCGTCAGGTCCGCCTCGCGCTGTTGGGCGAGTTCCGACTCGTGCCATCGAAGCGACGCGATCATCTCGCGCATTTCGGGGTGCTCGTCGGTCATGCCCCGGGCGGCGCGCAGGCGTTCGATTTCGGCGTTGATCTTGCGGAGTTGCTCCATCAGATGCGCGGTCTGGGGGCTCTGCCATTCCGCGGGCGCGGCCGGCGAGGCGGCGCTGTAAATCGCCGGCGGGGCGGTATCAGCGGCGAAGAGCAGTTGTTGCAGGGCGGCGAGGTCCGCCTCCAGCTCTCGACGGCGCAGGAGCAGTTCGCGGCGTTCGATTTCCAGTTGATCCAGCCGCGTGGGAATGGCGCCGGGATCCTCCGGATTGACGTGGGGGCTCTCCAGACGCAGGCGAGCCTCCTCGCGCTGCGCGGCCTTGAGTACCTCGCCGGCATCGGCCAGCGCCCGGTCGAAGTAGTCGCGCTGGCTTTGGAGGAATTCACGGATCCAGACCATGGTCCGCCGGATGTAGGTCTTCTTGACCTCGTCGAGGAGTTTCGCGCCGATCCGCGGATCGGGACCGGTGTAGGTAAGGCGCACGATGTCGACGTGCTCGCTGGGGGAGCTGGTGGAGACGCTGACGGTCGCCGCCAGGGAGCGCGCCAGGGCGCCGCGCTTTTCGAGGGCCGCCGAGGCGGGCTCGCCATTTGAGTCGGGCGGTACGTCCGATACCAATCCCAGCCCGTCGACCACGTCCAGCATGTTGGGCGTGGAGGTGATATCGCGTTCCATGGTGCTGCGGAAGTACTTGAACGAGGCGGTGCCGGCGGCGTTGGGCAAATCAACCATGATGGGGTCGTTCCGCCGCTCGAAGACCGTGCTCGCGGTGTAGGTGCGTGGATAGTAGAGGCTCAGGATGAACGCCCCGCTGGAGACCAGGCAGCAGGGCACGAAGAACGCCCAGCGGTGCAGGGAGACGATGCGTAGCGCGTCCTGAAGGTTCTTGCGTATTTCAGCGAAGGGCCGCCCATCGTCGGCGCCGTTGGCGTCGGCGCGGGCGAGCGGTCCGGTGATGGGTCCGCCGACCGAGCGTGGTGTGGTCCCCTGTCGCGACATGCCGTGCCCGCCTTGTTGAGACCGGATAACCGTGATCGTCTCGAGGTCCGCCGATCCCTTTGCTTTTCGGACGATGGGTGTCGACGGTTGAACTGAACCGCGGCTCGTCCCGGGCAGGGCCGATAATGGGCGCGGGGAACGGTGTTCGCGCGTTCCCGGTTCCAACAGTGGGTTGGCCACGAAGCGCCTTCGTGGCACCCAACTTCCGCGGCCTCACGGCGGCGCTGCGGCTGGCCAGGGCACCTTGCGGATCTCAGTTTCGCTATTCGCCATTCGGCATGGCCGGCCCGCTCTCTTACGGTCGCGGCTCTGTGGCCCGTGCCGCAACGTGGCACGAAGTTTGCTCACGGCGTTCGGTCAAGGAGCGCTCCGCCGGAAACAGGTCGGAGACGTTCCCCCTTCCGGAGCCAAGCACCATGCCCCTCGCACTTTCTCCGGTCAGGGAAGCATAGAAGGCGTCGTAGTCGCGAACGACCTGTGCGAATGAGAACTGCTTCGCGCGACGTCGGGCGGCCCGGCCCAGGGTGCGGCGCCCATCCGGGTTGCGCGCCAGCGTTTCCAGCGCTGTTCCCAGGGCTCCGGCCTCGCCGGCTTCGATGAGGATGCCGGCGCCATCGGCGAGGATGCGCGCATGGTCTCCCACGTCGGTCGAGATGACGGGCAGTCCGGCAGCCATCGCCTCGAGCAATGCGTTGCTGATCCCCTCGTGATCGCTGCAACACACGTAGACATCCATCGCTGCCAGCAGCGGCCGCACGTCGCCGGTGCTTCCGGCAAACGTAACCCGCCGGTGGAGGCCGCGCTGTTCGGCCGCCACCGTCAGTTCGCCACGCAGCGGCCCGTCGCCAACGACGAGCAGACGCAGCTCGTCCATCGCCGTTCGCTCCATGGCTTCCAGAAGCAGGTCGTGCCGCTTGATGCCGGTCAGCGAGCCGACGATGCCGACGACCACGTCACGGGTGCCGAAACGCCAGCGTGCCCGGGCGCGACCGCGCGATTCCGCGGCCGCCGGGCGGAAGCGCGTCGTGTCGACCCCGTTGGGGAGGACGGTGATGTGCTCCGGCGGCACACGTAGCTGAGCGGTGACCAGCGCTTTTCCAGTGTGCGATACGCTCGTGAACCTTGTGTCGCCGCGCCGGGCGAAGGCGGTGATGACGCGTTCGCGGCTGCCGAAGGGTCTGGTTGTCTCGCGCCCGTGGAATCCGAGGACGACCTGCGTCGCGGGAGCCAGGATTCCGGCCAGGACGGTGTCGGCCCAACAGCCGACGTTCCGCGTGTGCACGACCGTGGCGCGCCAGCGGCGAAGCAGCCGTCCCAGGGTCACGCCGGCGGTGCGGCAGGCGCCGGTACGTTCCAGAGCCCGGCAGGCCACGTGGTCCGGGAGGTTCGACGCCAGCGGGCCGGCGCCGCGAGCCGTCACCACGATATGTCGCGCCCGCGCCGGGTCCAACGCTTCCAGCAGCGCGACGAGCGTGCGTTCCGTGCCGCCGGGCGCCAGCGAATCCAGGTAATGCACGACGAGCGGCGCGCGGTCAGTAGGCATGAGCCCAATCCGGCGACAGCCCGTACTCCGGCCGGCTGAGCAACAGCGGTTCGGGCGCCTGCTGTTCCGCCTCGGCACGGACTTCGCCCAGCACCACCCGGTGCAGGCACAAGGGGAACGCCAGCACCCACCAGAACGACTCGCACGAGAAGCGCTCGGTTCCCAACCCGGCGACGAAGTAGGTCACCAGGGAGATGACGAATCCGTAGGCGAAGAGCGTGGTCTCCAACGGTCGGGCGGATTGCCGCGCCAGGCGCGAGCTGACATAGATAAGCCGGATCGACTCCAGCACGATGGCCACGAAGAGAATGCCGCCCGGAATCCCCAGCTCCGTGAAGCCCATGACCAGCGTGTTGTGCGGCGACCGGTTGGGGTACCGCGGGTCGTAGATTCCGATGACACGGGCGAAGTTTCCGAGCCCGACGCCCATGGGGTAATCGGCGAGGATGCGCAAAGAGGCTTTCCAGATGTCGGCGCGGGAGACGGTCGCCTGATCGGCGTCCAGCGCTTTTTGGTCCGCCAGCGTCGACATGCGCTCCCAGTAGTGGGTGTCGGTAAGGCTGAAGGCCGCCACGCCGCCGATGAGCAGCAGAAGGTGAATGCGGAAGCGCTTGGCGCGCGGCGCCATCAGGACCGCGGCGGCGGCGCCGCACAACAGCCCCACGAATGCCGACCGCGTCCGGCAGAGAATGACGGCGTTGATGGTGAACGCGCCGCTCAGGGCCGCGAACGCCTTGAAGACCCAGTGTCGCGCGGTCAGGAAGGCCACCCCGATGATGGGCAGCATGGCCGTCAGGTGCGCCGCGGCCCCCGAGGAGGTGGCGATGTCGGGACCGCCGAACACCTCGAGTCGCCCCTTAAGGAAGGCGGAGGGCGGAGCGGTGAACGCGTCGTGTCCGAGGTAGAGGCTGCCGGCGACGATGGACCAGATCACGAGTTCCAGGTTTCGCCGCGTGGTCGCCAGGCGCGTCAGGATGAGCACGAATACTTGGAGTTTCCAGAATTTCTCGAAGGCCGTTTGCGCCACGATGTCGTAGCCTATGCCGAATCCGATGTCGAGGAGTGCCACGCCCAGCAGGCCGAACACGCACACCTCCCACAAGGAGAACACTGGCCGGATGTGCGGAACCCGTTGCCGGCTGAGGAAGAGCCCCGCGATGGTGAACGAGATGGCGAGCATGGAGAAACGCATGCCGATGTTCACCAGCGGCTGTCCCCACCAGGTGATCGGGGGGTTGCTCTGGTAGGCCAGCATGTAGTTGACTACGCCCCAGATGGGGTTCACCAGGGAAGCGATGCACGCCCCCCAAAAGAGCAGGAAGTAGAGGATGGTCTTGAGTGGCCACATGCAGGAACACCGTTCGGCGCACAGCGCCGGTGCCCGCGTCCGGGGCGCACCGATTGCCCCGCCCGGCTTCTTCTGCATTCTTCGACCGGGTTCTCGGACCAGTGGAGGACGGGCTGCAAATCGTAGTCAGGGGCGCCGTCCCCGGACGCCCGATAAGCAGGAGGAGGCCGCTTTTTCGGATGAGGCGGCGTTGCGGAGGAGTTCTGCCGGCCGTCGCTCGCGCCGGCCTGGCGAGGGGGGAGCGGTCTCCGCAGGTGGGGCGCGTGGGGATGACGGCGTGGTCCTTTTCCCGCTCGCCGCCGGAGGGAAGTGGCTGAGTGGGCGCGCGCGATACGGCGCCGCCCGATACTGTTTTGCCCGCGCCCGGACGGTCGCGGCTCGGATTGTGGGACCGGCTTTCCAGCGGGTCAGCCGGCAACTCCGCGGGGCCGCGCGGGCTGAAGCCCGCGGCTCGCCGCCCGCTCCCGGACGGTCGCGGCTCTGCTTTCGCGGCTTTGCTTGCGCGGCTCTGTTCGCGCGGCGCCGGATCGCGGACGCTGACTCAGCGCAGTGGATCGGCACCGGCGGCAGTGCGCATCTCGTTGGCGCGTTTCCATAGCTTGGGATCTTCGCGCAGGAACTTCACGAGCTGGGCCGTGCTCACGCCGAGCTTTCCGGCAGTATCGCGCAGGTGCGTGTCGAGTGCCCCGAAGACGTCCAGAACTTCCCGGACGATCTGGTAGTAATGCGGGCTTCGCCGGCTGATATGGAGTTCCCCTGCTTCGGTGATGCGGGCGCGCAGCAGCGGACTGGGACTCAGCGAACGCACATCGACTTCGACGCGCACGTTCAGCGCGATGGCCTCGCGGAGGCGGCGAAGCGCCCGTTCCCGGTTCACCTTCTGTGAGCGTTCATCGGCGGCGACGACGATCAGACCGGTAGGCCCGTGTCGCAGACGGACGGCCGAGGAGGTTTTGTTGCGCTTCTGCCCGCCTGGTCCGTGTGACCGATAACGGTCGACGGCGCATTGTTTCAGCAACGCCGCATCGTCGAGTAGCAGGTAGTCACGACCGTCCATTTGCCATTCCCCCGTGTCGTTTGGTGGTCGAAGGCCCGGCGCCTTCTTAGCCGCAAGTCACGCTGGTGTCGAACCGATAACCCTGCAAAGTAGCCGCGCCTATTTGTAGACAGGGGCCGAGAATTCGACGGCACGGGAGAGCACCATGGAGTCCAAGTGGCGAAAGCACTTAGCGGCGATCGGTATCACCCTGGGCGTTATCGTCGGGTGTACCTCGGTCTTCCAGCAGATTAACGAGCAAGCCGACCAGGGCACGGGCGGAGGTAGCGCCGGAGGCGCGGGCGGCTTCTCCACGGTGGAAAGCGAGTTCACGGACGCGCCGCTGTCCCCGGGTGGCACGGGCGGCGTCGTGGATACCCCGGACGGCCAGCCGGCGGGCGAGGAAACGCGCAGCTTCTTTACCGCCTATCAAATCGACCCGGCGTCGGAAGACAGTGCCGGGCCGAAGTTCGTGGTCTCCGGAGACGTGGACCAGGACGGGCTGCTCGACCTGGTGAGCGCGTGGAATCAGTCGCAGCCGGTGCAGTTGCACCTTCAGCGCCGCGATGCCGCCGGCAATGTTTCTTTCCGCACCGTGACCCTGGCGGGCACGACGCCGGTGGCGGTGGTGGCGGGCGTGCAACTGGGGCAAATCAACGACGACGGCTTCCTGGACGTGGTAGTGCTTTCCAAGGCCACCGGGTTCGTGACCCTCTGTCCGCCCAAGAACCCCAGCGATCCGCCCACGGAGATCAGCCGTACGGATGGCGAAATCATCGTGTACTTCAGTCCCGGCAATCCCGGTCTGATTCCCGACGGCGACAGTTGGACGGAGATGATCCTGGTCAACCCCTTCGTCGCCGACCGCTGGATTCACGATCAGTTTCCCGGCATCGAGTTTAAGGAGTTCGAGGAAGCCAAGACCAAACCGGAGTGGAACGGCTTCACGTCGCTGGCCGTGGGGAACGTGGACGGCGTGCCCGGTGATGACATTGTCGTGGCACTCAATCCCGGCGAATGCGAGACCCTGGGCCAGAAGCCGCCCACCAACACCGTCGACCTGTGGATCAACCCCGGCCCCGGGGCTTCCGAGGATTCCACCCTGTGGGGCGTGCCGGCGGCGGGACTGTCACGCGGGGTGCCCATCAGCCTCATCGGCGACGCGCCGCAGGTCAAGGACGTGGCGCTCAACGACATCGACGGCGACGGCGATCTGGACGTCCTGGCCACTTATACGAATTCCATCAGTCTGAACGTTCGCTGGGTGCGTAACCCGCTGGTGCCGCACACGCCGGGCGGCCCGAGCGGCTATGGCGAAGTCATCGCCGGCTTTGTTCCGGGTGTGGATGTTTGCTCCGGGGGTGCCAACGACGGGGCCGCCTGCCCCAACGGCGATGCGGACTGCGCCGGCATTCCCGACGGAACGTGTACTCCCGCGGGCGTGTGCACGGGCGGACAGTTCGACGGGCAGGCCTGCGCCACGGGCGACGACTGCCTGGGGATTCCCGACGGCACGTGCACGGTTAACACCTGGTGGTATTTCGCGTCCGGCTGGCAGGAGCGGCCCGTCGGACAGGTGGACAGCGGCGCGGACGTGATGAAGGTCGGCGATATTGACGGCGATGGGTTTGACGATGTGCTCATCCGCTCCATCGACGGCCGCATTGTGCAGTGGTTCCGTCGTCCTAACGCGCTCTCCATTCAGCCGGAGTTCCCGCCCAGCGATCCCACCCCGGACCGCTTCAACTTTCCCTGGCCGGTGTTCACGCTGACGGAGATTCTGGCGCAGGAGCCGGAGGCGATCGCCATCGGCGACGTGACGGGGGACGGGAACGTGGAGGTCATCGTGGCCGGGGAGGGGGCCGTGGCGTGGTACGAGGGCATGAGCGCGCCGACCGTCTACGACCCCTGGGCTCCGAACACCATCATTCAGGACAGTGCCGATGCCGCGCAGACCTCGGCCTCTACCGCGCCGCCGGCGACTTCGACGACGACGCCCACCCCGGGCACCGGCGTGGGAGTGACCGAAGTTGATACCTCAACGCACATTAACGCCCTGCTGGTGGTGGACCTTGATGCCGACGGGAAAAACGACATCGTCGGCACGCTGGACCGTCGTAGCGGTACCGGGCTCAGCGACGATCGGCTGGTCTGGTATCGGAATACGCGCACCGACGACTGACGAGTTGCGTCGGAATGACCGTGGGCGGTATTACACCACTTCGCACTGATTTACACCGTCCGTGACGGTGGCGGCTCGGTTGCTCCGACCCTTTGTCGCTCCGTCGCTTTCATTGCCCGCTCCCTGACGGCCGCGGCTCTGTTACCCCGTGCGTTCGTGGCTCGCGATGGCCTCCACGGCATGGCGGCGCTGCGCTTGGCCATGGCACCCCGCGCTTGGCAATGGCACCCTGCGCGTGGCCGTGGCACGCTGCCCTTACCGCCGCGGCTCTCGCGGGGGTTGGGGCAGCGGGCCATCGTTGGCGGTCTCCTGGAAGAAACCCCGCTCGCAGGCGATGCAGAAGGCCTCGGCCACGCCCTTGAGGTGTTCCCACGCGGAACGGATGCGCTGCGCCTCGCGCGGTTCGATCACGCCGTCGTCCTCGATGGACCTGGTGACCGTGGTGAGCAATCGGCTGAATTCCTGCACCAGACGCTGGGTGTTGGAGAGCAGCTCCGCGCGGCGGTCCGCGGCGGGCGGCGCGGGGTTGGCCACGAAAAAACCACCCGCCTGATGGCAAAGCCAGTTGACGACTTCGCGGTTGCCGGTGATGTGGACGATCTGGGCCAGCCGGTCCAGCGGGTTGAGCGCTCCGCCGCCGTCGGCGTCGGCCGGGTCGAACTCCTGACACCACTTGTACACCAGCGCGGGCGAGAGCTTCAGGGCCGCGGCCAGGGCTTTGACGCCCACTGACTCCGCCGCCTGCTTCAACACTTCATGGGAGCGCACGTTCATGTTCCTCCAGTCACGTTCCCGGTCCGGCCGCCGCGGCGGCGCCGTGGTACGGGGTCTGCTGTCCACGCCCGTCCTCGATAACGACCGGGCATTCCGGCAGCGCCTTGAGGAACATTCGCCCATAGGGTTTGGTGAGCACCCGCGGATCGAGGATGGCGACGATGCCGGTGTCGGATTTCGTTCGGATCAGCCGGCCCACGCCCTGACGGAACTTGAGGACGGCCTCGGGAAGCTGGTAGTCGAAGAAAGGATTGCCGCCCTGCGCGCGGATGTGCTCGATGCGGGCCTCGACGAATGGGTGGTTGGGCACGGCGAAGGGTAGCTTGACGATGATGACGTTGCTCAGCGCCTCTCCCGGCACGTCGACACCGGCCCAGAACGTGTCCGTGCCGAAGAGCACGCTGCGCGGCACGCTGCGGAAACGGCTGAGCATCATGGAGCGCGGAAGGCCCGATCCCTGCACCAGGCAGGGCATTTGTTGTGCCTCCAGGAACGCCGACAACCGCTCGGCGCAGTCGTTGAGCATCGAGTAACTGGTAAAGAGGACGAAGGCGCGGCCCTGGGAGCGCGCCAGGTATTTCTCGATCGCGGCACAGGCGGCGGGGACGAAGGTGCCGCTCGTCGGATCGGGCAGGTCCGCCTCGACGTACGCCACGGCCTGCTCGCGGTAATTGAAGGGCGAACCGAGCTGGAGCGCCCGCGTGCGTTGCAGCCCCAGGCGCCCGCGGGTGAAGGCGAAGGGGTCGGGCCCTCCGGTGGTCAGGGTCGCGGAGGTCAGGACCACGCTTTTGAGTTCATCGAAGAGGCACTCCTTGAGGATCGGCCCGACATCGATGGGCCGGCCGCAGAGTGTGACCCGCTGTCTTCGCGCTTCGCCGAACTCGATCCAGTACACCCAGTCGGACACGGACTGAGTGTGCCACAAGGTGACGGTGTCGGCGAGCGACTTGCAGCGTTCGGCCGCGGATCCCAGTTCCGACCGCTCGTCGTCGTTCTTTGCCTTCTTCTTGATTTCGCCGAGCTCCGCCCGCAGCCCCACCAGGGCGTCGGAGACCGGTTGTTCCACCGGCGGCGGCTCGCGGAGCCGGCCGTTCCAGTCCTGCCGCTTCAGGCACCACTCCGCCAGGGCGTCGAAGTAGCGGTCGGAGGCGCGGCGGGCGCGCTGGACCGCGTCAATCGCCGACTTGGCGGCGCGGCGCGGCAGCGATCCCTTTCCCGTGCGTTCGTTGTAGAGCGAGTTGAGGAGGTACTGGATCTGGGTGTTGGAGAGCGAGGCGCCCAGGTGATCGCCGGCCACCTGTTCCACAGTGTGCGCCTCGTCGAGGATCGCGTAGTCATAGTCGGGCAGAATCGACGATTCCTGCCGCCGAACCGCGATGTCTGAGAAAAGCAGGGCGTGGTTGACGACCAGAATCTGCGCTTCACCGGCGCGGCGGCGGGCACGCTGGTAGAAGCACTTGCCATAGGTCGGGCATTGCCGCCCGCGGCAGTCGTCGGCCTCGCTCCGGACCCGATCCCACACCACGGGCAGGGGCTGTTCCGTCAGATCGGCAAGCGAGCCGTCCTGCGTGGTGTAGGCCCAGTCCTCCAAACGGTGCAGTTCGGCGACCTGCCCGGTGCTGTCGAACAAGGCGTTCTGCCGCTGGCTGGCACGCGCTAAGCGCCGCAGGCCCAGGTAGTTGGCCCGGCCCTTGACCAGCACCGCGGTGAAGGACTCCGGCAGTACCGATTGCAGGAAGGGGATGTCCTTCTCGATGAGTTGCTCCTGAAGGGCGATGGTGTGCGTGCTGATGACGACGCGCTTGCCGGTGCGAACGGCGAGCCGAATGGCGGGCACCAGGTAGGCGAAGCTCTTGCCCACGCCTGTGCCCGCTTCCACCAGCAGGTGCTCCTCTTTCTCGAACGCCTCGGCGACGGCGTCGGCCATCGCCTGCTGTTGCGGGCGCGACTCGTAGGTCGGCAGCTTCTTGCCGATCAGGGCTCCGAATTCGCGGAGGGTGGCAGGTTGTTCCATCAGATCGGCTCGCCGCATTCCGGACAGCGGGGCGCGGAAAGCCCGCGCAGGATATGGCGGCACTTACGGCAGCGTGTCTCCCCGTCTCCGTGGCGCTCGCCGAGCGTCATCAGCACCCAGCCGGTGAGGGCCGCGACGGTGCAGGCGGCGGCGAACCACGCGGGGTAGACGAAACTCGCAAAATGCGAGGGGTTGTACAGCGGCGACGAGGCGTGAATGCACAGCGCCACCCAAAGCAGCAGCGCCAGCACTGCCAGAACCACGGTCACGATGCGCGATGTCCGTTGCATGGGCGTCCCACCCGAGTGTACCGGTGCCGCAGCCGCGTATTCTGCGGGATTCCGCCCCGGTTGCAAACGTCCGACGCCGCCGATTACACGAAGATGTCGGAGGAACAATCGCCGCCGGGGAAGCGCATCTCGTGGGCTCGTGCGGGTCCCGCGGGCTCCCTCCCGAAGTCCACGAAGAACCGCTCGTTGAGCTTCATGCCGCCGCGCGGATCGCAGTCGATCTGAAGCAGGTACGAGCCCTGCTGGGCGATGGGGGGGTAGAACTGGTTGTCCCAACTGCTGAGCAGGGAGTTGGTGACATAGAGCCGCCGGCCGTCGAGGCTGAGCTGCAGCATCTGCGGCCCGCCGGAGAAGCGCCGATCGTCGAGGTCCGGTTTTCGCCCGATGACCCCGCCGCACCAGACCTGGCCGGTAAGCCGCGGCCGGGCGGGGTCGGCGATGTCGTACTGCCGCACGTCGCCGTGCAACCAGTCGGAAAAGTAAAGAAACTTATCATCCATGGAGACCAGGATGTCGGTGATCAGCCCGGGAACGGGGAAGTTCCACCCCTCCGTGGGCACGGGAGGCACCTCGACGACCTTCTCCACGCGCCAGGTTCCCGCGGCGTCCTGGTACCAGTGCCACACGGTGCTGCTGAGGGCGGCACCGACGAAGCCGTGGGTGCTGGCGGGGTCGTGCAGGAAGCGCACCTCCAGGGGAATCCGCCCCTCGCTGCCGAGGTCCACGCTGCGCTCCAGTCGGCGCTGCGACCAGTCCCAGAAGTGCAGGCGCTGGCCGTACTTTCCGGCCTCCACGTCCTTCAAGTCAAAGCCGGGGTAGTAGGTGTTGGGGGCGGCGAACTCGCTGCTGATCATGATGTTGTGCCGCGGTTGATACCAGAAATCGTAGTTGTACCGCATGCCCGCGGCGTCGCGCTCCCAGCGTCCGGCGACGTTGAAGCGGTCGTCGAGCAGGAGGAACCCGCCCGGGGCATCGCCCCGGGCATCGCCGAGCATGGAGATCAGGACGTGCCCGTCGGGCAGACAGTGAGAAGTATGCGGCGCGCTGAGGTTTGTCTTGCGCATGATCTCGTCGGGCTCGATGACCCGGCTCAGCCGCGGCGCTGCGGGGTTCTCAACGCTTACAATGTAGATGCGACTGGAGCGCAGTCCGGGGATGATCAGCTTATCGCGGGAGCGCCGCGGATCGCCGTGGCAACTGCTGCATGCGTTCCAGCCGAAGTGGTGCAGTTCGTCGCCGAGGTTGGGCATGGGGAGGCGGTGGATCACCCGGCCATAGGTGGCGGAACCGGGGTCGACATCGACGGTCGCCAGGTAGTCCGGCTCCGCGATCGGTGTGCCGGTGTACAGTCCCACGGTGTAGAGCAGCGTCTCGCGCGGCGATCGGACGGCGTCCTGCGGTGTGGCATACATGGCCCGCGTCCGCCGTGCGCCGGACGGGCCGGCGCCCCGGCGTCCACTCACGCAGCCCGGCGCCATGGCCGTCGCGGCGACCGCCGCCAGAAAATCTCGTCGTCGCATGTCGATTTCCTCCCTGCTGGAATCCGTTGTCCGAAAGCCGAACCGGCGATTGGGTAGGGGACGAGCCGGCGGTTGTCAAGGTTCGCACGGGGGGCGGAAGGGGTGGGACGGCGCGGGGGCCGGCACGCTTCGAGGCGTCAGGTCGGCGCGGGCGCGGCGCGTTCGGGCACGACTGCCGGGGATTCCGGGACGCTGCGCCGGGTGGCCGCCACGTGCCCGCATGGTGGCGGATTTCGTCAGCCTCAAAATGCCGCCGTGCCGGTGATCTCCCGCCCGACGATGAGCTGGTGAATGGTTTCCGTGCCCTCGTACGTGATTACGCTTTCCAGGTTCAGCATGTGCCGCACCGGGCAACACTCTACGCTGATGCCGCCGGCGCCAGGCAGGTCAGCGGAGCACCTGACGGATCTTATCCTCCGTTTAGCAAGGGTGTACTCGGCGGCCGAAGGAGGTCTACGAACTGTCGGATTGCATTGAATTCCGGGCCGTCGCATGTAAGGACCGCATCCCGGAGAGCAACCGTTAGGCCGGTGTTGCTGGGCTTGTGGTACGCAAGATAGGTGCGTACGGCGATCTTATCCCGGTTCGCGTGCATGCCGCCGTCTCCAACCCGTTCATAGCAGCGCATGAGCTCCTTGATGCAGGGGCCGATCGGCGCGCGGTCGATCCGCGCGTGGTCGATCTGTATCCGGAACAGGGTCTCCAGCGATCCAGATTGGCGCCCATGGGGGTTGATCAGGTACGCCGTCTTGATTACCTTGCGGTCCCGCTTCTGCAATCGAACACGACAAGGCCTGGAAGGGAAAACCAATTCGGCTTTCTCGAACATTCGCTTGAGCGTTCTGGTTGCCTTGGACCGCCCCTCGTCCGCATCGAACATCAGACCAATGGCGGAGACTCCATGGCCGAACGCGTTCTCGACAAGGGTTCGAAACTGGTCGTTCCAATTGAGGTCCTTCAACTGTCCACGGTCGTCCCGCGTCAACGTCAAAGGAGGCTGCTCCCAATCGGCCGAAAGGCGGCGGATGACGTCGCAGTCGTCGCGGCCCTCGCCGACAAACACTACGGCACCGCGTTTCAACTCGACGCCGTTGCCGCGTGGCACGCGCCCGATCGAATCCGCTCGCCTCCCGCCCGGGTCACGCTCGAAGGGATCCATCATCGAAGTTCGTAGCCCAATCGAACCGAGTTCACGGCGTCAGCCCCTTGCAGAACGTCCGCCTCGACGCTGCCGTCCTCGCCACGGTCGAGTCGGACAACCGCGAGTATTTCGGGAGCCTCGCCCGCGGCCAAACCGATCGCCTCGAGAGCCTCGGCGCTGTGGGTACTCAAGACCAACTGGGTTCCATACTCAGACGCGGCGCTGATCAGCGCCTTGAAAACGCCAAGGAGGCGAGAATGGTGGATTCCATTCTCGACCTCGTCGATCGCCACCAAGCCACCGGGCGCGCCGTCAATGGCGACAAGGAAGCGAAAGAGGTTGTTGATCCCGCCGCCGAGCAGGCCTAGCGGCGCACGGTACTCACCGGACTCTGCCAAGAACGACGTTCCTGTGGCCGTCCTGATGAGCTCCACATTGTCGATCCGATCATCGAGCACACGGAGCGCCTCGACAATCCGCTGTGCGCGTCCGCGCAGCTTGGACTCTCCGAAACGATTCTCTTCCTCGTCACCGGCGGGGCGACCACTCGGATGAAGGAGGATCGCCGGTCGTCTCGGGGGAACGGCGTTGCGGACGACCACGAACGGCGGCTCGGGCAGGCTCTCGACCGTCGCCTCGTGATTCGGAACTGAGCGATTGTTCCTGAACTCCCTGCATGTCAGGGCTGAGGGCGGAAGGTCCGCTCTCGTTGAAGAGCGAACTTGGGCAGAAACAGCGATCTCGCCTGCCTTTCGGCGCTCGAGAACCACGCGCCAACTGCCCTCGCCGGCGAATTCCCCCCTTATCTCCGCGATCCCGCAATCGTCGAAGTCCTGGAACAGCCCGAGGTAATTGGGGCCGAGCGACTTCTGGATCGCGGCGAATCCGCGGTGCGCTTGCAAGTTCACGATCCACGCGGGGTTCTGGCGGCTGTGGACAGCCAAGGTGGCCTCTAGAAGCGTCGTCTTCCCGCACCCGTTCTTACCGGTGACGATGTTGACCGGCGCTAACCCGTCGACCCGCAGGCTCCTGAAGCCGCGAAATCCGCTTATCGCAATTGCCGTCAACATCCCATGGGGTTTGCGGGACGATCTTGGTCCCTTCCCGTTGCTCGGCTTGTTTGGGAGCTTGGTTCGAGCCGCCATGTGAGGTCCTCCCAGTCAAAACGCCGCCGTGCCGGTGATCTCCCGCCCGACGATAAGCTGGTGAATAGTTTCCGTGCCTTCGTACGTAATCACGCTTTCCAGGTTGAGCATGTGCCGCACCGGGCAACACTCCACGCTGATGCCGCCAGCGCCGAGCAGGTCCCGCGCGTCACGGGCCACGTCCAGCCCGATGCGCACGTTGTTCCATTTCGCCAGCGACACCTGTGTGTGGTGCATGACGCCCTGATCCTTCAACCGCCCTAGTTGCAGCGCCAGGAGTTGCCCAGTCGTGATTCGTCGCAGCATGTCCGCCAGCCGCACCTGGATAAGCTGCTTGTGCGACAGCGGCGCGCCAAACAGGACCCGCTGCCGCGCAAAGGTCAATGCCTCGCGGTAGCAGGCGATGGCGGCGCCGATGCCGCCCCAGGCGATGCCGTAGCGCGCCTGCGTCAGGCAGGAGAGCGGCGCTCCTAGCCCCTCGGCCTTGGGAAGCTGACTCGACAGCGGGACTTTGCAGTTGTCAAAAAAGAGCTCGCTGGTGACCGAGGCGCGAAGCGACATCTTGTGCGGGATGTCGCGCGCCGTGTAGCCGGGCGTGCCCTTCTCCACCAGGAAGCCGCGGACGCCGTGCTCGGTCATGGCCCAAACCACGGCCACGTCGGCGATGGTGCCGCTGGTGATCCACATCTTGGCCCCGTTGATGATCCAGTCGCCGCCGCGCTTCTCGGCACGGGTCTTCATGGTGCCGGGGTCGCTGCCGCCGTCGGGCTCGGTGAGGCCGAAGCAGCCGATGGCCTTGGCACGGGCCATGGCCGGCAGCCAGCGCTTCTTCTGTTCGTCCGAACCGTAGGTGTGGATGGGGTACATGCACAGCCCGCTCTGCACTGAGGCAAAGCTGCGCACGCCGCTGTCGCCGCGTTCCAGCTCCTGCATGATGAGCCCGTAGGCGACGTTGTTAAGCCCGGCGCAGCCGTAGTCGGTGAGCGTGGGGCCGAACAGGCCCAGCTCCGCCATCTCGGGGATCAGCTCCGACGGGAAGCGCTCCTTCTCGAAGCACTCGGCGATGATGGGCAAGACGCGGTCGTCGACGAACTTGGCCACGGTGTCGCGCACCTGCCGCTCGTCCTCGGAGAGCAGGGAGTCGAAGCTGTAGAAATCCGGTGTCTGGCAATCGGGCATCGAAGGACCTCCAAAGACGACATGGTAAGGGCTTGGGCCGCATTCGGTCAAAACGCGGCGGGGCGGCGGACGATGCCGGGCGGCTCGGGTCGGCGTGCGGCAGGGGGACGCCTCGGCCCAGGGTCCCGGCTGATGCAGCGCTCTGCCCGAACCTACGGCTCGCTGCCCAGGAGGTCTTCCAGATACGCACGCACTATTTGCAGGCTTCCGGTCGCCGTTTCCCAGATTCGATCGAAGTCCAGGTCGTCGTAGCAGTGGATCAGCCGGTCGCGCAAGCGCGCCATGTCGCTCCACGGAACGCTGGGATGCTGCTCACGAAAACCAGGCGAGACCCGCTTCGCCGCCTCTCCGGCTACCTGCATCTCCCGGATGACCGCCGACTGACGCAACTGGTCGCGAACGAACTCCTCCCTGGAGACCCCGCGCAAGAACTCCTGCACCCTGCGCGCCGCCTCGACGATATCCGCGACGGTTCCAAGGTCACGATTCATAAACCATGATGGCGCTCTCAAGGACCGCGCGCCGGCGGATCCGATTGGCGCTCCGCTCGATGCCTTTTCGCAACGTGACGTCGGCCTTCCGTCCCAGGAGCGCCGTGAGGTCGTCCTCGAGCCCGGTGACTTTATTCATCCACGGCCCGCTGTCATCGTTCTCGAAGGTCACCAGGAAATCGAAGTCGCTTTCCGGCCCGAAGTCGTCGCGCAGCGCCGATCCGAAGACCGCAAGGTCCTTGACGCCGTACTTGCGGCACAAGGCCTCGATCTCGGCCATGGGAAGCTGAGGAACTTTGCGGACCAACGTGCTGCTCCGACTCGTAGAACCAAGGCGACCCCCGCCTCTGCACGGCACTGCGGGGCCTCGCCACGGCGCCGCGGCGTCGCCCGCGCGAGCGGTGGGTGGGAAACCGTACGCGTAGCGCCGCGTCACCGGGGCGGTTGGTTGAACACCTGCCCGTTGATGACCACACCCAGGCAGTGGCTAGTGTATTCGAAGGGGTCGCCGTCATACAGCGCCAGGTCCGCGTCCTTGCCGACTTCCAAGGAGCCCAGCCGGGCGTCGATGCCCAGAATGCGCGCGGCGTCGAGGGTGATGGTCGCCAGGGCTTCGTCGAAGGTGAGCCCGTTGCCCGCGGCGATGGCCGCCTCGAAGAGCACCACGCGGGTCTTGGGTACGTAGTCCTCGTAGCCGCTTTGCAGGGCGATGGGGATGCCTGCGTGCCGCAGCTTGGCCGCGGTCTCGAAGCTGAGGTTCCGCAGTTCGCCGTAAGCCCGGGTCATGGTCGGATGGACAATCACCGGCACGCCGGAGGCCTTGATCTCATCGATCAGCAAGTAGCTCTCCGTCGCGGAGTCGAGGATGAGCTTGAACTCGAATTCCTTGGCCAGTCGCAGGGCGCTGTCGATGTCCTGCGCCTGGTTGGCGGTGACCATTAAAGGCAACTCGCGTTTGAGCACCTTCCCCAGCGCTTCCAGGCTCAGGTTACGTTCCGGACGCTTCTCTACGTCCGGGTTTTCCTGCTTGCGCAGGTACTCCTGGGCCTTGATAAACTCGGCGCGGAGCATGGCCATCATCTTGCCGCGCGTGCCGGGGGATTTGCCCTTTTCTGATTTCTGTGCCGCGGGACCGAGCGTGGCGGCCACGGTGGCCGAGGGGACGATCACGGCGCGATCCACGGTTTCGCCTGCGGTTTTGGCGATCAAGGTCTGGCCGGAGACCAGTTCGCCCGGCGCGTGGCCGGTGTGGACGGTGGTTACGCCGAAGCCGCGCACCCACTCCAGCAGCTTCTCGCGGGCGTTGAACGCATCCACGGCGCGAAGCTCGGGCTGAATGGGGGCGGAGTGCTCGAGCTGGTCCTGGTCGTGGGGGATGTTCAGGATACCGCTGAAGCCGACGGTGCTGTGTGCGTCGATGAGCCCGGGCGTGACGACGGCGGCGTCGAGAACCTGGAAATCCGCGGGAATCTGCACCTGTGCCGCAGTGCCGACGGCGGCGATTTTCCCGTCGCGGATGAGCACCACGCCGTTCTCGATCGCCGGCCCGGCCATGGTGTGGACGGTCTTGCCGCGGACGGCCACCTGTGCGCCGGCGGAATGACCGGCGATGAGCACGGCTGCGGTGGCGATGAGGAAGCACCCGACTCGCGAGCGCGCCGGGGGGCTCGGACGCGGGGTCGGGCCGTGGCTTGGACCTGCGGCGTTCGCGCGTGATTCGAGTCCCCCACCGCTGAAGCGGTGGGCCACCCTGCCCTTCGTCGCTTCGTCAGTTCGTCGCTTCGTTGCTGCCTTTGCCCGCTCCCTTACGGTCGCGGCTCTGTTCCTCCATTCCATCGTTGCTTCGTTGCCGCCTTTGCCCGCTCGCTTACGGTCGCGGCTCTGTTTGACCGCACGTTGCACTCGGGGCACTGACCCCGCGCGATTCGCGCGCGGGGCGAAAAGGGGGTTGCGGCTCTGTTTCGCGGAGTATTTGTCGCGCCTCATTGCTTACTCGCCTCGTCGAAGCAACAGAAATAGGGCACCTGCTCGTTGCCGGCGCCGAAGCCGCCCACGGCATGCAGGTGATCCTCGGGGTCGTCGCGGTCGAACACCTTCTCGCCTTCTACCCAGGTTTCAAGTACTTTCGAATAAACGCTGAGCGGGTCGCCGGAGAGGACGATGAAATCCGCGTCCTTGCCCGGCTCGAGCGTGCCGATCCGGTCGCCCAGGTCGAGCATCTCCGCGCCGTGGACGGTGAGGGCCTTCAAGGCGCCTTCGCGCGACATCCCGCCGCGAACCCCCAGGGCGGCCATGCGGAAGAAGAGCCGCGAATCGGTGATCCAGTCGTCGGTGTGGAACGCGACCTTGACACCGGCCTTCTCCAGAATGCCCGCGTTCTCGAAGGCCATGTCACGCGCTTCGAGCTTGCCGCCCGGGCTGTCCACCAGGATGACGGAACAAGGGACGCCGGCACGGGCGATCTCGTCCGCGACCTTCCACCCCTCGGAAACGTGGTGCAGCACGACGCGGAAGTTGAACTCCTTCGCCAGGCGCAGCACCGTCAGTATGTCGTCGTGTCGATGAGTGTGATGGTGCACGATGCGCGTGCCGGCGAGGGCTTGGACCATCGCCTCCAGACCGATATCGCGGGGCGGCATTTTCTCCGGGTCGCCGGCGGCACGGGCGGTTTTATCGCGGTATTCGAGCGCCTTGATGTAGCGCTCGCGGACCAGCGCTGCGGACTTAGCGCGAGTTCCCGGGAAGGGGGCCTCGCGAATGGAATTCGTACCGTTGGCCATTTTGATGCCGCCCATCACCCGACCCTCGCGGTCGCGGATGAACCGATCCTCGATGGTGTTGCCCTTGCGCATTTTCAGATAGACGGTCTGGCCGGAGAGCAAATGCCCGGAGCCGGGCATGATGTTCACCGTAGTCAGGCCGCCGGCGACGACCCGCCGGTAGCCGGCGTCGAGCACGTTGAGCGAGTCGTAAATACGCACGTCGGGCTGCAGGGGGGCGGTGCTGTCGGCGCCGCCGATACCGCCGACGTGGTTATGCGTGCAGATCAAACCGGGCATGATGACTTTGCCGGCGGCGTCCACGCGCTGCGCGTCGGGCGGCACGGTTACGGCGTCCGCGGCGCCCACGGTGACTATTTTGCCCCCTGCCACGATGAGCGTGCCGCGCTCGAGCTCGACGCCGCGGATGGGGACGATGCGCGCTCCCACGATGGCGAGCGGTGTCTGCTGGGCGACGGCGGCCTGCGGCGCGGGGGCAGCGGCGCCCGCCAGGCACAGCAGCAGCGTCGCCGTGTGGCCCGCCGGTTTGAGGCGTGGCGGCGCGATGATCATGTTGCCATCCCCTCCCTTGGTTGGACGTTACTCTAGGTCAAAGTCGCGGCGTACCAGGTCGGCAAGGGCCGTGGCGGCGTCCTCGGCGTCCTCGCCGACGGCCTGGATGCGCAAGGTGCAGCCCTGCGTCCCCTCCAGCAGCATCATGTGCATGGCACTCTTGCCGTCCACCGTTTCGCCGGAGCGAGTGATGTTGGTCACCGAGACGCGGGCGCGGAAGCTGGTGGCCAGGTGGACGAACTTCATTACCGGGCGGGCGTGCAGACCCTCCTGATGGGTGATGACCACCTCGCGTACCACCTCGTTCATCGATCCCGGCACTCACGATCTGCGTGTTTCCCCACGCCGCGCCGGCGCATCGGCCCGGGCGCCGCGCTCCGCCGCTATTCATCCTGGATTTCGTCCGCCTCCTGGACCAGGTCCACCATGGCCTCGTGCGTGGTCGCCTGGCGCAGAAAGCGGCGGAAGTTCTCGCGCTGGAGGTAGCGGAAAATCTTCTCCATGGCGGCCAGGTGCTCCTCCGGGGCACTCGCCGGGCTGAGGAGGATGACCACGGTGTAGACCGGAGCGCGGTCCAGCGCCGCGAAGTCCAGTCCGCGACCGGAGCGGCCGATGGTGGCGGTCATCTGCTGGATGCACTCGTGTTTGACGTGAGGCACGGCCACCCCCTTGCCGAACCCGGTGCTCCCCTGGCGCTCGCGGTTGATGGCGGCACGGACGATGGTCTCGACATGTTCCGGGTCGACGGCGCCGTGGTCGGCGAGTGATTGCACGAGCTCGCGGATCGCGCCGTTGCGGTCGGTGGAGATGAACTCCGTGACGATCGAAGGGGTGTGGATCAGTTCGGAAAGCTTCATGGCAACATCCGCCGCCGGCGCCGCGCGCACGCCCTAGCTCATGCTTCCGCCGCCGTCCGCGGAGGCGCCTCCCTTTTTGGTTCGGTTCTTTTCTTTATGTTTCACGAGCTGTCGCCCCAGCTTCTCGGTGATGCCGTCGATCAGGGCGAGGGCGTCGGGTCCGCTGTCGCTGGCGATGTAGGTGTGCTTGCGTTCCACGCGGACGATCATCTCGGCGGTGAGCTGATCGGAGTCCTGATCGAGCACTACCTCGATGTCATGGATGCGGTCGTAGTAGCGGGAGAGCTTTTGCGCCTTCTCGTTGATGTAGGCGCGGAGCGCTTCCGGTACTTCGACGTGCCGTCCGGTTATGAGGATTCCCACCGCCATAGCCTCCTGCCTTTGCGATCAGTCTCCGGTCGCCTGGTGTTCGGGCAGCCGCGGGCCCGACAGCTCGGCCTCCGGCTTGATTACACCGCCGCTTATCATAAACCGCAATCCCTCATCGATCGTCATGTTGAGCCCGATGACCTCGTCGCGCGGCACCTGGATGACGCTGCCGGTGAACGGCGTGGGCGAGGTGGGGATGAACACGGTCACCAGTTCCTTTCCCGGAAACTCCTGTTGCAGGCGGAGGATGGGTCCGCCGGTGCTTAAACCCAACGACCAGACGCCGGGGCGCGGAAACTGCACAGCGACGACCCCGGAAAACTCGACGGGCCGTTCAGAGAGCAGGAAATCCGTCACCTGCTTCACGTGCGGGTAGATGGCACGGATGAGCGGAATCCGCGCCAGCAGCCCCTCCGTTGCTCGCCAGGTCGTACGCCCGATGAAGCTCGCGAGGAAGAAGCCGGTGAAGTATACGAGCACAATGGCGATCAGGAAACCGAGCAGATGCAGTTTGTACTTGCGGAAGGCGATCTGCCACAGCGCGTCGTTGCGCGCGTCGAGCGCCGTCTGCCGGTCGGCCGGGTCATGAAGCCGCAAGGCGGGGTGATGTACCACGCGGTGCTCGATTGTCAAACGCCGGCCCGATTCGTCCCATTCGTCGATCGGGGTGCCGTAGATGAGCGGGTCTTTTTCCTCGTCCACGATTCCCGGAGCCGGTTCGGCGCTGATCCAGGAGCAGAACGACAGCAACCCACGGGTGATGTGGACTCCGATGTTCTCGTTGATGAAACCGTAGACCCAGACCAGGATGGCGAAGGTCAGGAGCGTGGGCACCAGCGCCCCCAAGCCGCGAAGGAAGAATCGACGAAAGTCGTCCATGACGGCCGGCCGCGCTGCTGACAATCGAACACCCGACAAACCGGCCCCGCCGCGCCAGCGCTCGGGCGTCGGGCTTGGAACACGCATCCGTGATGCCGAGTTCGCGCGGCGGCACTCTAGAAGATCGGCGCGGCGGCGTCAACGGCCGGCGCCGGCGCGCTCGCCGCCGCCGGCGCGATGGCGTAGCATAGGGCTCCATGGTGGTCGAGCTTCACAACATGACCCGACCCGCCCGGCCGGGCAGGGCCATCGCCTCCAGTGTGTTCCTGCTTCTGGTTACCGTGGGGCTGGCGGCCCAGATGAGCGCGGCGCGAGGGCGGGATCCGCTGGTGCGCGCGGTCTCGCCGCCCGGCTGGCTGATCAGCGTTCGGCCTCCCAAACACTTTCGGTTGGGGGAGGAGGTCCACACGCGCAAGGCCGTCGCCCTGCCGTTTTTCGGCCGGGCCGCGAGCGGCGCGGAGGCGGTGCTGGCCCTCTGGCGTGTCGAGCAAATGGACGGCGGATCCCCGCGGAGCGCGGCCGAGCTCATACTGGGAAGGCACGACGCCGAGGAGGGGAGCCATCCGGTTGACGCGCGGGAGTCGGAAGCGAAACCTTTGGGGCCGCGCGAGGGCGCGGAGTTGTTCAGTTGGGATCGGACCACGGTGGTGCGCGCGGCCGTCTTTCGCCGCGGCGATGCCTACGCCGTCTCCGTGAGCCTGGAGGACCGCCCTATCGACGAGGATCTGTACCGACTGTTTGATCTGACCTGCCGGTCGTTAGAGTATCACGACGACTGATCGCACCGCGTCTACCGGCGGGAGCGACGGAGCGCGACCCCTTGGATCCGGAAAGCTCGCTACTCTTCCATGAGCTCGACCCCATCCGCTACGGCAGCGGTCGCCGCCGGGGCCGGCTCATCATTGAACGCATGGTCAAACAGGCCGCGGAGGAAATGCGCACCCAGGGCTACGTCACCGACGAAGCCCACGCCGTGCTCGTCAAATGGGCGGAGCTCGATGCCGGCGGAAGGCTCCAAGGGATGACCGAGACGGCGCTGCACGCGGAGTTTCTTACGGAAGTGTTCGGGCGGGCGCTGGGTTACCAGGTGCTTTCCGCGAATCTCCCGCAATGGGAGTTGCAACCGGAGTATCCCGTTCCCGGCGGGCAGGCGGACGCCGCCATCGGCAAGTTCACGCCCGCGGGCGCGGAGCGCCCTCGCGCGCTGATCGAGCTGAAAGGGCCCACCGTCGATCTGGACCGGGACCGTTCGGCCGGACGTACGCCGGTGCAGCAGTGCTGGGACTACCTCAACGCCGTTCCGGAATGCCCCTGGGGCATTGTAAGCAACTACGTCAGCTTTCGGCTTTATCACCGGAGTAAGGGTTCCCACGCCTTTGAGCACTTCACGCTCCAAGAGCTTAAGAACGCGGAGAGGTTCCGTGCGTTCTATGCCCTGTTCGGCCGGGGGGCGTTTCTCCCGCCGTTCAAGGGCCAACGCCCCCGGGCGGACCGGCTCCTGGCCGAGTCGGACGCCCGGCAGCTCGAAGTCGGCGACAAACTCTACGACGAGTACCGCAACCTGCGCTATGCTCTGGTGCATCACTTGCACACCCGCCGCTCAAGATCGGTCGACGACGCGATTCGCATTGCACAGCGTCTCATCGACCGCGTCATCTTCATCGCGTTTTGCGAGGACCGCGGGCTGCTGCCGCCCTATGCGTTGGAGGATGCGTGGCGCAACGTGCCGCCTTTCTCCCGCGCCGCCAATCCGCGCTGGCAGAATTTCTGCGACTTGTTCCGCAGCGTCGATAGCGGCAATGACGTGCGGAGTATCCCCCCGTACGACGGCGGACTCTTCCGCGAGGATCCGGAGGTTGACGGCCTGGACCTCGACGATGAGTGGACGAACGCCTTTCGCCGCATCGGGCACTACGATTTCCGTGATGAAGTCAACGTCGAGGTGCTCGGGCATCTATTCGAGCGGTCGATCACGGAGCTGGAACGGCTGCGCGCCGGTGGGTTGTTCAGCGTGCCCGCCAAGGACGATCGCCCCGCAGCGATGCCCAAGTCCGCGCAGCGCAAGCGCTTCGGCGTCTACTACACTCCTCCGGCGTTCACCGATCTGATCGTGCAGCTAACCATCGGCGCATTAGTCGATGAACGCTTTGCTCGGATCGAGCGGCAGCATGGGCTTCCCGAGAACACGCTTTCGGGGCACGACGGCAGGCGTGCCCCCAAGGCTGCCTGGGAGGAGTGCCTGGACGTGCTGCGCAACGTGAAGGTGTGCGATCCGGCCTGCGGAAGCGGGGCCTTCCTGATTCGGGCGTACGATTACTTCGAGGCGAAGTACGCGGAGGTGACCGCCCGGCTCCGCGATCACGGTGACCGAAAGGTCGAGTCCCTGCTCGACGGCCTCCCCGATACGATCATGGCCGCCAATCTGTTCGGAGTTGATCTCTCGGAAGAGGCGGTCGAGATTTCCCAGCTCGCGCTGTGGATCCGCTCCGCGCGGCGGGGAAAGACCCTGGCGGACCTTTCGCACAACGTGGTATGCGGCAACAGCCTGGTGGACGATCGAGCCGTCGATCCGCGGGCGATGAACTGGCAGGCGACCTTCCCCGAGGTGTTCGATCGCAAGGAGGGCGGCTTCGATTGCGTCATCGGCAACCCCCCCTGGGAGCGACTCAAGGTCCAGGAGCGGGAGTTCTTCTCGCTGGCGGCGCCCAAGGTCGCGGCGGCAGTGAGCGCTGCCACGCGTCGCAAGATGATCGCGGCGCTGGAGCGCGGCGACCCGGAGCTGTACGAGCGTTATGTGGCGGCCAAGCAGAGGGCCGAACGCACGCTGGGCTATACAAGGGAATCAGGTCGCTTCCCGCTGACCGGCAAAGGCGACGTGAACACGTACGTCCTTTTTGCGGAACAGGCACGGTCGATCGTAGCCCCCGAAGGACGCGTCGGACTGCTCATGCCCTCCGGCATCGCGACCGACAATACCACGAAGGAGTTCTTTCATGACTTGATCTCGTCGAAGTCATTGATCTGCCTGTACGATTTTGAGAATCGAAGGCGGCAGTTCCCCGACGTGGACAGCCGCTTCAAGTTCTGCACATTGGTTTTCGGCGGCAGCACGACCAGAACCCGCGCCGTGGATTTCTTCTTCTTCGCCCACGAGGTTGAGGAACTGGCGGAGCGGAAGCGCCACATTCCACTCAGCGCCGAGGACTTCGCGCTCGTGAACCCCAACACCCGCACTTGTCCCGTCTTCCGCACGCGGCGCGACGCCGAGCTGACGCGGCGAGCGTACAAACGTGTTCCCATTCTCGTGGACAAGACACGAAGGAAGGGCGGCAACCCGTGGGGAATAAAGTTCTTCACGATGTTCCACCAAACGAACGACGCCGAGCTGTTTCACACCGGGGAGCAGCTTCTGAAGCTCGGTTATAAGCTGGAGGGAAACCGCTGGCGGAAACGCCGGCACGTATTCCTTCCGCTCTACGAGGCCAAGATGGTGCAGGCCTACGACCATCGTGCCGCCGGCGTGATCGTCGACGAGGACAACTGGATGCGCCAGGGGCAGACCAAAGCCACGAGCCTGGTCTCGCATCAGAACCCGGAGTTCGTCGTGCAACCGCGATGGTGGGTGGATGAGGCCGAAGTGGATCGCGCTCTGCGCGGGCGCGGCCGGTGCGCCTATCTGTGCTACAAGGACGTCACCAGCCCTACCAACGAGCGCACCATGATTGCCGCATTCATGCCGCACGTTGCGGTCGTAAACTCGGCGCCCCTCATGCTGACGGGCGATGAGATTACCCCGCGTGCCGGCTGCTGCCTGCTGGCGAACCTCAACAGCTTCGCCCTCGACTTCATCGCCCGGCAGAAGGTCGGAAACATCCATCTGAATTTCTTCATCGTCGAACAGCTTCCCCTGTTTCCGCCGGACGCATACTCCGATCGTTGCCCCTGGCACCGGAAGCTGACTCTGGAGCGATGGATCAGCGACCGTGTGCTCAAGCTCTCCTGCACCGCCGAGGACATGGCGCCACTGGCGGAAGCCGCGGGGTTCGCGGAGGGAATTCACAAGTGGAAGCCCGCCGAACGCGCAGAGCTGCGGGCAGAGCTGGACGCCGCTTTTTTCCATCTCTACGGCCTCAAGCGCGATGACGTGGAATACGTGCTTTCCACTTTCACCGGAGCCCGGCGCGCGGAGGAGGACGAGTCCGGCGTGCACACGCCCACAGATCTGATCCTCGCCAGGTTCGACGAGTTTGCGACCGAAGGCTGACGCCGAGGCGGAGTCGGGCCTGCGACGCAAGGGTGACCCGCGGTCCGCGTTCCACCGGGGCAACACGATTCCCGGGTGCTGCCTGTGGAGCGTCGGTCCGGCCTGCAATAGCATGTCCGTCACACGCGTGCGTTGGCGAATGCCGACGGCATGCCGCCGCGATGGGAGGCATTGGCGATGGCACACTCGTCCCCCCGCTTGCCCCGGAACGTGGAGGGCGTCAGGTGTTGATCGGCATCATGTCAGACAGTCACGGCCGGTTTCTCCCTGTGCGGCAGGCGGTGGATCTGTTCGACCGCCTGGGCGTGGAGCAACTCATTCACTGCGGTGACGTGGGCGGCGAGGTGGTGTTCGACGAGCTTGCGGGGCGACGGGTGACGTTCGTGTGGGGTAACACCGACGTAACCGGGGGACCGCTCATTGCCTACCTGGAATCGCTGGGCCTGGCGGCGCCGCGGGAGGTCCCCACACGGCTGACCGTCGATGGCCGGGAAATCGCGGTCTTCCACGGACACGAAGCGGGGTTTGAGACCGCCGCCCAGCGACTGGCGGTAAACTACATTCTCCACGGCCACACGCATCAGGCGCGCGACGAGCGCCAGGGGAACGTGCGGATCGTCAACCCCGGTGCGCTGCATCGCGCCAAACGGCTCACGGTGGCCACACTGGACCTGGCAAGCGACACGCTGACCTTTCACGAGGTTTCCGGGAAGTCCTGAGAGGTCCTCCGGTCACGCAGCAGGGTACGCTCATGGCGGACATCCGATTGCAGCGCATCAGCAAGGTCTACCACGCCAAGTCCGGCGCGGCGCGCGCCGTGGACGACCTCACGCTGGCGGCGGCGGACCGCGAACTTCTGGTGTTGGTCGGCCCGTCGGGATGCGGCAAAACCACGATTCTGCGTCTTGTCGCCGGCCTGGAGGAGCCCTCGGCGGGCGACATCCTGATCGGCGGTCGCAATGTCGCCCGGGTGTCGCCTAAGGACCGCGACGTGGCCATGGTGTTTCAGAGCTACGCGCTTTATCCGCACATGACGGTGTACAAGAACCTGGCGTTCGGCTTGAAGATGCGCGGGGCGGCGCGGGGGGAGATCGTGCAGAAGATCGGAGAAGTGTCCCGGCTGTTGGGGATCGGGCACCTGCTGGACCGCAAACCGGAGTCGCTTTCCGGCGGAGAGCAGCAGCGGGTGGCTGTCGGCCGCGCGATTGTGCGCCGGCCCCAGGTGTTCCTGTTCGATGAGCCGCTGGCCAACCTGGACGCCGGGTTGCGCGTCCGCATGCGCAGCGAGTTCAAAACGCTCCAGCGCGATCTGATGACCACCATGATCTACGTGACGCACGACCAGGAGGAGGCGATGACCCTGGCGGATCGGATGGCGGTGCTCAAGGACGGACGGCTGCAACAGTACGGCACGCCGTTGGAGATCTATCACCGACCCGCCAGCCGTTTCGTGGCGGGATTCGTCGGCACGCCGATGATGAACTTCCTGGGCGGGACGCTGGAAGGCGATGGGCGGGCCTGCTGGTTCAACGGGCGCGTGGGGCGCTGGCGGCTCGCGATGCCGCGGGCGGAGGGGCTGAACGACCACTTGGGGCGGGCCGTAGTGCTCGGCATCCGGTCGGATGATGTTCACGTTGCCGACCGCGCCGCGGTGGCGGCAGCGGGCGGGGCGGGCGCTCGCGGCAGCGGGTCCGCTTGCGGCACGCCTGGCGGGCCGAACGACATGGGCGCTGACCCGTCCACCGGCGAACCGCCGTATCCGACGCTGGAGATGGCCGTGCGCCTGGTTGAGCCGCTTGGGTTCTGCACGCTGGTACACGTTGCCACGGCGACGGGCGAGCCGCTGGTAGCGCGCGCCGGCGCGGAGTTTGCGTGTCCCCCCGGCGGCTGCGTGGCCGTACGCGTCGATCTCCGCCGCGCGCACCTCTTCACTGCGGACGACGATGGTCGACGGATCAACTGAGATTGGGCTGCCGTGATCCGACCGAATCGCCCGCACCGCCCGGGCCGGGAACGCATCGCTACGTTGAGGACGGTGCTGAAACACCCGGCGCGCGATAGGTCCCGCTTTTGCCGCCGGACTTGTACTCCAGGCGAATCGGTCCGATGACGATTCCCTTGTCGGCGGCCTTGGCCATGTCGTAGATGGTCAGCGCCGCCGCGGAGACCCCTACCAACGCCTCCATCTCGACGCCGGTCCGCGCCGTTGTCCGGGCGGTACAGGTGATCTCCAGGGTGCCGCTGGCGGCGCGGGCGAATTCCAGGTGTACCCAATCCAGCGGCAACGGGTGGCACAGCGGAATCCACTCCGCGGTACGCTTGGCGGCAAGCACGCCCGCCAGCCGCGCCGCGGCCAACGCATCGCCCTTGGGCAGCTCATCCGCCAGCAACGCCCTGAGCACGGCGGGACGCATGCGCACCGCCGCCGAGGCGCGGGCCTCGCGAACCGTCACCGCCTTGCCGGAGACGTCGACCATTCGGGCGCTGCCGTCGGCCGACAGGTGGGAGAGCTTGAGCTGGCGCGGGCGACGGGGCATCGTCCGGCATCATACCCGCGAGGCGCGCGGGCGCCGACGGCGAGCCGCGGCAGCACCGCGTCTTGCCGATAATGGTGCGACCGCGCGGCGGTGAGCGAGCTTTTATCGGCGCGAGGTGCGCGGTTCAGGCCGCATCATGCGGGGGATATCCGTAGCCGATATCGTTGGCATGGCTGTTTGCCAGACGACTCCTTTGGCGGGCTTGGCGCCCGAACCGCGCGCCACTGGCTGGTGGGGACGGCTCATTCACTGGGCCGCGGAATCGCGTTCCCACCGCGTGATCTGCCTGGTGGCGGGGATCTGGCTGCTCAACGCCTTCGACCTGGCGCTGACTCTGCTCTCCCACGAGCAGGGGCTGCTCCACGAAGAGAACCCTTTCGCCCGGTACCTGCTGGGGCTCGGTCCGGTCACGGTTCTGCTCTACAAGGTGGGGCTGGTGCTGATCGGCAGTTACCCCCTGCTTAAGTTCCGGACCGCGCGGGTCGCGGAGCTGGGGGCCATGGTGATACTCATGGTATACGCCACCCTGGCCGTCCATTGGTCCACCTGTTACGAGTTCTACGCGGTGGCGCTTCCCGGCCGCGTGGACCTGGTGAACGCCGATCTGTCGGTGCCTGGATCGTCGCAATAGCGAGGGACCTACGCCGGCCGCTTACCGGCGGCACGCGGCGTGACATACGCACATCCCATCCGGCGGCAACCGGTTGCCGGTCGTGTTCCAACCGGGCGGTGACGCTGCGCACAGGGTCGAACACGCGCGGGGGCGCCGGCAGAACCGCCTGCCTGCAATATCGCGTTGCGGGAAACGAATTGTTCAAAGATCATGGGTGCGTTAGGCTCCCACCCGCTGATGAAACGCGCCGGAGGCAGATCGACGGTCGCCATCTGGTCCGGCGTGCTCACGTCCGTCGTCGGGCTCGCACTGCTCGGTTGGGTTCTGACGTCCCTTAACGACCTGCATGCCCGGCTTTCGGCGATCTCGCCGCGGCTTGCGTCGGGCCTGGTGGCGGCGGTGCTCGTCGTTCTCCTGTTGCTTCTGTGTCTGGGCCTGCGCTTTGTCTGGACGGCGGGAAGGGCGGACCGCCGGCGCCTGCCTGAGGCCGCAGTTGCTTCGGATCCAGTCGCCGCGGCGGCGCAGAGCCTTGCCGCCGCCGAGCGTCAGATTGCGTTGATCTCGGACGAAGTCGCACGTCGCGCTCTATCGGCTGAGCTGGGGACGGTGGCGGAGGACCTTGCGGCCCGGCGCTATACGATCGTGGTGTTCGGCACGGGTTCGGCGGGGAAGACCTCGGTGATCAACGCGCTTCTGGGGCGCCCGGCCGGTGCGACCGATCCGGTTCTGGGAACCACGAAGGACGGCGAAGAGTTTGAATATTCGATCGACGGCTTAAGCGAAGGGCGCCTGCGCCTGATCGACACGCCGGGCTTGTCGGAGATCGGGGCGGCGGGGGCCATGCGTGAGGACCGCGCCCGCGAGTTGGCGATCGCTGCCGACTTGTTGCTCTTTGTCGTCGATCAGGACCTGCGCGAGATCGAGTTCCGCCCGCTGGCGGCCCTCGCGCGGCTGGGGAAGCGCGCGGTACTGGCGTTCAACAAGCGCGACCTCTATCGCGAGGACGACTGTGTTGCGATCACCGCGCGGTTGCGCGAGCGGGTGCGCGACTTCATTGCCGCCGCCGACGTGGTGGTTTGTGCCGCGGCCCCGGCCGCGGTGACCGTCCGCGGCCCTTCCGGGACTCACAGCCAGACACCGGCCGCCGACGTCGGGGACCTGGCGGAGCGGCTGGCGGCGGTCCTGCGGCTGGAAGGCAGGTCGCTTCTGGCGGCGAACGTGCTCCTTCGAGCCAAACGGCTCTCGGACAAGGCGCGCGAGGCCATTCACGCCGCCCGCGCGCAGCAGGCGCAGGCAGTGGTTTCGCGATTCACCTGGACGACGGCGGGCGTGTTGTTCGTCAACCCCGTTCCCGGCCTGGGGGCGCTCGCCGCGGCGGCAATCAACTACCAGATGGTATGCGAAGTAGCGAAGTTGTTCGGGGTTGCGGTGGGCGCCGACGTTGCCAAGCGCATGGCCCGCGAATTGGCGCAGGTGATGATCAAGCTGGGTGTCGTAGGTCTGGCGACGGAGGTACTGGGCAAAGCGCTGAAGGCCTCCGTGGTCGGCTGGGTGGCCGGCGGGGCGCTGGAAGCGGTTGCCGGAGCTTACCTCACCCGCCTTGCCGGGGATGCGTTTATCGAGTACTTCGCCCACGACCAGGATTGGGGCGAGGGCGGCATGCAGGGCGCCATCGAGCGGCGTTTTGAGCTTCAGCGGCGTGGAGAGTTCGTCGCCGAGTTCCTGCGTCAGACGGCGGAGCACATTCTCAAGCCCTCAACCGCCGGCCAGGAAACTGCGCCGCCACGCGGAGCAGGGAGCGGGCCGCCATGACCACCCACGAACCGGACGCGCCGCGGGAGCTGATTCTGGAACGAGCGAAGACCAGCCTCGCCGAGGTCATCGCCTCGCTGGAGCTCGACCCGGCAGATCGCGCCCGATTTGCCGATCACGTTCGCGAGGTCGAAACGATGATGCGGCGGCTCGAGGAGGGCGTGATCCACGTGGCGGTGTTCGGGATGGTTTCGCGAGGCAAATCGGCATTGCTCAATGCTCTCATTGGGCGGGAGGTGTTCGAAGTCGGTCCCACGCACGGCACCACGCGTGAGCGGCAGTCGGTGCGCTGGGAGCCCAGGCTCGAGACGGTGGCCGGCGGAGCAGTGCGCAGCTTCTCCGCCGCCAGCGACGCCGGGCCGACGGTGGAACTGATCGACACGCCGGGTCTCAATGAAATCGGCGGCGAGGCCCGTGCCCAACTCGCGGAGCAGATCGCCCGCCGCGCGGACCTGCTGCTGTTCGTGGTCTCCGGCGACATGGTGCGCCCGGAGCTGGAGGCACTCGCCGAGCTGCGTAAGCTCAACAAGCCGATCATCCTCGTCTTCAACATGATCGATCTTTACCCCGAGGCCGACCGGCAGAAGATCCACGACAAGATACGCGGCGAGCGCGTGCGCGACCTGCTGGCGCCGGACGACGTGGTGCTCGCCGCGGCGCGGCCTCGCGCCGCGAAGGTCCTCATGCGTCAAGCCGACGGCACCACTGCCGAAACGTGGGAAACGCCGCCACCCCTGGTGACGCCGCTGAAGCTCAAAATGCTCGAGGTGCTGGAACGCGAGGGGCAGGCGCTGGCGGCGCTGAACAGCATGCTGTTCCTCGACGATCTGAACGAGCAGATCGTTCGGCGGCGGATGGAGCTGCGGGATGCCGCGGCCGATTCGCTGGTTTGGCGCTTCACGCTCGCCAAGGCGGCGGCGGTGGCGTGCAACCCGGTCGCGGTCGCCGACGTGGCCGGCGGGGTTGCCACCGACATCGCCATGGTCTTCGCGCTGGCGCGGCTTTACGGCATTCCCATGACTCGGGTGGGCGTGGGACGCCTGGTGGTCGAGATCGGCAAGATGGCGGGGCTGTTCACCGCCACCGAGGTAGGGACGCACTTTCTCATCGGCGCCGCCAAGAGTTTCTTCGCCGCCACCACGCTGCTGACGGGCGGGGCGACGGCGGCCGCCTACGCATCGGTAGCGCCGATCCAGGCCTTCGCGGCGGGTTACGGCTCGCGGGTCATCGGCGAGGCGACGAAGATATACCTGCGCAACGGCGCCTCCTGGGGTCCTGCCGGACCGCGGACGGTGGTGCAGCACATTCTGGATTCACTGGATCGCGAGTCGATCCTGGCGCGGATTCGGGAGGAGCTGCGCGCCCGATGGCGGCCGACATGAACCGTGTGCGCGGCCCGCGATGGCAGGACCCGAGGCGGCTACATCCGCTCGCCACGGGTAGGTGTAGAGCTTACGGATTGAAGGTCAGGCAGTTCCGCGTCGCCTTGCTCTTGTAGAGGCACTCGTCGGCGCGGCGGATGAGGCCGGCCGCGTCGTCGCCGGAGTGCGCCAGGGTGGCGCCGAGGGAGACGGTCACGCCCAGGCGCGTGTCGCCCACTTCGACGCTCGAGGCCCGCACCAGAAGCAGGTATCGGTTCGCCACTGCCTGCAGATCATCCACGCACTCGCGGGACACGACGGCGAGAAACTCCTCGCCTCCCCAGCGTCCGACGCTGACGCCCACGCCGCCGCTGGCGGCCAATGTCTCGGCCACTACGCGCAGCGCGCGGTCGCCGACGTCGTGACCGTGCACATCGTTGAACCTTTTGAAGTGGTCGACGTCGATGAGGATGATCCCGAACGGCACGGGCGCGTCCTTGCACTCCGCGAACCGCGCCGCGAGCACGCTCTCCAGGTACCGCCGGTTGGGAATCCCGGTGAGCGTGTCCACCAGCGCCAGCCGCGCGAATTTGCGGAGCCGTTCGACATCGGCGTCATGTCGCGCGGCGTCGCCGAACGTCTCCACACCGCCCAGTAGTTGGCCGAAGCGGCTGAACAGGGGGGCGGTTCGGGTCCACACCGGCAGGCGGTGGCCGTCCTTGTGTCGCAAGTACACCCGCGTGGCCCGCCGCTTGCCGTCGCGCATGGTGGCTGCGAGCGGGCAGCTGCCCAGGCACAGCGAAGTGCCCGCTTCATCGACGTGTACCAGGATGTTGTCCAGGCAGCGTTTGCCCACCACTTCGGCAGCCGCAAAGCCGGTAATGCGCTCCGCGCCTTTGTTCCAGAAGGTGATGCGCCGGTTGGGGTCGACGAAGTAAACGCCGTCGTTCAACTCGTCGAGCAGGGCCTGGTAGAACTGCTCCGGCGTGTCGGTTGGCCCCGGCCCGGTCACGGTCCGAGGGTCGCTTGCAGTCGTTGGCACGGTCCGCCTCCCTTGGAGAGCCCGGCCACTCGTCTCGTCCGGGCACTCCTATCGAACTATCGGATACGATTGCCTCCAAGCCCACGGTATACGCCTTAAGTCGGCAGGGCGCCGGCGGCCGCGGTCGCCGGTCGGCGTCGCCGGTTTTATGAGGCCTGAAACGTGGCGTGGCTTGGCGGCCGGTTCGCACGGGGCCGAATCGAGGGCGGCCAACCGAATTGCGCCGTCGGGCCGGCTGCGCCCGCCGCGGCATATCTTGTACCATGCCGTCGGGACCCGCAGTCGGGCCGAGAGGTGAGGAAGGCATGGGCGCCGGCGATCCTGTTTGGACAGAGGAGCTACTCGACGTACCGCACGAGGCGGCGGACAAGGCGGGGCGGGTGCGGCGGATGTTTGACGCCATCGCGCCACGCTATGAATTGGTGAACACCGTCTTCAGCGCCGGGCGGGACCGGTATTGGCGCCGTCGGGCCGTAGCGCTTTCCGGCGCCGGTGTCGTGGACGAAGTGCTGGACGTCGCGTGCGGGACTGGTGATTTCGCGCGGAGCTTCGCGGCCGCCGGGTGTCGGCGCGTGGTGGGCTGCGACTTTGCGGCGGCGATGCTCCGCCTGGCCGCCGGGCGCTCCGGTACACCCCTTCGCTGGCTCCAGGCGGATGCCCTGCACCTTCCCTTCGCCGATAGGTCGTTTTCCGTGGTGTCGTGCGCTTTCGGGGTTCGAAATCTCCAGGACCTCGGCGCCGGGCTGGCGGAGATGCACCGCGTGCTCCGCCCGGGGGGGCGGGCGGTGATCCTCGAGTTCACACGTCCGGACAACGCGATCGTTCGTTGCCTGTACGAGTTCTATGCCGGACGCCTCATGCCGTGGGGCGCTTCGCTGGTGGCGCGCGACCGTACCGGGGCGTATCGCTACCTTCCCAAGTCGGTGGTATCGTTTCCGGGCGTTGAAGCGATGCAATCGCAACTGCGGCGCGCCGGGTTTTCGCGGTCGAGCGCCACACCGCTGACCTTCGGCATCGTGACGGTGTACGTCGCGGTGCGGGATTCGCCGGAGCGGTATTGAAGCGCCGCAGTCGCGGCATTCGCCCGCGGGGCGGCGAGCCGAGAGGCGACTCGATCCGGCCGCGCGAGGACCATCGCGCCGCGCAGACACCCAACGATGTCCGGCACTGCGTTTCAGACCGCCGCGGAAGCACGCCCTCCGGCCTTGCACGTCGATCCGGCGCCCCGCGAACCGTTCGTCCTGAAGGACGTCTGGTCACGGTCGGGCTCCAAGTACCGCATTCGATCCATCGTGCTGCTTTCGGTGAACGTGCTGCTTTTCGCCGGGGTCGGGACGTTCGCCTTCTGGCTGCGCAGCGGCGTGGTCTTCGCTCCTTCCCTGGAGGGATACTGGGAGCAGATCGCACGGACGTTCCAGTTCGGCCGGAGGACCAGCGTTACGCTGGGGTCGCTGCTCCTGGAGCCCATCAACGTGCAGCAGGTGGAGATGCAGATCTGGGTCGCGGGGCTGCTGATGGCCGCCCTGATTTCCATCCCCATTCTGGTTTCGATTCTCTACCGCTTCTGGTCCAGCCTGCCGTTCATCGCCATCGTGGGGCTGCTGGCGGTGATGCCGTGGCTGGCGATTACGTTGCTGGGCTCGTGCGTGATCGCTTCGGTGCGACCGTTTCGTTCCCGGGTGAGGTTCATGTCGGCGTTGTTCGGGCTGGTGCCCGCCGTGGTCTACCTGATTCTTGCGTGGCGGGGTACGGCGGACCTGGTGGCCGGCGATATCGACCCGGTGGATCGGATCAAGTTCGTCGCACCCTGGGTGCTGGCGATCGTGGCCTCGACGGCGGTGTTCGCCATCGTGCTGCTCATCGCCAAGGTCGTGGACTATCGCCCCGGCGCCACGACGCCGCTGCTCGCCCTGATGTTCGGCCTGCCGGTGGGACTATTCGAGTTTCACGTGGGGCGCGACGAGCTGTACTACCGCCTGTTGGAATCGATGAGCCGCGCCTACTTCCTGGACGTTGACACGTCGTTGGATATAGAGAAGGCGATGGAGGAGATGTGGGAGCGGCGACCGTTGCGCAGCCGCGATCCGCGGAGCATCGAGGCGACGGCCGGGCGGCAGTGGCTCTTCGGACTGTCCGCGGACGTGGGGTCCTTCCGCTCGTTGCTGACGCGCAACCAGGCGGAGTTGGCGTACCGCTGCGACTGGTTCCGCAAGTACTTCCCGGACAGCCGGTACGCGCTGCACGTGCTCTACCTGAAGGCGCGAGCGCTCGATCTGCGGATCGACCCCGGCGAGTTTCGCCGCACGAAGTGGATCCGCTTTTACGACGACTTTCCCGGTCCCGCGTCGCGCGAGTCCTGGCGTATGCTCGCCGAACACGGCGGCGAGACTCCGCTCGCCGCGCTGGCGGAGTTGCGGCTGGCCCAACTGGATGCCCGCGCCGGCGAAGTCGACCGCGCGCTGGAGCGATTGTCACGCGCCGCCACCCGGCTACAGCCCGCGCAGCCGGGGCCGGAATCCGCCCCCGAGGAGGCACGCAGCACCCTGGAACTCCCCGTCGAGCGGCTGCGCATGGAAGTCGAGTGGCTGCGTCGACTGCTGACGGATAACGACGATCCTCTCTACGGGTTCGCGCCACTCACCGGCCCGCGGAAGCCGGCCGCGGATCCCTGGTTCGGCCTGCTGGACCTGGACCCGCGCGACGAGCGACTGGGAGAAAACCTGCAACGTCTGCGGGACGCCTACCCCAACGGCAAGCTCGACGACAACCTCCGCTTGGAGGAGGCCAAGGGAACTTATTTGCTGCCGTCGAGGATCGAACGCCTGGAGGCGTGTTTGCGCGACGCGCCGGAGGGCGACGCGGCACCCGAAGCGCTCTTCCGGCTGGCCGTCGCCTGCCGGGACCTGGGGCAACGGGACAGGAGTGCGGCAGCGTTCGCGGAGTTGATGGCGCGATTTCCTGATACGTTCTGGGCGGCACGTGCCGCCGAATCTCGCCGGCTGGATCCCCGGAATTCGGCGGCGGAAAGGCAGCGGTCGACGGGATGGTGAACCGAAAGCGAATTGTCGTGGGCATCACCGGCGCCAGTGGGGCCATCTACGCCCGCCGGCTGGTGGAGTGCCTGTGCGCCGCGGAGGTTGACGTCCACCTGGTGGTGACGCCGCATGGCCGGCAGCTTCTGGCGGACGAGCTGGATATTCCGGAGGTTTCCGCTGAATCGCTCCTGGGCCACGCCAGTGATCGTCTCATCCTGCACGCCTATCGCGATGTCGGGGCGCTGATCGCCTCCGGGGGGTTTCTAACCGGGGGGATGATCGTCTGCCCGTGTAGCAGCAACACGCTGGCGGCGATTGCGGCGGGACTGGCGGACAACCTCCTGGACCGCGCCGCGGCGGTGACGCTCAAGGAGATGCGCCGCCTGGTGCTCGTCCCGCGGGAGATGCCCATGAGCCGCATCGAACTTTCCAATGCGTTGCGGCTCAGCGAGGCGGGCGCGGTGATCTGCCCGGCATGCCCGGGTTTCTACATGCGCCCGGCGGGTATCGACGACCTGGTTGACTTCGTGGTGGGCAAGCTGCTGGACCTCGTCGGCGTGTCGCACGCCCTGAACACGCGTTGGGGCGAGGCCCGGTCCGACGTTCCCGCGACGTCCGGGTGACACCTTGGGCGCAAGGGCCGCGCGGGGGGGACGGCGCGAGTGGCCCTCCGGCCGGCCCTCAATCGGCCGCCAGTCCCGTCCGATATTCCGTTAACGCATGTTCCGGCGGTGCTACCACGGGAGGGCCGCGCCCCAAGCAGCGCGACTGAGTCCGCTCCGGCGTTTGTCGGAACCTGCCGTCGCAGGTCGGGGCGTTACGGCCTGCGGCGGGGCTGGCATGACTACGCGGGTGGGCCTCGGGAAACCCCCGACCGCGGCGCGGCGCGCACGAAAGCCCTTTACCCATGCTCTTCAACAGCTTCGTGTTCGCCGGTTTCTTCGCCGTCACCTATGCGGCGTATGTACTTACCATGCGCCGCCTGGGGTTGCAGAACGCGCTGTTGCTGGTTGCCAGCTACTACTTCTACGGTTCGTGGGACTGGCGTTTCCTGGGCCTGTTGATCCTCTCGACGGTAGTGGACTTTGCCTGCGGGCTGCTGCTGGATCTACGGGTGGGAGCGGCCGGGTCTGACGCGACGTACCGCCTCTCGCACGGCGGCCGACGGCTGCTGCTGATGGCGTCGGTCGGGTTCAACCTGGGGGTGTTGGGTTTCTTCAAGTACTACGACTTCTTTGCCGGAAGCTGCGCCGCGGCGCTCGCCTCGCTGGGTGTTCCGGTCCGGCCGGCGCTGCTGCACGTCGTGTTGCCCGTGGGTATTTCCTTCTACACGTTCCAGACCATGAGCTACACCATCGATGTGTATCGCGGCGAGCTGCGCGCCTGCCGCAGCCCGCTTGACTTCGCGTTGTTCGTAGCCTTCTTCCCGCAGCTTGTTGCGGGGCCCATCGTTCGCGCCGCGGATTTCCTGCCCCAGGTTTCGCGCCCGCGGCGGCTGGATGCCCGGCAGGTCTACGAGGGCGTTTACCTTGTCTTCTGGGGGCTGTTCAAGAAGGTGGTGATAGCCGACAAGCTGGCCGGGCTCGTGGACGGCGTGTTCAGCGGCGGGCCGGGCGCGGGTGGGGCAGCGGTGCTCGTGGCGGTGTACGCCTTCTCCGTGCAGATCTATTGCGACTTTTCGGGCTATTCGGACATCGCGCGCGGCTGCGCCAAGACCATGGGCTTCGAGCTGCGACTCAACTTCAACCTGCCCTATTTTGCAGCGACGCCCTCGGAGTTCTGGCAGCGCTGGCACATCAGCCTCTCCTCGTGGCTGCGCGATTACCTCTACATTCCCCTGGGCGGCAACCGCCGCGGCGCGACGCGGACCTGCATCAATCTGCTGGTTACGATGCTCCTGGGTGGGCTCTGGCACGGGGCGGCCTGGACCTTCGTCGCCTGGGGGCTCTATCACGGGCTGTTGCTGATTGCCTACAAACATGCCGAACCCTGGTTCGCGGCTCGGGTGCGCGGCTGGCCGCGTTGGGGTCTGATGATCGGGCGCTGCCTCGCCGTGCTTGTGTTTTTTCATGTGACCTGTGGGGGATGGCTGCTGTTCCGCGCCGAGGGTTGCGCGCAGGCGGCGGCTTATGCCGGACTTGTGGCAGGCTCGGTTCCTGTCTGGATCGCCCAGGGGTTGGACGCCTTCCGCGGTAGCGGCGTGACGCTGCTGTTGTATTGCGGGGTGCCGCTGCTTGCGGTCCAGCTCCTGCAGCGGCGGGGCGGCGACCTGAACGCTCTGCTGCGCATCTCGCCGGTCGCACGTGGGGCGGCGTACGCGGCGATGTTTTACGCACTGATTCTGCTGGGAGAGCCCGTTGGAAAGCCCTTCATTTACTTCCAGTTCTAGGGAACTGGCGGAGGCTCTTGGCGCTCCGCCGGCAGTGCCGCGCGTAGGGCTTGCGCGGGCGCGGAGGGAACGCCGCGCGGCCACGCGGCCGGCGGCGCGAGCCGCGGACCGAGCGCGGACGGCGCTGCGTGCCTGTCCGCAGGGTGCCATCGTGGCGCTGGCGCTGGTGGCTGCCGTGCACGGCTTGTTGAGCGCCTGGGCATTTCCCTGTCCGCTGGCGCGCGAGCCCTTGCGGCGCAAGGTGCTGGCGCTGACGGAGCATGGTCGGCCCGGTCTGATCATCGCTGGGGATTCACGGGCGCAGACCGGTGTCATCCCGCGGGTGGTGGGCGATGGGCTCGGACTGCCCCCCGGGACCGCGGTGAACGTGGCCCTTCACGCCTGCGAGAGTTCGGCGACGCTCGCTGCCTACCGGGAGTTCGCAACGCGCTTCGCACCGAAGCCCATTGTCGTCCTCGTGGTCTCGCCGTTCAGCGTCAACGACGCGGTTGATGATGCGGCCTTCCTCGGCGACGAGACTTTGTGGTCCGTGGGCATCGTGGAACGGTTCCGACTGGCGCCGCCGCGTCGGGCGCTGGAGGCCTGCTTCCTGCCGGAGCGCACCCTCTGGCGGCGGTGGTGGCGATCCGTGGCGGAGCGGGCGACGCGGAATGCCGTCGACGGGGGCTATCTGGAGCTTTCGTCGGGGCCGGCGCCGGCCGCCGCGCCGGAGACACTGGGCCGGCAGGTCGAGGAGCTCGAACGACACTGGTACGCCGAGGGCCCGCAGGATGGCGTCCGCGGGGCGCTGCTGGAGCGGGACCTCCGTGGGCTGCTTGAAACCGGCGCCCAGGTGGTGCTGTTCGACCCCCCGCTGCACCCGGCGTTCGAGACCGCCATGGCCGGCACGCGCGCGACCGCCGAGCAGGAGCGGTTCGTTGGGCGGCTCGTCGAGGTGAGCCGCTCGCTTAACATCCCTTTGTGTCGGGTGGAACTCGACGAACTTGGTGACGATCCCGCGAGCTTGTTCCATGACCTGACGCATCTGAACGGAAGGGGGGCGACGCGGCTGTCGGAACGCTTGGCGGAGCGCCTCAAGGAGCTGACGCGGGCCGGGGCGATTCGCCTGCCGTAGCATCGGTGGAAAGCGCGTCCCCCGCGCGGTGTGCGGCCGAGCGGGGTCGCACCACGCCGCGAACTGGGGAAAAGGAGGTATTTCTGATCCGTACGCCGCGGCCGTGGACTGTGACCCGCCCAGGCGAGGAGCGCGGCGACGCGCGCTACTCGTCGGAGAACCGACCGTTCCAGCGTCGCCGTAGGGCACTGCGGCGGGCGTCACGCCTGAAGCTTCGGAGCCGCTACGGGGGGTGTGCGTGCGCGGACGCGTGACGTCGCATGTGAGAAGGGTTTGCGGGCGGAGCGGGCCCTTCCGGCGGGGGTTTTGGGGCCGGTGGAGCGCTGGACGTTGCGGCGGTTGGAGGCGAGTTTGCGGTCGGGGGTGATGATGGTGGAGCTCCTTCTCGGGCGCCGGTCGTCGTACCTAACATATACCGCACATAAGGTGGGGGTCAAGGGCGGATCGAGGATCGGGAACTGGGAACGACGAAGGCGCTGCAAGTCGGGCGAACGGGGGAAGTAAGATGCGGCTAAAGGCCGAATACGTGGCAGCGCGGGAGGGCGCGCCGCAGGTTGGAGACCCCGTCCTCAGTGACTCGCGTGCCGCGAATGTGGAGGGCTCGCAACGCCACGCAGGCCGTCAAGTGCTTAAGCCCGGCATCGGTAATCGCCGTGCCACTGAGCGAGAGCCACACCAACCCCCGGAGTGCTGCGAGGTGTTCGAGCCCGGCGTCAGTGGTGGCGGCACCCTCGAGTGACAGCCAAGTTAAGAGGGTTAGTGCGACGAGGCGCTCGAGCCCGGTGCCGGTGATCCTCGTGCGACCAAGGCTCAGCGTGTCCAACAGGCTGAGTGGCTTCAGCGAATCCAAGCCGGCGTCGGTGATCCCCGTGCCATCGAGTGTGAGCGTTGCCAACCCCCTGAGTGCTGCGAGGTGTTCGAGTCCGGCGCTGCTGGTGGCGGTGTCGTCTAGCCGGAGCGCCCGTAGCGACCGCAACGTCGTGAGGTGCGCGAGTCCGGCGTCAGTGATTCCAGTATCCGACAGCACGAGCCCGCTGAGTTCGGTGAGACGTACTACGCTTCGCAAGCCCGCGTCGGTGACACGGGTACGGGCGAGGGAGAGCGTCCGCAAGGACGTCAGTAGGGAGACGTACTTGAGTCCGCGATCGGTGATCGAAGTACCGTCGAGGGAAAGGCCTCGCAGCGACTTACGTTTCGCAAGGCGCGCGAGCCCGGCGTCGGTGATCGCAGTGCGGTCGAGTGAGATGTCCCGTAACCCTTTCAACGGGCCAAGGTAGGCCAATCCGGCATCGGCAATTGCTGTCCCCGACAAGTCGAGCGATTGGAGCGCGGTCAGTGACCGCAGGTGTCCGACCGACGAGTCGCTAATCGGCTGTGCTTCGAGCGAGAGCCTCTTAACACGAGCACGCATGCCGTCGGTAACGGGGGCGTCAGCAGGTTCTCCGAGGCTTTGCCGGATTGCGGACTCAATGATCTCGCGTTCGGATGCCGGGGCCGTGGACTGAGTGCGCTGCCTGGCCATGAACTCGCTTACTTCTACCCGCAGCTCGCGGTCGGTAAGCCAGCGATTGACCGGCTTGGTTTTCAATAGCTCGGGAAGGTAGGGGTTCTCGTCAAGTCGGCGGAGGAGGTCCTCGCGCATCTTCCCGGCGCGTGGCGAGACCTCCTCCCCGTCCTGGTGATCAAGCCGGTCGAAGGTCTCACGAGTGGGCCGACCGGCGGCAAGCACGGCGCACAATTCCTCGTTTCGGACGAGATGCTCATACAACGTGGCGTCGCAGTGTTCCCTCAACATCCGGTCCGCGGCGCAAACGCCGAGAAACTCCGGGTCCGGCGTTTCGCCGCCTGAGCGCCACATGGCGTTATCGATGATGAGGTTGTTGATGAAGCGAACCAGAGTTCGCGGGTTGTACCGGGAGCCGAGACCCAGAACCTCGATGAGGCTGCGGATCACGTCGCGGACCGGGCGGTTGGACACGACGTTCGAGAGCACCGGCCGATCGAGCAGCTTGAGAACGTACTGTTCGAAGCGGGTGCGGTGGGAGGGGATGGGAATGGGAAGCTGTATGATCTTGTCGAGGTAGGGGGGGCCGCGGTCGTAGTCTTCCAGGCCATACTCCTCCCGGTAACGGCGGGTGAGATAGGCGCGGATCACGCGAGCGTCCAGGGCGAGGACGAAGATGAAGCCGGGTTGGCAAAGGACGAGCTTGATGCTCTCCAGGAGGCGCACGGCCTGTGGTGGAAGGCAGCGGTCCAGGTCGTCGACGAAGACCACGATCTTGAAGGGTGGACCGTCGCCCGGCTGGCGCGCCCGGCGCGCCAGGGTGTCAAGCACGTCGAAGGCGCGATAGTAGAGCGTGCGCTCCACCAGCGGATCGGGTGGCGTGGCGAGCTTGTCGTAGCGTTCGATCATCTCCTTGGCCACGAAGCCGGCCTCGATTTCGCCGAAGCCGGGGACGGGAACTTTGGCCTTGATGGAGAATCCGTAGGCGATTGCGCGCAGGGCGCGGGCGACCGTCTTGAAAGCATCCAGGCTTCCGGCGAGTGCCTTCTTAGTGAGCGCTTTGCCGCTCTCCCACTCTTGGAGTTTGCCCTCAACGGCGGCCACGATGGTGGCGGTGAGGGGGACGATGGGGTGTTCTTCGCGTTCGAACTGCCAAGCGTTGAAAAAGGCCGTCACCACGGGGCGGGCAGGGTCCTCATCCAGGAGGCTGCGGGCTTGTCGCAGGATGGAGGTCTTGCCCTCGCCCCAGTCGCCGAAGACGCCCATGGTGAACGGGCCGCCGGTGCCGAGAGCGCCGCCGGCGATGACACGAGCGAAGGTGATGAGGTCGAGCTCGTCAACTTTGTGGCCGGGGACGGGCTCGTCCTCGAGAAAGCACAGGGATTCCAGCTTGGACCCGTCGGACATGTTCGTCAGTGTAGCGAGGCTGGAGGGGATTGGAAGGCGGGTATTGGTGGCGTGCGTCGTGGCGAGAACCGTGAGTGCACGGGCTTGGGCGGACGATGTGGGTGCGAATACGGTACGGGCGGCGGCGCGAATGGGCGGGGGCTGGGGAGCGTGGGTTGAAGCCCGCGGCTCGCGGCCCGCTCCATACTGTCGCGGTGCGGATCGCCGCGCGGGCTGAAGCCCGCGGCACTGATCGTGGTCGCGGTACGGGGGTCGTTTCTTACGCCGTGGGATGCCAGCCGGCGTCCGCCCAGAGGGTGCCGCTGACGGCGGAGTTCTTGAGCATGAACACGATGGCCCCGGCGATCTCGTCGGGGCGGATGAGGCGGCGAAGCTGGGTATTCGGCAGAATGCGGTCCTTGATCATCTCCTCGCCCAGCGAGCGAACCATCGGCGTATCCGTGAAACCGGGGTGGATGATAGCGCAGCGCACGCCGAAGTACACGGCCTCCTTGGCCAGCGTGGCCTGAGCGCCTTCCAGGCCGCGCTTGGCGGTGGCGTAGGCGATCTGGCCGCGGTTGCCCGCCGAGGAGATGGAGCCGATGAGCACGATGGCCCCCTGCATGGTCTCCGCGGGAACCCACTGCTTGAGCCCGCGCGTGGCGCGGTCCATGGCCACCGAGGCCACCATGCGCATCGCCCAGTAGATGGGCGCCAGCAGATCGACGTCGATCACGCGGCGGAATTCGTCCTCGTCGTACATGTTGTGTTTGACTTTGCCGTTGGTCTGGTCGAGCTTGACGGCGAGGCGATCACGTACGATCCCTGCCGCGGGAACGCAAAGCGTGACCGGACCGAAGCGTTCCTCCATGTCCTGGAAGACGGATTCCCGGAAGGCGCGATCGGTCACGTCGCCGCAGTAGGGGAGGAGCACGGGGCGCCCCAGGGCGTCGTTGAGCTTCCGGCAGAATTGTTCGGTCTCGCCGGCCTGGTCGACGACGGCAATGGCGCGGACCTCCTCCTCGTTGGCCAGTTTCATGCAGACCGCCTGGCCGATGCCGCTGGCTCCTCCGGTGATGACCGCCGTCCGACCGTTAAGAATCATGCATGATCTCCCCGACCCACGCCCGCCGACGGACTACGCGCGCCGCCCGGGTTGGTCGATCGTTCGCTCGGTTAGGGGTTTCGATCGCTCCGCCAGCCACGCGACGGCCCGGGGCCACAGGTCGCGGTTGGCTTTCGAGCCCACGGCCAGCCCGATGTGGCCCGCGGGGAAGTTGATCGCCGTGCGATCGGCGGACCCGACCGCGTCATTAAACGGCGTGCTCAGGCCGCAGGGCACCAGGTGATCCTGCTGCGCCGTCAGGTTCAACACCGGGCAGGTGACGTTCCGCAGATTCACGGGCTTGCCGCCGATGCGCAGGGTGCCCTTGATGAGGCGGTTCTGCTGCATGCAGTATTTGACGAACTGGCGGAACATCTCCCCGGCGACCGGGATGTTGTCGTTCAGCCAGGTCTCCATGGCGAAGAAGTCCTCGAGGAACTTCTCGTTTTCCATGTTCTCGTAGAAGGAGAAGTACTTCTCCACCAGCGTGGAGACGGGCTTGAGCATGAGGAACGAGCCCTGGAGCAGGTCCGCGGGGGCGTTGCCGTACACCTCGATCAGTTGATCGACGTCGAAAACCCCGGGGTCCACCCACTTGCCGAGCAGATAGTCCTTGCTGGACCAGTCCACGGGCGCGGCGAGCATGATGAGGTTCCGCACCTTGTGGGGGTGCAGCGCCGTATACATGGCACTCATGCTACCGCCCATGCAATAGCCCAGCAGGTTGATCTGCTCCACGCCGCAGCGCTGGCGCACCTCGTCGACCATGTCGTCGAGGTAGCCGTTGATGTAGTCGTTCATGTCCAGGAAGCGGTCGCCGTCGGAGGGCACACCCCAGTCCAGGTTGTAGGTGTTGAAGCCGCCTTGGATGAAGTGGCTGACCACGCTCTTGCCGGGGCGCAGGTCGAGAATATAGGGGCGGTTCACCAGGGCGAAGACCACCAGCAGCGGCGTTTCGAACCGCGGCGTTTCGTCGTTGAGGTAGTGCAGCAGCCGCAACTTGTCGATGCGGTGTACCACTTCCTTGGGCGTGGCGCCCACGCGCACCTTGCGTGCTACGTCTGCCACTTTCGGCAGGTGCGCCAGGCGGCGAAGGAAACCGTCCCACATCGCCTGGGCGTCGGCTGGAGCCGGCAGCCAGGGCATCCAAGGGAGAGCGGAAGGGGTCATCGTGCTCCTCCCTTACCCGGGCGCTTGCCGCCGCGCGTGGCATCCGGGGCAGGGGGTTGGCTCCGGGCCGCGGCGGTCGCAGCCGTTGAAGGCCCGCCCGCGCCGCGGGCCTCCAACGCTTCCACTCGCTGCGACAGCTTCTCCAGACGATCCAGAACCCGCTCCTCCATGCTGCGGAGCACGAGCATGATGGAATCCGTATCTTCGCGCGAGGGCATCTGCGCCTCGTGCACCGACTTGGCCAGGAATTCGTTGACCTGCCGCTTAAAGGCCAGGGCGTTCTCCATGGACTTTCGCATGATCTCCAGGAACGGCTCGGAGCCGAGGTATTCGTCGCAGTACTTCGCCCAGGCGTCGAAAAACGCCTGCCGCATGGTACGCAGGTATTCCTCGCCCAGGGGCGAGGCACCCAAGGGGCCGGCCGTCGGGGCCGCGGCAGGCATGGCCGCCGAGGTCATGCGGGACATCATGTCCATCCAGAACCGCGAGAAGGGGTCCGCAGGGTTGTTGGCTGTTTCGTTCATCCGTCGTTCAGGCTGGCCGAGTGCCCTGCCTCCTTTACGTTGACGTCTTGTCGCCGCCGGTACCGCTATCGCGTCTTGCCCGCTCCCTCACGAACGCGGCTTTGTTTCCGCATTCCGAATCCATCATTCCGCATTCGTTCGGGCCGCGCGGGCTAAAGCCCGCGGCTCGCCGCCCGGTCCCTCACGGTCGCGGCTCCGTTCCGCATTCCCAATTCCGCATTCCTTGCCCGCTCCCTGCGGGGCGCGGCTATGCCTGTGGGACCGGCTTTCCAGCCGGTCGAGGCGATCGTATCAGGACCGCGAGTGTCAAGGAGCGGCACCGCTGGTTGGAAACCGCTCCATGCCGTCGCGGTACGGATCGTACGCGCCGGTTCTTGCGCGATAATCGACTCCCCCATCGCTAAAGCGATGGGCCACCCAGACCGACGGTCGCGGCCGGGTTTCCGAATTCCGCATTCCCAATTCCGCGTTCCTTGCCCGCTCCCTCACGGTCGCAGCTCTGTTTCCGCATTCCCAATTCCACATCTTCCATCGCCCACACCTCCGGGTCGATGGCAGGTCCGGAAGCGGTCGCGGCGGCGCTTAGCACCGTTCCACCGCGATCGCCGTCGCTTCCCCGCCACCGATGCACAGGCACGCGACGCCGAGGGTCTTGTTGTGGCGATGCAAGGCCTGGACGACGTTGTTGACCAGGCGCGTGCCCGTGGTTCCGATGGGATGACCAATGGCTACCGCGCCCCCGGCGATGTTCACGCGGGTATGGTCGAGCTTCAGCTCGCGCATGGCCACCAGCGCGACGACGGAGAACGCTTCGTTGATTTCGAAGACGTCCACGTCGGCGGGCTTGATCTTGAGCTGTTCGGACAGCTTTCTGATGGCGTAGATGGGGGCGATGGTGAACCAGTCGGATTCCATGGCGACGTTGGCGTGGCCCAGGATGCGCGCCTGCGGCTTTAGTCCCAGCGCGTTCTTCTTTTCGTCGCCGAAAACGACGATGGCGGCCGCCCCGTCGTTGATCTTGGAGGCGTTTCCCGCGGTGATGGTGCTGGCGGGACCGAAGGCCGGCTTGAGGGCGCGGAGCTTGTCTTCGCCCTGAAACTTGGCTAGGTCCTCGTCGCGTTCGCAGCGGGTGGAGGTCTTTCCCGCCGGCACGTCCACGGGGACCACGTTCCCCGCGAAGAACCCCTCGTCCCAGGCACGGATGGCGCGGCGGTAGCTTTCCGCCGCGTAGCCGTCCTGGTCCTCACGGGTGATGTTGTATTTGGTGGCGCACTGGTCGCCGCAGGTGCCCATGTGACGGTTGGTGTACACGTCCCAGAGCCCGTCGTAGATCATGGCGTCGATGAGTTCGCCGTGCCCCATGCGGTAGCCGCTGCGCGCTTTGCGGAGCAGGTAGGGGGCATTGCTCATGCTCTCCGTGCCGCCAGCCACGACCATGCCGGCGTCGCCGCACTGGATGGCCTGCGCGCCGAGGATGACGGCGCGCAGCGCGGAGCCGCAGACTTTGTTCACCGTGGTGGCGCCGACCTCGACGCCGAGCCCGGCGGCGAGTGTCGCCTGTCTGGCAACGTTTTGGCCGAGCCCGGCCTGGAGCACGTTGCCGAAAATGACCTCGTCAACCTCGCGGCGATCCACGCCCGCGCGCTCCAGGCACGCCTTGATGGCGATGCCCCCGAGCTGCGGCGCGGAAAGTGCGGCGAGGGCGCCGTTAAACGATCCGAACGGCGTACGGACCCCACCCGTGAGGTACACGTTCTTGAGCATGGCTGTCTCCGATAGCGCCCCCCTTTGCGCCCGCTTACGGATGCTCGCCGGCCAACAGCCTGACCAAAACTGGGATTCCGATCCCGCTCCGACCCAGCGCGGCGTCGCGGCGATACGGTGCGGTCGCCGACCGCCACCGAACCCGCGGCGCTGGCGCACGTGCCGGAGCGCCCGCCGTCCGCCCGCCGGGGCGTCGTGGCCGACGGCCCGGCGACGCGGCTCGCGTGTTTACGCGCTCCTGGCGGGCTTGGTCGCCGGCTTGGTTCCGCACTCGTAAGAGGCGGTTTGGCAGAACGCAGCCCAGTTCTCCATTATGCGGCTGCCGGCCTGGTTCCACGCGCCAACGCCGTTGCGATAGGCGCTGAACGTCGCGTCCCACAGCTCGCGCCCTTTGCGATAAACGTCGCCTTCGCCGCTCTTCATGGTTGCGTCGCACGCGGTCTTGAACAGGTCCATGCCGGCCTGGAACGTCGTGTTCATGGTCTCGGCCACGGCCTGCATGTTCTTGCCGGCAACCGGAAGCCAGCCGGTGGCGATCTTCTCGGCCTGCGCCAACATGCCTTCGAACGCCGGCGTTCCCTTGGCTGACCCGCCCATGGCCTCGAACCAGGATTCCTGGATGCGCCGACCGGCTTCCATCGAAGCGCGGGCGCTATCCGCCAGGTTGTCGAACATCTGGGTCATGCACTCCCTCGTCTCTGCTACCATGATTCTCATCCTTCGCTACAAATCCTCACCCGATCGCACCGTGCGGTCGATTATCGAATCCCACTACCGCTACTATACCTCATTGTGCGGTTGCGTCAAGAAGAAATAATGCGAACGCACAAAAGCGCATCTCGTAACGTAACGTTATGTCTGACATGTACTTATATATACATTCGCGGTCTCGTTCGGCGGTTTTCGCGCGACCGCACTAGGCATGGGATGGCTGTACCGATAATATGACGCGGGGAGCTAGTATGAACGGCCAGAGGCAGTCCGAGCCTATCCAGATCAAGAAGTACCCGAATCGCCGCTTCTACGACGCCACACGAAGCTGCCACGTAACGCTACAGGACATCAGCCAGGCGATCCGCAGCGGATTCGACGTGGTGGTGACGGACTCGCGGAACGGGGCGGATATCACGAACGTCGTGCTCTTGCAGATCATCCTGGAGAAGGACGAGCCGAAGTTGGACCTGTTTCCCTCTGCGGTCCTTCATCTGATGATTCGCACCGACTACCCGGTTCTGCGAGACTCGATCGAACGCTTCTTCGGACCGTACATGAGCATGCTCTCGGCCACCCAGCGACAGTTCGATACCTACCTGCGTCAGGCGATGCGCGGGCAGTTCGTCTCGCCGCTCGACTGGGCGACGAGTTTCCTTCGGACCTTCAACCCCGCGCGGGCGGCGCCGGCCGCAAGCGCCACCCCCGAAACGCCGTCAACGGACGATGTAGTGACAACCCAGAACCTCGGCGAGACCGTCGCGGATCTGCGACGGCAAATGGCGGAGCTGGCGCAGCGGATCGCGGACCTGGGGGCCAGCCGAGCGCCGCAGGACCAGGAGTAGTCGCGGCGCGTGCGGCGATTCCTCCGTGTCGTTTTGCGTACCATGCCTCCGCGCCGTTATACTTCGTGAAGCGTGGCCCGCGCGCCGGGGTCTGGCGCGTCCGCCCGATCGACGGCACGGGGCGGCCGGGCATCGGGTCTGAGCGCTTCGTGGGAGCATGACGATGGGTGGCAGCGTTGAACCCTATGTAGCCATTGCGGCGACCATGCTCCTGGTGCTGGCGGCCACGGTGGGCATGCTGGTGGTGGCGCATGTGATCGGGCCGAAGCGCCACGGCGCAGTTAAGGACAGCGCGTACGAATCCGGCATGCCGATCGTGACCGACACCCGTCGGCGCTTCAACGTGCGCTTCTACATGGTGGCGGTGCTGTTCCTGCTGTTCGACGTGGAGATCATCTTTCTCTGGCCGTGGGCGCAGCTCTTCCACGGGGCGGCGACTATGGGAGCGACCATCCCGCTGGAGGGCGGCGGCGTGGCGGGCAAGGGTTTCCTCGCCGCCGGCATGGGAGTGTTTTTCGTCCTGCTCCTCTTCGGCCTGTACTACGAGTGGAGGAAAGGAGCGCTGCAATGGGATTGAGCCTCTCCGAAACCGCCCCGTACCAGGCCAGCAAGGAAGAGTATCTCGCCACGCGGTTGGACTACTTGCTGGATTTGCTGCGCAAGCAGACGGTCAACTGGTCGCGGAAGAACTCGCTATGGCCCATGCCCTTCGCGACGGCGTGCTGCGGCATCGAGCTGATGGCAACCGGCGCCAGCCGGTACGATATCGCCCGCTTCGGCGCCGAGGTGATGCGTTTTACTCCGCGGCAGTGCGACTTGCTCATCTGTGCCGGGCGGGTGGCGATCAAGGCGATGCCGGTGTTGCAGCGCATCTACATGCAGATGTCCGAGCCCAAGTGGGTCATCAGCATGGGGGCCTGTGCCAGTACCGGCGGGGTGTTCGACACCTACGCGGTGGTGCAGGGCGTGGATCAGTTTCTTCCCGTGGACGTGTACGTGCCTGGTTGTCCGCCCCGGCCGGAGACGCTGCTGGAGGGCGTGATGATGATCCAGAAGCTCGTGGAGTCAGAAGGCCTGAAGACCAGCGGCGAGCGGCGCCGCGGGTTGGGGATGGTCGTGCAGCCGACGGTGCAGGTGCGTGTGGCCGAAAAGGGCTGAGTCGGGTGGGTACTCACACCCGGCTGGGGCTCGCGCGCGTCGGGTGGAACTATTCCGAAGGGCGGGCTCGCGGCCGGCGTCGGACGGGGAGGAAGGGGTGCTATCTGATACCACCGTTCGAGGACTCCGGCTTTCTGCCCCCAGGCATCCATCGAGCCACGAGCGACGAAATCGAGGAACGGTTCGGTCGAGCGCCGGAGCTGTGTCGAATCCAGATGGAGTCTATTCGCTGGATGATTGACCGCGCTGTTCGCGCCGGGGTTGAGCGAATCGTCTTGAACGGCAGTTTCGTAAGCGATACGCTTGAGCCCAACGACGTGGACTGTGCCCTTCTGCTTGCCTCGGACTATCCGCGTGACGCCGCCGCGGCGGAGGACTTGGTTGAGGGGCTCGCGTTCCTGGAGATCCTCCGGTTGGACAAAGCTGGATTTGAGCAGATCGTCGATGGGTTCTTCGCGACGGACCGGCGCGGCGTTCCCAAAGGTGTTGTGGAAATCGTGCTATGAGCGTACGAAACGGACAGGAGCTCGAAAACACGCGCCGCAAGTTGCATGAGCTGGAGGAGGCTTACGGCGCGGCGGCGCAGAGGCCGTGCGACAACGGCGCCGTGCGCCAGGCGACCTTGAGTTCGATCCGGCGGCTGATTAACCAGCTCAAAGAGGAGATCGTGCGCTACGAAACGCGACAGCCGGCGAGAGGGTGACTTGGCGCCGCCGTTGGGCGCTTCGGCGTCATAGCTTGACCGGCCCATGAACCTGGATGGTGGCAAAAGAAGGAGCGCCCTGACGCCGCCGAGCCCAGCGGCAGGGTGATCGGCGGGAAACGGAGCCGGCGCACGAGGTCGTTGTGCGGCCGACGGCGCAGGCGCACATGAAGCAAGGAACGGCGACGAAATGGTGAATGGGCGGCAGGTCGCCATTCGATCTCCGCGACTCGCGGTTTATGGGGCAGTGAGGCGTTCAGGGAGCAGAATATTGGAATCGGCAGTGGTTTCATGCCTGCAACCGTCTTTCCCCGGCGTCGACTTCGCGCCCGCGCCGTTGCTGGAGATGCGCGAGAGGTCCCATGAACAGTGGTGCGTCCGCGTGCCGCCGGCGCGGCTGCTGGAGGTCATGCGCTTCCTGCGCGACGACCCGCGCTGCGCCTTTGAGCAGCTCTGCGACCTTACGTGCATCGACTACCTGAACTTCCCCAAGGCGACGGACCGCTACGGAGTCATCTACTCGCTGCTATCGCTCTCGCGGGAGCACCGGCTTTGGGTCAAGTGTTTCGTCAACGAGCCGAACCCCGAAGTGCCCTCGGTGGTGAGCATCTGGAACGGGGCGGTGTGGCTGGAGCGCGAAGTGTGGGACATGTTCGGCGTGCGGTTCACCGGCCACCCCGACCTGCGCCGCATCCTTACCTGGGAAGGCTTCAAAGCGCACCCGCTTCGCAAGGACTATCCCCTCCGCGGCCGCGGGGAGCGCGAGGATTTTGAGCGCATCACGCGCGAGAGCGCGTAGACCTTCTCCGACCGCCGGTCCCCCTTGGCACATAGTCCGGCGTTCGTCCGCCGCCGTCGGTTTGCCGTCGCGCGTCATCGCAGCGGCGTTGCGAGCGGGGGCAGGAGCGCCGCGAACGACCGGGCGACGAGCACCCAATCCGTACCTCCGGGGTAGATGCGCACGGCGTCACCTTGCAGGTAAGGCAGCTCGCTCAGCGCCCGCGCCGGGGAGTATGTTCGCCGCATGACGCCGGAGGAGTGCGTGCGGCGGAGGGTCTCGAAGCCGCAGAGCTTGACGAACATCCCGTCGACCACCTGGGGCACGCCGCCGACACAGGCGGTCGGGTCCGGTGCCGGGCAGGGGGAGTCCGCGGCGGCCGGGGCGCCGCTAACCAGGGCGCACAGCTCGTTGTGCCGGTCGATCTCGCCGGCGTAGTCTCGCCAACCGCTGTAGGACGAGTAGCCCGCCATGAACACGTGCTGCGGCAGCGCGGCGGCGACGGCGCGTACCAGCTCACAGCTCCGGTCGTGCCGGTCGGGGAATAGCGTGGGATGATCGGACATGACCCACGGCAGGTAGGACCACGTCACCACGCCGGTTTCGGCGAGCGGCGCCAGGGCGGCGTGAAGGGCCGCGGCGTCGATAACGGCGGCGCCCTGCACGAACGGGTTCAGGGCATCCTCATTGTCAAGTGCCACGATGTTGACACCAGTCGCCTCAGCGATCCGGCGTACGTCCTCCGCGATTCTGGCCCACACCGCCGGGTCGGCGAAGGAGCACGGACGCCCGGTGGCGGGCCAGCAGGCGTCCAGGTAGGCGGAGGTTTCCACGCCGCCGATGATGCGCATGCCCGGGGGCTTGCGCCGTTCCAGTTCCTCGTACAGGCAGGCGGTGTCATCGCAGTTGCAGGGCCGGGAGCAGCGGCAGGGGGATTCGCAGGCGCAGGTGTCATTGCAGGGGTGACAGTCGGCGGCACACTTCCACTGCCGCGTGGTCACGATCGCGGTGTCGGTCACCTGCGCCCAGGCCTCCAGGCCGCGCAGGCAGTAGTCGACTTGCGTCATATCCGGGTCGGCGCCCTGGCCCGGGGTCCAGTAGACAGAGGCGTGATCCTGGGGGCCCTCGACTTCCAGCCACGGCACCAGGAGCTTCTGGACTACGAGCCGGACGGTGGCCGGTGCCGAAGCAGTTGTTCCATCCGACACCTGAAAGCGGAACGTCGCCTCGCCCTCAAATCCCGCGCGCGGGTAGTAGTTTACCCGTGCCGTCTGGTTGCCGGTGTTGTAGAAGCTGCCGACGCCCCCGCTGGTGGCGTTTTGTACGAGCGTGAAGGTCAGCCGATCCCCATCCGCGTCGAAGCCGGCCAGGTGCAGGCGCACGCGGGTGTTTCTGGGCACGAGGAACTCCGCGTCGTACGCCTGGAGGGCATTGCGCGCCGCGACCTCTGTGGGGGCGCCCTCGGCCGCGGCGTCGACCTCTCGCGCCGGTGCCGGTTCCAACATACGAAGTGGATGGTCCCGCGAAACGGGCGATCGTTCCGCCGGAGCCAAGGCGCGCCCACAACCACGTTGCCAGGCGTTGCGGGGGCCGGCGATGGCGCAGGCGATGTACGGAATGTCGAGCCAATCGGTCTGTCCGTTGTCGTCATAGTCCAGGCAGCAGCCACGGGACTGCGGAACCCGGCCGGGACCGAAGCAGCGTTGGAATTGCGCCGCGTCCGCCAGATCGATGTCGCCGTCGAAGTCGGTGTCGCCGGGGGCGAAGTCGTCGTCATCGAGGCGGCGGAACCAGAGGAGAAAATCGGCCTCCGCGGGATGTGCCGGGGGCAGAGGGTCGTTGTTGTCCGCGAAGTAAGAGTCGATAGCGGTAACAAAAAGGTAGGAGGCCGACTCCGGCACGCGGAGCACCAGGTCGGTCACCAGAAAATCCTCGGGGATGTCCGTGGGCTGACCTTCCAGGGTCGGCGGGGTCGCCACGTCGGCGGCACAGTCGGCGGATCGGAGGCCCTCGTCGCAGTCGAACGCCGCGGCATCAGCCGTGGGCTCCAGCGCGCCGGGCACTCGATGCGGAAAGTCCTGAGGCAGCAGCTCGTTCGTGGAACTGAAAACGGCGGCCATGCCTGTCTGGTCGTCGGGCCAGTCGCTTGCGGGAGTGAAATCTCCCAGCCGCCGCAGGCGGATGCGGTCCCCGGGAAGGATGCCATAGTCACGCAGCCGGATGGGGCAGGCACAGGAAGTACACGTCGCCGAGGTGCATGTGCCCACACGGCAGTTGCAGGGGTCGCACCGCCCCGGTGTCGGGTCGCAACGACAGGGATCGCAGGTACGCGGGTCGGAGGTCGACGTACGCAGGTAGGTTGCCCACGGCTTGACGCGCACGGTGGCCCCGAGCACCGGCGACGCGCAGCACACAGCCGCCGCGGCGCAAGTGCAGGCAACGGCGCCGCGGCGCGCGGAAAGCGCTCGAAAGAGGTAATGGCCTCGACCCATGAATGCCCCTGCGCGACCGCCAGGACCGCTCAGCGAACCGCAGGTTTTGAACCCCGTGGAAACCCCTGACCGCGTGGCGTCCAACGCCGCGGTCATCGTACGGGCGTCGCGAGTGACCGGTCAATTGGTGAAACGCCGAAGGTTGCACGGGCACGCACGTGGTTCGAAAGACGGCAACAGCGCGCCGGATCGCGGCGCGCCGCTGCCGGGCGCTGTAGGCGAACGTGGAGGTCGCGGAGTGCGGTTGGCGGAAAACCAAACCGGGAGCCGGTTTTCGCCGAGCCCCCGGTTCAGGAGGAAAGGAACTTTGTGTTCTAGTGCCGGGGGTTTCGATCGCGGGCGGCCCCCCGAATCTACCATCGACTTTTTTGGGGCCGACCTTTCACGTGGCGGTCGGCCGGTCGGGGTGGAAGGCCGGCGATTGGCCGAACCTCCCACCCCGTGCCCTCGCCTCTCCCTCCGGAGCCCCCCATGTCCGGGAGAGGCGTTTGCCGTGGCCGGTTACTGCGCCACCTCCAGCGTCAGCGGGACGTTCACGTACTGGCTGCCGACGCTGACCGTTCCGACGCTCACCGCGAAGGGCGGCATGATGTTGGTCACCTTCGGCACCAGCGTGAGCTGCGGCAGGTCCTCGGCGAGCGAGTCGAAGATCTGCTCTTCCAACAGATCCCGGAACCCACCGATCGGCACGGTGACGGTGCCGATGCGCACCGTGCCGCTGAGCGACGCGAGGCTCACGTCCTCGATGGAGGCGCCCAGGCCGTTGCGATCGTCGGTGTTGAGGCTCATGATGACCTCGAGCGTGGCCGTCACGTTCTGGAAGCGGGGGGTATTCGGCGCCAGCGTTCCGACGTTGGCGATTCCGATGGGAATCTGCCATTTCACCTGCCCGGCAGGGGTGGTGTTGCCGATCGCACGCGGTGTACCGTTGACGGCTACCCGCACGCTGAATGCGGGGATGCTCCCCTGGGCGGGCACGTTCATGGTGACGGAGAACAGGCCTTTCCGCGCCAGCTCGTGGCCAAACTTGTCGAACAACGACAGGGGCAGGAAGGCCTGGAGGTCGCCCGCGGCCCCTACGAGCGACAGCGTCTGCGCCGTGCGCGGCAGGTAGCTGTAGGCCAGGTTGGGCAGGGCGATGGGGTCAGTGGCGGTGACCGACACGTTCCAGTTACTGGCCATGTTGTTGATGCGAGTGGCGAAGGAGCTCAGGGCATAGCTGACGCTCAGCGGAATGCCGTCCAGGTTGGGCAGCGTGCCCGAGTAGCCGCGGACCCGCGACTCCCGGTTGAGCGCGGTGTTCACCGTGGTGCGGAACATGTCCCTGATGTCCGCGTTGTCGCGGATGAGGTTGTTGGTGAGCGTGGTCGCCAGGGAGTTCACCGAACCGGTTCCGGGCAATCCGAAGATGCGGTTAATGGCCACCGAGAAGGTGTTCGCCAGGGACACCAGCCCCGAGGAGTCGGTTACCGACACGCTGGTCACCTGGGGCGTGAACTGCTCGACCTGGGAGATGGTGATACCGGTGGCGCCCTGCTGGAGCAGCACCTGCAAGGTCAACGACAGACCATCGACGCCGATGGGGAAATCATCGGTGATGTTGGTCAGGGCCATGATGCCGTTCTCGAGTTGATCGGGGATGAAATCCGGCAGGTCAACGTTCAAACGGGTGCGGACGCGGAGCGTGGTGTCCAGCGCCGCGTTGGGCACGTTGATCGTCGCCCGAACGCGCCCCTGCGGCGCCGTGGCGGTGCGGAAGCTGGCGGCGATGGAGTTATCGTCGATGGGCACGTCGACCACGACGCTGCGCAGGAAGCTCTCGAACCTGACCCCGAGCGTCACGTCGCCGAGGAAATCAAACAGCGAACCGAACGTGTCGCCGAAGTCGATGGTGATGTTGGTGTTGGTGTTGAGCAGGTTCACCTGGCCCTGTTCGAAATGGCCGAGCCCCTGCTGATCGACCAGGAAGGGGACGACGTCCTGCGTGATTGCACTGAGGCCGTTGAGTCGCACCACGACCGGATCGATTCCACCCGGGGGCGGGTTTTGCGCCCATGCCACCGACGCCGCCGACATCGCCAGGCCGTAGGCCACCTTGTTTGTCCATGACTTCTTCATGACTCTCTTCCTTTTGCTTTCGAGGTACCGTGAGGTCGTGCTCGACCTCGTTTCCAGGCCCACACGGGCCTCACGGAGGTACCTTGGCCGGGCCGGCGGGGGACCTTTCACAAGCCGTGATTTCTCCGCGCCCGGGGGGTTGGGCCTCAAGTGGGCCGGGGCGGGGCGTTCAAAAACCGCGTTTGCGGGCCGTGCGTGGCGTTTTCCCGGGCCTAAAAAAAAGATCAAATGGCGGCGGATTCCTACTTGCGTGGCCGGCGGGCGGTGGTACACTCAGCTTTCGGTTGGTTCGTCGATACGAGGCATGGACGTCGCCGCTTCTTAGCAAGTCCCGATCGCTCTGCCCTGATCGCCTTCCTACCTGCGGGCTGAACTGTCGGCCCCTTTCAAAACTCAACCCGGAAAGCAAAACATTGGGTTGAACGAAGTCCATCGAAAGGAGAAATCACGATGGGTAAGAAACTGTACATCGGCAACCTCGGTTTCAGCGTGACCAGCTCGGACCTGGAGCAACTGCTCTCGGCCCACGGCCGCGTGCGCAGCGCGGAGGTCATCAGCGACCGTAGCACGGGCCAGAGCAAGGGCTTTGGCTTTGTGGAGATGGAGAGCAACGAGGACGCCGACGCGGCGATCGCCGCGCTGAACGGTAAAGACCACGGCGGCCGCGCCCTGACGGTCAACGAAGCCAAGCCGCGCGAGCCGCGCAGCGGCGGCGGGGGCGGTGGCTACGGCGGCGGTGGTCGCGGCGGCCGGGGCGGCAGCCGCGGCGGGCGCTACTAGGCCCGCACTCTGGTGGGGACCGTTGCGGCGGGGCAACGTTGCCAGACGGGCTCCAAGGTGTGCCGAGCCGAATTCGAGAGCTCGGAACCCCCGTAAAGGGCGCTGACCGGTGGCATATGCCGCGATCGCGTGGCGGTGCCCGATGAAAACCGGCCCCAAGCCATTTTGCCGCGGGCGAACCTCAGGGGTATGCCCTGGGGCGATTGAACCTATCTCGGCGGGTTGGTGCGGCGCGGATGACCCCGCGGCGAACCGCCGGCCGGGATAGGTTCTTTTTTGCGTCGCGGCGCCGGCCTTGCAAGGTCACTCCATGCGTTCGCCGCCTACCCGCGGGCGTTCCCCACCTGCGGCGCGAACGTCCGCAGCGGTCGGCGGCTATGGACAACGGCCGGCGGCTTGCAGGTCCACGGCGATGGAAACGCACACGCCATCCCATGAGTCTTCGCAGCAATAGGGATCCTCCCGGCACACCGCGTTGCAACACGACTCTCCGTTGCAGCCGCCGTCGCCGTGCGGCACGAAGCAGCTCCCCACGCCGGCGTGACAGGCCGCGAACACGCCGCACCCATCTCCCACCTGATCCACGCAGACGGCGTCCCATTGCGTCAAGCAACAGAAGGGGTCGGCCTCGCACACGACTTGACAGATAGTCTGCGGCGGCTGGGTGATGCAGGGCTCATCGAGGCAGCCCGGCGAGGCCTGGGGAACGAGGCAGCTACCCGCCGCGGAAGGTCCGCACGCCGGAAAGCCGTGGGCGATGCCGTCCGCCTTGGTCACGCAGACGAAGTCCCACTGGGTGTCGCAGCAGAAGCGGTCCACGGCACAGGTTCGCTGACAGACATCGGGCACGGCAGGGTCATGGCACCCGGGGTCCGCGTGTGAGTCGTAGCAATCGCCGGCGAGGGCGTTGCAGGCGTTGTCGCCACGGTGCGGATCACTTTGGCGGAAGATCGTCAGTTGGCCCGTCCCCACGGCTTCCTGAAACCCGCCGATGCGGATGAGGTAGGACGAGGCCGCAAGGGCGTTGAATCGCGCCCGCGAATCCGTCCCCGTGCCGCAGTTGACAACGGATTCCTGGTCGTCGCTGCACGCCACCGGACCGGAGGGCGGACACGCGCAGCCGTCGTAGATCATCAACTTGGTGTCGAACTGGCTGCCGCAGAGGCTGACGATCACCGGTTCGCTGACCGGCGACGTGAAACAGAACCAGACGTCCGCATCCACCTGCGTGTAGTTCTGCACCACGCAGGAGCCCGGCTCATCGGGACCGTCGGTGGTCGCCCCGATGGTGCTGAAGGTCCTGCTGGTTTCACTTATGGCCGTCGCCAGGGCGCAGGTGTCGTTCGGTGGGATGCCGGGAACCACGTGGCACGTCGGGTCGCACGTGGGCGTGCCGGGAGGTTCGCATTCCTCACCCGGTTCCACGACGCCGTTGCCGCAGACGTTGGGGCAAGGCCCGTCAGGGAGGCGTACGCCGGTGAAGTTACGTTGCAGCACGGCGAAGCGATCCAGCGTCATAACCGGTCGCAGGATGGTGTAATCTTCGAGGTCGACGTCGCAGTCGCCGGTGGCGTCCCCGAGCGGCCTTCCGCCGGCATCGACCGTAAGCCCCGCGGGCGTGGCGCAGCAAGCGTCGTTCGCGTCGTCCACGCCATCCGCGTCGCTATCCCCGGCGGTGACGTACCCCGGAGTGGCCGCCATGAAAAGGGCGAGCGCCCGATGCAGACGGAATGCTCGAATCGACATGCTGTCACCTCCCCTGGCCGGCCTCGTTGTCCGGCGTTGGAGCGGCGCTGTGGGTATGTCCGCGTTACGCGGGGTGTCCCGGCCCGTGGGGGGTGGCCGGGTTCCGCCGCACGCAGCGGGAGAGCGCCTGCCGGCAAGGTCCGTGTCGGTAGCTTATCACGCCTGGGGCGCGGCCGGAAGCAACGTCTGGCGGGCGCGGCTACAAGTGCAGCGACGAGGTCCGGCGCTCACGCGCGAGCACGAGGTTCCGAGAACGCCGCCGGGATTTTCGGAAAAAAGCGTTTGGCGGCGGCCCTATCGCCGCTATAGAATGTGAGTCTATCTTTCGGGACCGCGGTTCGCGTGGGCAGGTCGCTTTTCGACGCGTACATGGCCTATTGGTACTACATCCTGGCCGGGGTGATCGTGCTGCTCTGCGCGACGGGCCGCTGGCGGCTGGTGTTCCTGCCGTTTGCGATTCCGCGGCGGAAGATGACCGTGGAACGGTTGGGCCTGCACGTGGCGGGTGCCGATCAGGTGGCACGGGTCGACACGATTCTCAACCACTTTGCTGGCGGCTTTAACGCCATGATTACACGCCCACGCCTTTCGGCGGCGTTTGATTACTGCGAGCACTGTCCGCCGCACTTCCGACCGTTTGCCGAGGAAGGCGTGGCGATGGGCGCGGAATTTGAAAAACTCATCGTGAGGCCGCGCCCCGGCTTCCGCTATTTATACTACGTCGGGCTGGGCTTCTGGGCGGGGATGCGTAGTTACGCGCCGGGTCGTCTGGAGCGGATGGTCGACGGGCTGGATCCGTTACACGGCCACCTTTGCTATGACGGCTACGGGTTTAAGGTCGCGTTTTTTGATCACCCGAAGGACGCCGCGGCGCTGGATAGGCTGCGGGGGTTCCGCGGGTATGCCCGGAACGCCGCCTTTCACGGCGTGGGTCGCGCTCAGTGGTTCCGGTTCATAGGCGAGCCGTTGCGACTGGTTGAAGAGATACGGCGCACGGGCGAGTTCGCCGCGGATGTGGCAGCGGGGGTCGGGCTGGCGGCGGTGTTCGTCAACCCCGATCGGCTGGACCTGGCACAGGACATGGGGCGGCGGATGCCCCCCGAGTGGCACGAGCACTTTCATCTCGGGATGTGTTTCGCGCTCAAGGCCAGGTCCATCAACCACCTGGAGCAGTTCAATCTCGACCTGGCACGGCAGCCGAAGGACGTACAACAGGCGGCCTGGGCCAGCATTCGGGAATGCGATCGCGTCGAGTTGCTGGTTCGCTCCGATGCGGCAGAGGATAAATACCGTCGTTGGCGCGAGGCGGTGACGGCATGGATGGCGGAAGAGATCGAGTATCCCATGGCCGGTGTTCGACCCGCGACGGCAGGCAAGCCGCGCGGCGTCGTCTCCAGGGCCGCAACCAGGAGCTGAGCGGATGATCGCCTTTCAAGCCGCACGTGCCGAACTCTTGCAGTGGCTGGCCGAGACTTTGCAGACGCCTGCGGAGCAGATCGACCTCAACCGGCCGCTCGCCGAGGTGGGGTTGGATTCGCTGGATGCCGTGCACATGATCGCCACCATAGAATCCATCATCCGCCAGGAACTTCCCGAGGACATCATCAAGCGCGTGCGCTGCCTGAACGACATCTTCGACATGATGCGCGAACGCATGGCCGCGGCGTAGGAGCCTGTGGCAAAACCTGGCGTGGGCTTCCAGCCCATGGTTTCACGGGCAGGATGCCCGTGCTACCCCGCGTAGGCCGCTTTCGCCACGGGCTGGTAGGGCCCGCGGCGGCGCCCGCCGGTAATCAGCGTATCCAGCGCATCCGCCCCACGT
>JACQXM010000053.1:0-90866 GCA_016208685.1 Planctomycetota bacterium | reverse complement strand
CACACCGAAGGGAAGGTACGGCAGCCAGTCGAGCCGATGGGGCGCCGGCCAGTACACGAAGAACGCTTTGCCGATGAGCTGGTCGGCGGGCACGGTGCCGAGTTGGAACGCGTCGCCGCGATCCCGGAGGTGCGGACCCCAGGTATCCCACAACCGTGAGTCCTTGCTCGCAGAGGTATTGTCACCCAGCATGAAGTACTCATGTCCCCGCAGGAGGATCGGCTGCTCGGGTGAGCCCCATCCACCCCGCGGGCCCCAGGCCACGCCCAGGGGCTGAAACGTGGGGTCGTGGTAGTAGTATTCGTCGCGGTCCACGGCCAGGTGTGTGATCTCCCACGAGCCGCCCTGGCCGTAGATCCGCGGTGGGGCCGAGGAGCCCGGCCCGCGCATGGTTCTGAGGGCTTTGAGATCCGGGCCATAGTAGGCGGGGCTGTCCTTATCCGAGGAGGAAGCCAGGACCTCGCGCCCGCCAACGCGTAGCGCCAACCGGTAGTCGAGGTTCTCGAAGCTCACCTCTACCGATCGGCCAGGCAGGAAGGGCTCGATGGCGACCGACGTCATCGCCGGCGCGTCCGTCGCCGGTTCCTGCCGCGATTCCACCAGGCTTGCCTTTCCGTCCATCTCGATGACCGCCCAGAAAGTGCGGCCCAGTTTGTCGAGCCGGATGGTCAGCCGGCCGGTGGGGGAAGACGGGGTAAGGACAAACCGTACGCGCTGGTCAGACACCGGGGGCGGCGTGCGACTGTGGACGTTGTAGGCGTTGGCGGCGAGGATCGGTTTTCCCGCCAGGACGATGTGGTCGCTCTCCTGCCCGCGGTCGGCGAATCGCACCCGCCGGCCGGTCGTCTCCCAACCGGAGTTCGGCCCCCGCGCTGCTTCCCAGCGCGGCTGATTGCGGTCGGGATTCTGCGGGGCGTGGTCATGATCGTAAACCAGGGACCATAGAGACTCTTGCGCCACCGGGGTCTTTCGGGTGATGCGCATCTTCTCGTCCAGTTCCTCGCGCGCCGCCTGCGAGATGGGGCGGAGCTGCCCGCGGCGCTGGCCGGCCTGGAATTCGCATTTCTCCTTGAGGATGGCCTCCAACTCCTGAAGGGTAGCGGCGGATAGCGAGCTGGTGGGTACGGTGTAGACGTCCCCGTCGGCGAGCATCAGCACTTCGTCGGGGAGCCCGACGAGGCGCTTGATGAAGTTGGTGGTCCCATCGGCCGGGTCTTTGAACACCGTAACGTCCCAGCGGGCGGGTTTGAGCGACTCCAGCCCCAGGTCGAACGGCCACTTGAACACCAGGATGCGGTCGCCGGTTTCGGGGTTACGGTTTTCGTCGTTGATCTTCAGGTTGGTGTTCACGTGGTTGCAGTTGGGGCAGGTGGCGAACGACCCGGCTCCCACCTTGAGCATGTCGCGCGGATCGCCCAGGTCCTTGAGGCCGTAGGCGAATTCCGTGCCGCAATCCTCGCAGGCGATGGTGCCGTGCGCCCCGTAGAGCGTGGGAGCCATGGAGCCGGTCGGGATTACGAAAGCCTCCACCACGAACGCCCGGAAGACGAAGGCCAGGATGAGGGCGATGACGATGGATTCGATGGTGTCGCGCAGGCCTTCGCGGGGGTGCGGGATTTCGTTCCGGGCGGTTCGGGCCGTGGCCGGCAGGGGCGCGGCGGCGGCGAGGCGCGACGCGCCGGGATCGGCTGGATGGACTTCCGGTGTTGGCATACGACGGAGGATTCTGCCCGGCGGTCGGGACATTCGCAACCAAGCGACGGGAATCGACAACGGTTATGGGGTTCACGGCCGGATGGGAGCTCGGCCGCAGGGCTTCACTCGAGGACGCGGCCAGCAGGGTACGCACGAACCCCGCGTAGAACACCTTGGACCGGTCCAGAGCTGCGAGCGCCGCTGTTCTGGGGGCCGCGCCGCTGTGACACCTCGAAGTACTCCTGGCGTTTTGGGGAGAAGGGCGATGGGGACCCACGTCGTGCCTCGCAGCGGCGTGCGTTCCGGGCGTTCGGAGCCGCGAGAGTGCGCGGCGGGGCGCCAGACGGTGGTGCACCACTAGTTTTCTTCCAGTCGAAGGTGTGGTATGCTGAATTTGTGCGGGAACCCGGTTACGGCATTTCGGAGCGGCTGAGGGAATGCGGTTGGCGAGGGGCAGTGGCCGCGCCTCCCCCAGTGTCCCAATGACCCTCACCCTCCCCGACCGCGAACCGGTCGCCTTGGCCGTAATGCTTCGGCGTTTCCGTCCTGTATGGAATGAACCCAGGAGTCCGAACAAATGGGCGTCGCGGACCGAGAAACCACGGGTCGACACGAGCGCGCGTGGCAACCTGTTGCCGGGAAGTTCGTGTGTAGAGGGTGCGTCTCCGACGAGTTCCTCCGGAACCAAATCGACTTTCATACAAGCTCGTCTGCGTGTAGCTACTGTGGTGTGAAGGCGTCCGGTGGTTCGGGCGGGTCAGCACCACTCGACGACCTTGTCGGGTACGTTCTGTCCGCCATCCGATGGGAGTATGATGATCCTGCGAACGTGCTTCCCTACGACTCTGCGGAAGGCGGTTACCAAGGCAGCTTGCATTCGACGCGCGATCTTGTTGAGAATCTCGACGTTTCGGAGAACAGTGATCTGATCGATGACATCGCAGGCGCCATCGACCAAATCGACTGGTGCCAGCGCGCCTCTACCGAAGTCGGCAGGGAGCGTCTTCTCATTGCAAGCTGGGAGACGTTCTGCAGGATCGTGAAGGAGCGGGCCCGATATGTCTTCCTGCTCGCGCGAGCTTGGACTGCCGACGAGCGCGAGTACCTGTTGCCGGGAACGACATTGCTCGCCATAAGCCGCGCGCTACAGAATACCGATTGCATTCGCAAATTGCCGACAGGTAGTACGATCTTCCGCGCCCGCAACCATGATCCGCACGTACGACCGCGTGGAGCGAAGGAAATGGGTCCCCCGTCTGCTGAGCAGGCGCGTACCGCGACGCGGATGACGCCGCCCGGGATTCCGGCCTTCTACGGGGCACTGGAGGTTGATACTGCTGGCCAGGAGGCAATTTATGCATCTCGACGACGAAATGTGACGCTCGGACAGTGGACGCTGTGTTGCGACCTCACCGTCGTGGATATAGGATCAGTGACAGATGTACCTCTCCCTAGTATATTCGACGAAGAGTCGCGCGATCTGCGCCCGGTGCTGACGTTCGTGAGGCGCTTCGCGGAGGAAGTGTCGGGGCCGATCAAGAAGGATGGGCGTGAGCATATCGAGTATGTCCCGACGCAGATTGTCGCAGAATACATTAGGCACTATGTTGGAACGCGCGACTGGACAGCAGCGATGCTTAGAGACTGTGGGCTTAAGACGGTCGTCGGGCTGGAAGGTCACCTCAGACGTTTTCTTGAGGAAGAGTTGTCGAGTATTCATATCGATGGGATTCTGTATAGGAGCTCGTTGACGAGGAGCGGAACTTGCGTCGCGCTCTTCGTGGATGCGAGCGAGTGTGCAGATGCTCGGCACGCGACTCGAGACGCGAGGCTTGTGCTAGACCCGAAACTCGTCTTCTCTGGTCCCGTTGCAAAATTCAACAAATGGATTGCGGCCGAGGGGCGCACGTCGGCCCGGATGAGGTCTTCGCGAAGCAGGGATGAGTAGCGAATCGCGTTCTGTCGCTCGGGGGTGCGGTGAGCCCGGCAGAACGCCAAGTGTAGCGCGGTGTGGAGGGAACGCGGAGACTGGTTCGCTGGGTGCGTGGGGCACTGGCCTCCGTCGCCTAGAGGGCAATGGGGCTGACCGCGCCATCCCAACGACGCCTGGCAGGTCCCGCGCAGTCGGCTCGGCACATTCGTTTGGGCTGATCGAGCGAGTCGCGTCGACAACGCCGCCACGGCGCGCGGTCGGACGGCTGCGACATCCCACATGATGCGACGGTACGTTCTTGAGCCGGATGCGAGCCAGCTAGGACGGTCCGCGAGGCAGCGCCGTGCACGTTGCCAGGGAGCCGGTCAGCATATAGGGTACTCTCAGGCCCTCGAGCACCCGGGCAACGAGCGTCAGTAGTTCGAGTTGTGACATCGCTCCAGTCGTTCGAGAAACACGCGATGCCGCTCCGCCTCGCTCAGCGCGGGGAATCGCTGGCGCAGCCCGTAGCGAAGCAGTTCCTTGCTCAACTCCGAAAGTTCCACGGCCTTGAGAAGGCGCTCTTGCGGCGTCATCCGCCACAGCACGAGAAGGTACTCGCGATGATTTGGTTGCGGTTTCGACGGCGGTCGCTCGTCCGGTGCCATCCGCTTCGCCTTCCGACAGCGCGGGGCGCGGGTGGTCCGACCCCACACATGGCGGCGAGGGCACCGGGAATCATACCGCCGAGCACGACGGAGAAAACGGCGGCCCGATCCGCGCTAAAGCCCGGCGCGACGAACCAGAATGCAGCCGAAGAAGACCAAAGAGGCCGCGAGCACGACTATTCCGAGTGCTGACACGGTCGGCACGGGGGCGGGCGTCATCAGGAAGGCGTGCGCGTTTTTTCCGATGATTCCCCATCCGACAATCTGCCCCCCGTCGTTGATGTCCCGCGGGATGAGGTCCGACCAACCGTGGCCTGCCGGGAGCATCGGCTCCAGGTTGCGCAATCCGATCCCAGGAACGTAGACGAAGGGGTAGCCAAGTGGTGCGATGGACCCCACTCCGGCAACATGCCCATGCACATTGACCGCGTAGGCAAAGCTCGCGTCGAAGGCCGTCGACGCTGTTATGTCCGTCATGGTTCCGGCTTCCCAGAAAAACGCATGGGCGACGTTGTTGTCCGGGCGAAGCGCCCGGCCGGCGACCTGGGCCGCGTCGTTGATGCCCCAAGCCTCACTTCCCGCGCCGCCAAGCGTGCCCAAGTTGGTCATCACACCTTCGGACCATAGGAAGGCACCGCCTGGCGGCCCACCCGTACTTGCGATACCCACAATCTGGCCGGATGAGTTGATGTCCCACGCGATGCTGTAAGAACCACCCAGGGTGCCGAGGTCGGTGACGGTGCCGTTCTCCCAGAGGACTGCGTGGGTGTCGCCCGGGGCAAGGGAGCTTCCGACCACCTGCGCGGAGTCGTTCAAGGCATAGGCGTTGCTGTCGCCGCCCGGCTGGCCGGACAGGTGGGGCAGTTGGGTCATCGTTCCGGCCTCCCAGACGAACGGTCGCCAGGATGACGTGGAGAACGACGACCCACCGCAGACTACGCCCAGGTTGTTAATGTCCCACGCTTCGCTGTACCTGTCCGAGCCCAGCGTGCCCAGGTCGGTCATCACGCCATTCTCCCACAGGAAGGCATGGCGGGTGCCGTCGGGCAGGTCCGCGCCGCCGACGACCTGGCCGAGGTTGTTGATGCCCAGCGCCACGCTGGTAAGCCCGCCCAGCGTGCCCAGGTCGATGATCTGATAGAAACCCGGCGCCGAGGCGCCCCGCTGCGCCGGGCTGCCTGACAGGCAGAACGCCGCCGCCACGCACGCCAACGCTCGAATGACAGGACCGTCTCTCATCGCCGCCCGCTCCGAGGGGAGTAATCGCGCGGTCATTGTAACAAAAACGAGATCGCGCGGTGAGGCACCGGCGCACTAGAGCGGTCTTAGTCCATTTGTAGCGTGTATCCGCAGTGTTTGAAGCAGTTGGCGGCGTCGGAGGGCGTAACCTGATCGAGGACGGATTGAATCGCGTTCCATAGGGCTTGTCGAGTTCGGCAGGCCAGGGATCGAAGCAACTGTTTGATCTTGGCGAAGATCAATTCAATCGGATTCAGATCAGGGCTGTACGCGGGCAGAAACACCAGGTGAGCGCCCGCTTTTTCGATCAACTCACGGACGCGCGGCCTCTTGTGACTGGATAGATTGTCCATAATGACCACATCATCTGTGTGAAGGTCGGGAACAAGTACTTGTTCCACGAAGGCCTCAAACACATCCCCATTGACGGCTCCGTCCACGACCGTGGAACAACGCATTCCATGGGTTCCCATGGCCTCAATCAACGTCGTGGTTTTCCAGTGGCCGTGCGGTGTTCTGTCGATCAGACGCTGGCCCCGTGGCGCCCGGCCGCGCAGACGAGTCATGTTCGTCTTGGTCCAGGTTTCGTCGATGAAGATCAATCGTTGAGCATGGATTCTGGGCTGAATTCGCTTCCAGGCGGCACGACGCCGCGCTACGTCCGCACGGTCCTGCTCGGCGGCATGGATCGTCTTTTTTTAAAAGAGAGTCCCAGTCGCTTGAGCGCCAGACCCACCGCCGACTCACAGCAATCGGCCCCCAGAATGGCATGGAGTTCACGTGTGGTGGCATCCGGTCGTTGCCTGACCAGTTCGGCCAGGCGGACCAGATCGATCTTGATGACCGTGGCTCCTCCGCGGGGTCGAGGCGCGGTCTCACCGGATTCGCAAAACCGCTGCTTCACGCGACGGGCCCACGACGAACTCACTTGAAACAGCTCGGCAATCTGTTTGGTCTTCATTCCCCGGCCGTAGGCCCGGAGAATCCGATCGCGCAAATCCTGACCATACGCAACGCCCATCCATGGCTCCTTCCGGGTCCAATCTCGGACCTCGAAACGAGCCTACAAACAGCGCCCATCTCGCGCAATCCTAACATGCGCCTAACGCGCTACGATTGATTTAGGGCTGCTCTAGGCAGCGATTTCGCAGCGTCGGCCGAGGAGCTCGGTCTGACAGTAGTTTACGTTCGCATCGCCGGTGTAGCAGGTTCGTGGAGGGCCGAGGGCGTCGCCGGGATTCCAGAAAAAGGCTCTTCCGCAGAATCCGTGGGTCCAAAACGAGCCCGCTTGGACCTCTGGGAGCCCGTTCGTAGACCTTCGGGACGGGTTGCGTTGCTGGATTCACCGCTCCGGAACCGGACGCCATTTCCGGAGGCCCGCCGCGAGCGGCCGAATCCGCGGGTTTGCAGCAAGATCAGCCCTCTCCGGGGCAAGGGTTCGCCCCAAAAAACCACCCACAGATTCCGCGGAGGAGGCCAGAAAAAAGGGCACGCCCAGCAGGTGGACGTGCCCCAAGATGAGAACCCGGCAACCGCAAGGGCCGCGCGGATTCCATTCGCCGGCCCTTCACGTCGCCGACCAGGCAAGTAGTTCACGACAGTTGAAAGTCGTCGTAGCGGCTGGGCAGTGGTATGTCCCGGAGCCGGGACCTTTGCGCGCCCATCGGCGAAGGTCCGCTGCCGGTCCCACCGCTGTCAGGCCAACCCTGGGCGAAGTGATCGCTCCCTTCGCCGGGGCGCGTCACAGCGCCCCTGCGATGCGGAGGTCGCGTCAGAGCCGAAGGGCGTGTAAAACGGCGCCATGCCAAAGCGCGGCGACATCCACAGCATCCTCATCATCGGCTCCGGCCCGATCGTCATCGGCCAGGGGTGCGAGTTCGACTACTCCGGCACCCAGGCCTGCAAGGCCCTGCGCGAGGAGGGCTACCGCGTAGTGCTCATCAACTCCAACCCCGCCACGATCATGACCGACCCGGAGACCGCGGACCGCACCTACATCGAGCCCATCACGCCGGAGTTCGTGGAGAAGATCCTGGTCTGCGAGCGCGCCGCGGGCACGCCGGTCGACGTCCTGCTGCCCACGCTGGGCGGGCAGACGGGCCTGAATTGCGCCATGGAGTGCCATGAGCGCGGCATCCTGCAGCGCCACGGCGTGGAGATGATCGGCGCCCGGCCGGACGCCATCCACAAGGCGGAAAACCGTACCGCCTTCAAGGAAACCATGCTCGCCATCGGGCTGGACGTCCCACGCTCCGGCGTCGCTCACACCTGGGAGGAAGCGCAGCGCGTGCTGGAAGACGTGAACCTGCCCTGCTGCATTCGCCCGGCCTACACGCTGGGCGGCGCGGGCGGCGGGTACTGCCGGACGATGGAGGAGTTCGAAACCATCGCCCGCCGCGGGCTGGCCTACTCGCGGGTGAGCGAGATCCTCATCGAGGAGGATCTCTACGGCTGGAAGGAGTTCGAGCTGGAGGTGATGCGCGACCGCGCCGACAACGTGGTCATCATCTGCTCCATCGAGAACCTCGACCCCATGGGGGTGCACACCGGTGATTCCATCACCGTGGCCCCGGCGCAGACGCTGACCGACAAGGAATACCAGAAAATGCGCGACGGCGCGATCGCCATCATCCGGGCGATCGGCGTGGACACCGGGGGCTGCAACATCCAGTTCGCCGTCGATCCCGCCACCGGCCGGCAGGTGGTGATCGAGATGAACCCCCGCGTTTCGCGCTCGTCGGCCTTGGCCAGCAAGGCGACGGGCTACCCCATCGCCCGGATCGCCGCCAAGCTGGCCGTGGGATACACACTGGACGAACTGCCCAACGACATCACGAGGACCACGCCCGCCAGCTTCGAGCCGACGATCGATTACGTCGTAGTGAAGATGCCGCGCTGGACGTTCGAGAAGTTTCCGGACGCCGACGAAACGCTGACCACGCAGATGAAATCCGTGGGCGAGGCGATGGCCATCGGTCGCACGTTCAAGGAGGCGTTTCAGAAGTGCATCCGCTCCATGGAGGTCAAGCGCTTCGGCTTCGGGCTGGACGAGAACGATGCCTGGCTGAAGTGGGGTTCGAGGGCGCAGGCTGCCGCGCGTGCCGCGGCGACGGGCGAGCCGGCCCGTGGGTCGCTGGGCGGCACAACGGCGACCGAAGCGCCGCCGGACACCGTCGAGGAGCACGCGCGGCACTGGCCCATTGCCGCCGACGTGCTCCGTGACAAACTTGGCCGTCCGTGCCAGGGCCGGCCGTACTACGTCCGCTATGCCTTCAAGATGGGGTGGACCGTGGCCCAGGTCCGCGAGTTGACGCGGATCGACCCGTGGTTTCTGGAGCACTTGAAGGAGCTGGTGGATGCCGAGGACCAGGTGCTCCGCGCCGCCGATTCCGAGGGCAGGGAGGCGCGCCAACTGAGTGCTTCTCCGTCGCCCGTCGTTGGCACGCAGACGCCTCGGGGCTTGCTGGCTCGCGCCAAGCAGCTTGGCTACAGCCAGGTGCAACTGGCGGCGGCAGCGGGAGAGGCGCTGACGCACGCGGCTAAGGGAACCGGCGACGCGCGGCCGCGCCCCGCATACAAGCTGGTGGACACGTGCGCCGCGGAGTTCGAGGCGCGCACCCCCTACTACTACTCCACACACGAGTCGCCGCTGACGCAGGTCCTGGAGGGCGTCGTGGGCACGGTGGTGGACGACGAGATCCGGGTCAGTGATCGCCCCAAGGTCATCGTACTGGGCGGCGGTCCGAACCGGATTGGGCAGGGCATCGAGTTCGACTACTGCTGCTGCCACGCCTCCTTCGCCGCCCGCCGCGCCGGCTTTGAATCGGTGATGATCAACTCCAACCCCGAGACCGTGAGCACCGACTACGACACCAGCGACATGCTCTTCTTCGAGCCGCTAACGCACGAGGACGTGCTGAACGTCATCGAGCGGCTGGACCGCGATCCGGAGCCGGTTGGCGAAGGAATCGAGGCGCCCCGCCACGAAGGCACGAAGGCACGAAGGCACGAAGGGGGGACAGGCAAGTGTCCCGGTGGGCTCGGGCTGGTCCGCGGAGTGATCGTGCAGTTCGGCGGACAGACGCCGCTGAACCTGGCGCAGGGCCTGAAGGACTCGGGAGTGCCGATCCTTGGCACTCAGCCGGAGATGATCCACCTCGCGGAGGATCGCGACGAGTTCCAGCGCGTGCTGCGCGAGCTGAGCCTTCTTCAACCGCCCAACGGCATCGCCCGCACGCCGACGGGCGCCTTCGCCGTCGCCGAACGGCTGGGCTACCCCATTCTGGTCCGCCCCAGTTACGTGCTGGGCGGGCGGGGGATGCGGGTCTGCAACAACCAGCGCGACCTGGATGACTATCTGGCGGAGGCCTTCGGGGCCACGGACCGCGCCGGCGGACGATCCGACAACCCGCTGCTCATCGACAAGTTCCTGGTGGACGCCATCGAGGTGGACGTGGACGCGGTGGCCGACTACGGGCGCGCGGGCGACAGCGACGCCCCGCCCACGTGCATGGTGGCGGGCATCATGGAGCACATCGAGGAGGCGGGGATCCACAGCGGGGACAGCACCTGCGTATTGCCGCCGTTCTCGCTGGGGCGCATGGTTATGGAGGAACTGTTCCGCTCCACCAAGCGCCTCGCCCGGCGGCTGGAAGTGTGCGGGGCGATGAACGTGCAATACGCCATCCTCAACCGCACGGTGTACGTGCTGGAAGTGAACCCCCGTGCCTCGCGTACGCTTCCTTTCGTGGCCAAGGCCACGGGAATCCCGTGGGCACAGATCGCCACCCGCGCCATGCTCGGCGAGCCCCTTTCCGGTGTGCTGGCGGAGTTCGGGGTCAGCGAGACCCCCTGGCCCAGGCACACAGCGATCAAAGCCCCGGTTTTCCCGTTCGAGAAATTCCCCGGCGTGGACGTGATCCTGGGGCCGGAGATGCGCAGCACCGGCGAGGTCATGGCGATTGCGCCCACCTTCGGCCAGGCATTTGCCAAGGCGCAGATTGCCACGGGCCTGTCACTGCCCACCCGCGGCAACGTGCTGCTTAGCGTCAACGACCCCGACAAGCCGCGCATCGTCTCGATCGCCCGCGAACTGTACGACCTGGGATTCACCATCTTCTCCACCGTGGGCACGCGCGACGTACTGGCGGAGGCCGGCATTCCCGCGACCCTGGTTTCCAAGTCCGCGGACCGCGGCGAGGCGCCGTTTTTGAAGGACCTGATTCTGAACGGCACGCTGGATCTGCTGATCAACACGCCGATTCACACCGGACCGGCCTCAGCGGAAGGTCGGTGGCGCGCCGCTGCGGCGGCGCGGCGCATTCCGCTCATAACCACTCTGGCCGGGGCACGGGCGGCGGTGGCGGGCATCCGGGCATTGCTACACTCCGAAGACGGGCGACCGGCCACCCCACTGACCGTCCGCCCGCTGCAAACCTACTTTGGCGAAGTGTAAGCTTCCTGGTTGGCCCGGCGGGGCCAGAGGGGCGACGATGGCAACGCTCGCGCCGATGCGGGTCAAGGCAAAGGAGCGGTCGGCCGGGGGCCTTCCGCTCCCTTGTCTTGTTCCAGGGCGGGACGATGGCGCTGATGTAGTGTCTTCTTGAAATCTAACCGTATCGAGCCGCGGGCTTCGGCTCGCGCGGCCGCGCGAAGGCCGAACGCCCGCCGCGGGGGCGATCAACAATCGGTCACGTAATCGCGAGACACTACACGAACAGGCGCTACGAAACTGACGTTCGTCCGTTCGCGGCCGGTCAACCGCCCGATGTAACGATGCGCTGCGCGGCGCAGCGCTCGGCCGCCGTGCCCAGCGTCATGGCTCGCCGTAGGGCACGCAGTTCTTGGCGTGGTGGCGATCCGCCCAGCACTGGTTGGGGTAGACCTTCCCGTTGTCGCAGATCACGGGCGCGTAGATCTCCGGACATACGGGCGGCCCGCCCTGCGCCGGGCTGGAAAGGGAGATCACGGCCGTAACCGCTGCCGCGGCCACCGCCAGAACGATGAGCATCCGACCGGTACGCTTCATGATGGACCTCCTGTTGACACGGTGTTGTGGTGAACCGAGCGGTGACGCGCCGCCTGCGGTACGCCACAGCACGCCCCGCAACCTTACCGGTTTTCGGGACGCGGGTCAATCCTGCGCATCGACGTGTCGGTCACGCGTCGTTGCGTCGGTGGCGGCGAGGGCCGCGGCTTCCGCTCGAAGGCGCCGCGCTGTTCGGTGCAGCGTCGGTCCGTGCGATGGAACGGAACGACGGGGTCAGCGGTGCGACCCGCGGCCACGCGCACGTGGGTCGAGTCGCGCGAAAGACACGGCGGCCACCGCGTAGCAGATCAGCGCTACGGCACCCGCTACGTGATAGCCCCACGCCATGCCCAGGGCGGTCGCCAGCGGGGCGGCCATCACCGAGGCAAAGCCGTTGACTCCCCAGGCCCAGGGCACGAGGAACGTGCTGACATGGCCCGGTTTCGAACCGACGCCCTCGGAATCGCCGCAGGCCGGCGTGCCTTGTGCCGGTGCGTCGTCGGCGGTAGTCAGGCACCGCAGGCCCAGCGGCATGGGAAAACCCATCAACAGAGCGACCGGCGCGATGGTGATGATCGCCGCAATGCAGCGCGTGATCATCCCGGATTCAACCGGTTTCCAGGCGGGGGTTCTGAGGATCAGAAGGGACCCCGCCCCGGCGAGGAGCAATGCCGCAAACAGCAACCGGCGTTGCCCGCGGGTCCGGGTAAGACCCATTCCCGACAGCGCGCTGCCGATGCCGGAGAGGCATAGGAAGGTTCCGATGGTGACCGCGGCGGCGAGCACGGGATCGCCGATCCAGAGCGTCAGTCGGGAAAGGCAGGTGACTTCGAGCATCAGGTAGGCCAGGCCGATCGCCGCGAAGTACGCGCCGACCGCCGCCTTGCCCGGCACCCGGCGACCGATGCGCGACATGCCCAGCGGCAGCACCGCCAGCGCCCCACCGCCAACCCCGACGGCGACGGCCGCGATCAGCACGATGAGGAAGCCGCTCTCAACTCGTGTCAGCCATACGTCACCGTAAACCTGCCGCAGCGCGCCGAGACGCCGAATCTTGCAGAAATCGTGGAAGTACGGGCGGTCGTCCGTGGGGGGGCGAATGTCAAACGGCCAGGAATCGAGGAAGGCTCCGGCGTCCTCGGATAAGAGTCGGCGCGCCCCGTAGTAGTACCAATCGCCGATGCCGTCGGGCGGCGCGGGGAGTTCATCCGGGTGGTTCAATTCCGGCGGCGTGATACCGTCGAACCAGACGGGCGTGAGTCCGCGCCCGACGCAAAGGCGTCTGAGGCGTTCGACCTGCTCTCCGCGCCAGGGGGAGCGTTTGAGCATCAGGCACAGGGCGAGGTAATCGCGGACGGCGACGACGTACCGGCCGGGGTCAGTCACACCGCGGGCGCGCAGGGCCGCGGCGAACGTGGCCAGGAGCTTGTAGCTGTCACGGGGCGGTGTCTCGATACCGCGGGTGATGGTGACCATGCCATCATCGGTGAGACGGTCGAGGGCGGCATCCAGCGCCTCGACGGTGATCAGCGGCTCTTGGCCCAGCCCGGCAATGCCGCCGGACCCCGCGGCGACGGTCTCCAGTCCCACGAGTTGGATCAAGTCGAACGGTTCCGCCGTTCGTTGCAGGAAGTGTCGCGGCTCGGCCACCACGGCGCGGACGCCCGGTTGGTCGAGCACCGCCCCGCCGCGCGCGGCCAGCGGACCGCTCAGGAGCGCAAGAGCGTTGGCATCCGCCTGCACCCAGGTGACCTGCGCTGCTGCCTGGCGCAGTGCCAGCCAGGCGTTGCCGCCGCCTACCTCGCCGAGCAGCAGAACGCGCGGCGACGCCGGAGCGAGGGCGTAGGCGATGGCCGGGAGTGTGTCGTCCATGATCCGCGCTTCGGCGGCATCGGCGACCTCGAGCAGCGATCCGGCACGGTGGCCGTCCTGCAGGATCGCCGTTATCGGCGGCGGGGTGAGGGTCGCGGAAAGGAAGGGCACATCGTGCAGCAGCTCGCTGGCATAGGCCGACAGCGTGGCTCGCGGACCGTGAAGCTCGGCGACGAGACGCGCCTGGCCCTGGTGCCGCAAGCGCTCGAGATAGGCTACATCCTTGAATTGATCGACACGGGCCGGCGATCGTCCGAGGCCGAAGCACACGGCAGCCGCGGCAACGATGGCGAGGGCACGCGGCCCGCGTCGGGCGGGGTGGCCGCACGTCACGACCATTGCCGCCGAAATTGCGACCCCGCCCATCACCGCAGGCAACCACTCCGCGGCAACCCAGCTCATCAGCACGGGAGCCAGCGCTGCCCCGAGGGCGCCGCCGACGAGGTTTCCGGCGTAGACAGGGCCTACCCGCTGCCCGGCGAGTATCAAGGTCAGTCCCAAGGCGCCCGCGGCGACGAAGAACGGAAGCGTGAGCACCGTCCAATACAGCATCCACCACGCGGCCTGTTGCAGGAGCATCGCGGGGACGATCAGGGACTCCACGGGGATCTGCTGGGCGACGAGCCAACAGGCCGGCATGCTCGCGCCTGTTGCCAGGCTGAGCGTGAACAAGTACGCGCCGCCCCGTGCCTTCGCGCGGACGCGAACGAAAACCAGCGCCGTTCCGCTGGCGCCGAATCCCAGCAGCGCGATGCTGATGACCAGAAACGCGAGGTGGTGATAGCTGGCGATCAGAAGCAGTCGCAGCAGAGAGATTTCGTAGCCCAACACGGCCGCCGATAGCAGCGCCGCTGCTCCGCACAACGGCGCTGCAGGCACGGGCAGCGGTAACGGCGGCACGCTTACTCCTCGCGGGTCAAGGGTACGAAGCGCACGCTGGTGACGGTCCTGGATTGCCGTTCACCGGCCGCGGTTTTGGTGATGACCACCAGCCGCTGGGTCTCGCGCGGGCCGCCGATGGGGATGACGATCCTGCCGCCCGGCTTGAGCTGCTCCCAGAGCGGCGGGGGGAGGTGTCCGGCGGCGCAGGTGACAATGATGGCGTCGAAGGGCGCTTCCACCGGCCAGCCGAAGTAGCCGTCGCTGCGGCGAGTCTGGATCGAGCGGTAGCCCTGCTCGTCCAGCGTTGAACGCGCACGGTCGGCAAGCGGCTTAATGATCTCGATGGTGTACACGTGCGGCGTAAGCTGTGCCAATACCGCCGCCTGGTAACCGGACCCGGTTCCGATCTCGAGAACCCTGGCGCCGGGCGTGAGTTCCAGCAGCTCGGTCATCAAGGCGACGATGTAGGGTTGCGAGATGGTTTGTCCGTGTCCGATGGGCACGGGGGCGTCTACGTAGGCCAGGTGGTGGCTGGCGGGGGGCAGGAACGCGTGGCGCGGGACGGTCTTCATCGCCTCGATGACGGCGGCGCTGGTCACGGGAGTCCGCCCGTCGCGCGGCCGCGCGATTTGTTCCTCGACCATGCGCATGCGGTCCGCGACGCGCTCCGCGGCCGCCGGCGACAGCGCCGCGATACCAGGCGCGCGCGGCTCGGCCGCGGGCGCCTGCCAGCCAAGAAGACATGCGCAGATGGGCGCCGCCAGCCACAAGTCCTGTCCTGCGCGCCGCGTGGCCTGCCCCGTTGCCATCGGTTAACTCCGCCTGCTGCGATGCGACGGCCGGCGATTATACCGCGCCTCGGCAGCGGATGCGGCGCGGCGATCCGCCGGCCGGGGGCAGCGCGGTGTCTACGGGACCGCTGCCGTGAGCCGGTCTCCGGGGTGGCGCGTGGGCCGGATGCCGCCCCGGCTGAATATAAGAAAGTCGTGAAACCGATTGCCCGCCCGCGGGCAGTGTGGTATGCTACGACACTGAACCCGCCCCGTCCTGGTACGCGTTTTGGAGTCACCGCCGTGTATCCCCATCGCCTGCCCGCCGTTCTGGTGTGCCTTCTCCTCCTGGTGATCCCGATCACAGCGGCGTCGCATCCGGCGGCGCCGGTGCCACCACGCGACACTGCCGCGCCGACAACGGCGGCAGAGCCCCCGCCCGCGGCGGCGCCGGCCGAGGATCCGCTACGGTTGGGTTACCGGGACGTCCGCGGCGTGGCGGCGCGTCTCGCGCCGGCCGATGCCAGGCGGTTGGCAGCGACGGAGCGCATCCTGGTGCGGTTTCGCCCCGGCGTGGGCCATGCGACCAAGGTGGCGGCGCACGATCCGTCCAAGGGCCGGCGCCTGCGGCGCGAGTACCGCATCGTCAGCGACCTTCAGCTTGTCGAGGTGCAGAGGGGCGAAGGGGCGCAAGCGATCCGGGACTACCGGGCCAACCCCGCCGTGCTGTACGCCGAACCGGACTACGACGTGCACGCCCTGATGGTGCCGAACGACCCGCGGTTCCCTTCGCTCTGGGGGTTGCACAACACGGGGCAGACGGTGGTCGACGATCCCGGCACCGCCGGGGCCGACATCGACGCCGTGCAGGCCTGGGATTCCTGGCGCGGGGCGCCGAACTTCCGCCTTGCGGTAATCGACACCGGCGTGGACTACACGCATCCCGACCTGGCCGCCAATATCTGGATCAACCCCGGTGAAATCCCCGGCAACTACCTGGACGACGACGCCAACGGCTACGTCGATGATATCCACGGCTACGACTTCTACAACGACGACGGCGACCCCATGGACGACCATTTCCACGGGACGCACGTGGCGGGCACGATCGGCGCCCAGGGCAACAACGGCATCGGCGTGGTGGGTGTGAACTGGCAGTGCAAGATCGTAGCCATCAAGTTCCTCGGCGCGACCGGCTCGGGGAGCACGTCTGACGCCATTTCGTCGGTGGAGTACGCGGTCGCCAACAACATCCGCCTGTCGAACAACAGTTGGGGCGGGGGCGGGTATTCGCAAGCGCTGGTAGACGCCATCGCGGCGGGGCAGACCGTCGGGCATCTGTTCATCGCCGCCGCGGGCAACAGCGCCCGCAACAACGACGTGAGCCCGCACTATCCCGGCGCGTACAACCTGCCGAACATCATCACGGTAGCAGCAACCAACAACGACGACGAACTGGCGTCGTTTTCCAACTACGGACTGGTGACGGTGGACCTCGGCGCTCCCGGCGTCAGGGTGCTGAGCTCGGTGTTGAACTCATCCTACTCCTACCTCAACGGAACCTCGATGGCCGCCCCGCATGTGACGGGGGTGGCGGCACTGGTGAGCAGCTTCCTGCCCGGTTGGACGTGGCAGCAAGTGCGGGCGCAGTTGCTCCAGACCGTGCGGCCCATACCGGCGCTTCAGGGAGTGACGGTCAGCGGCGGCGTGGTGAACGCCATGTCGGCGCTGGGAGACTGCAACCAGAACGGCGTGGCGGACAGTCTGGACATCGCCGGCGGCACGAGCCAAGACTGCACCGGCAACGGCATCCCCGACGAGTGCGAGGCGGACTGCGACGGCAACGGCCGTGCGGATAGCTGCGATCTGCTGCTCGGCGCGCCCGACTGCACCGGCAACGGAGTCCTCGACGTCTGTGAACCGGACTGCAACGCGAACGGCATTGCCGACAGTTGCGACATCGCCTCCGGATACGACACGGACTGCAATACCAACGCCGTTCCGGACGACTGCGAAACCGACTGCAACAACAACGGGGTGGCCGACACCTGTGACGTGGCCAACGGCACCAGTGAGGACTGCACGAACAACGGCATTCTGGACGAGTGCGAGCCCGACTGCAACCAGAACGGCACGGCCGACAGTTGCGATCTCAAGGACGGAACCAGCCGGGACTGCAACCGCAACGCCATTCCCGACGAGTGCGACATCGCCGCGGGCGCTCCGGACTGCACCGGCAACGGCATCATCGACACCTGCGAATTCGACTGCAATCGCAACGGAATCGGGGACAGTTGCGATATTGCCTCGGGTGTCCTGCACGATGCCGACGGCAACGGCGTGGCGGACGAGTGCGTTTTCGGCATGTTCCTCGTCCCCGTCAGCGCCAGTGGACCGCACACCATCGTGGGGAATCGGATCATACTTCCGCAAGGCGGCCAGACGGTTACCGTGGACTTTTTGATGTCCGGGTGGGATCCGGACTTGAACGGTGTGCCCAGGCTTCGCACGTACGAGATGGCGATCGAGGCCGGCAGCCTGACCAACGGCCTGGGTGGAGACGTCGTGTACCATCGCGTTCCCTGCGTTTCCGACGGCGAATGCCGCAGTGATACCTTTTGCGCGGGCAAGTGCCTTCCCGAGGGGTACTGCAACGAGTGCTCGGCGCTGTCCGTGGATGCGTCGCGACCGGACTACGTGTTCTATGACCTGGAGGAGGCCTCGGGGGTGTTCCTCAACCAGGGGGCGCCGCCCCTGATGGGGGCGCTGGTGATGGATCCGGCGGATGCGGCGGCCGACGGCGGCGCGCCGGTTTACGGCGGGACCATCCTGCTGGACGTCCCACCGGACGCGGAGGGGACCTTCACGGTGGCGTTCGATCTCGGTCCGAGCGGCACTGAGTTCACCTTCTGGGTTGATCCGAACAGCGTCTTCATCCCGATCCCCAACCTCGTGCCGCTGATCATCGAGCTGCCCAAGGACTGCAACAAGAACGGCGTGCCGGACGAGGATGACATTGCCGGCGGGGCTGCGGACTGCAACACCAACGGCGTGCCCGACGAGTGCATCGGCCGCGAGTCGGATTGCAACGCCAACCTGGTGCCGGACGCCTGCGACATCGACGCGGGTACCAGCCAGGACGCGAACGCCAACGGGATCCCGGATGAATGTGAACCGCCCGTGATCTACGTCGACCGCTTCGCGAGCGGGCAGAATACGGGTATGAGCTGGGCGGACGCCTTCACCAGCCTTCAGGACGCCCTGGACGCCGCCGCCGGTTCCGGTGGGGCGATCGAGGAGATCTGGGTCGCCCAGGGAACTTACAAACCTTCCCGCGCCGAGAAGCCGGAAGATCCCATTCGCACCAAGGCGTTTTCGCTCGTCGACGGCATCCGCATGTACGGCGGTTTCGCGGGCGGCGAGACCAGCCGCGAGCAGCGCGACGTGGCGGCACATCCCACGATTCTCAGCGGCGACCTTAACGGTGATGACGGGCCGAACTTCGCGAACAACGCCGAGAACAGCTACCACGTAGTGACCACGCACAACACCGGGCCGGGTACGGTACTGGACGGGTTCACCATGACCGCGGGCAACGCCAACGGCGGATATTACGGCATCTTCGACGACGCCTACGGCGCAGGGTTGCTCACCCGGTTCGGGAGTCCAGTCATCGTAAACTGCACATTCATCGCCAACACCACCAGCGACGTGGGCTTCGGCGGCGGACTGGCGGTGCGACGGATGGGCGCCATCGGCGATCCCGTGGGATTCCCGAAGATCTTTAATTGCAAGTTCCTCAACAACAAGGCCACCGGTGGCGGGGCGTTTTTGAACCACACCGGCATCGGCACGTTGGTCAACTGCTTGTTCATCGGCAATAAGGCGAACACCGCCAGCGGGGGGGCCGTCTACATTCAAAACGCCTCGCAGACCGTCGGAGCGAATTTTGTGAACTGCACGATCGTCGGCAACCGAACCACGTCCGCCGGGGGCGGCGGCACGGTCACGTTCGCTCCGACCACGTTCGTCAACTGCCTGGTGGCGGGCAACACTGCCACCGGCAGCGGCAACGTGCCCGGCGAAGGCAAACAAATGTGGATCGGCATGCGGCCTACCGTCATCCGCACCTTCATCGAGAACTGGACCGGCGTCTACATTCCGGGTGACACGATCATCACCGGCGTGCCCGGCATGGCCGACCCTGACGGGGCGGACAACGTGTATGGCACTCCGGACGACGACGTTCGGCTCACGCCGACCTCGCAGTGCATCGACTATGGAGACAACGCGGCGCTTCCCGCCGACACCGCCGACCTGGACGGTGACGGCGACGTTGCGGAGCCCACGCCGCTGGACCTGCTGGGGAGCAACCGGCGGATCGATCACCCTGGACTGCCGGACGTCGGCGCCCCGCCGGGCGACGCGCCGTATGTCGACCTGGGCATCGCGGAGTTCGGGGACGACTGCAACCGCAACGGCATTGACGACGCCCTGGACATCGCCAACGGCACCAGTCAGGACTGCAATGCCAACGGCTTCCCCGATGAGTGCGAACCGGACTGCAACACCAATGGCGTCGCCGACGGCTGTGATATTGCGGCGGGGACCAGCCCCGACTGCGATAGCAATCAGGTTCCGGACGAGTGCTCCATCGCCCAGGGCAGCGTCGCGGATTGCGACGGCGACGGCGTGCCCGATCTTTGTCAGGTTCCACCTCTGGATCCCGCCGCGCCGGACTGTAATGGCAACATGATCCCCGACCGCTGCGAGGGCGACTGCAACAACAACGATGTTCCGGATGACTGCGACCTGGGGCAGGGGACGGCCCAGGACTGCAACGCCAACGGAAGGCTGGACGTGTGCGATCTGGCGCTGGGCGAAAGCGGCGACTGCAACGGGAACGCCGTGCCGGACGAGTGCGACCTGGCCTCCGGCACCAGCGGCGACTGCAACTACACCAACCTGCCTGACGAGTGCGAACTTGCCGGCAATGACTGCAACCGCAACGAGGTTCCCGACGAGTGCGATGTGGACTGCGACGGCACGGGGTCGCCCGACGAATGCGAGTCCTTCACGGACTGCAACGCCGACGACATGCCGGACGTGTGTCAGCTTGCGGGCAACGACTGCAACCGCAACCTGGCCCTGGACGGGTGCGACATCGCCTCCGGTTCCAGCCTGGATGCCAATGGCAACGCCATCCCCGACGAGTGCGAGGCAGCGCCGGCGCTCGCCCCCTATCCCCACAGCACGCTGAAGAACCGCTACGTCTCCTTCAGCCCCTACTCCGGCCTGCCGCTCGCCTATCGCGTGGACCGCCCGCTGCCCGGCGGCCCGGTGACCACCCTGGGGTGGGTCGGGGCGCCGGATTCGACCGGCGTGTCGCGCATCGTGAGCGCCCCCGTGGCGCGCGTGTGGTGGGAGCCCGTGATTCACGTGGGGGCGTGCCAGATCGTGCCTGCGGCCGTCTACGAGGTGCGGACCACCGCGGACTACGGGCAGACCCTCTCGACGCCGCGCCTGCTGCCTACGGCCGCACGCCCCATGCCCAAGTACTGGGGGGACACCGTGGGTGTATTCGACGGCGTGGCGTGGACCCCGCCCAACAACGTGGTGGCGGTGAGCGACTTCTTCGCGGCCGTGCGCCGGTTCCAGGGCGACCCGCTGGCTCCGCATATTACCTGGGTGGACGTCCACGATGTGGTGCCCAACGGAGTGATCAACCTCACGGACGTGTTCCTGCTCATCAAGGCGTTTCAGGGCGAGCCCTGCCCCTACAGCGGCCTGAGCGGTTGTAATTGACCGTCAGGTGACCCGTGCGGGAAGGCGGACCGCGCCGCGTGGGCATTTAGGCGCCTCAGGGCGCGCCGCCTGCCGCGGTGAGGCATCGGCTGCCGGGGGTGAGGGCGGCGCGGTGGGCTGGGGCGGCCACGGCCGGTACCGCGGAAGACGCGGGACGTTCCCGCCTGCCTTCGTCCGCGATCGCGAATATTCTCCGGGTTCGCTCCGGTCACCCGCCGCTCGTGGCTTGCCGCCCTGTCCTTGTTGAGGCCCGGCTTCGGTGCAGCACACCACGCCTCCGGGCGTCGCCCGGCGTTTCTTGACAGGTGCGCGCCGCGGGTTGCGTCTAATCAAGGGGCTGGGTAGATTCCCGCGCCGCCTCGTACCGTTGAGATTCCCGAAAGGAGCTACGAGCGATGTCGACCGCTTTGCTGGATGTCAAGCAGATCAGCGGCCATGTGGCCGCCCGCAGCGAGCCGTTCCGCCGCTTGCAGGAGCAGATGCACCGCGTGATCGTGGGGCAGGAAGCGCTGCTGCACCGCATGTTCGTCGCGCTGCTTTCCAACGGCCACATGCTGATCGAAGGAGTGCCCGGGCTGGCGAAAACCATGTCCGTCGCCTGTCTGGCGCAGGGCATCCACACGGCGTTCCAGCGCATCCAGTTCACGCCCGACCTGCTGCCGGCGGACCTGATCGGGACCTTGATGTACCGCCCCAACGACGGCACCTTCGCGGTGCAGAAGGGGCCGATTTTCTCCAACGTGATCCTCGCCGATGAGATCAACCGCGCCCCGGCCAAGGTGCAGTCCGCGCTGCTGGAGGCGATGCAGGAGCGACAGGTGACGATCGGCAAGGAGACGTTCCGCCTGGACGAGCCGTTCCTGGTTCTGGCGACGCAGAACCCCATCGAGCAGGAGGGGACCTACCCGTTGCCGGAGGCGCAGGTGGACCGGTTCATGCTCAAGGTGGTGGTGAAGTACCCGAACAAGGCGGAGGAGCGGCGGATTCTGGACCGCATGGCGTGCACGTCGCCGGACGTGCGCGTGGAGGCGGTGATGTCGCCGGGCGACATCCTCGAGGCGCGGAACGTGGTCGACGAAATCTACATCGACGACAAGGTCAAGGACTACATCGTGGACCTGACGTTCGCCACGCGCGACCCGGCGGCGTACAAGCTGCCCATCGCCGAGTGGATACAGTACGGGGCGTCTCCACGGGCGACGCTGGCGCTCACCATCGGCGCCAAGGCGACGGCCTTTCTCGCCGGGCGGGGGTACGTGACGCCGCAGGACGTCAAGACCATCGCCATGGACGTGCTGCGGCATCGGGTGATCGTAACCTACGAGGCGGAGGCGGAGGAGAAATCGTCGGAGGACGTGGTTCGCGCCGTCCTTGATCACGTGGCGGTGCCGTAGAAACGTCGAAATGTCGAAACCCCGAAACATTGGGGAGTTGGATCGTGGCAACGAGGAACGTCGGAGCGTCAGGTTGGGGGAATGTCGTGCGCGGACACAAAGGATCGTGTGTGGACCCCGGTAGTTGAGACTCGGCATTCTTGCATAGACGCGGGTAGTCGAGCCCGGCGTTCTGCGGGAATGACGCCCGGGCGCCGAAGCGCGGCGGCGTTGGCACGAGGAAGCGACGATGCCCGGGGCTGGAGGGATCGGCATGGGGCGGCTCGTCGGGGACCTGAAAGAGCGGACGCTCAGCTTCGGCGTGGCGATCCTGGACGCCATCCGGTACCTCCCGCAGGAGACGCGCGGATGGATCGTCGGCAAGCAGATGGGGCGCTCCGCGACCTCGGTCGGCGCCAACGTGTGGGAGGCGGACGCCGCACAGAGCGACAGCGATTTCGCGCACAGAATCAGCATTGCGCGGAAGGAGGCCAGCGAGACGGTATTCTGGTTGGAGCTGTCCCGACGCTCAAGCATGTTGAACCCGGACCTATGCGACTCGTTGATAGGGGAGGCGAGCGAACTCGGGCGGATTCTCGGGACAATCGTCCGAAAGACGCAGACCTACTTGGAGAACCGCACAAGGTAGGATCGGATCCTGCCGGGGGCCGGACATAAGTTAGGATCGGATCCTGCCGGGGGCCGGGCATAAGGGAGAGGACACCGGCGCCGTCGTTGCGGTGCGTCGCACGGGCGCTTCTGGCCCTCGTCGGCGGAATGGGGCGACGTTGCGGTGCCTCGGTGGCGTCGACGGGGCGTTGTTCCGCCCTGGTGGGGTATTACGTTCTGGTGTTCCGATGGCGCAGCGTTTTGACGTTTTGACGTTTTGACGTTTCTCCGGAGCTGTTCGAGCCAGTGATTACGAAAGAGCTTCTGCGTACGGTTCGCCAGATTCAAATCCGCACCTCGCGCAAGGTGAGCGAGCTGTTCGCCGGACAGTACCACTCCGCGTTTCGCGGGCGGGGCATGGAGTTTGAGGAAGTCAGCCCCTATCAGGTCGGCGACGACGTTCGCCTGATCGATTGGAACGTCTCGGCGCGCTATGGCGAGCCCTTCATCAAGAAGTTCCGCGAGGAGCGCGAACTGACGGTGATGCTGGTGGTGGACGTGAGCCCGTCGGGCCTCTTCGGCAGCGGGCGGCAGTTTAAGCTGGACCTGGCGGCGGAGCTATGCGCGGTTCTGGCGTTTTCTGCCATCCGCAGCAACGACAAAGTGGGTCTCATTCTCTTCGCCGACGACGTGGAGCAGTACGTGCCCGCCAAAAAGGGCACGCGGCACGTGCTGAGGATCATCCGCGAGCTGCTCCACCACCTTCCGCGGGGGCGGGGGACGAACATCGCCGGCGCGCTGGGGTTTCTAAGCCGCGTCACGGTGCGCAAGAGTGTGTGTTTCCTGGTAAGCGACTTCCTCGCGGAAGGTTTCGAGGCGGCGTTGCGCATCGCCCGCCGACGACACGACCTCATCCCCGTCATCATCTCCGATCCGCGCGAGGCCGAACTTCCAGACGTGGGGTTCGTCGAACTGGAGGACGCCGAGACCGGTGAGGTTGTGCTGCTCGACACGCGCAGCGGCGACCTGCGGCGGCGATTCGCCGAACGCATGGCGGGGATGCGTGCGCGGCGCGACGCTATGTTTCGACGGATGGATACGCCGACGGTGGATATCCGGACCGACCGTTCTTACGTGGAACCGCTGGTGCGGTTTTTCCACAAACGTGAGCTGCGGCGGTGAGCGCGGCCTCCTGCGGGGCACAACCGGCGAGCGAACAGCCGGCAGCGCCGGGGCGTACAATGCGCGTGCATGGCCGGGCGAGACACGGCGTCATCATGAACTCCGGTGCGAGTGGGCTGAGCGGTTCGCGGATTGGAACTCGGCGGCGCTTTCCGGCGGCGCTGGTACTGTGCGCTGCGCTTGGCGGCTGTGGCGGCAGGCCGAAGCCCGAGGAGGCCGGCGCGGGCGGACCTCCACGGTCGCAATCCGCGAGCGACGGACCGGTGACGGTTACCATCACGGCGACACCCGGTGAGCCACAGGTGCTGCGCCCGGTGCATGTGCGCGTTGAGGTCGTATCCCCGAAGGGTGTACTGGTGGACGTGGGCGATTACGGCCGCGCGTTGCGCGAGGGTGTAGCGCGCTACGACGCCCGTATGCCCCCCGCGGACGCCGCGCCCACGCGCGTCACCGAACGGGACAAGGTTCGGCTGACATACGACTACCGGATCGAATTCGTACTGCCGGATACGTACGAGCTGCCCGCGGTGACGGCGACGTACACCGACGCGCGGGATGCGGCGGAGGCCGCAGGGGGCGGTGCCGGTGACGTGTCACCGGGGCCGATGTCCCCGTCGAGGAAGGAAGTGAAGTCCGAGCCGCTTTCCCTTGTGGTGCGCGCGGTCCCCGGACAGGAGCTGACGGAAGCCGAGCTCAAGAGCCTTCCGCCGCTGGAGCCGGTTGAGCTGGCGCGGCGCTGGAGTCGGTGGTGGTGGCTGGGCCCCTTATTGGCACTGGGGGCGGGATTGGCGGCGTATGTGATGGTGCTGGTGGTCGGCGCCGTCTACCCACCGCTACGCCGGTTTCTCCCCTGGCTGCTCGCCCGCCTGTTCCCGCGACATGTGCCGCAGCCCGCTCCGCTCCTTCCCGCCCACGAATGGGCGCGGCGCGAACTCGCGCGGTTGATTGGCGAGGACCTGTTGTCGCGGGGGCAGTTCCGGGAGTTCTATTATCGAATCAGCGACGTGGTGCGCGGTTACGTCGAGCGGCGTTTTGCAGTTTCGGCGCCGGAGATGACCACGGAGGAGTTCCTGATGGTCGCCTCGCGCGATCGTCGTCTGGGCGCGGCGAACGCCGAGGAGTTGGGGCGGTTTCTCTCGGTTTGCGACCCGGTCAAATACGCGCGGTACCGGCCGGAGGTCGCGGAAGCCGAGCGGCTGGTGCAGGTGGCCGGCCAGTTCGTGGAGCGCACGCGGGAGCGTGAGCCGGTGGAGGCAGACCATGCCGCGGAGCCGGCGGGGGTGGGGGCATGATCGAGTCCCTCCGCGCCTTGTTCGCCCCGGGTCCGGTGTTCGGGTGGTTGTGCCTGGCGTTCCTGGCGGCGATTCCCCTGGTGTGGATCCGAACCCGCCGTGCCCGACCTCTACCGACCCTGCGGTTCAGCAGTGTGGCGGGGCTGAGGCAGCTTAATCCCACCTGGGCGGCGCGGTTGCGGCTATTGGTCCCCGGCCTGCGCACGCTGGCGATGCTGGCGCTCATTTTCGCCCTGGCCCGCCCGCAGGCAGGCGGTGAGTATCGCGATACCAGCGAGGGGATCGCCATTCAGATGGTGCTCGACATCTCGGGGAGCATGGCGGAGCAGGATTTTCTCCTGGAGGGGCGTCCGGCGCGGCGACTCGATGCCGTTAAGCGGGTGTTTGAGGACTTTGTGCTCGGCCGCGGAGCGGTCGGCGGGCGCGAGAACGATCTGATTGGCATGACCACCTTCGCCATGTACGCCGACACGCCCTGTCCGCTGACGCTCGACCACGGCAGCCTGACGGACCTGCTTCGGCAAACGGAGATTCCGGGTTGGGTGGAAGGCCGGCAGGTCCGGCAGACGGAGGAGGCGGGGTTCACCTCGCTGGGCGACGGGATCGTCCTGGCCACGGATGATCTTCGCCGCGCCGGCGAACAGGCGGTGGCGGGCGTGCCGGGCGCGGAGCCGGCCAAGAGCCGCGTCATGATCCTGCTCACCGACGGCGCGGACAACCCGCCGCCGCAGGCGAAGCGGACCGCGCCCAACCCCGTCGACGCCGCCAAGGTGGCCGCGACGCTGGGGATCCGAATCTACAGCATCGGCGCCGTGGGGGATACCCCAGCGCAACGGTCGCCGTTGGATTTCTTCGCCCGCTCCCGCGCCGAGGTTGATGAGCCGACGCTGCGCGCCATCGCCGCCGCGACGGGAGCGAAGTACTTTCGTGCCACCGATGTCGGGACGTTGCGGACCATTTACGAGGAGATCGACCGGCTGGAACGGGTGCGCACCGGTGAGCGGGCGTTTCGCGATAACGTGTGGGCGGCGAAGATTGCCATGCTGGCGGGCATCGGCCTGCTGATGATGGAACAACTGCTGGTTAATACCAGGTTTCGGAAACTGCCGTGAACCGGGCGAGCGTACATCCCCTGGGTCCCTGGGTGGCGTGGGTGCTGGTGATCCCGCTGGCGCTGATGGGCGCGGGCATCACGCTGGTTGCCGCCACCGAGGTGGGCGACCTGCCGTTCGACAACCCTGACCTCTGGTGGGCGGGCGCCGTGGTACCGCTGGCGGGTGGTGCTCTGCTGTATGGGTTAGTCCGTCGCCGCCGGGCGCTGCAGCGCTTCGCTTCCGAGGAGCTGGCGCCGCTGCTGGCGCTCCGCGTCAACCCCGGACGACAGGCCATCCGATCCGGGTTGTCGGTGATGGCGTTGCTTTTCGCCTTCGCGGCACTGCTGGGGCCCCGGTGGGGGATCTACATGGACAAGCAGAAGGTCCGAGGCGTGGATGTGGTAGTGGCCTTGGACCTTTCTCGATCCATGCTGGCGGAGGACATGCAGCCCAACCGTTTGGAGCGCGCCAAGCGCGACTTGCGGCAGCAGCTTACCGAGCGCCCCATCTTCCGGCAGGCGCACCGTCTGGGCCTGCTGGCGTTTGCCGGGACAACGTCCCTGCGCGTTCCGTTGACCACGGACCACCTGGCGTTTCGCAACAAGTTGGAGGCTCTGCAATTCGGCAGCGTGCCGCGCGGGGGTACGGCGATCGCGCGGGCCATCCGGGCGGCGACGGACCTTTTCGCGCAGTCGCCGGAACACGCCACGCGGATCTTGTTGCTGGTCACGGACGGCGAGGACCACGAGGGCGATGCGGAGGCAGCGGCGGCCGAGGCGTTCAAGGAGCACAACGTTCGGGTGTTTACGGTTGGCGTTGGGGACGCGGCGCGGACCGTCGGCGCCGAGGTTCCGGCGGGTCCGGCCGGCGAGCGCAGGGCGTTCCTCTTTGACGGCCAGATCGTGTTCTCCCGAGTCAACGTCGAGGCGCTGGAGAAGATCGCGGAGGCGGGAGGCGGGAATTACGCGCCGCTTCAAGACCTGCCATCGCTGGTAAGCTCCGTCGGCGGCATGTGGAAAGCCGAGTTGACCACGGAGGAACGTCGCCGGCATCGGCCGCGCTACCAGTGGTTCCTCGCCGCGGCCCTGGGGCTGTTGGTTCTGGAGTCGGTGCTGCGCGATTGCCGCCTGGGCGAAGTGCCGGTGCTGCAACGGACGTGGCAGGCGGAGGCGCCGGCATGAGCGCTGCGGGAAGGACGAAGCGAGTTGGCTGGGTCGTCGTCCACTTCGCTGCCGCCGGTGCGGTGGCCGGCGGAGAGTCGGCCCCAGTTGCCAAGGACACGCGCTCGGCGCACGCCGCCGTCCACGACGGCAACCTCAAGCTGCGCGCGGGAGCCCCCCAGGCCGCCCTGGAAGACTACGAATACGCCCGCTCGCTGGTCCCGGAGGCTCCCGAAATCCCCTTCTCTGAGGGCGTGGCGAAACTCCGACTCAAGGACTACGCCGGCGCGCGCGAGGCCTTCGAGCGCTCCGCCACGGCGACCGATTCCAAGTTGGCGGCGGATTCGCTGTATGGCACCGGGTCCGCCTATCACGCCGAGGCTCTGGACCACCTGAACGAACCCAAGGTGGCGCTGGAGGATCTCGAGAGCGCGTTGCAATGGTACCAGTCCGCCCTGGCCGTTGACCCGGGGCACCCGGCCGCGCGCGATGCCCAGCGGAAGGCGGCCACGTTGCGCCGCCAGGTTAAGCAACAGATGCAGCAGCAACAGCAACCTCAGCAGGGCCAGGAACAGGGCGAGGAGGGCGAGCAGCAGGACGACCAGCAGTCGCCGTCCGAATCGCAGGCCTCGCGCAAGAAAAAGGAAGAGCAGGACGGCGAGCAGAGCGATGCCGAGCCGCAGTCGTCGCCGGAGCAGCAGGCCGACGAGCAGCAGGCTTCGCAGAAGAGCCAAAACCAACGGCCCGCGGACGACAAGCAGGAGCAGCAGGCACAAGCGCAGTCCGGTGAATCAAAGGCAGATCAAGCGGAAGGCGCCGACGAGGACAAGCAGCCCTCCGACGAGGAGCGCCAGACCGCCGCGGAGGAGAAAGCGGACACGTCACGGCAGCAGGCGGAGCGTCGGCTTCGCGAGATGATGCAGGCGCTGCGCAACCGCCAGAAGGAACGCCGCGAGACTTCGCAGCGGCCGGTGGTTACTCCCGTGGATAAGGATTGGTAGATGGCCCGCGGGATCTGGCTCATTCCGATCTGCCTGACTGCAGCCGCGGCAGCGCAACAGGCCCAGGTAGAGCTCAAGATGGACGCCGGCGTACTACAGCGCGGCGAGATCGCGGACGTGCAACTGGTCTGTACCAACACCGGCATGCCCAGCGCACCGCAAGCGGTTGTTCCGGAGGGATTGGAGCTGTCGCTGGTCAACAGTGCCCCGTCGACGTTCGCGCAAACGACGATCGACAAGGGCCGGCGGTCGCAAACGACGACCTACACCTACCTCCTGCGCCTGACGGCGTTGAAGGAGGGAACGTACGCTCTCGGTCCGTTGAAGGTGGTCGCGGACGGCCAGACGCTCGAGTCGAACGTGGTGAAGGTCGTGGTGAAGGCCGCCGATCCCGCCGGGTCCCGCAGCGATCAGTACCTGTTTGCGGAGATCGAGGTGTCGCCCACGTCCGTGTATGTCTCCCAGGCGTACACCGCTACGCTGACTTTCGGCATCCGCAAGGTGGTCATTGACGGGCGAACCTACCCGCTCGACCTGCTCAACGACGTGCTGGTGCAGCGGGATTCGCAGCTTTCGGTGTTTGCCGGTGGCTCGGTAACTAAAACGGAGACGCGGTTGAGCGACGCCGCGGGACAGTCGCACGTTTATGAAGTTTACAAGGTGACGCAGGAGATCCGCGCCGATCAGGTGGGTGAGGCGCGGGTCGGTCCGGTGTTTCTGCGCGCGAATTACCCCACGCGGCTGAGCCGGGGGTTTTTCAACTCCCTCGAGGTGGCCGCCGCGCGCAAGGAGTCCGCCCGCGCGGAAGCGGTGACCGTGACGGTCAAGGCGCCGCCCAATGAGGGCCGGCCGGCCGACTATGCCGGGGCCATCGGCCGATACACGTTGACGGTCGAGGCCAAGCCGGTCCACCTGGCGTTGGGAGAGCCGATCACGCTGGCGATCGCCATCCGCGGCGCGCCGCTCGAAGGCGTGGCCGGGCCGGCCCTGTCGCGCCAGCCGGAGCTAGTCAGCCGCTTCGACTTCACCGCTGACGAGTTGGTGGGCGACATGGAGGGGGGCGCGAAGGTGTTCCGCCGCGCGATCTTCCCCAAACAAGCCGGCACTCAGACCGTTCCCCCGCTCTCGTGGTCGTTCTTCGATTCGCAGGCCGAACGTTACGTGACGCTGACGTCGGAACCGATCACGATCACCGTGAGCGCGCCGGACAGCAGCGGTACCCTGGTCGGTTCGCTGCGGCCGTTAGAAGCGCAGGAGGGCGCTACCGAGCTGCGCCCGCTGACGGGGGGCGTTTCTCCGAACTACGTGGACCCCGAGCTGGTGCTGGCGGACCAGTCGCTTTCAATGGGTCCGGCCTGGGCGGTATCGCTGGCAGCGCCGCCGCTGGCCTATCTGGGGCTGTTTGTGCTGGTGCGGCGACGGGAGCGGCTGCGGCGCGATCCGGGGCTGGCCCGCCGGCAACAGGCGCTGCGAACGGCCCAGGCTCGCATTCGGCTGGCGGAGCGAAACGGTCAGCCCGCTGTGCGCTTGCAGTCCCTTTCGCAAGCGCTGACCGGCTATGTCTGCGATCGCTGCAACCTGCCGCCCGGTGCCCTGACGGCGCAGGAGGTCCGCGGCGTCCTGGGCACGCTCGGGGTTGGCGACGACGTGGTGCGCGAGATCGGTTCGTTTCTCGATGAATGTGACGCAGCGGTGTACGCGGCGGGTGCTTCCGGTGCAGTGCCCGCGGACGCGGCGGCGCGCGTGCAGCGCTGGCTCACGCATCTGGAGCGGTGCACGCGATGAGTGTCGGGCGCGCGGTTCATCGTGCGGTCGTGGTGCTGCTGCTGGTCGGGGGCGGCATGTTGCCGCCGGCGAGAGCCGGTTCCGTCGCGGATGTGTCCGCGCAGCAGACGGAACTTCAGACGGCGCTGGCGGAATTCGATGAGGCACAGCGTCTGCTTGCGGGGCGGCCGGACCGCGCCAAGGCACTGTTTGTCAGCGCCGCGCAGCGGATGGAGGGCTTGCTGTCGGCGGGGGCGAACAGCGGGGCACTGGAGTACAACATCGGCAACTGCTACCTCCAGGCAGGCGACATCGGGCGCAGCGTGCTGCATTACCGCCGGGCGGAACGGCTGATTCCCGGCGATCCCCTGCTGCTCGACAATCTTTCGGTGGCCAAGTCCCGCTGCCTGACTACGATCCAGTCCAGCCGCGGCAGCAGAGTGCTGCGGAGCCTGTTCTTCTGGCACTTCGACACTTCGGCGCGGGGTCGGGCGTGGGCGGCGTTGGCCGCTTACCTGACGCTGTGGGGATGTCTTGCCATGCGGTTGTGGGTGCCGCGCCGCGCCGTCGCCGTGGTGGCGGTCGTCGCCGGGCTTACCGCGACCGCCGCGGGTGGTTCGCTCGCCACGGAGCGCTGGTTGGATAGGCGCATGCCGCGGGGGGTAATTCTGGCAATGGATGTCACCGTCTACAAAGGGCCGGGCACGAGCTACCAGCGACAGTTCGAGCAGCCGCTCCAACCCGGCGTGGAATTCACGTTGCGCGCGGCGCGCGGCGCGTGGTGGAACATCGAACTTCCTGATGGCAAGCTGGGCTGGGTTGAGGGGGGCGCGGCCGCCCTCGTACCCCCGGCCGCCTTATCACCCGGGACCGCCGAACCCGGCGGGGTTCTACGGCTCCAGGGGTAGTGCCCACCCGGCAGGCGGCAACCTGCCCTGGTTCCTGCCGTGCCACGTTGCGACCACTCCGCCTCGCGGTGCAAGTGTCGGCGGGGGCACGCTACGGACTGGAGCCCAGTGTAGGGTGGGAGAAACCTCGCGCCGGTTCCGGCTTGCCATTCGCCCGCAAGACGGCATCTCGGTTGTCGCGTCCGCGCGCAGGGACTACAATCGAGCGCCGACTTAACGAGTCGGGCACGTGTTCTGCGGGGTATATCATGCCGGGTGGCGCACAAAGAACATCCCGAGTTCGTGGCGCACGGCCGTCGAACCGGCGGGCTGGAGCCGGCGCCTGCCGGTGCGGCCTGGCATGGCTTGCCGTCGCGCTGCCGGCACTGCTGCCGCAGGCCGCCACGGCGCGAATCGAAGTGAACGTCACGGGCGTAGGGTTTCCCACCCTTCCCTCCGGCGACGTAGTGCGCAATGGGCAGTGGACCCCGATTGTGGTGGATTTGGCGCTGCTCGACGAAGCCGCCTTCGACGGTGTGCTCCGTGTGTCGCAGCTCGACAACGACGGCGACGCGTGCTACGACCGCGTCGAGGTCCACCTGCGCCGGGACAGCGGCGGACACCAGCGTTCCTACCTTTATGCCCTGGCGAACCCGCGCCGCGCGGAGAATAAGTTCGCGGTGGAGTTGATCGACATCCAGGGAGCGCCGGTGCAGGTGGTAAGCCAGGGCGAGCTGACCTACCGGGCCGAGCCACCGCAGCAGCCGTCCGTCATTTCGGACGACGACATTCTGGTCCTCTCGGTTTCCACGAGCTCCGTAGGGCGGGTAAAGGACCTGCTGGACGCCCGTGATGTAGAGCAGCGCGAATCGTTCAGCCGTGCGGTGCACGTGGGGCACATCAGCCCCTCCGAGCTTCCCGAGCATTGGATCGGGCTGGAGGGCGTGGACTTCCTTGTATGGGATGAGGCGTTGGCCGACGACGCCACGGACCGGCAGCGGGAAGCACTCATTGAATGGGTGCGGCAGGGCGGCACGCTGCTGCTGGCGGCCTCGCGGACGGCGTCGTCACTGGTGCTTCACGAATCGCTCTATGCCATTCTGCCGGCACAGATCGGCGAGGTGACGGCGGTAGCCAACCTGCCGGAGTTGCGCGGTGGATGGCTGGGGGCCCCGTACCGGGCCCATGCGGAGCGCGGTGAGGGCGTCGAATGGCACGAGATGCCGTTTCCTGCGCCGGTGCCCTTGGCGCGAAGCTCCGCCCGGGCGGGAGCGGCCGTGATCGCCCGGGATCGCGCCACGAATAGCGATGTGCTGACCCGCTGGCGCGTGGACCGTGGCTCGGTGATGTTCTCCGGCGTGACGCTGAAGGACCTATTCTCCGCGCCCGGCGGGGCCGTGGAGTTCTTCCAGGCGACGTTCTACTTGGCGCCGGCGGAGAAGGCGGATGCCGCGCAGGCGCCGCCGCTGTCGCTGTTCAACCAGATCGTCGGCGCGGTGTCATACGCCACGTCCGGCAGTTTGTATCTGCTGATCGCCACGTTGGCGTCGGTGGGGTACGTGGCGCTGGCGACGTTCGGGTCCTGGGGGTTCCTCGGAGCGCGAGGCTGGCGGCACCATAGCTGGTCGGCGTTTGCGCTGGTGGCTTGCCTGGCGAGCGCGTTGAGCATGGTGGCCGTGAACTTCCTACAAGGGTTCGGCGAGCGCCTGCACCAGCTCACCATCGTTGATGCCGAGGCGGGGAGCGGACTGGGATACGCCACGGCGCTATTCGGGCTCAAAACGTCGGCAGACAAACGTCTGGACGTTTGGCTTCCCACGGACCGCCTGGCGGCGAACGAGCCGCAGGTGACGCCGTGCTTCCTGCGTCCCGTCCCGGGTGAGAACGAGGCGCTGAGCACCGCCACCACCTACGCTGACCCGTCGGCGTATCGCGTGTCGCCCACGGTGGGGGTGGTAGAGGAGGTTCGCTGCCGCGCCACGCTCAAGCAGCTCGAAGGGCGGTGGAAGGGGCCGCTGGGGGGGAAGCTCTCGGCGAGCGTGCGGGTGCAACGGGGGCGGATTACCGAAGACAGCTTCGTGATCAACGCGCTGGGCGTGGCGTTGCGCGACTGCATTCTGCTGCACGCGCGGGTCAATCTGGCGGACAATGCCCGTACGCGGAGCGATCTGATCTTCGCCTATCGCATCGGCGACCTTCCGGCGGATGGTGCCCGCGTTCCGCTGGCTCCGTTGTGCTACCAGCCGGCCCCGGGAGAGTCATTGGGCGAGTTTCTGATGCGCTCCCAGCTCAGCGACGCGCAGGAGGAGTGGAAGAAAGGGGTGTCGGTGCTGAACGTGGGGCGATCGCAGTCCAGTCGTTATGGCCAGGGCGATGAGCGCAACGCGCTGCTGCTGATGTCGACGATCGGTGAGTTCGCGCCGCAGAATTTCGCCGGGATGCTCGATCCGTGGATGGGCATGCGGGCGCTGGCCCGCGACCGCCTGCGCCGACTGGACCTGCGGGAACAGATCGACGCGGGCCGGCCGGCATCGGAATCGTCGCCCGGCGAACCGGGGAGCATGGTTCTCATCGGGTTTGCCGCCGATCCCGGCCCGGCGCGGCTGTTCCTCCGCGAAGGCGATCGGCCCTTTCGGGCGCTGGAGCCGGAGCGGCGCCATTCCTGGGCCATGTACCGCATTCGAATCCCGGTTACGGTAATGGACCAGGCGCCGGCGGATGACGGAGGTGAGGAGGAGCCGGCCACGGAAAGCGGGTCGTAGGTCGCGCCGTACCGCGCGCGGCGGCCGCCATGCCGCCGTGGGGATTGCCCATGATCGTCCAGACCATCAACCTGACGAAGCGCTACGGGAAGCTCGTGGCGCTGAACAACCTGCATCTGAACATCGAGGACGGCGAGTGCTTCGGGTACATCGGCCCCAACGGCGCCGGCAAGACCACGACCATCAAGATCCTCGCCACCCTGCTGCAACCCACCTGGGGGGAGGCACGCATCTGCGGGCACGTGGTGGGTTATGAGTCCCGTAAGATTCGACCGCTGATCGGGTACGTGCCGGACTTCTTCGGCGCCTACGAGGACATGGTGGTGCAGGAGTATCTGGAGTTTTTCGCCAGCGCCTACAACCTCACCGGCCGCCAGCGGGCGCGGGTGGTGGGCGACGTGCTGGAGCTGACGGACCTGACGTACAAGCGCGATGCCCTGGTGGATTCGCTGTCCCGGGGCATGCAGCAGCGGCTGAGCCTGGCGCGGGTGCTGCTGCACGATCCAAAGGTGCTGCTGCTGGACGAACCGGCGAGCGGACTGGACCCGCGCGCCCGCATCGAAATCCGCGAGCTGCTCAAAGAGCTCCGCCGCATGGGCAAAACCATCCTCATCAGCTCGCACATTCTGCACGAACTGGCGGAGCTGTGCACCACAGTGGGGATCATCGAGCAGGGACAGTTGCTCTACCACGGGTCGATCCAGGACATCATTCACAAGGTCAAGACGGGGACTAAAGTGATCGTTCGCGTGACCGAGCAGCAGGACCTGGCGGCGCTGCTTTTGCAACGGACGCGAGGGGTCAAGGGCGTGGAGGAGTCCGACGGTCAACTCATCGTGGAACTGGAGCGGCAGACCCGCGACTTCTCGCTGCTGGTCAAGCCGCTTCTGGAGAACAACTTCAAGATCCGTGAGATCAAAGAGGAGGAGGTGAACCTGGAGACGGCGTTCATGCGGCTGACGAAGGGCATCGTGCAGTAGCGCGGATTGCGCAAGGCGAAGGTCAACGGCGGATGCTCAGGCCCCCGAGGCGCCGCGGTCTGAAATGTCGGCGTATGGCAGTGGTGATGGTCCAACGTTCATCGACGATCCTCCGTTTCCGGGCAGATCATAGTCATGTCCGCTACCCTTAGGTCACTTTGGCTCTGGCTCTGGCACCTGCTGCCGGCCAACCCCATCCTGGTGCGGGTGGTGTGCGGCGCATCGCGGCGGCCGCGGCACCTGTGGATGCGGGTTGCCTACCTGGGCGTGCTTCTGGGCGTGGTGCTCATTTCACTGTTCGTGTCCATGGGGGGGCAGAGCGCGTCGCTGGCGGAGCTGGCCAAGGGGGCCTCGCAGACGTTTAAGTTCGCGGCCACGGCGCAATTGGCGTTGATGTGCTTCCTGGCCCCGGTGTTCACCGCCGGCGCCATCACCCAGGAGCGTGACGCCCAGACGTTCAACATCCTGCTTTCCACGCCACTCAGCAGCGCGCAGATCGTCTTCGGCTCGCTGATGAGCCGGCTTTACTTCGTCATGATGCTGCTGCTTGCCGGCCTGCCGATTTTCCTCATCACCATGGTGTACGGCGGCGTGACCACGATGCAGATTCTGGAGAGCTTCGCGCTGGCGGGCTCGACGGCGTTCCTGACCGGGGCGCTGGCGATCTTCATCGCCATGATCCGCATCGGCACGCGGGTGACGATTTTCTCCTTCTACCTGGTCATCGGACTGTACCTGCTCAGCGTGTATCTGCTGGGGCTCTGGGACGACACCTGGGTGGCGGCATCCCCGCCCAACATTGCGGGGCGGCGCATGAGCTGGCTGACACCGTTGCACCCCTTCCTGGCGCTGGACGTGGCGCTGAACCGCGTACACCCGCCCACGTATGTCAGCCTCGCGGGCGGGCTCGACCTTACGCGTTACGCGCTGGCGTTTCCCTCCGCGGCCTACCTTGCCTGGACCCTGGCGCTGGCGCTGCTCTTGACGCTGGCGAGCGTCCTCTTCGTCCGACGCGGCGCCAAGATCGGCGAGCCGACCGTGCTGGGGACGCTTCTCCAGCGCTTCTCCCGGCGTGTCCCGGGCGAGCGAACGCGGGCGCCGCGCACCGTCTGGGCGAATCCCGTTGCCTGGCGCGAGGCCCGCACTCGCGCCGCGGGAGGCGCCATGCTGCGCTGGACGGTCATTCTCGGCGGCCTGGCGGGGCTGGCGCTCCTGTTCCTCGCTCACGTGCTGGGCAGCATGCCCGCGGACGAGGTCCGCCCCTGGCTGGCGAAGCTGATCATCGTGCAGTTTGCTATCGCGGTGATCATCGCCACCAACACCGCGGCCACGTCCATGACCAAGGAGAAGGAGTCCAAGACCATGGACCTGCTGCTGACCACGCCGCTGACCAGCAAGTACATTCTCTGGGGCAAGTTGCGCGGGTTGGTGAGCTTCGCGGTGCCGCTGCTGCTGGGGCCGGTGCTGTTCCTGCTGCTGTTCGGCATCGCGGGGCTGGGGCGGAAATCGCCTCCGCCGGCGGTGTGGATCGAGACCGCTTTTGAGATCGCGGCGCTGATGATCATCTATACCGCGTGCGCCTGCGTCATTGGCTTGCGGATTTCGCTCATCAGCCGCAAGAATGTGGCGGCAGTCATGTACAGCGTGGGTCTGGTCATCCTGCTCTTCGGCACGGCCTCCATGCTCGGTTTTGCGGTGGTGCGCAGTTCGGGCGGGGCGGAGTTCGGCGCCCTGCTGGCGCCGTTTACGCCGTTTACGTCAATCTTCTACCTGGTCGATCCGTTGCAGCTTTTTGATGCCAACCCCAAGGACTTCGCGGCGGGGGCGCAGGCGGCGCGGACCGCGGCGGTGCTGGGCAGTACCGGCGCCGCGGTGGTGTTCGCGTTCGTGGTCTGGAGTGTCTACACCGGGCTGGTGCGGAACTTCGACATGATCGTGCGCAAGCAGTCGGGCACCTGAGCCGATCCCGCACCCCGGTCCGCGGCCGGCATCACGTGCCCGGGATGGTCATGGGCACGCGGTGGGGTTGCAGCGCGGGGTGTGCGCCGGGGTTGTAGGTCATGGGCGCGATGCGCTCATAGAGCAACAGCTTACGCTGCGGATACTCACCGGGCTTCATGGGCGCCGGGTATCGGGGCAGGGACAGGTCGACGGCATACTCGCTCCGCAGGCGGAACTCCCCGAGCGCCAGCACCAGCTCGAGCGCTTCGTCGATCTCTTCGTCGCCGAACCCGGGGTTGAGAACCGTGGGCCGTTCCAGGAGGATGTACTTGATATTCCACTCTTCGAGTTTACCTGCCAGGGTGCGGACGTCGCCCCAGTTGCTGCGCCAATCGCGCAGCACATGGTGGGCACGCAGCATCCGGCCGAAGGCATAGATGTCGTGGGCCGAGGAACGCCGCTCCTCCACGGCGAGCCGGAACAGCACCGCGGGCCGCGCCGCCACACTGGGCACGAACGACAGGCAACTGAAATCCCCCAGCAACTCCGCGAGGTCGTCGGTGGCTCGCGTGTAGGCAGGCGGTACCGGGGGCACGCGGACCCACAACGAACGAACCAGCGACTCGCCGACCAGCAGCGCCGCAAGCAACGCCGCAAGGCCGGTAGAACCGGCGGCCCCGGGGCGGCTGGTAACTTGGTTCCCAGCGCGCCGCACCGCCGCCAACGCCGCGCCGGCGCCCTGGGCGCCCAGTGTCGCCAACAGGCAGATCGGCGGGAGCCAGAGGATCGCATAACGCGAGTCCTGGGCACGCGGATAGGAATGCACGACATAGAATACAACTAGCCAGGCCACCACCGGCGAAAGACCGCGAATGCGCCGCATGAGGACGGTGACGACCCCGAGCGCGGCGAACGCCAGCAGGGGCCAGCCGCACACCAGGGGGAGCTTCTTGAAGTAGAAGAGCCACTGCCGGGCGTTGAAGCGATCGGCCACGTGCTGCGCGGTGAAGCCCAGCGAATGCCCCACCACATCGCCGCCCTGGGCGTACATCAGCCCGAGCAGCCCGGCCGCCCCCAGGGCGACCAGGAAGCCACAGCACAGCACCGGCAACTGCAAGAGATGGCGCCACCGTCCGGCGGCGAGCACGGCGACGGCAAACAGGATGGGGAGCATCAGAGCCTGCTGTTTGGTCCACATGGCGAGAATGGACATGGTCGCCCAGCCGAGGCAGGCGGACCACGCGGGGCGGTCGCTACGTAGCGCACGCTCGAAGAAAAGCACGGCGCCCATGACCCAGGCCAGCACGGGCGTCTCCAGCATGATGTCGCGCCCCCAGTATACGAGGAACGGGGCGGCCACAAGCAGCACCGTTGCACCGGCGGCCCACCACAGCGAAAGCCGCAGGCGGAACCACGCGAAGGCAAAGAGCGTCAGTGGAATGGTGTGCAGGAGGACCGTGAGCTGCCCCGTCGCGCCCGATACGCCGAAGAGAAGCATCATCGCCGCTTCGGTCAGGGGGAAGACGGGCGGGTAATACCCGAGGTTGACGGCGGGGTAATGCCGGTAGTAGTTGAACGCGAAGGCCCTGGGATCGGAAAGGGCGGTGATGGGTTGGTGCAGCACGTCGTGGATGAAGATGCCGTTCATCAAGTGATGCGAGGCGTCGATGAACTCGCCGAGGCTGTGCGTGAAGCGGTAGCCGTGGAGGCCGACCGCAAGCGCGACCAAGGCCACAGCGAGCCGGTTGGTCGCCCGGCGGCTTTCGATGGGTTCAACGCTCATGGTTGCTCAGGCCCGAGAGGCGCAGGTCCGGTATTGGGCGCCACGCGGGCGGTCTTCCGATCCAACGCTCTACGATGAAACCCATCGACCGGTGCGGGGCGCCTGCTTCGACATACCCGCGAGTGCCAGTACAATCGACCGATTATAAGAGGGGCGCAACTGCGCGGCCAGGCGGGAGCCGACGGGGACGGAGTCTGCGCAGAGCACGCTACCGATTGCGGGAATCCAGGACCCAGGCGTGAATTCAGCTGTTATTATCGGAGCGGGTCCAGCGGGGCTGACCGCCGCCTACGAGCTCGCCAAGCTGGGGATCCGCTCCACCGTTCTGGAAGCGGACCAGCTCGTGGGCGGGCTTTCGCGCACCGTCAGCTATCGCGGGTACCGCTTCGACATCGGCGGGCATCGGTTTTTCTCCAAGGTTCCGCTGATCAACGAGCTGTGGGATGAGATACTGGGCGAGGAATTCCTGCTCCGCCCGCGGATGTCGCGCATCCACTATCGCGGCCACTTCTTCGACTACCCCTTGCAGGCAAGAAACGCGCTTGCCGGGCTGGGGCCGGTGGAGTCGGTCCTGATCGGGATGTCATACGCCAAGGCCAAGTTCTTCCCCTCGGCGCGGGAGGACAACTTCGAGCAGTGGGTTTCCAACCGTTTCGGCCACCGGCTCTACAACATCTTCTTCAAGACCTACACCGAGAAGGTCTGGGGGATACCCTGCAACGAGATCTCCGCGGATTGGGCGGCGCAGCGCATCAAGAATCTGTCGCTTACCGAAGCGCTGCGAAACGCACTGTTGGGCGGCAAGGGGCGGGACCGTGACGGGCGGATCATCACCACGCTGATCGACAAGTTCAAATACCCGCGGTTCGGGCCGGGCATGATGTGGGAACGCTGCGAGGTGCTCCTCGCCGACAGGGGCAGCCCCACCATGCGCGGCTTGAAGGTGGATCGCATCCGCCACGCCGGCGGCCGGGTCGAATGTGTGTACGGGCGCGATCCGCAGGGGAAGCTCGTCGAATTCGGCGGAACGCACTTCTTTTCCACCATGCCCCTGCGGGAACTGATCCGCGCCCTGGATCCGCCGCCGCCGCCCGAGGTGTTGCGGGCCGCGGAGTCGCTCCGCTATCGCGATTACCTGACGGCCGTTCTGATCGTCAAGCGGGAACACATCTTCCCCGACAACTGGATCTACATCCACACACCGGAAGTGAAGATGGGCCGCATCCAGAATTACAAGAACTGGAGCCCGTCGATGGTGCCGGACGAGTCGCGGACGTCGCTGGGCCTGGAGTATTTCCTCTGGGATGCGGACGAGCATTGGGACTGGCCTGACGAGCGGCTGGTAGAGCTGGGTATCCGAGAGTGCACGCAGATCGGTTTGATCGAAGCCGGCGAGGTCGAGGACGGCACCGTGGTGCGGATGAAGAAGGCGTACCCGGTCTACGACCAGGTGTACCAGGACCACCTGGCGGTCCTCCGCCGGTATCTCGACACCCTGACCAACCTGCAGACCATCGGGCGCAACGGGCAGCATCGCTACAATAATCAGGATCATTCGATGCTTACCGGCGTGTACGCGGCACGTAACGTGGCGGGAGCGAACTACGACATCTGGTCGGTGAACGTGGAGAAGGAATACCACGAGGAAGCGAAAGGGGCGGCGCCCGCGGGCGATCGCCTGGTGCCTTCGAAGGTGACGGTCGCCGTGCCGGCGGGCGGGGCTGTCGCGCCGGAGGAAGAGGTGATCGAGGAGGCGTTCGCGCGGCTGGAGCCCGTAGCGTTGGGCACGTCCGTGGGGTTGGTCTCGGGCGCGGCGCTGTTGCTCGCCACTGTCGTCCTGCTGCTTCGGGGCGGACCCATGGTGGGCAAGACGCTCCAGCTTCTGGGCAACTACTTGCCGGGCTTCTCGGTGAGCTGGGCCGGGGCGCTGGTGGGCTGGTTCTGGGCGAGCTTGGTGGGGTTCGCGGTCGGATACGGCTGCGCCCGGCTGCACAACTGGACAGAGTGGGCGTTCGCCATCTTCGTGAAGCGGCACGCGGAGGAGGAGGAGAGCAAGGACATACTGGACAAGGTGTAGCGGCCGCCGTCGGGCGGCATGCGGCGCTGCCTGGTAGCGATGGGCCGAAGGAGCAGAAGGGACGGATTCCGGATGAACACGATGTCGGTGGATCGCGAGGTGGTTCGGCGGGTAGCGCGGATCAAGGCGGGGATCCTCGCCGTGGTGCTGGGGTTGATCTGTGGCGGGGGGTTGTTCCTGATGACCGTCTGGCTACTGGTCAAAGGCGGGCCGATGGTGGGCGAACATCTCAAGCTGCTGCGGCACTATTTCATCGGTTACTCCGTAACCTGGGGCGGAGCGTTCGTGGGCCTGTTCTGGGGTTTGCTGGTGGGGGGGCTTGCCGGTTGGGCGGTCGGGATCACGTACAACCGCATCGTCGTCATGCGAAGGCAATAGCAGCACAGCGCGGAATGATGAATGCGGAATGCGGAAGGATGCGCACGCGGCGACGCGGCGACAAGGGAGGAAACGCCAAGACGCTAAAACGTCAAAACGTCAAAACGCCAGAATGTCGAAACGGGGATAGAGCGACGACGAGAAGGAACGGGGAACAGGGTCAGCAACAAGACGACGGAGCAACGGTCAATCGACAATCGGGAATCCCCGACGTTTCGCATCGCCTGAGGGGGGCGATCTGATGCCTGCTATCGCGCCGGTTCCCCATGCGCATCGGTATTGACGTAACGAGCTGGAACAACGGGCGCGGGTTCGGGCGGTTCGTCCGCGAACTGGTCGGCGCCATCGCATGCTCGCCCGGCGACGACGAATACATCCTTTTTGCCGACCGCCAGACCGCCGAGTGCACCCGATTCCCCCCGGACATGCGCGTGGCGGTAGGGGATACCTCCGAGGCCGCGGTTGAAGCGGCGTCGGCGGAGGGCCGCCGCGGGCTGCGGGACATGCTGAACATGGCCCGGCTGGTACAGCGCGAGTCGCCGGACGTTATGTTCTTTCCCGCGGTGTACTCCTACTTTCCGGTGCTGGGGCGGTTCCCGGTTTTGGTCACCTTCCACGACGCCATCGCCGAGACGCTGCCGCATCTGATATTCCACACGCGGCGCACGCGCTGGTTCTGGAACTTGAAGTCCCGCCTGGCGGTGGCACGGTCCGCCCGCGTGGTCACCGTGTCGCAGGCGTCCAAGCGGGGATTGATGGCCGCGTTCGGTTTGCTGGATGAACAGGTGCGGATCGTCTCCGAGGCGCCGTCGGAGGCGTTCCGACGCGTGCCGCCCGCCGGTGAAGTTCGCGCTGCGGCGCTGGCCCGGCACGGCATCCGGCCCGGCGAGCGATTTCTGCTCTCCGTGGGGGGGATCAGTCCGCATAAGAACCTTGACACTTTGATACGCGCGCATACCCGCCTGGTGGGTGAGGCGCCCTACGGTGACGTTCGCCTGGTTTTCGTGGGTGATTATTCCGGCGACGTGTTTCGCACGTGCCACGAGCAGCTGGCGGGACTGGTGACACGGCTTGGCACTATGAATCGCGTCCGCTTTGCCGGCTTCGTGCCGGACGACGATCTGGCGCATCTGTACGCCGCCTGCGTGGCGTTTGTGTTCCCCTCGCTGCTGGAGGGGTTCGGACTTCCGGCGGTGGAGGCGATGGGCTGCGGGGCGCCGGTGGTGGTAAGCGATCGCGGTTCGCTGCCGGAGGTTGTGGGCGAGGCCGGGCTGGTGTTCGATCCGCTGGACGAGAGCGGGCTGGTGGGCCTGCTGCGGCGGGTGGTCGGGGACGACGCCCTGCGCGACGATATGGCCGCCAGGAGCCTCGCCCGCGCTGCGTGCTTCTCCTGGGAGCGCTCGGCGCGGCAGGCGGTCGAGGCGTTTCATGAACTGGCGCATTGATTCGCAGGATGTGATGGTTGAAGGACATCGGCCGGGGAGGGAAGCACTAGGCACGCGACGGCGGGGAGGACCCCGGTGACCTGTGCGACGCTGAGGAACGAATGGCCGCTCTTCGTGGCGGTGGGTCTGGGCCTGGCGCTACGGTTGTTCCGCCTGGACGAACAGAGCCTGTGGTACGACGAGGCGTATACGCTGGTCACGAGCCGCCTGCCGATGGCCGAGATTCCCGCACGGCTGGTGACGGACGTCGATACGCACCCGCCATTGTACTACCTGCTGCTGCACGCGTGGCACCAGGTCGCCGGATTCGGTGCCTGGGAGGCGCGGCTGCTGTCGGCCCTGCTTGGGGCGTGCGGCATCGCGGCGCTGTACGTGCTGGCGCGACGGTTTGTCGATCGGGCGACGGCGGGGTTTGCGGCGTTGCTGATGGCGGTGTCGCAACTGGGCGTGATGTACGGACAGGAGGCCCGGCCGTATGCACTCTTCCACCTGCTGGCGCTGGCGGTCGCCATCGCCTTCGTGGAGGCGTTTCACGAGGGTTCGGGGTACGCCTGGTGCGCGACGGTGGTCGCCACCATCCTCCTGGCATACACCAACTACTATGGGGCGTTCATCGTCGTGGCGCTCCTGGCGTACGCCGTGCTGCGGCGTAGCGAGTGCCGAATCCCACGCTCATGGTGGGCCGGCGGATTCGCGGTGGTGCTGCTGGCATGCCTGCCGTGGCTGGCGTCGGGCATCGTGCGGCGCGTGTTTTATGTCGATCCGCAGTACTTCGGCGAGCAGCCTCCCTGGTTCGCGTTCTCCTGGACCTCGCCGCTGAGCACCCTGGCGTCCTTCGGCAACGCGAAAATGGCGGGATTGCAGGCAGCGACACCCGCGGTCGAGGCTACGGTGGGGCTGGGGCTGTTCGGCGTCGCGGCGATCCTGGGAATCGCCAGGCTGTGGCAGTCCGAGGTGCCGCCCGCGGCACAGCGTTCGGCGCGACCGGGGCTGATGCTGTTCACGTGCCTGGTGGTGGTGCCGATGTTCCTGGCGGCCGTCGTGGGTGCCCTGGGCGGCAAGTACACGCTTCGGCTGGTTTCAGCGTCGGCGGGGCCGTACTACGTTCTGGCGGCGTGCGGCCTTACGGCTTTGTCGAGCCCGCCGGTGCGGTGGACGTGGACGACGGTTGTGCTGGTTTTTTCGGCGGCCGCGCTGCGCGCCAACTACTTCATACCCTACAAAGAGAACTACCGCGACGCGCTGGCCTTCCTGGCGGAGGAATATCGCGCCGGCGATTGTGTGCTGTTTCATCCCTTCGGCAAGGTGCCCCTGGAGTGGCAGATCTACCAGGCCGATCGTCCGGAGCCGCGCGTGCTCGACCCGGCCACCGCTCCGGGGCCGCAGGCGGATTGCGGGCGCGTGTGGCTGGTGGCGTATCAACGGACGCCGCGGACGACCCGAGCGGCCCAGGAGGTGAAGGCCGCGTGGGCGGGGCATTATCCTGAGTTCGAGGACCGTCGCTTTCACTGGGTGGACGTGACGCGGTTTGAGCGCGAACCGTAGTGGTTTGCGGCGAAGTTCGTGGCATGGGCTTCCACCCCAGTGATTCACGGGCAAGATGCCCGTGCCACACCGTGGCTCCGGTGGTTCGCCACAGATTGTATTGTCAGGTAGTCCGGACATCGTCGGCCTGCGCGTGTCTAGATCACCGTCCGCGATCTGCCGCCCTGTCGCACCCTGCCGCCCGCTCCCTTACGGTCGCGGCTCCGTATGGCCGGCGCGGGTCCGCGCCGCATGATTCGGGCGGTCCCGACGTCGACCGCCGGCGCGTGCCCGGGTGGCGTTGAGCACCTATGGATCGCACCCTTCGATTCTGCATCGCCAGCACGTTCTACCCGCCCTGGAATTTCGGCGGCGACGGCATCTACGCGCACCGGCTGGCGAACGGGCTTGCGAAGCTGGGGCACCGCGTCACTGTGGTGCACAGCCCGACGGCCTACGAGATGCTCGCGCGACGGACGCCGACCGAGGGTTACAGCGACCATCCCAACGTCACGGTCCACGGCGTCCGCACGCCGCTGCGTTCCCTGGGACTGCTCGCGGTGCAACAGCTCGGCCGGCCGTGCTTCCAGGGGCCGGCGCTGCGGCGCGTCCTGCACCACGGCGACTACGACGTGATTCACTACAACAACGTGTCGCTGCTCGGCGGCCCGCACGCCTTTCGCCTGGGCCGGGCCCTCAAGCTCTGTACGCTCATCGAGCACTGGCTGGTGTGCCCCATGCACGTGCTGTGGCGCATGAACCGCGAAGTCTGCACGCGACGCACGTGCCTCCGCTGCCAGCTTCAGGGAAAGCGACCGCCGCAGTGGTGGCGCTACACCGGGCTCATGCGCCGCGCCACACGGCACATCGACGCCTTCATCGGCCCCAGCCTGTTTACCATGCAGGCGCACCGGGAACGCGGCATCGAGGGCACCATGATCCAGCTCCCGCTCTTCCACCCGGAGCCTTCGGTACGCCTCGACGACGCGGCGGCGGTTAACAACAACCGGCCGTACTTCCTGTTCTCCGGGCGACTGGAGAAGATCAAAGGGGTTCACACCCTCATCCCTCTCTTTCGTGAGCTGGCCGACGTGGACCTGCTCATCGCCGGTGGAGGGACGTTCGAGAGCGAACTCCGCGCCATGGCCACGGGCGCGAGCAACATCCGGTTTGTCGGTCGTTGTCCGCACCAACAGCTCCAGAGTCTCTACCGACATGCCATCGCCACGCTGGTGCCGTCGCTCTGCTACGAGACATTCGGTGTGATCGTCGCCGAGTCCTTCTCGGCGCGCACGCCGGTGATCGTCTACGCCCAGAGCTCGCTGGAGGAAATCGTTCGCCTTTACGGCGGCGGGCTGGCGTATCGCACCGAATCCGAGCTGCGTGACGCGATCCACCGCCTGCGCACGGACCCGGCGCTTCGCGAGCGCCTCGCCGCCGAGGGTCGCGCTGCGTATGAGGCCGAGTTCGCCGCGGCGCCGTTCCTCGACCACTACCTGACGGTCGTTCGTGAGCTGCTGGCGCGGAAGCAGGCGGGGCGGGCGTTGTGCGAGGGCATCCCTCCGAGTGATCCCACCTTCGCAGGACGACCGCTGCTCGCCTGACCGTTTTGCGGAGCCCCCCGCGCTCCGTCGACTGGAGTCGTACCTGATGCCAACGCCTGTCCCACAAACGCAGCCATCCCCGCCGATGGGGCTGGGCGAACGTTGCGGCGTAGCGCTTTCCGCCGGCGGCCTGACGGCGGCGCTCTACGCCACGTTCGATGCCTGGGCCCACGCGCCGGAGCTGGCGCTGGGTGACTACCTGGTGGCCATGGCGTTCGCCGCGGCGCCGGCGATTCTACTGGTATCCGCATTGGCGGGCGTGTTGGAACTCGGCGATCGGCTCGGACGCCTGCGGTTGTCGCGGCCGCGCTGGTGCGGGTTGCTGGCGGGTATGAACGTGATCGGGCTGTGTGCCGCCGTGGTCTGCCTGGGTGTTAAGTCCCTTCACGGCTGGTCGGCGTTGTTGGCGATGCTCGCGGCCTTCCCCGTGGCAGGGCTGGTGTACGCCGGTGTCGTGACCTCCCGGGCGTTTGAGTGTCCCTGGCAGCAAGTGGCGTTACTCCTCGCGGCGTTGCATGCACTACTGGCGTCGCTGGTTATCGATAGCGCGGCGGCATCCTCCGGGTTGCCTCACTTCCTCATCACGAGCATGAAAGTGGCGGTCCTCGCCCTCCTCTCCTGGTCGGTCCACCGCTTGAAGCACCGTGCGGGAAGGATGACTTGGGCGTTTATGGCATCGCTCGCAATCATCGTGGTCGGACTGGGCTGGTTCACGCGGGCGGATACGCCGCATGCCCGAACCGTTGCCGCTTCGCGCGAGGGGCCTCCAAACGTGGTCCTTATCGTCCTGGACACCACGCGGCGCGATCACCTGGGCTGCTACGGCGACTCCCGCGGGCTGACGCCGGAGCTGGATCGGCTCGCGGCGGGAAGCGTGGTATACGAAGATGCTTTCAGCCCTGCTCCGTGGACGGTGCCGTCGCATGCTTCGCTGTTTACCGGCCTGTACCCCGCTACGCACGGCTGCTCCTACGAACACCGTCTGTGGCTCGACGATGCCTTCGTCACGCTGGCAGAGACGCTCAAGGAGCAGGGCTACCAGACGGTGGCGCTCAACAGCAACTTCTACCTGCGTCGCTGCAACCTGTTGCAGGGCTTTGAGAAGACGTTCCGCCTCCGCGGACCCTACGACGATCTGACGGTGCATGGATTGGCGCAGGGCCTGGGGATGCCCGAACGTTGGACGGACAAGGGGGCATCCGAGGCCGTGGCGTTGCTGGGGAAGTGGTTGGGCGATGGGTTCGATCCCGCCCGGCCGTTCTTCCTGTTCGTGAATCTCCTGGAGGCACATGAGAAGTACCTTCCTCCGTGGGCGGAGCGGCGGGCGGGGCTCCCCTCGGGCGTCAGCTATGCGGTGGCCTCACGGCTGGCGAACGGTTTCGGACTGCACACCGCCAACGCCCGGCATGACGACGACGCCGAGGCCCGGCGCGTCCTGAAAGCGATGTACGCCGCCGAGGTGAAGTATCAGGACCGCCGGTTGGCGGAGTTGCTAGGTCTTTTGCAGTCCGGGACGGACGTTGCGAACACCTTAATCGTGGTCACCGCGGACCACGGGGAGAACCTGGGAGAGGGCGGTCGCTGGGAGCATCTGTACGATGTCAACGACGCACTGATCGGCGTGCCGCTGATCATCCGCTATCCCGGAGCCGCCGCCGGCGGAACCCGACTCCGAGGGTTGTGTCAGACGGTTGACATTATGCCGACCATTCTGCAAGTGGCGGGCATCAGCGACGGCCCCGCGGCGCCCGCCCGGCACAGCCTGGTTCCGGAGAAGTTCGCCCCGCGCCAGGAAGTAGTTGCCGACGTCGCGCCCTTCTATCCCAACCTGTCGTGGCTCGAGCTTCAGCTTGGGTTCACCTCGCGGGTCTGGGAGCTGCGGACGCATCGCTACGCCCTGCGCACCGCGGACTACAAGTTCGTGCAGCTCTCCAACGGCATGCGACATTTGTTCGACGTGCGGCAGGATCCCGAGGAGTTGAACAACCTCGTGGAGCAGGAGCCGCAGATCGCTGCGGCGCTCGCCGAGCGGCTGGCGGACCGGCGGGCGAAGGAGCCCGCCTACGTTCCCGCTTCGGCGGCGGGCGGCGAGCCCGGCTACGCCGCCGAAGAAACCACCGAGCGCTTGCGGGCGCTGGGATATGTCCGCTGATCCAGCGTGCGCGCTTCGGCGCCGCAGTAACAGATCCGCGACCGTATGAGAGCGGCTGGAGAAGCGCGGCGCGGCAGAAGCTCGCGCGCGATCAACCGGAGATCGGACGCCCGTGGAGCCCCCATCCAAGGCGACGCACCCTGGCGGAGACCGCAACGAGGCGCTGCGGGCTCGCGGCGGCAGCTCCGTGTCGCTCTCTGTCATCGTGCCGGTGTACAACTCCTCCGCGGATCTGGAGCGTTGCCTCGCGGCGCTTTCGGCGTCGACCTTTGAGCGCTTTGAAGTAGTTGTGGTCGATGACGGTTCGACGGAGCCGATCGCGTCGATCGTCGAGGGTTTCGGCTACCGCTACCTACGCATCGACGGACCGGGCGGGCCGGCGCGGGCGCGCAACCGCGGTGTGGCACAGTCCACCGCACCCCACGTGGTCTTCATCGACGCGGACGTGCTGGTTCACCCCGACACCCTGCAGCGCTTCGCGGAGGCCTTCGCCGCCGACCCCTCGGTGGACGCGGTGATCGGAACCTACGACGACGAGCCGGGGCATCCGGGCTTCCTGTCGCAGTACAAGAACCTGTTTCACCACTACGTGCACCAGGCGGGGCACGGCGAGGCGAGCACGTTCTGGAGCGGCTGCGGGGCGATCAAGCGCGACCTGTTCCTGAAAGTCGGCGGGTTCGACGAGGTGCGCTACCGCCGGCCGGCGATCGAGGACATCGAGCTGGGCACGTGGCTGGCGGCGGCGGGGCACCGAATCGTTCTCGACAGCCGCATCCGCTGCAAACACCTGAAGCGCTGGACGCTACGGAACCTGCTGAAGACCGACGTGCTGGACCGCGGCGTGCCCTGGACGCGGCTGATGCTGCGGGCGGGGAAGCTGCCCAATACGCTCAACGTGACGGTGTCGCAGCGCATCAGCGTGGCGCTGGCGGGTCTGGTCGTGGTGAGCCTGATGGCCGGCTGGTGGCGGGCGGAGGCGATGGCCGTCGCGGGCGCGCTGCTGGTGGCGCTGGTGTTGCTCAACCATGATTTCTATCGTTATTTTGCGGCGCGGCGCGGATGGTGGTTTACGGTGCGCGTAGCGCCGCTGCACTGGTTGTACTTCCTGTATTGCGGCGTGGGGTTCGCGCTGGGAACTTTGCTGTACTATTGGCATGGCGACGGGAGGCGGGGCAACGAGTCGAAGGGCGGAAGCATGGAGCGCGCCGACGCGCCGGCGCCGTGACCGGTACCGTGGAGGGTCGAGAATCCGGGGCCGAAGTACGTCAGCCCGGGTCTTCGGCGGGCGACAAGGCGTGGCGTCCGAGGCCCGGCGGGCGTGTCCGGGGCGGGCGTTTTCCTGTTCGCTGCGCCCTATTCCAGGGCCGGTTCCCTTTCGTTGCTGCGCCGCGGGGTCCGTTTTGACGCGCGGTGGCGGTCGTCGTCGCCCGCTCCCTGACGGTCGCGGCTCTGTCTAGTTGCGGCTCTGTACGCTTGCGGCGCTGATAAGCTATGGCTGATCCAACACTGAGCGTGGTGATCGCCTCCTGCGTTGGGCCGCCGTTTATCACGAAATGCTTGCGCTCGCTGGAGTCGCAGCGCGGCAGCGGCGACATCGAGTTCCTGGTTGCGGATCGCGCTGGCGGCGAGGTGGCGGCGCACATCGAGCGCGAGTTCCCCTGGACGAAACTCATCCGCCGACCGGCGGGGGAGAGCGTGCCGGACCTGCGGCGGCACGCCATCGCGTCGGCCAAGGCGGATTGGGTCGCCATCATCGAGGAGCACTGCGTCGCCGAGCCGAACTGGATCGAAGTGATCCTGCGAACCGCCCGCGAGCCGGTGGCGGCGATCGGCGGGCCGATCGCCGACGACGCCTACCCGCGGATCATGGACTGGGCGGTGTACTTCACAGAGTACAACTCCTACATGCCGCCCTACGAGCGCGGGCCGTCGTGGAACGTCTGCGGGGCGAACTGCGTCTATCGCCGCGATCTGATGCAGAAGTTCCTGCCCGAGTGCGGCAGCGGATATTGGGAGGCGGCGCTGAACAGCAGGCTGCTCGCCGCGGGCGAGAAGTTCCTTAACGAACCGGACCTGGTGGTGCGGCACACCGGACCCTTCGGGTTCTGCTACTACCTGCACCAGCGCTATCTCTTCAGTCGCGCCTTTGCGGGCATCCGCCGGCCGCACGTGTCGGCGGCGTTCCGTTTCGCCTACGTGTTCTTAGCGCCGTTGATCGTGCCGGTGCTGCTGGCGCGAACCGCCCAGCGCGTGCGGCAGAAGGGGCGGCATTTCGGCAAGTTCCTCCGCGCGCTGCCCATTCTGATCCCGGTGAACATCACTTACGTGTTCGGAGAGTGGATCGGCTTTCTCCTCGGGCCAGGAGACAGTTTGAGCAAGATTGAGTGAGAACGGCGAAGAAGGGCACGAAGGCACAATGGCACGAAGGCACGAGGCGACGACGGTACAAAGGTACGACGCGACGCCGGTAATTCGGAATTCTCAATTCCTAATTCCTAATTCTCAATTGCTCCACTACGTTGGAGCACGACCGACGACCCAACGCCATGAACCCAACTCATCCGAGTAGCTCCGCCGCCGCCACTCCGCCCGACCTCTCTATCGTGATCGGCGTGATTGCCGGCGGATACGAACCCACGGCGACTTGCCTGGCGACGCTGGAACCGGAAATCGCGGACTACCGCGTGGAGTGTTTGGTTCCCTACGACGGACGGCTGGGGCGCGTCGAGGAGCTGGCGAAGCGTTTCCCCTGGGCCACGTTCATCGACGCCCGCGATCAGGTGGACGATCGCTGCTTCGGTGCCTCGAGCCGGGAGCACCACGACATCCTCCGCGCCATCGGCCTCAACGGTGCCCAGGGGCGGATCGTGGCGCTGCTGGAGGATCACGGTACGCCGGCGCCCGGGTGGTGCCGGTCGATGGTCGAGGCGCACCAGGATACGGTGGCGGGCGTGGGCGGGGCCGTGGAGAACGGCGTCGATCGGCTGCTCAACTGGGCGGTGTACTTCTGCGACTTCGGCCGGTACCAGAACCCGGTGCCCACCGGGCCGTCGGACTTCATGAGCGACAGCAACTGTTCCTACAAGCGCGAGGCGCTGGAGCAGGCAAAGGAACATTGGAAGGACGCTTTCCACGAAACGCTGGTCAACTGGGAACTGCGCCGCAAGGGGCACGTGCTGCGGCTGGACCCGGGGATGACCGTCTACCAGACGCGGCGCGGGCTGCGGCTCGGCGCGGCGCTGTACGAGCGCTACGTGTGGGGCCGGTCCTTTGCGGGGACGCGTGTAAAGGAAGTGTCCAGCGCCAGGCGCGCGATCCTGGCGGGGCTGTCGTTCGTGCTGCCGCTGGTGCTGACCTGGCGCATTCTCTCGCGCGGGCTCAAGAAGGGGCGGCACACGGGGAAACTGCTGGCGGCGCTGCCGCTCATCTTCCTGCTGGAGACCGTCTGGTCCTGGGGTGAGTTCGTGGGCTATGTCACCGCACGGGCGAGTCGGACGGGGTAGTGCTTGGCATGGCGGGCGCAACGCCGCCGGTGCGTGGCATGGCCAAACGAGCCGGAGGCGAGCGCCGCCATGCATGGCGTGCGACGTGCAGCGAATAGGCAGACTGCTATCGGCGGAGAGCTTGCGAAGGTTCCGGGTGGAGACTGAAGTTCTATTGCTTCTGGTTTGTAAGGGTGCTGATGCATGGCGGCGCTTGTCCGCCTCCGGCGGACGCGCTTGGCCATGCCACCCGGCGCGCGCTTGGCCTTGCCAAGCTACACGCGCGTGGCCATGCGAGCCGCCGCGGGCTTAAGGCCCGCGCGGCCACACTCGCACGACACCAGACGACCAGACGACGCTCGCCGCCGGCGACCGGTCGACGGCGAGTCTTGCCCGGCACACATCCGACCACGCCCGCATGACCCCGCTTGCCATCCTTACCTACCACTCGCTCGATGACAGCGGCTCGGTGGTCTCCGTGTCGCCCGGCGCCTTCGCGGCGCAGATGGGGGCGGTGGCCGAATGCGGCTTTCGCGGGGTGACGCTTTCAGAGGCGGTTGAACACCGGCTGGCGCACGGCGACTGGCCCGCGCAACGGCTCGTCATCACCTTCGACGACGGATTCGCGAACACCCACGAGGTTGCGCTGCCGGTACTTGCCAGGCGTGGTTTTGCGGCGACGGTCTTCCTGATCACCGGGCACGTGGGCGGGCGGAACGATTGGTCGGCGCCGCCGCCAGGCCTGGGGACCCGGCCCATGATGACCTGGGCGCAGGTGGCGGAGTTGGCGCAGAAGGGAATCGAGATCGGCGGTCATTCGCATACGCATCCCGACATGCGTCGGATCTCTGATGCGCAAGTCGAGCACGAGCTGGCCATCTGCAAGGCCGAGATACACGAGCAACTCGGCTACGAGGCCAGAACGTTCGCCTATCCCTACGGCAGCCGGAGCGAGAGGGTTGCCGAGGCCGCCGGGCGCCAATTTGCGGCCGCCTGTACGGCGGTTCTCAAACGTGTCCAGGCCGAGCCGCTGGCCCAGCTTCCGCGCGTGGACGCGTACTACCTTCGCACCCCCAAAGACGTTGTTCGACTGTTGACCGGGCGGTGGGATAGTTATCTGACCTTGCGTCGATTGGGGCGGCGGGTGCGACGGATGTTCGCGTAGCGGTCCGCTTTCTTTGTGGTTTTTTGGTATTCTCTGGGGTAGGATTGACCGGTCGGTTTCAGATGTTGGCTCCACGAACCTCGAAAAGCAGGATCGGGTCTGTCAGCCGGGGACGGGATGCGGGGGTCGGAGTGCAGGCACCTGGTTCGGTGCGGGGGCTGTGCTGCGGCGGGATGGGCGCCGGCGGGCGGGAGAGGAGTGCGGTGGCATGATCGGATTGGCGGAGCGCGCGGCGAAGCACCTGCGGCTGAACTGGCAGAGTCTGGGGATCCCGGACGCCCCCAGCCCGCCGTTCGTCATTCTGTTCATCAACTCCATCTGCAACATGAAATGCGAGCACTGCTTCTACTGGCAGGAGCTCAACAGCCCCGACGACCTGACGTTCGATGAGTTGGTTTCGCTTTCCAACGAGCTGGGGCCGATCGAGAACCTGAACCTCTCGGGCGGCGAGCCGTTCCTGCGCAAGGAGTTCGGCGCCATCTGTCGCCAGTTCATCCGCAAGAACGGCGTCCGCGAAATCTACGTTCCCAGCAACGGCTATTACACGGACAAGACGATCAAGCAGATTCGCGAAACGCTCCAGGAGAAGAGCCTGCGGCTGTTCGCCATTGAGCTTTCGCTGGACGGCATGCCGGAGTTTCACGACACCTTCCGGGTGACGAAGGACTCGTTCAAGAAGGCGATGGAGACCTACGACGCGCTGGCGGCGCTTCAGGAGGAGGACCCGCGACTCCAGATTCACGCCATCTCCACCGCCACGCAGACGAACATGGATGAGATCCGCCGTCTTACCACGTTCCTCTTCGATCGTTGCCCGAGGATGTCGCACCATAACCTGGCGCTGATCCGCGGGGACCGCAAGAACCCCACGCTCACCGGTCCCAAGCTGGACGAATACCAGGCGCTCTACGAGTACGTGCGTCGCCTCTGGGCGCCGCGGGAGCGGAGCCGGTACGGCGCCATTGTGGAACCCATGCTGCAATGGGCGAAGATCAAGACGGCGCGCGAGCAGCGGCAGGTGGTACCCTGTCGCGCCGGCGTGCTCAGCGTGGTCATTCATGCCAACGGCGATGTCGCCCTGTGTGAACAACACGAGCCGCTGGACAACCTGCGGCGGAAGTCGTTCATGGAGATCTGGCACTCCGAGGCGGCGCGGCAGCTTCGCGCCTCGATCCGCGCCAAGGAGTGCTATTGCACCAACGAGATCTTCCTGTGGCCGAGCATCACCTACCAGCCTGTGCAACTGGCGCGCGCCCTCACCCAGGCCAGAGTGTGGCAGGCGCCCGGCGAGCTGGCCGAGGGTGAGCGGATGGACTGGTCGAAGCACGTAGGCAACCTGCCGCTGCCGGTGATGCGGGTTCGACCGCATTAGGAGGATCGGTCGGCTCCGACGGATGCGCCGTCGCTGGTCGGGTGGCCCACTGCTTTAGCGGTGGGGGAGCCGATTGCTTCGCGAATGAGGAATGGTGAATGCGGAACGCGGAAACAGCGCCGTGGCCGTCGGGGGCGGGCGGCCGGGTGCGGGCCGGCGACAGATCGCGCACCGTCATTTGGCCCCCCAGGGGCGAAACAGCGTAGCCCATCCCGGCGCGCCGGGATGAACCGTGGGCGCCCGGGACCGTGCGGGCTGAAGCCCGCGGCTCGCTGACGACCACTGACGGCCCGCTCCGTGACGGTTCGGCCGGTGGCCCGTGCCGTCGGGGGTCGGTGATCGATCGGCATGGAGAGCCGTTTCGTTCGGAGGCAGGGAAGAGGGATGACGAGCGCAAGTTCACAGGGACCGTACATGCGGCGGCTGTTTGGCAGCGCCGCGAGTCGCCGGCTCGCATGCGCCTTCGGCGCGGTCGCCTTTCTTGCTGTCCCGTCGCTTCGGGCGCAGATCACGGTCGACGCGGGGCCGAATGCCGCGGGCGTTCCCGGCATGCCGGTGCCGCTTAGCGGCACCGTGGACGGCCTATCACCGCTGGATTTCTGGGTGGCGGACGGCAACGCGCCCGCTGAGGACTCGCTCGTCAAGTACAACACCGCCACGGGCATCAGCAGCGTGGGCAAGCTGCGCACGGCCGCAACGCCGCCGGTCATCTACGGCTGGCCCAGCGACCTGGAGCGCGTCGGCGGCGCTGTCTACGGCATCGAGACCTACCTACGGCAACTGTACACGCTCGACGACGCCACGGGCATCGTCACCCCCGTCGGGTCGCCGAGTACCTACCAGCGCACGACGGCGCTGGCGTATGACGGCGTCCACGGAATCCTCTACGCTGTGGACAACAAGGCGGACAAGCTGCTGCGCTACGACCTGACCACGGGCGTCCCTACGGCGATCACCGGAATGGGCGTGTTCGGCAATACCTGGGGGCTGGCGTATGATCCGGCGTCGGGATTGCTGTACGGCGTGGACAAGCCCAGCGCAACCTCGGTCACCTCGCTGTTCACGATCAACCCCACCACCAAGGTGAAGCAGTTCATCCGCAGCCTGCCCACGGGGATCGATACGCTCTACGACGAGCTGACGTTCTTCAACGGCAGACTCTACGGCATCCTCTCCTACGGGCCGTACCTGGCGGCGCAGCTCCAGCGGATCGACCCCGCCACCGGGGTTACGACGAACATCGGGCCGCTCATCAGCGACGTTTCGGCGCATTCGCTCATCGTCAACGCCGTTCCCGAGGAACTTCTCTGGAGCCTGGAAAGCGGCCCAGGAAGCGTGGTGTTCAGCGAGCTGGGCGAGACGAGCACCATGGCCACCTTCTCATCGCCGGGGACGTACGTGGTGCGCTTTGCGGCGCTGGCCGATCCCGTGCCGGTGTTCGACACCGTCACGGTCACGGTGGAACCGGATTGCAACGGCAACGGTGTGGGCGATGGGCAGGAGATTTCCGCGGGCGCGCCGGATTGCGATGCCAACGGCGTACCCGACGATTGCGACGCCGACAGTGACGAGGACGGCGTGCCGGATGCGTGCGACGGCTGCCCGGCGGATTCCGCCAAGTCGCAGCCCGGCCTGTGCGGCTGCGGCGCCGCGGACACGGACGGCGACGCCGATGCAACGCCGGACTGCCTGGACGGTTGTCCTGCGGACGCGAATAAGACCGCTCCCGGTGCGTGCGGCTGCGGCGTGGTCGACGTTGATAGCGACGGCGACGCGACGGCGGACTGCAACGACGGCTGCCCGGTGGATGCCGCTAAGACCTCGCCCGGTGCGTGCGGCTGCGGCATCGCGGACGCGGATGGCGACGGCGACGGCGCCGCGGATTGCACGGACGCGTGCGCGGATGATCCCGCCAAGACGGAGCCGGGGGCCTGTGTGTGCGGCGTGGCGGACACCGACAGTGACGCCGATGCGACACCGGATTGCCATGACGGTTGCCCGCTGGATGCAACGAAGATCGCGGCCGGGCAATGCGGGTGCGGGGTTGCGGACGTCGATGGCGACGGCGACGGTGTCGCCGACTGCGTCGACGGGTGTCCGACGGACGCGGAGAAGACCGCTCCCGGGACATGCGGCTGCGGCGTGGCCGATGGGGACGGCGATGGCGACGCGGTGGCCGACTGCCTCGACGGTTGCCCGAGCGATCCTGAGAAAACCGCGCCGGGTGTGTGCGGATGTGGCGTGCCGGAGACCGATTCCGACGGAGATTCCGTTCCCGATTGCGTGGATCCTTGCGCCGGAAGCTCGGGCGCGGACACGGACGGCGACGGCGCGACGGATTGCGACGACGGTTGTCCGTTCGACCCGGGCAAAACATCGCCGGGGGCGTGCGGCTGCGGCACAGCGGACGCGGACTCCGACGGCGACGGGGTGTTCGATTGCAGCGACCTTTGCCCGGGCGACCCGGAGAAGGTCACGCCGGGGCAGTGCGGCTGCGGCGTTGTTGACGATGATACCGACGCGGACGGCACGGCCGATTGTGTCGACGGCTGCCCTAACGACGCGATGAAAACCGCGGCGGGACAGTGCAGTTGCGGGGTAGCTGAAACCGACGGCGATGGCGACGGGGCGGCGGATTGCGTTGACGGCTGCCCGTCGGATGTCCAGAAAATCATGCCCGGGGCGTGCGGCTGCGGGATCGCGGATGATGACTCCGACGGCGACGGCGTGGCCGACTGCGTTGATGCCTGCCCGGCGGACGCAGGTAAACTCGAGCCCGGACTGTGCGGCTGCGGGATCGCCGATGTTGACTCCGATGGCGACGGCGTGCCGGACTGCTCCGACGCTTGTCCAACCGACGCCGCGAAGTCCACTCCAGGCGTCTGCGGCTGCGGCTCAACCGACAGCGATGGCGATGGCGACGGCGCGGCCGACTGCCTCGATGGTTGCCCGGCCGACCCGGCCAAGACCAGCGGCGGAGCCTGTGGCTGTGGGCTCTCGGACGATGACGGTGATGGCGATGGCACGCCGGACTGTCAGGATGGCTGCCCGACGGACGCGAACAAGACCCAGGCCGGCGCGTGCGGGTGCGGCGTTGCGGACACCGATTCCGACGGCGACGGCACGCCCGACTGCGTGGACGGGTGTCCGTCCGATCCCACGAAGGTCGCCCCGGACGCCTGCGGTTGCGAAATCCCGCCGAACTGCGATGACGGCATCGCGTGCACCGTGGACTCGTGCGATGCGGCGATGGGCTGCGTTTCCACGCCGGATCATGTCGCGTGCGATGACGGCCTGTTCTGCAACGGAGTGGAGACCTGCGACGCGGCGGCGGGGTGCGTTGCGGGAAGTGCTACGTGCGCCGGCCCCTGCGACGAATCGCGCGACCTGTGCGGCGGCGGGCCGAAGGTGTGGATGTCGTTTAAGAACCCCGTGTCCGTGCCCGGTGTGGGTGTGGTGGAGAACGAGGACGTGGTGGCTTATGAAATCAGCACCGGCACCTGGTCGCTGGTCTTCGACGGCAGCGACGTCGGCCTTGCGGCGTTCACCATCGACGGCCTGGCACTGGCGCCGGACGGCGCGCTGCTGCTGAGCTTTTCGCTCGCCGGCGACATCCCCGGCCTGGTCGGCGGACCGAGCGGTTTGACCGTGGATGACTCGGACATTGTGCGCTTCATGCCTACCTCCCCGGGCGCCGACACCACCGGCAGCTTCGACTTCTACTTCGACGGCAGTGACGTGGCGCTGACCACCGACGACGAGGACGTGGTCGCCATCGACCTTACCGCCGACGGACGCCTGGTGATCTCGACCTGGGGCAATGTCCTGGCCGGCGCGGCAAGCGGCGCGGATGAAGATCTCTTCGTCTTCAATCACACCAGCCTGGGGGCAGTGACCGCAGGCACGTTCCAGATGTACTTCGACGGCAGCGACGTGAGCCTGGGCTACACCGGCGAGGACGTCGACGCGGTCGCATTGACTGCTGCGGGCACCCTTCTGCTCTCCACGGAGAACGCCATTCTGAACATCCCCGGGCTCAGCGGCTCGAATGAGGACGTGCTGGAGTTCTCCCCGACCACGCTGGGTGCCACCACCTCCGGCAGCTACACCATGCTGCTGGACCTAAGCGCGCTGGGCATCGACCCCGCCGCCGACATCGGGGGCCTGGAATGGGTGGAGTAGTTCGTCGGGCGAACGGTTGAAACGAGTCAAGAACTTCCTGTCGCTTGCCGGCGCCGAGGCGCTGAGCAAGCTGCTGACCTTCGCGGCCTATGCGTACATTGCCCGGGTTGCGGGGCCGGGGGGGATGGGCCTGCTGGAGTTCGCCGCGGCCGTTCTGCTCTGCGCCTCGCTGGTCGTGGAGCAGGGGTTCTCCGCCTACGGCGCGCGGGAGATCGCCCGCCGGCCCGCCGCCGCCACGAGTCTCGCATGCCAGATCGTGTCCCTGCGCCTGCTGTTGGCGTTACCGGCGTACGCCGCCTTGGCGCTCTTCGCGCTGGCTCTTGGTCGCGGCGCGGTGCAGACGCAGTTGCTCCTGCTCTACGGCGTCAGCCTGCTGGGGCTGCCCTTTCTCTGGCAGTGGATCTTCCAGGGGCACGAACGAATGCACGCGGTGGGGGCGTTGCAGCTCGTGCGGCAGGGCGCCTTCGCGGCCGTGGTGTTCGCCGGGTTCCGCGCGGACTCCCCGCTGTGGGTGGTTGCCGCGGCGGAGATCGCGGGCGTGGCGGCGGCGGCGGCGCTGGGCATCCGACTGGGGCGGCGACAACTTAACGTGTGCCTGCGGCTGACGGCGCGGATTGATCGCAGCATGGTGCGCGAGGGGCTGACCATCGGGCTGAGCCAGATCTTCTGGTCCACAAAGATGTTCGGCGCCACGCTGCTCGTCGGTCTGGTGGCGGTCCCGGAGCAGACGGGCTACTTCGCGGCGGCGATGCGCATCCTGCTGGCCATGCACACGTTCGTCTGGCTCTACTATTTCAACATCCTCCCCGCCCTGGCGCGTGCCTGGCACGGCGATGCCCCTGCCTTCCATGCCCTGGTGCGGGAGTCGACTCGTGGTGTCGCGTGGCTGGCACTTGCCGGCGGCGCATTGTGGTTGCTGCTGGCGCCGGCGGTGGCGGGCGTTGTCTACGGCGAGGCCTTCGCGCCCTCGGGCGTCGTCCTGCAATGGCTGGGGGGCGTGTGCGTGCTGGCGGCGCTGAGCGGACACTTCCGCTATGGCTTGATCGCCGCGGGGCGGCAGACGGCGGAGATGGTGGTGTCGCTGGTCGGCGCCGTGGCGGCCGTGGTTCTGGTTCCCTGGGCAGCGGCGCTGAAGGGGCCCACGGGAGCCGCCGCGGCGCTGGTGACGGCGGAAGCGGTTATCTGGCTCGTTTCCTGGGCTTACTCGCGGAGACTCCTGGATCTCACGGGGCACTGGCGCTGTCTGGTTCGGCCGGTCTGCGCCACAGGCGGGGCGCTGGCGCTCGCGGCGGTTTCGGCGTCCGCCGGGACGGCCTGTCAGGTGTGTGTCGCGGCGGCGGTTCTGGGGTTGGCTGCCCTGTCCACGGAACCCGGGTTGCGGGCGCTGGCCGTTCGGACGTTTCTTCCGCGTCGCGTCGCCGAGGTCCGGTGACAGTTTCCCGGCACTGGGGATTCCGATTGCCGGATCAGCAGGTGCGATTTGTCGCGACCCCGCGGCCTGACGTCCGCCCCCTGACGGTCGCGGCGCTGCCTGGGCGGCGCCAAATCGCGCTCGTTGATTCAGCCAGGTGATTCATGCTCCCTCCGACGACGAGCATTGCCGACAGTCCGGATGCCGCAGCCGGGCGCGGGGCCGCCGTTCGGGTGTTTCTCACGTGCTGGCTGGTGTTCGTCGCCCACTTCGCCACCAACACCGTGCGCGAGCTTTATCCGGCACTTTCGCTGGGCGACCATCTGAGCTTCGACGTGCGGGAGTACGCCGGGCTGCACCCGGACATCTTCGAGCGCCCCGACGGATCGGCGTTCATCAACAACAACCCGGGAGCGTCGATCCTGGCGGCGGTACCGTACGTTCTGGCGCGTCCGGCGATCGATCGTGTTGTCGCCCGCGTGCGGGCGCAGCGCGCCGCCTCGGGCGCGAGCGAACCGCCGCCGTACGACTCGCCCTGGCCGATGGCGCGGGAGTTTTACCGCAAGGCCTATGAGCGCGGATTGGACATCAAGTTCGGGTTGGCGGCGGCCGTGGTGCAGGCGCTGCTCATGGCGCCGCTGTCCGCGCTCTCCGCAACCGTGATGTTCAGCGTCCTGGCGCGGCGCACGCTTTCGTGGCGGCCGGCGGCGTTGCTCGCCCTGCTCTACGCCTTCGCCACGCCGGTGCTGTATCGCACGGCACAGCTCAATCAGAACCTGCTGGTGGCGCACGCGGCGTTCTTCGCCTTCGTTCTGCTGTGGCGGCCGTGGGATCGGCCCGGCGCGCCGCGTCGCCCGTGGTATCTGCTCGCTGGTTTGCTCGCCGGCTGGTCGGTGGCATGCGACTACAGCGGGGTGGTCGTGGCGGGTGCGCTGTTCCTCTACGCCATCGTCCGGCGGCGTGGCCTGCCGCGCTCGGTGCGGGCCGCGAGCGACCTGCCGCTGCTGCTCTTGGGTATGGCCGTCGCGGGGGCAGTGCTCGCAGCTTACCAATGGTCGAGCTTCGGGCACCCGCTGTATCCCGCGCAGCACTACATGCCTGCGGCAACGTACACCCATCTGGGGTACGTAGGCATGAGCCGGCCACAGATGGACCTGCTCTGGGATACGCTTTTCGGAACGCGGTTCGGCCTGTTCACCTCGGCGCCGCTGCTGCTGCTTGCCTTGTGGCCCGCGGCGTGGCGGAAGGGGATGCGGCTGGTGGGCGGGCGCGAGGCGGCGTTTTGCGGGCTGTTTGCCGTGGCGTTCGTGCTCTTTTGTGCCGCGAATCAGTACGGTCGCATGCAGTTCAACACGGGGGTGCGACATGTCGTGCCCGTGGTTCCGTTTTTGTTTCTGATCGCCTGCGGGCCGCTGCTCGCCTGGCCGCGGGTGGCCGTGGGACTTTTCGCCCTGGCGGCAACTTACTGGTCCTGGTGCCTGGCGATGTACCGCGACGTGGAGGGACCGCTGGGCGTGCTTGAACCGGTGTGGAACGTCACGTTCGGCGGTTTCCGGCTGCCCTGGCTGACCACACTGGAGCGGTTGGGGGGGCAGTTTCCCGCGATTGCCGGCTCCGGAGTGTCGGCGGCGCCGGTGCTGGTGTTGCTGGGCGGCGCCGTGGCACTCCTGTGGATCCTTCGTGGTTCCGGGCAGGGCACGGCGAACACTCCCGGCAGGTAGCACAGCGCACGCGCGTTCATAGGATCGACGGATCGTGGAAGGTGCCGTACTGACGCAAACGCGACACTCGCCGGTAGCGGCTGCCGGAGCGGCGGGTTCCGGCGCGCCCCGAATGAGGGCAGCGGCAGTAGCTCTTCTGTTGAGTGCGGCGGCGGCAGCGTTGATCCTCGGCATCCATGCCGCCAACCCGCGAACCCTGTGTTCCACGCACGGGCTGTTGCATGCGGCGATCGTGCAGCGCTGCGAGCGCGGCGGTCTGCCGCCGGAGAACCCCTTCTTCGCCGGACGGCCGGTCTGCTATTACTGGTTCTTCCAGTACATCGGGGCCGTGATGGTGCGCCTCACCGGCGCCGATCCGCTGCACGCGCTGGAATGGCTGATTGCAGGCGGCTGCGTAGTGTTGGGGATCGCGGGCGTGGCGCTGGGGATGCGGCTGTACGGGAGCACCCTTACGGGCGGGTTTATGGTCCTGCTGACGCTGGTGGGCGGCAACCCGCTGGGGCCGCTGGTGTGGATGGCTCAGGGCGCGGCGTATGGTCCGGCGGTGTTTCGTCAGGACCCGGCGGCGACGTTCGGGTCGTACATCTACCGCAGCACGGTCGGGGCCCGGCTGTACGGCCCGAATTTGCCCTACTTTCTGAACATCACTTCGCGGCCCGTGGGGCTGGCGCTGTGCCTGGGCATAGTCGCCTGCGCCTACCTCGGCGTGCGCACCGGACGGACCCGTCATGCCTTGTTGCTTTGCCTTTGTACGACCCTGGCAGCGGCGATGAATCCGCTGATCGGGCTGGCCGCCGGCGGGGCACTGATCGGTGGGCTGATGCTGGAGTGGCTGGCCGGCCGGCTGCAAGCACTGACGCGACTCGGCGATCCCGAGCGGGTGCAACCACGGTTCGCATGGAAGCCGGTGCTAGCGCTCGCGGTTGGAGTGCTCCTGGCGTTGCCCACGTACAAACAACTGTTTTCCCTTTCGCAGGGCGGGACACGTTTCGTGTTGCTGGAAGCACGCGGGCTGAAGCTGGCCGAGGCGGTGTGCGTATCCGGTGGGCCGCTCGTGCTGATGGCGCTGGCAGGGCTGCGCCGAACCACTGGCGATGATCGACGTTTTCTCAAGTGCGTCCTGTATGCTGCCGCGGGGCTGCTGGCCGGGGCGATGGCCATCGAGCTTCCGGTGGAGAACTCATGCAACTTCTTCCACATCGCGATGGTGTTCCTGGCGGCGCCGGCCGCCGGGTTCCTGCTGCCGCTACGACAGGGTCCCGCCGGGCCGCCGCGCGCGTGGCGAACGGCCTGGGTGGTGGGGCTCTTCGTGCCCGCCACAGTGCTGGCGGCACACGCCTATACGGGGCGGGCGCCGATCGACCTGGCGTTCGACGGCACGCGGCTGCTGCGTATGCCACTGAACTCCGATTTGTCGCGACTGTACCAGTGGATCGCCATGCAGACGCCGGCCGACGCCGTCATCGTCACCGACCCGCGAGAGTCCGTCGCGGTGCAGGGCAACGTTCCGGAGCTTCCCGCCATGACCGGACGGGTGCTACTGGTGGGCTGCGAGGGCTACATGACGGATCCCTATCCGGATGTCTCCCGTCGCCGCGACATTGCCAAGCGCCTGGTGGGCGGGTACTGGCTGAAACCGGAGAACCGGGTGTATCTGGGAGCGATGGAGCGGCCGATCTACGTGGTGACGTACGAGGCGCGAGCCCCGCTGCTGATGCGCCGCCTGACGGCGGCGATGGGCGATCCGGTGTATCAGCACGGCTCGGTGGCGGTGTTTTCCTGGCGCGGGAGGTAGGGGACGAGTGCGCGACTCCAGCGGACCGGCGGCCATCTTCGACACCGCGGCGCATCGGCGGCTGCTGCGGCGCATCATCCGCGCCTACGATTCACGGATGGTGCGGGGATATTGCGTCGCTCGCTTCTTAATCATCAACATTAACATCTTGCACATGCTGGGGCTGTGCATGCGGGGCAAGACGCGCATCCTGGATGTGGGCTGCGGGTTCGGCCTGTTCGGCTGCTATTTCGCGGCCCGCTATCCGCGGCTGGCGTACCACGGCATCGACCTCGACGCGCAGCGCATCGCCGCCGCCAACCGCGCCGCGGAACGCCTGGGCCTGCACAACATCCGCTTCGAATGCCGCGACGCGCAAACCCTGGACCTGTCGCAGGAGTATGACGCGGTGGTGATGCTCGATCTGATGCACCATCTGCCGCAGGGCGGCAAGCAGCATGTGCTCCGCGAGGCGCACGAACACCTGGCCGCGGAAGGCTGCTTGATCATCAAGGACGTGGCGCGCCGGCCATCCTGGAAGCTCTTCTTCACCTGGGCCCTCGACGTGCTGATGACCCGGGGATTCGAGATGTGGTACTGGGACGAGCGGCAGTTCCGCGAGGCCGTGGACGTTTCCTTCCGCCTGGAAGCCTACCCCATTGCCGACTGGCTTCCGTACCCGCACGTGCTGTACCTGTTTGAGCGGCAGGCGGCCGGGGCGGCGGGGCCCGCGGGCGGCCTCTATGCGGAGAATGTCGCGCTGGCGCCGGCGGGTCGCGGGGAGTCGAACCTTGAACATGAGTAACCGTTCACCCTTGGTAACCAACGAAGCGGATGGTGCCCCCGCACCGTTGCGGTTTGTGATTCCGGCGGCGGCGTTTATCGGCTTGCTGGGCGGTGCGGCGTGTGGCGCGTATGAAGTGGCGTTTCTCGCCACGCGGGAGAAGCCGGTTTTCGCATTGGTAGGAACGCTCCTGTATGCGGCACTGGGCGTGATGCTGGCCGTGCCGTTTGGGATCGTGGTGTGGGCGCTGGCGCGGCTGGTATGGCCGGCGCTTACGCGGCGGCAATGGTCTGCCGTGCTGGCGGGCGTGGTGCTCCAGGGCGTGTTGCTCATCTGTTTGCGGCGGGCGCTGGTGGCGGCGACGCTCCCCCTGCCGTGGCTGCTGGCGGGGTGGATCGTGCGGGCGCGTCTTCCCTGGAGCAGCGTGCGGCTCTACGCGCGCTGCCTTGCCGCTGCGAGTGTGCTTGTGGTCTCCGCGGGGGCGTTGAGTTGGACGAGGACCGGCGGTGGGGCTGCGATCGTAAGCGCGGCGTGGTGCATCGCTGCGCTTGTGGTCCTGGGTGTCGCCTTCCGCATGAGCCGCCGCGGCGGCGCTGCGGTGCTGGCCGTGGCAGCCGTGGTGCTGGTCGCCGGTGCCGCCGGGAGCCTGTGGGCCTGGAATCACCCCGTCAGCACCGCACCGGCGGCAGCGAGGGCGCCGCGTACGGGGCCGCCGAACGTGGTGCTGGTGGTGCTGGACACGTTCCGCCGTGACCGCCTCGGCTGTTATGGGCATAAGGGTGGTCTGACGCCTGCACTGGATCGGCTGGCGGCGGAGGGCACGCTCTACGAGGACGCCATCGCCCCGGCCCCGTGGACGGTTCCGTCGCACGCCTCGATGTTTACCGGCTACTTCGCCAAGACGCACGGCTGCTCGCCGGAGGACCACCTGTGGCTCGATGACGAATTCGTGACCCTCGCGGAGATGCTCAAGGGCGATGGCTACCAGACGTGCTGCGTGCTGGCCAATGGGACGGTCATGGTGGCGAACCTGCTCCAGGGTTTCGACCATCGGGTGCACCTGAATCACCACGCCAGCCACCGGCACATGAGCATTACCGACGCGCTCAAGGAGGCGGGGCTGCCGGCGCGATGGATCGACAAGGGTTCCATCGACGCGGGCGTGGAGATCGAGGAGTGGTTAAGGCGCAGACAGCCGGCGGATCAGCCCTTCTTCCTGTTTGTGAACGTCATGGAGCCGCATCAGCCGTACCAGCCGCCCCTGCGACATCGCCGTGCGCATCTGCCTCCTGACTGCGGCTATATCGAGGCGTCGCGGTTCGGGGCTCGGTATTTCGACGGCACGGAATGGCACGCGCGGGCCGTGGCGCCGGGGCGCCGCGCCAACATCGCCCGCGCGCTGTATGACGGTCTGGTCGCGTACCAGGATGAGCAGATCGAGGTGCTGTTGCGCGTGCTTCGGGCGCAGGTTGACCTCGACAACACGCTGCTGATCGTCACCGCCGATCATGGGGAGAACCTGGGAGAGGGCAATCGCTGGGGGCACCTGTTCGCGGTGAACGATGCCCTGGTTCGAGTCCCGCTTCTGGTGCGCTACCCGCCGCTGTTTCCGGCGGGCGGCAGGGTGACGGGGTTGTGTCAGCTAACGGACCTGGTGCCCACGGTGTTCGACGTGCTGGGCCGCCCCTGTCCCGTAGAGGGCCTGCCGGGCCGGACGCTGGTGCCGACGCACTTTGTACCCGCGGACGCCGCCCTCGCGGAGTGGTCGCCGCAGCACTGGTCTCTGCGCACGGTGGCCGAGGCGCTGGGGGCCAAGGGATTCACCGAGGAGTTCAACGCCCGCTATCGCATGATCCGCACCGACGATTACAAGTTCATCTGGTCCTCCGACGGGCGGCACGGCCTGTACGACGTGCAAACCGATCCCGAGGAGGTGTTCAACCTGCTGACCGAGAAGCCCGAGATCGCCAAGGAGCTTAACGACCGTCTGGCGGCGTGGTTCCAGGCGCAGCCCGACTACGTGCCGGCGGTTCGCATGCCCGGAGAGCCGCTGGACGCCCAGACGCTGGAGATTCTCCGGACCCTGGGGTACGTGGGACAATGAGCCCCGCTCCGCTGGGCGAAGCGGCGACCCCGGGCAGTTCGGCGACCCTTCCGGTCGCGGGGCGCCCGCGCCTGTTTCGGACGGCGGCCGCCGCCTTCGCGCTGTTGATGGCACTTGGAGCCCTCGAGCTCCTGGCGGTGACGGGGCTGGTTGACTACCGCATCGTGCTGCGAACACCCTTTGCCAAGGCGTGGGAGAATCCACGAAACCGTCTTGATCCCGAGCTGCTGCACCTCCACCGCCCGTACGATTCCTACTCCGGACTCGTGCCCGGCGACCTGACCCACTGGTACGGCATCGAGACGGATCGGCGCTACCCGGTGGACGTGCGTTACGACGGCAACGGCTTCCGCAACGCCGTGGACCTCGAGACCGCGGATGTCGTGGTGGTCGGCGACTCGTTTGTCGAGGGCGGCATGGTGCTCGACCCGCACCTGGTGACCACCCGGCTGGCCGAGTCGCTGGGGACGACGGTGCTGAACCTGGGGCAGATCGGATACGGGCCGCAGCAGGAAGCGGCGGTGGTGCGGCGTTACGGGCTGCCGGCGCAGCCGAAGGTAGTCGTGTGGGTGGTGTTTGAGGGAAACGACCTGACGCACGACTTCCTCCGCTATGAGCGGTGCGCGCGGGAATACGCGGCGTACGTTCGCGGGGAGCACGGCTTTGGCCGGCGCAGCTTCACGCGGAACGCGGCGCTGCTTGCGGGACGGCTGCTATTCGGCGCGCGGCGGTCGCCGCAACTGGGGCTGCGGCGTTCGGGCGTGCTGAACGTGCCGGGGGCGGTCCGCGGCCAGCGCATGTACTTCGGGTACGACGTGAGCCCGTTCTCCGAGGCGGAACTTGCGGCGATCGACGCGGCGTTGGGGGTGGTTGCGGGCGCCGCGCGGCAATGCGCCGACCGGGGCGCGGCGTTCCTGGTTGTTTTCGCACCCATCGAGTTTCGCGTCTATCGGGACCTGTGCACCTTCGATCCGCAGAGCGAACCGGCGCGGTGGGCGCCGAGCGATCTACCGGAGCGCGTGGCACGATGGGCGCAAGGGGTCGGTGTAGCGTACCTCGACCTTACGCCGGCGCTGCGCGAGGCGGCCGCTCGGGGCGAATTGGTCTATTTTCTCGATGACGGACATTGGACCGCGGAGGGACACGCGGTGGCGGCGAGTGCCATCGCGCAGGCGGTCGCGGACCGCGGATGGCTGGGACGTCCGTAGTGGGTGATCGCTTGGCGCCAGTCGCACGCCGTACTGCCGCCCTTGCCTGCCTCCGCACGGTTGCGGCACTGGCTGGCCCGCGCGGATTCGCCCACGGCGGGCTGGAAGATCGTGTGCGAGCCTACGCCGCCCCTCATCAGCTTGCCCGCGCCCTTACGGTCGCAGCTCTGTTTGGCCCGCGCGGATTCGCGCACGGTGATTTGAGTTGGTAAACTCACCCGACATGCTTACGTGCACCGGCCGCTGGTCTCGTTTTGTTGTCGGGACGACGACGCTGGCCGCCGTTGCCTTGTTCGTGGTCCACGCTCTCGCGCTGGACTACGTCGTGGACGACACCTACATCTCCCTGCACTACGCCCGCAACTTCGCGGAGGGCAACGGGCTGGTGTACAACCTCGGCGAGCGCGTCGAAGGGTATACGAACTTCCTGTGGGTGCTGATCCTCGGCGGCATCGCACGACTGCGGCCGGGAGTGGATCTACTGGCGGCGGCGCGGGCGATCTCGCTCGTACTTGGAGTCGCCACGCTCGTCCTGGCGGTCGTGGTCGGGCATCGACTGCACCGCCGCGGAGGAGCGTGGGCTGCCCTCACGGCGCTTATGCTTGCGGCCAACTCTTCGTTTTGTGCGTGGACCATGGCGGGTCTGGAAAGCCCGCTGTTTACGTTCCTCGTTCTGCTGAGTTTGTTTGCGCACGAGCGCGAGTTCCGAACCGGGCGCGGCACGTTCCTGGCGGCCCTGGCGCCGACGCTCGCCGCCCTGACCCGCGCCGACGGATTCGTGGTGTACGCGATTCTCTCGGTAGCGCGGCTGCACGAGCACCGCCGTGGGGGATTCCCGTTGCTCAGCCGGCGCACGCTGGTCTGGCTCGCGACCTTCGTGGCCGTGATCGCTCCTTATGTGGCGTGGAGGATGTGGTATTACGGCCACCCCATGCCGAATACATACTACGCCAAGGTTGGAGGCGGCGTGGACCAACTGTTTCGCGGCGTCCGCCATCTGAAGGCCTTCGCTGAGATGTACGGCGGCGCGCTGCTGATTCCGATGGTGCTCCTGCCGCTGGTACGGCGCCAGGCGAGTCCGGGGCAGCGCGGCGCTTATTGGATGGCTGCGGGCTGGACCGCCTACATCGTCCAGGTGGGCGGCGACGGCCTGGCGTACTACCGCTTCTTCGGGTTTCTTATGCCCGTAATCTGCCTGGTGGCGATGGCGGGCGTGGCGGAACTGGACGCTTGGGCGCGCTCGAACCTCGGGGACGTGTCTCCGGCGCGATTGCGGATCATCACCACGGGCCTGGCGTTGGCGCTGGCGGCGCTGGGAGCGCAGCAATCGAACGAAGTGCTGCGCCATCCTGACCCGGCCGTGAAGCCCTACCATCACTTCGATAACTACTTCGTCGATCGATGTGCCGCAGCCGGGCGATGGCTGGCGGAGCATGCGCCGCCGGAGGCGGTCGTGGCCTCGACGCCCGCGGGCGCGGTGGCGTACCACAGTCGGCGGCGGATCATCGACATGCTGGGACTTACGGACGCGCACATCGCCCGAGTGCCGGTCCCGCGCATGGGGCGGGGCCGCGCGGGCCACGAAAAAGGTGACGGCGCCTATGTGCTCTCGCGCAAGCCGGATTACATTCTGCTGGGCAACGTCGCGGTGGGGGCCGAACCGGCGACTTCCGAGTGGATGGAGGAGAATCTGTGTCAGCGTTCCGAGCGCGAGATCTGGAAGGCGCCGGAGTTCCACGCGCACTATGAACTGCGGACCGTGGCCCTGACTGCCAGCGGTCCTTTCCGTTATTTCAGCTTCTACCAGCGCAAGCCATGAGCGTCGTTACGCCTCCACAACCTGCTTCCGTCGCCGGCGCGGCTCGAGTACGCCGCACCGAAGGGCGGGACTCGGCGCCGGTGATGCGGCTTGCAACGTGCGGCATCGGCGTGGGGAGCGCGGCCGGAGCGCTGCTGGCGGGCTTTGACCTCTTTGTGAACCGGGTGACGGTTTGCGCCGCCGAGGCATCGCAGATGGTGCTGTTTCTCGCCGCGGTGGCCGCGGCGCTGGCAGTGCCCGTCGTTGTGTTGCCGGGGGTGGTCTGCCGCTTGTTTCGACGGCTTCCGGAGCCGCTGGTCATCGCGCTGGTCCTGGGCGTGACGCTGCAAGTCGCCTTCGCCGAGACGCTGGCCGGTCGTGACGGGTATGTGTCCGTAGCGCTCACCTGGCTGGCGGCGCTGGGCTTCTACCGGCGGTACACGGCGGAGCGGGGGCGCGGGCTGCTGACCGAGGGGTTGGCGGTGGCGGGTGTGACGGCGGCGCTGGTGCCCCTGGCGCTGGCGGCGCGCCAGTTCGCGGGGGCGAGCGCCGCCGGGATCGTGATCTTGGCTGTGGGCGGCGGCGTATGCCTCGGCATGGCGTACGCGGCACGGCGGCGCGCGGCAGCGGCGCTGGCCGGTATCGCCGTCGTGTTGCTGGGCGTTCAGTGGCTGGGCGCATACGCGCCGCAGTGGCGGGTGGCATCGCGACCGCGGGGAGCGGCGACATCCGAGACCCTGCCCGGCGCGTCCCAGCCTGCCGGTAGCGTGGCGCCCCCGCCGAACGTCGTGCTTATCGTGCTGGATACCACGCGCGCCGACTACCTCGGCTGCTATGGGCACGGGGGTGGCCTCACGCCGCGGTTGGACGCCTTTGCTGCGGAGGGGGCTTTATATGCCCAGGCGATCAGCCCCGCGTCCTGGACGGTTCCGTCCCATGCCTCGCTCTTCACGGGGCTCTACACCGCCACCCACGGGTGTGACACACATCCGCACCGGTGGCTGGATGACGGATTCCTGACCGTCGCGGAGATGCTCCGGGGGTTGAACTATCGCACCGTCGGGCTGGTGGCCAACGAGTATCTGGCAGCGTCGAACCTCCTCCAGGGCATCGACGAATACGTCAAGCTCGACATGCAGTCGGCGCACCGCCGCGCCCATCTCTACAACTGGACGATGAAGGCGGGCGTACCCGGGAAATGGGCGGACCAGGGGTCGGCGGAGGGCGTTGCGGCCCTGGAGCATTGGTTACGGCACCGCGAGCCGGCGGCGCAGCCGTTCTTTCTGTTCGTGAACCTCATGGAAGCGCACTGGCCGGTGATGCCGCCGTACGCGTGGCGGCGGGCATGCCTGCCGCCGGGCGCGGGCTACGTCCATGCCACGCGAGTGTCGAACCGCTTTTACGGCATCCACTGGTTCGCGGGGAAAAAGCACTCGGAGCAGGAGGCCGAGATCATCCGCCGGCTGTATGCGGGCGACGTCGCCTACCAGGACGGCCGGCTCGGGGCCATGCTCGAAACGCTTCGTGCACATACGGACCTCGACAATACGGTAGTGATCATCACGGCCGACCATGGGGAGAACCTCGGCGAGGGCGGGCGGTGGGATCATGTCTTTGCGGCGAACGAGGCGTTGATTCGCGTGCCGCTCATTATTCGTTTCCCGCCCCGCATCCCCAAAGGCACCAGGCTTGACGGTCAATGCCAGCTTACGGACGTAGTGCCCACGGTGTTTGACCTCATCGGTCGCCCGTGCCCGGCGGAGGGGCTTCCGGGGCGCAGCCTGGCGCCGGATGTCTTCCGGCCGCACGCGCACACATTCGCCGAAGTTTACCCGTACTACGGGCACCTGGAACGCATGGAGGCGTTCACCGGTTTTCAACGGGATACCGGGGCATTTCTGACGCACCTGCGCGCCGTCCGCACGGAGCAATACAAATACATCTGGTCGTCGAACGGGCCGTCGCGGCTGTTTGACATCGCCCGCGATCCGCGCGAGGAGCATGACGTTACGGACCAGATGCCCGCCATTGCCACGGAGCTGCACGCCGCCATGGAGGCCTGGTGGTTGACACTGCCTCCGTACGAGCCTCGTCCGGGAGAGCCATCCGCGCCGATCGACGACGCCTCGCTTAAGAGCCTCAAATCGCTGGGCTATGTCGGCGACCATTGAGCGCCGCTTGCGCGGGCGGCGGCAGGAGCGCATCCCGACTGCCGGAGGGAACTACCAAAGTGGCTTATCGGACCACGCGATCAAGTTCCGGTATGTTCCAATCGCGGGGCGCCTGGATCGGGTGGGGGTCGTGGTCGGACATTCGGACGCTGCGTATGATACAGGGCCAACGTTGGCCGGGGTCCTCCGGAGTCGGTTATGCGCAGGGTGTCGGTCTTTGCTTTGGCCATCGGTACAGTCGGGACGGCCGGGTTGCTGGTGCGCGCGCAGACCTGCACGTCCGTGGCGGGTACGCCGCTGCGGTTTTCCTTCCACCTGGGGGCCCAGGCCGAGGACACGGTGCGAGATATCGCCGTGGATGCGTACGGCCACATCTACCTCACCGGTGGAACGGCATCCGCGAACTTCCCCGTGACGGCACGGGCCTACGACACGACACTGGACACGCGGAGCGGGCACGTTCACGACGTGTTCGTGGCGAAGTTGCGGCCGGACGGTTCGATCATCTGGGCGACGTATGTCGGCGGTCCGTACTTCGACATCCCGCTGGCATTGGAAGTGGATGCCGACGGAGCCGTCATCGTCGCCGGGCAGGCCGGTCCGGGGTTCCCCACCACGCCCGGGAGCATCCAGCCGGCGTTCGGAGGAGACCTCAACCCGGACGGCTTCTACGGTCCGCAGGATGGGTTCGTTACCAAGGTGGCCCCCGACGGATCGTACCTGATGTGGTCCACCTTCTTCGGGCAACCGGACGGCACCACCATTCGCGATATCGCGCTCGACGAAGCGGGCAACGTTTATCTCGCGATGCCCAACGTGCAGGCGGACAACCCGCACATCACGCCGGGGGCGTTCGAGTCCATGCGACCGGGGGGCGGCGACGGCGTGGTGGCGAAGATCAGCTACGACGGGGCGGTAGTGGAATGGGCTACCTACCTGGGTGGCTCGGGGCGCGACCTGGGTACTCCATCGATCCGCCTTGACGATCTGGGTTTCGTCTACGTGCTAGGTTATACGAACTCGGTTGATATTCCCACGACGCCCGGTGCCTTTGACCGTTCCTACAACGGCGGCGGCGACCTGTACGTGGCGAAACTGCTCCCGGACGGGTCCGACCTGGTGTTTGCCACCTACCTCGGCGGTTCGGGCGTGGAGTTCACGGAGACGCACGGGTTGGCGCTCGATGCCCGGGGGACGGTGTACGTAGCGGCCACCACTACGTCTACCGATTTCCCGACGACTCCCGGTGCGTTTCAGCGCGTGTACGGGGGCACGGGCACCAGCGGCAAAGGCGCGAATACCAACTACCCCGGCGACGGCTTCATCGCCGAGCTTTCCGCGGACGGTACGCGGTTGCTGGCGAGTACCTACGTTGGCGGGCGCTACGGCGAGGGGATCGAGGGTATCGGGTTGGGTCGCGACGGCAGCGTGTTCATCAGCGGCTCGACGTACTCGGACAACTTCCCGGTCTCGGCCGACGGCTTTCAAACGCATTACACGGGGCGGGGCGACTGGTTCGCGGCCAAGTTCGCCGCCGACTTAAGCGAACGCCTTTATGCCAGCTACTTGGGCGGTGGGGAGGTGGACTACGGTCGGACCTCGACCATCGACGAGTTCGGGAACTTCTACACCGCCGGACACACCCAATCGAGCGACTGGCCGGTCATCGCCCGCACACGCACCTACAGCGGCGCGGCGTGGGACGGCGCGGTAGCGGTGTTCAATCTCGGTACCATCTGGTCCCAAGGAGACGCGGACGCCGACGGCGACATCGACGCGACCGACCTTGCCTTCTTCACCAACTGTTTCGCGGTCGACACGCTCGCGGGCCCGAGTGCCGCGGCCTGTGTGAATGCCGACATCAACGGCGACGGCTGCGTGAACCTCGCCGACTATCACGCGCTGGTACGGACGCTTCGCGGCCCGGGATAGCCGCCGCACGGTGCCGGACCGCTTACGGCGGGGGACGTACCGGCGAGCCGCGGGCTTTTAGCCCGCGCGGCCCGGGGAATGCGGAATCACGAATGCGGAATGCGGAAGAAACAACGAATAGCCGAGGGCAACTCCGCGTCACGCGACCTGCTCCCCATCGACAATCGAGAATCGCTCATCGCAGCGGAGTGTGCCCTGCTCACCCTGCATCGTAGCCAACTTACGGCGCGCGCATCCCGCTTGAGCGCACGTCAGCCCATACGCTGACAACCGTGCCATCTTTCACGGACTCAGAATGCGGTTGAGAAACCCTACGGGGCTCGTTGTCTTCGCGCTGGGTTTTATCGGCGCCTATTGCCTGCTGGCGGCGGCGATGACCGACGGCAGGGCGCTGGAGCGCGCGGTGTTCGGCGACGCGGAGCGCTCGCTGGCGTGGGGGCCGAACCTGTTCCGGGTGCTGCTTGCATTCCACGGCCTTGCTGCACTGGCCGTCGGGATCCGCGTCGCCCGGCGCCGCGACGACACAGCCGAGCGCGCGGCAAAATCCGTGCCCTGCGCCGCCGAGCCAGTCCGAACTTCGCCGACGGCGTGGTTGGCGCTGGCGGTGCTCTGCGGAGTGGCGCTCGTTCTGCGCCTCTGGAAGCTCGGAACGTGCCTCTGGTTCGACGAAGTGCTGACTGTGGTGGATTTTCTGCGGCTGCCGCTACGGGAGATCGTCGCCGTCTTTCCCTCGCAGAACCAGCACATGCTGTACTCGGTCCTGGGGCGCATTTCGGTCGCCGCACTGGGAGAGACGGCGGCCGCGGTGCGGCTGCCCGCGGTTGGGTTCGGCGTGGCGAGTATCTGGGCGCTGTTTGTGTTCGCGCGCCGGATCAGCGGCACGCGCGAGGCGCTCCTGGCGTGCGCCGTCATGACCGTTTCCTATCACCATGTGTGGTTTTCGCAGAACGCCCGCGGCTACACCGGCCTGCTGTTCTTCACGCTGGCGAGCACGTGGTGTTGGGTGGCGGCGGTGCGCTGTGGGACGGCGCGATGGTGGGCGGGGTATACGCTGTTCGTCGTCCTGGGCATGTGGACGCAGATCAACATGGCGTTCACCGTGGCCGCGCAGGGTGTCACGTATCTGACGATGCTGGGTTGTCTACGGCTGGAACACGACCGCGGCCCGCGAACGGCGGTTGATCCGGGCTACCGCTGGAAGGCATGGGTGGCGTGGCTGTTCGCGGTGACGGGTTCGCTCCAGGTCTATGCCCTGTCGCTGCCGGAGTTCCTGCGCAGCGCGCTGCACGAGGAATCGAAGGCCTCGGAGTGGACGAATCCGTGGTGGGTGGTGCGGGAGGCGATCACCCGCCTGGCGGACGGCGGCGTAGGGAGCATCGCCGCGGTCGCAGCGCTTGCGGTTCTGGCGGTCGGCTGGTTCTCGCTGGCGCGCCGCGACTGGCCCAGCGCGCTGCTGCTGGTGGTGCCCGCGGTGCTCGGCGGGGGGACGATGTTGGCGCTGGGACACCACCTCTGGCCGCGGTTCTTCTTCTTCTGCATGGGGTTCGTGCTTGTGGTCGCGGTCCGCGGCGGCTTTGTGTGTACCGACGCCCTGGTTAAGCTCGCGCGGGGCGGCGCCGGCGGGGGGGCGGTGGCGCGCGTGGCGACGATCGGCTGCCTGGCGCTGGCGTTGCTTTCGGCGTTCACGCTGCCGCGGTGCTACGCCCCTCCCAAGCAGGATTTCACCGGCGCCCTGGCGTACGTCGTGAGCCGCCGTGAAGCCGCCGATACCGCCGTCGGCGTGGGTCTCGCGGGCGTGGCGTATAGTCGGTATTTTGCCCCGGATTGGCCGATAGTAACCAACGCGGCGCAGCTCGCGGAATTGCGGGCCAAGCATGCACGGGTATGGCTCGTCTACACGCTTCCGGAGGAGCTCAAGGCCTGGCACCCGGAAGTCTGGAGCGCGGTGCAAACTGAATTCTCGCCGGTGGCGACATTCGCCGGCACTCTGGGCGGCGGCGAGGTGGTGGTATGTCGAAGCAGGTGAGCGTCGTCGTACCGGCCTACAACGAATCCGCGGCGGTGGCTTCGGTGGTGCAGGAGCTGCGCGCCATGCTCCGCAAGAACGACATCAACGCCGAGATCGTCGTTGTCGATGACGGCTCCACGGACGACACGGCGCGCAGCGCCAGGCAGGCTGGGGCGCGGGTCATCCGTCACCGCAGTAACCGCGGTTACGGTGCGGCGCTGAAGACGGGCATCGCCGCGGCCACGCACGCCGTGGTGGCCATCACCGACGCCGACGGCACCTATCCCGCGGGACACCTGCCGGAGCTGTTTCGCGAGCTGGAGCACGCCGACATGGTGGTGGGGGCGCGGATCGGCCGCAACGTCCGCATTCCGCTGATCCGGCGCCCGGCGAAGTGGGCGCTCAATCGCCTGGCGAATTACGTGACCGGGGCCGAGATTCCAGACCTCAACAGCGGCCTGCGCGTGTTTCGCCGCGACATCGTGATGCAGTATTTTCCCGTCCTGCCCGATCAGTTCAGTTGGACCACCACCATCACCATGGCCATGCACTGCGATAAGTACGCGGTGCTCTATCACCCCATTGACTATCGCGCGCGGACGGGAAAGTCCAAGATCGTGCCCTGGGATGCCGGGAGTTTCGCGATACTCATTCTGCGTACCGCCATGCTCTTTCGGCCGCTACGGGTGTTCGTGCCGGTGGTGGTGTTGTGTCTGGCCTTCGGACTGGGCAAGATGGGCGTGGACCTGCTGGTCAAAGGGGACCCGAACATCTCGGCTTCGGCTCTGCTGGGCATGATGAGCGCGCTGCTCATCCTGCTCATCGGCATGTTGGGCGACGCGCTGGCGACACGACTGGGGCGGCTGAACCCGAACGCCGTTGTGGGCGTAAAGCCCACCGAGTACATCGAATCGGACGAAGGCCAGGGATGACGAGGATGCGTGGATGATCCAAGAGCTTCAGCAACAGACGCAGCAGCACTACGACCATTACCCCTTCATCGAGGGCGGGTCGAACCGCGTCGCTTGGTGGCGGGAATATCTTCGAGATTTTCTGCCCGACGAACTGATCCGCGACCGGCTGGTGGTGGACGTGGGGTCAAGCGTCGGTGAAGTCAGCCGCGGTCTGGGAGACCGCGGGGCGCGCATGGTCTGCCTGGATGTCAGTCGTCAATCACTGGCACGCTGCCGCGAGATCAACCCCGAGGCCGACATCTACAACGGCAGCGCCCTGGACCTGCCCTTCATGGACGCCACGTTCGATCACGCCATCAGCATCGGCGTGCTGCACCACACGCCGGACTGCCGCAAGGGGTTCAAGGAGGTGGCGCGGGTTCTGGCACCCGGCGGCGTGTTCGTGGTGTTTCTCTACAACTGGTGGAACATCTACAATCCCATCTACCATGCATTCAAACCGATCCGCGCGCTGATGCCGTTGGAACGCGTGCCTACGTTCTTCGTGCGATTGTTGCAGCCCTTCGCCAAAGCACACCTCGGCCAGTCCCTGGATGACTGGCAGTTGCGAAGGCTGCTGGGGGACAAGCTGTGGACGCCGCAGGCGACGTTCCACTCGGTCCGGCAGGTGCGACAATGGGGCCTGGAGGAAGGGCTTTCCTTCGTGGCCAACAAGAAGTTCTTCCTCGGCTACGCCAACGTCATGAAGTTCGTGAAGGCCGGTACGCCGGGAACCCAGCGGCGCGAAGCGCGCGTGCGCTGTACCCGTTGCGGTGGCGGACCGATGGCCCGAAACGACGACGGGTATCTGTGCGGTTGCGGGCACGCCTATCCGCGCGAGGGCGGGATCGTGGGATGTCTGCAAGAGTAGGGACGGCGGCGCAGTTGCAGGTGGGCGCAGCGGCGCGGCGTGGCCGGGGAGATGCGCCGTTGCGGGCGACGTGACCGCGGTGTGAACGGCCCGCGGAGGGGTTGTCAACCGACATGTGCGGCATCTGCGGCATGATGCGACTGGGGGATGCTCCGCCCTTCACGGACGCGGACCAGCCTCAACTCGATCGCATGACCGATACCCTGACGCACCGCGGCCCCAACGATCGCGGCACGTACCTTACGGACCGCGTGGCGCTGGGCAGCCGCCGGCTTTCGGTGATCGACCTCTCCTCCGCCGGCCGGCAGCCCATGGGCAACGAGCGCGGCACGGTGCAGATCGCCCTCAACGGCGAGATCTACAACTTCCGCACGCTCAAGCAGCGTTACGACCTCGAGGGCCGGGGGCACGTCTTCCGTTCGCGCACCGACACCGAGGTGCTGGTCCATCTGTACGAGGAGATCGGCCTGGACATGCTGCCGCAGCTTAATGGCATGTTCGGCATGGCGCTGTGGGACGCCGAACGGCAGACCCTGCATCTGATTCGCGATCCCTTCGGCGTCAAACCGCTCTTCTACCATCGCGACGCAGGGGTGCTGCGCTTCGGCTCGGAGATCAAGGCGATCCTGGCGGACGCCCGCGTACCGCGTCGGCCGTCGCTCCAGGCCCTGCACGACTACTTGACGTTCGATTACGTGCCCGGCGCGCAGACGGCCTTCGAGGACATCTTCGAGGTCCCCCCCGGCCACTGCATGAGCGTTTCCGCTGACGGTCAGATGCGGCTGCTTCGCTTCTGGGACCTCCGCTACGAGACGGACGATTCGATCGACGAAAACACGGCGGTCGCACGCGCGCGGGAACTGATGGACCAGGCGGTGGATCGGCAGCTCATCGCCGACGTGCCGGTCGGCGTGCTGCTCTCCGGCGGTATGGACTCCAGTGCCATCACCGCTCTGATGGCCCGCCGCCGCGCTGAACCGGTGCACACCTACTCCGTGGGCTTTGAGGATGGCAGTTTCAACGAGCTGCCCTACGCGCGGATGGTCGCGCAGGCCTTCGGCACCATCGCCCGGGAAGTAGTGGTGACGCCGCAGCTCGTACGCAGCATGTTGCCGAAGTACCTGACGTTCATCGACGAGCCCTATGCCGACGGGTCGGCGATCCCCACGTATTTCGTGTGTCAGCTCGCCCGGGACGAGGTGGTGGTCGTGCTTTCCGGCGAAGGGGGGGACGAAGCGTTCACCGGATACGAGACCCACGCCGCGTACAAAGTGGCGCGCTTCGGGCGGATGATCCCGCGCTGGTTGCGCCGCGGCGTCCTGGCGCCGGTGGTCGGCGCCCTGCCGGTCTCGCACAAGAAGCTCAGCCTGGAATTCAAGCTCAAACGCTTCCTCGGCGGGCTGGACCTGCCGCCCGTGGAGGCGCATCTGTGGTGGCGCATCGTGCTCACCGAGCAGCAGAAGCGGCGCATCTATTCGCGCGGCGTGCAGGATCGCCTCGCCGAGCTCCAGGAGCCGCAGCGGCATTTCCACGAAGTGGCGCAGCGCGCCCCGGAGTGCAACGGACTCAACCGCCTGCTGCACATCGACAACGCCGTGTTCCTGCCCGACGACCTGATGGTCAAGAACGACCGCATGAGCATGGCGCACTCGCTGGAGGCGCGGGTGCCGATGTGCGATCCGGACCTGGCGCAGTTCATGGCCACCGTGCCGCCGCACGTCAAGCTCCCCGGGCTGCGCAAGAAGCACGTGATGCGCCGGGCCATGGAGGGCATCCTGCCGCCCGCGATTCTCCGCAAGAAGAAGGTGGGCCTGGAAATGCCCTATTCGCGCTGGCTCAAGCACGAGCTGCGCGACCTTGTCGATACCTACCTCGCCCGCGACCGCGTTGAAGCGACCGGCCTCTTCGCGCCGGCTGGCACGGCGGCGCTGGTGGACGAACACATGACCGGCCGCTTCGACCACGGCCGCGCGCTGTGGGGGCTGCTTAACTACATGATGTGGCACGACCTGTACATTGCGTAGCCCTGCGGCGACCGGACACCCGCCGCACAACCTTCGCCCGCCACCGCGCCCATAGCGCCCACCGATCTGCTTTCCCATCCACTCCCATGACTGGGGCCGTTCCGGGCTCACGGAGCCGGATTGGCAATCCGTCGGCAAATCGCTTACGCTGCTGACGGTCTGGAAAGCACGGGGCGGCGGGTGTCGCGCGGCGTGACGGCGACGCAGCCGAGCCCCAGGGATTTGCGATGGAAAGAACTCTGATTATTCTCAAGCCCGATGCTGTGCAGCGGCGGCTGATCGGGCGCGTCATCCAGCGCTTCGAAGACAAGGGGCTGGCGATCGTGGGGATGAAGCTCATGCACATCTCCCGCGAGCTTGCCGAACGGCACTACGCCCCGCACAAGGGCAAGCCGTTTTACCCCGGTCTGATTGATTACATCACCCGCGGGCCGGTGGTGGTGATGGTGCTTGCCGGGGAGCGCTGCATCGAAATCGCCAGGGCGCTGATGGGCAAGACCTTCGGCTACGAGGCGGCGCCGGGAACCATCCGCGGCGATTTCAGCGCCGGCCGCACCTTCAACCTGGTGCACGGCAGCGATTCGCCGGAGTCCGCTGCGGCGGAGATTGCCCTGTACTTCAAACCCGCCGACCTGCTGGAGTACACTCCCGCGGGCAGTGAATGGGTGTTCGCCAGGAACGATGTCTGATCCGTGCGGGCGGTGTCGAACGTGGTGATTGGCCGGGCGGCGTCCCGGCCCGGTGCCGCGGATGATGCACCAGCGGCGGAACGGGAGAACCCGGCGGCGGGGCGACGCGGGGACAGCAGCTACGTCGGCCCCGAAGCGCGGGGCCGGAGCCGGCCGCGTATCGGTCGTCCCTTGCCGGTAAGTAAGGTGCCCGATGAAAGTACAACCAATCGAGCAACACGAGCAAACGCCGGTGACCATGGAGGGCGCCAGCGGCGCGCAGATGCGCATGCTCATCGGCCCGCGCGACGGTGCGGGCACCTTCCACATGCGGCATTTCGAGATCGCGCCCGGCGGGTTCACGCCGCATCACCAGCACAACTACGAGCATGAGATTCTGATTCTCTCCGGCGGCGGCGTGGCCAGGTCGGAACAGGGTGATCGGCCGTTCAAGGCCGGAGACGTGATCTTCGTGCCCGCCAATGAACGACACCAGTTTCTCAATCCCGGCCCGCAGCCCTGCGCGTTCATCTGCCTGATCCCGGCTCCGCAGGATTGCACGCGCTGAACGGTGTTGCGGAATCCTGCCACGGCGTCCCCGGGGACCTCAGACTCATAGTCAATGGATCGGTCCTCCGGGGGAAGGGCAGGCCTCCCTGAGCGCACATGGCCGCCAGAAGCGGCGGCCATGCCACCCCGCCAGGCTTCCCTGTGCGTACATGGCCGCAAGAAGCGGCAGCCGCGCCACGCGGCCGGAAGCGCCGGCCATGCCTCCTCGCCTGCACTTCCACATTCCGCATTCACCATTCCTCGCCCGCCAGGCTCACTCCAGCCGTTCCTTCCATTCGCGAATTCGTCGCAGCGCGTCGTCGGCGGAAAGTCCGTCAGGGTCGGTGGCCGCCAGCTCCGCGGCGATTTCCGCGGCCGGGTCACGGAAGAGCATAAGCTGCGGGTCGGGCGTGCGCTTCCGCGGCGAAAGCTGCGGCGTATGCGACTCGCGCTCGAAGCCGCGCTGGAGCTCCGCCAGCACCTCGCGGCTGCGCTGAATCACTTGCGGCGGGATGCCCGCCAGGCGGGCGACGTGCACGCCGTAGCTTTTGCTGGTGCCGCCCTCCAGGATGCGGTGCAGAAAGACCAACCCTTCGCCGTGCGGCGCGGACGAAGGCACCTCGCGCACGGCCACGTGGAAGTTGCGAACGCCGGGCAAAAGCTCCGCCAGGGCGATGAGCTCATGGTAATGCGTGGCCACGAAGCACCGGCAGCGCGTCTGCGTCGCGAGATGCTCGGTGATCGCCCAGGCCAGCGACAGGCCGTCAAAGGTGCTGGTGCCGCGGCCCAGCTCGTCGAGGATGACCAGTGAGCGCCGCGTGGCGTGGTGCAGGATGTTCGCCGCTTCGATCATCTCCACCATGAAGGTCGATTGTCCGCGGGCAATCTCGTCGGCGGCACCGATCCGCGCGAAGATGCGATCCACCAGGGATAACCGCATGCTGCGTGCGGGCACGAACGACCCGACGTGTGCCAGGAGGGTCAGCAGCGCCACCTGCCGCACGTAGGTGCTCTTGCCCGCCATATTCGGCCCGGTAAGGACGAAAAGCCGCGAGGCGTCATCGCTCATCGCGGTGTCATTGGGCACGAAGGCGTCGCCCAAGGTCTGGTCCAGGACCGGATGCCGCCCGTCGCGAATCTCCAGCACCGGCGCCGGGTCAGCCGCCGCCCACGGCACGATTTCCGGCCGGACGTAGCGGCGCTCGACCGCGAGCTCCGCCAGCCCCGCCAGGCAATCCAACCGTCCGATGGCGTCCGCGGCGCGCAGCAGCGCCTCGATCCGGTCCGCGACCCGCGCGCGAAGCTCTTCGAACAGGCAGGCCTCCCGTTCCACGGCCCGCTCCTGCGCCGTCAGCACCTCGCTCTCATACCGCTTCAACTCATCCGTAATGTAGCGTTCGGCGTTCTTGACCGTCTGTCGGCGGACGTAGTCCGCGGGGACGCGCTCCCGGGCGCTGTTGTTCACCTCGATGTAGTATCCGAAGACCCGGTTGAACCCGACTTTCAGCGAACCAAGCCCGGTTCGTTCGATCTCGCGCTGCTGATACTCGCGCAGCCAGACCTGACCGTCGCGGCCGATGGCCCGCAGGCGGTCCAGCTCGGCGTCGAAGCCGTCCGCCATGTAGCCGCCTTCCGTAACGGTGGCCGGGGGGTCGGGGCGCACGGCTCGGTGGAGCAACTCCGCCACGTCCTCCAATCCGGTGGCGTCGCGGGCCACTTCTTCCAGCATTGACGCATCGCAACCCCGCAGTTCCGCCACGACCGAGGGCAGGCCGCAGAGGGTTCGTCCCAAGCCCGCCAGGTCGCGCGGCGAGACGCGCGAGAGCGCAACGCGCCCGGTGATTCGCTCGACGTCGGCGAGGGTCTTGAGTCGTTCGCGCAGGCGGGAGCGCACGCCGGAGTCGCAGGCCAGGGCGGCGATCGCCTGCTGTCGGCGACGGATTTGCTCGGCGTCGGGCAGCGGCGTAGTGAGCCAGTGGCGCAGCTTCCGTGCCCCCTGCGGGTGGAGCGTGCGGTCGATGGCGTGTAGGAGCGTCCCCTCGCGCTGCCCGCTGCGCAGGGCGCGGTCGATCTCCAGGGCCCGCCAGGTGTTCTGGTCGATCTGCACCGAGTCCGCCGTGGAGCGGGCGCGGATCGCCGTGAGGTGCGCTAATCCGGTGCGCTGCGTTTCTTGCAGATACTGAATCACTGCTCCGGCGGCACACAGCGAGGGCGACATCCTCGCGAATCCAAAACCCTCCAGCGTGACCACGCCGAAGTGCTCGCGCAGCGATTTTTCCGCCTGGAACTCGGTGAATTCGTGCAGGGGGCGGCGGCTGATCGCCGTGCCGCAGGTGTGTCGCACCTGCTCGGCCACGGTCTGGGACTCGCTGCCGCGCTCGTCGTCGATGAGCAGTTCCGCGGGACGGGCGCGAACCAGTTCATCGAGCAACGCCTCCCGGGTGACGTCGAGCGTCTCGAAGCGCCCGCTCGCCAGCTCCACCAGGGCGCAGCCCGCGGCCCTGCCGCGCAGAACGATGGCGGTCAGCAGGTTGTCATCGCGGCCGGAAAGCAGAGAGTCGTCGGTGAGCGTCCCGGCGGTGACGACGCGCACGACGTCGCGGCGGACGATCCCCTTGGCCTGCTGCGGGTTTTCGAGCTGCTCCGAGATGGCGACACGGTACCCGGCGGCGATCAGCTTGCGCAGATAACTGTCCAGGGCGTGGTAGGGGATGCCGGCCAGGGGGATGGCGTTGTCGCCCTTGGAGCGAGAAGTCAGGGCGATGCCCAGTACTCGCGCGCACAGCGCGGCGTCGTCGTAAAACGTCTCGTAGAAATCCCCCATGCGGAAGAACAGAATCGCGTCCCCGACGCGGCTTTTCTGCTCGGCGTATTGCCGCATGGCAGGGGTGAGGGCTTCGGCGGACGGTTCGCGCGCCGCGGCCTTGCGGGCGGGCTGCACGGTGGACTCTGGTTGCACTTCGACCGACATGCCGCCTCTTTTCGCCGCCGGGCGTCCGGTTGACCGTGCCGCTGCGCGAACTACCGCGACACTTGGCCGGATGGTATTTCCGGCTCCCGGTCTCGGCAAATCGCCCGCCCGCACTCAGAACACGCTCCCGAGACGTTCCCCGTAAGATCGTACCCGCACTCTTCGCATCGGCCGTGTCGGCGGCGCCAGCGGCGCCGCACCGGGCCGCGAATGAGCGTGACCCACGGATACACGCTGGCGAGCAAGAGCCACGATACGAGCGAAATGCTCACTTGGAGCCAGAGGTAGCCTTGCTGGTTGTACGTGCCTTGCAGCCGAACGATGGGCGGGATCCAAATCCGGAAGTCCTTGTTTGTCGCATACCCCGCGACCCCTGCATCCGCGTTTCGAACCGCTCCTAGCCAGGCGTCGCCGTGCTTGATCTCGAGGATCACATGGCTCCGCTTTGACACAGAGGCGAAATGCGGAGCCATCACCCAACTCAGGCACCATAGAACCCACAAAACGAGAATACAGGCCATCGTTCCGCCAAGCAGGGTTCTGTGAAGAACGGTTTGCATCGTGGGCCGACGTGAGCAGATCCCGTTCGTACGCTGGTTCATGGCTCGCCGTCGCACAGAGGACTCGCGCGTTGAACCACCCTGTAGCAACGTGAGCCAATTGCGCGGGGGCGTCTTGTTTGCGGAACCTTCGCACGCTCCGCCTCGACCAGCCCCCTCCGGCGTCCGCTGGAGCGCCATTTACCCGCTGAGATGCGGCGTACTGGGCGGAGCCTGGCGCGTCCCTATCCCGCCCGTTTGCGCCGCCGTCCACCGCCGAGGACCTCGAGTCCTACGACCAAGAGGAGGTCAACGACCTCGAGCCTCGCGTTCGGCTGGTATACCACGACGGTTCGCCCCGCGGGCGACCGCGCCACAAAGTCCGGGTGTTCCACCGTCAGGCGCCGGCCGTCAGCCAGGTTCAAGCGGTACCGCCGGAACGGCCTGGCGCGCTGCATCTGCATGAGTTCATCCATGGTCATAGGCGGCTCCGTTGCGCCGCGCAATTCTATGTTCGAGGTCTTCGTTCCAGCAAGCGAATCGTGGCCCTCCGTCGACGGCACGCCGGGACGTGGCTACTATGGAATCGGTGCCTGCGAACCAGGGAAAAGTCGTCGTCGCCATGAGCGGCGGGGTGGATTCCAGCGTGGCCGCGTGCCTGCTCGTGGAGCAGGGCTACGAGGTCATCGGGCTGTTTATGCGGCACGGAGTCCCTGCGCCGACGGCGCCAGAGGGAGACGACGGGCCGCGCGGGCTAAAGCCCGCGGCTCAGGAGGAAAACGGCTCGCGCGGGCTCAAGCCCGCGGCTAAGGAGGGCGACGGCCCGCGAGGGCTCGAGTCCGCGGCGGGTGAATCGGGAGGACGATCACGGGAGCTGTCGTCGGCGCCCCCGGGGTCCGCGGGTGCGGTGGGGGTGCAGGCTCCCGCCGGGCGCACGCACCAGGGCTGCTGTAGCGCTACCGACGCCGCCGACGCGAGGTTCGTCGCGGGGATGCTGGGCATTCCCTTTTACGCGCTAAACTTCGCCGATGATTTCGATCGGCTTATCGACTACTTCGCCGACGAGTACGCCCGCGGCCGCACGCCCAATCCCTGCGTGCACTGCAACGACCAGCTCAAGTTCGGCCGGCTCCTCGAATATGCCGATGCCGTCGGAGCGAAGCACGTCGCCACCGGTCATTACGCCCGTGTCGAGCGGCGCCAGGGGAGTAGCGTGCTGCTTCGCGCCTGCGACGCGCGGAAGGACCAGTCCTACGTGCTGTTCGGAATCGGCAGGGACGTCCTGGATCGCGCGCTGTTTCCCATCGGGCATCTGTCAAAGGCGGAGGTGCGGGAGCACGCGGCGCGGCTGGGGCTGCCCAACCAGAACAAGCCGGACTCAGTGGAGATCTGCTTCGTGCCCGATCGCGACTACGCCCGCGTGGTGCGCCAGCGCCGGCCGGACGCCTTCGCGGAGGGCGAAGTGGTGGACGCTGGCGGTCGCGTGGTCGGCAGGCACTCAGGTCTGCCGAACTATACCGTCGGCCAGCGGCAGGGGTTGGGCATCGCACTGGGGCGGCCGATGTACGTCACTGAGCTGGGCGTCGAATCAAACCGCGTGACGCTCGGTGACGTGGACGATCTGCTCCGCCCCGGCCTGATCGCGGAACGGGTGAATTACCTGGTCGATCCGCCGGGTGCACCCTTCCGCGCCGAGGTTAAGATCCGCTACTTGCACGCCGCCGCGCCGGCGACGGTGCATCCGATGGTGCCGGGAGAGGCCGGCAGGCACGCGGTGCGCGTGGCGTTCGACGAGCCGCAGCGCGCGGTAACTCCAGGACAGGCCGTCGTCTTCTACGACGGGGCGGTGGTCCTCGGCGGCGGATGGATCGAGTCGGCGCTGCCGTCGGTGCCGCATAGCGCAGGGCTTTCCGTTGCGGACGCCGCCGGATGAGTCCAATAATCCCTAGGCCTTTCCGGCTGGGCGAGTGGTCGTGGCAGGATTTGACAGTTCCTGCCATTGACGCTATGCTTCGTTTGCGGGATGGAGGTGAATACTTGCCTCCTGGGGCCGTACTGGGGAGGTGGCGGCGAGCGCGCCACCTCGATCCTACCCGCGAGGCACGATGTAGAGGAGGCTCGCCGTGACGTCGCTCAACATTTCCCTGCCTGACGCGATGCGCGCCTGGATCGACGAGCAGGTGGTAAAGGGCGACTACGGGACGGCAAGCGAGCTGGTCCGTGAGCTCATCCGCGAGGCGCAGAAGCGCCAGGCGCAAGCGGACCTGGAGGCCAAGCTGATTGAGGGCCTGGACTCGGGTCCAGCCCGGGAGATGACGCAACAGGATTGGGATGATCTGAAGGCCCGGGTTCAAGAAGACGCGGCTAGGCGTAACCGCAAGTGAAGCGCGTCGTTCACCGTACGCCGCGCGCCCGGGCCGACCTTGCGGAACAGGCCGCGTACTATGCCATGCGCGATTCTGCGTTGGCTGTTCGCTTCCTGGAAGCGGCTCAGGGCGCGTTTGAAGAATTGCTTGCGACGCCCCTCCTTGGGAGCACCTACGCCTGTCAGAGCGGCAGGCTCGTTGACCTCCGTCGATGGCGGATCCCCGGCTTTGAGAGGACCCTCGTCTTCTACCGCATCATCGACCACGGAATTGAGGTGGTTCGTGTCCTTCACGGAGCGCGGGACATCAGCGCGCTGCTCGATGTCGATGACGAAGGATCCGCGGTCTGACCTCGTCATCCGCCGCCGCGCCGTCTCCCTCCGCCTGTCTTTGTGGTCCGCATCCGCCGCCGATCCTACGTGGCATCGTGAATTGCTGACCGGCGCGCCCACCAGGTGCGCGGTAATCGCCCGGCGAGGCGCCGCCAACCTGTGAGTTTCCGGTAATTCACTGGTCGGTGGTATCTCGCGCCCGCGTGAGGCGTGGGCGCCCGAGTGGACAGTCGCCGCCCGCTTCGTACGATGGGTCCGCGAGGCCAAAAGGACAGGTACGCGGCCGAGAGGCACTCGGCCGGCGGGGCAATCGGAATGCCGACGTCACCCTTCGTTCACCTTCACGTTCACACGCATTACAGCCTCCTCGACGGGGCCACGCGCATTGATGCCCTGGTGGCCCGGGCCAGGCAGTTCGGCATGCCCGCGGTGGCCATCACCGACCACGGGAATCTCTTCGGGGCGGTCGAGTTCTACGCCGCGGCGCGGAAGGCGGGGATCAAACCCATCATCGGCTGCGAAACGTACCTCGCCGCCGGGGATCGCCGCAGCCGCGATCCGCGCGAGGACGGCGGCAAGGAGTCCTACCACCTCCTGCTCCTGGCCATGAACCTCGACGGCTATCGCAACCTGCTGCGGCTGGCGAGCATCGGCTACACCGAGGGCTTCTACCGCCGGCCGCGGATCGACAAGCAGGTGCTTCGCGAGCATTCGGCCGGTCTGATCTGTACCAGCACCTGCATCGGAGGCGAGATTCCGCAGACCTTCCTCGCCCGCGACCGCGCCGCCGCGGAGGCGCTGGCGAAGACGTACCTGGAGATTTTCGGCCCGGACCGGTTCTTCATCGAACTACAGGACCACGGCATCGCCGATCAGCGCATGCTCAACCCGGAGCTGGCGGACATGGCCCGACGGCTGGGGGTGGGCGTGATCGCCACCAACGACGTGCATTACCTCGAACACGACGACGTCGAGGCGCACGACGTGCTCTGCTGCATCAACACCGGCAAGCTGCTGGCCGACCAGGAGCGCTTCAAGTTCCCTACCGACCAGTTCTATTTCAAAAGCGCGGAGCAGATGGCGGAGCTTTTCCCCGACCGCCTTGAGGCGCTTGCCAACACCCTGCGCGTGGCGGACCTGTGCGACGTCGAACTCGACTTATCCCAGCGACACGCGCCGAGGTTCCGCGTGCCCGAGTCGGCGGTCGACGAAGCCGGCGCTCCGCTGGACGCCGCGGGCTATCTGCGGCAGCTCGTGTACGACGGCGCGCGGCGGCGGTACGGCGAGATCACACCGGAGCTCCGCGAGCGTATCGACTACGAGCTCGAGGTGATCACCAGCAAGGGGTTCGCGGGCTACTTTCTGATCGTCGGTGATTGCGTCACCTATGCCCGGCAGCGCGGCATTCCCATATCCGCCCGTGGCAGCGGATGCAGTTCCGTGGTGGCCTACAGCCTGTACATCAGCATGCCGGACCCCATCCGTTACGGCCTGTACTTCGAGCGTTTTCTCGATCCTGACCGCGACGAAATGCCGGACATCGACCTCGACATCTGCCAGAACGGGCGCGGCGAGATCATCGAGTACGTGCGGAAGAAGTACGGGCACGTGGCGCAGATCATCACGTTCGGAACGCTCAAGGCCAAGGCGGTCATCAAGGACGTGGCGCGCGTTCTCGGCATGGGCTTCGAGCAGGCCAATCAGCTCACCAAGCTGGTGCCCACGGAGCTCAAGATCACGCTGGACAAGGCGCTGGCGCAGGAGCCGGAGCTCAAGAAGCAGTACAACAATGATCCTGTCGTGCGGCGCATCGTGGACATCGGGCGCCGGCTGGAGGGCGTGGCCCGCAACGCCGGCGTACATGCCGCGGGGGTGGTCATCGCCGACGAACCGTTGGTGAACTACCTGCCCCTTTACAAGGCCGCGGGGCAGGAAGGCCTGGTGACCCAGTTCGACGGGCCGACGGTGGAGAAAGTCGGGCTGCTCAAGATGGACTTCCTCGGCCTGCGCACGCTCACCACGCTGGAGCGGGCGCGTCAGCTCGCGGAGCGCGGCACGGGCAAGACGATCGACCTGGAGCGGCTGGACCTGACGGATGCCAGGGTCTACGAGCTGTTCGCCCGCGGCGATACCAAGGGCATCTTCCAGTTCGAATCGGGCGGCATGCGCGATGTCATCATGCGTATGAAGCCGAATCGCATCGAAGACCTGATCGCCGCCAACGCCCTGTTTCGTCCCGGCCCCATGGAGTACATCCCGGACTACATCGCCCGCAAACACGGGGCCCCGTGGAGCACGCCCCATCCCATCATGACCGAGGTTCTCTCCGAGACCTACGGCATCATGGTGTACCAGGAGCAGGTGTCGCGCGTGGTCAACCGCCTGGGCGGTATCGAACTGAAGGCGGCGTTTCGGCTCGCCAAGGCGATCAGCAAGAAGAAAACGGAGTTGATCGAGGCCATGCGCGAGCCGTTCCTCGGCGGCTGCGCCGCCAACGGCGTGGCCCGCGGCGTGGCCAACGAGGTCTTCGACGACATCCTCAAGTTCGGCGGCTACGCCTTCAACAAGGCTCATTCCACCGGTTACGCGCTCGTCGCCTACCAGACGGCGTGGATGAAAACCTACTTCCCCGTGGAATTCATGGCCGCCCTGATGACCTTTGAAGTCGGCGACATCGACAAGGTCGCCGAGTACCGCGAGGAGTGTCGCGAGATGGGCATCACCGTCGAACCGCCGAGCATCAACGCCTCCGAGGCGGACTTCATCGTCGAACCGCTTCCGGCCGGCGACGTGGGCGGCGAGCCCGTGCCGCCCAGGGGCAACGGGCGCGCCGCGCCGCTGCGACGCGCCATCCGCTTCGGCCTGGGCGCCATCAAGGGCGTGGGCGGCAAGGCGGTGGCGGCCGTCGTCGAGGAGCGCACCCGTCGCGGGCCCTTCCGCAGTCTGTTCGACTTCTGCGAGCGCGTGGACCTGACAGCCCTGAACCGTGCTACTATCGAAGCCCTCATCTGTGCCGGTGCGTTTGACGTGACCGGCGGCATGCGGAAGGCCATGGTGGACGCCGTGGAGCGCGCCATGAGCGCCGGGCAGTCGGCGCAGCGCGACAAGCGCAGCGGGCAGTTGGGTCTGTTCGGCGGTGCCGCGGTGCCGTCCGACCTTCCCGAACCCAGGCTTTCCACCGCGGAATGGACCGAGGCGGAGATGCTGGCGCGGGAAAAGGCGGTGCTGGGGTTCTATATCACCAGGCATCCCCTGACGCGCCACGAGCACCTGCTCCGCGCCTGCGCCACGGCGACTACGGTGGACCTTTCGCGTTTCAAGGATGGTGAGGCGGTGGTGCTGGGGGGCATGGTGTCCAGCGTGAGAATGGTGACGGCGCGCGGCGGACGCAATCCCGGGCAGCAGATGGGTATTGTGACGCTCGAGGACGTCAAAGGCAGGGCGGAGGCGATCGTTTTTCCCAAAGACCTGGCGGTGTTCCGGCCCACGCTAGTGCCGGACGCCATCGTCTTCCTGGAAGGGGCCGTCGATCGCCGGCGCGAGGAGCCCTCGCTGCGGGTTTCGCGCGTGGTGCCGCAGGATCAGGCCTTGCAGGCGTTCGCGCGCAGTATGGTGCTCAAGGTGGATTCAGAGACGGACGTGCAGCGTCTCGCCGGGCTGCTGCGATCCCACCGCGGCGAATGCCGAGTGTACCTGAAAGTCGAAACCGCGGACGCCATGGTCGCGCAGATTGAATGCCATCCGTCGATGCGCGTGGCGTGCACCGCGGAACTGGTGGCGGCGCTGCGCGGGCTGCTGGGCCGGCAGGCGGTTACCGTGCTCGGCGCCAACCATCGCGTGCTGCCCGTGCCCACGGCCTCGGTACTCGCGTTCGCTATCACGTGATGGGATGTCGGGCAATGCCCGCTATAGGCATTGCCGTTTGCGCGCCGCGTTCTCGGCTCCCGCGCCGTTGGTCGTGGGACCCGCTTTCCAGCCGGTCAAGCAGTAGGGCGGCGGTAGGCATTGCCCCCGACCCGCGTAGCACGGTACAGATAAACATCGCTCCCCGCGCCGGCAGTGGTAACCCAGACACACCGGATCCACCGGTCGAGATTCGTTGTTGACCTGTTCATGATGAACTCCCTTTCCGCAGGTGCGCGCACCACAACCGTTCTCCGGTTCTGCTTCCGGGCCGCACGCCTGCTACGGCATGGATCGTCTGTGCGGCGGGGAGGCGCGCCGTTCTCCCCGCGCGCCCTTCGTTCAACCAGGCGTCGTCGCTCAATCTATGGCGGGCAAAACGCCCGCGCGAACGACGCGAAATCTCTCAAATCAACATCCCAGTCCCCATCCACGTCGGCGCTGCGGCAGTCGGGCGCGAGCGGAAAGAGCCCGGGACCTGTGCAGCAATCGGCCGAGGTGGCATAGTCACCCAACGTGAGGAAGGAATCACAATCGGTGTTGCCGGGAAGGAGATGATGCAGCACATAGGCACGGCCGGTGTAGGGAGCGGGATTAGGGTGGAGAGGCGCGCCGACGACTATGTCCTTCAACCCGTCAGCGTCGACGTCGCCGGCAGCACCAACAGAAAGCCCAAAACCCTCGAACGTGCCTCCCCCG
>JACQXM010000049.1 GCA_016208685.1 Planctomycetota bacterium | reverse complement strand
GCGGCGCCAGCAGTGACTTGAGCACCGGGAGTTTCTGGGGAATGGCCTTCGCCGCTACGCGCCCGACCACTTCTTCCAGCTTGGAGATGCGGTCCGCGGCGGGGAGGAACTGATTCTCGGTGGTCTCCACGACCTCCACGAGTTCCGTGGTGATCTCCTGAAGTTCGGCAATGTCCTGCTTGGCGCGAACCACGGACACGGTCTGTCGCTCGCTGCCGGATGCCTGGGCCTTCTTGACGAAATCGACCAGCAACTTGACGGCCAGCAACCCGACGGCCAAACCGAGCGCCAACGGTATGATCGCCTTGCCCTTCATGCTCGATCCTCCTGTCGTGCGTTTCCAAGGTCCGACCATCGCCGTGCGGTCGGACCGGAACCTGACTGCTTATCGGATGGTTGCCAGCGCGATTCCATCTATCGCCGCGAAATTATTTGCCCAGGCAAAATGCGCCTTGTGTTCGAGCGCGGCGCACCGCCGGCGCTGCGCGCAGCGCCGTTGCCACTACCGGACCGTGCCTGGGAAAGACCGACTTCCAATAGACGGGTCAGCCGAGCACGGCGTGTGCCCGACCGCAATGGCCGCCCTCCCATGGCCAAAGACGCCTGGCGGGCAGGCGTCTTGCAAAGTCATCCTCTTTCTCCTCCACGGCGCGTCGGCCGACGCGCCCCGGCCACCGATGCGCCGGCGGCCCGATTACGCGCCCTCGTCCATGCCTTCCTTGCGCATGCTGCAAGTGCCCACCAGGTCGTAGCTGTGCGTTCCGAAGAAGCCGCCCACCAGGGAGACATCGTTATAGGGAATGGAGATACTGACCGTCTCCACCGGATCGGCGGTGGTGGCGTGGGTCATGGTGACCTGGTAGGTCGTCAACCCCGTCGGCGCCAGCGCTTCGTTGATGCGCGTGGTGACCTCGGTGTAAGGATCGACCGACGTTTGCAGGACGGCCACCCGGCAACCCTCGCGCGCCGCGTGTTGCAGCGTCTGTCGCACCAGAAAGACGTACCCGTATTCGATGATGCCGAACAAGATGGTCAGCAGCAGCGGCAACACCACGGCGAACTCCACGATCGCGCCGCCGCGCCGCCGCGTGCCGACCGCCCCCCGACTCCAGCGATGAATCCAACGGTTCATGGTCAAATCCCCCACCCGCCCCACGTCCGCGCCGCCAGAACGATCAGCGTTCCCGCGGTAAGCGGAACACCATAGGGCAACAGTTGCGACGTGCTTCCGAAGCTCTTGGCCGAGCCGAATTCGGTGAACAGCGTCCGGCGATTGGAAACCTTGGCCAGGATGATGCCCATGTTGGCGCAGGCCAGACGGATCCGGCCGGTAGAGGCAATCATCACGATCGCGGCGACCCCGCCCAGCACCGCGCCTAGGGCGAACGAACAAAACGTCAACCAGGGCCCCAGCCACACCCCGATCGCCGCCATGAGCTTGACATCGCCGGCCCCCATCCCGTGCATCATCCAGGGCACGATGAGCAGGCCGAAACCGGTGAGCAGACCCAGCACGCCGGTCTGCACGCCGGAAAGCCCCGCGAAGATCGCCTGCCCGGCGAAGCCGGTGACGATCAGGGCGAGGTTCAGCCAGTTGGGCACGCGGCGTTCGGCGTAGTCAATCCAGGACGCCCAGAGGATGCCAGGGATGAGAATCGCACAGGTGAGGTGCGAAAAATCAACGCTCATGCTGAAGACTCCCCACGGTTCGGATGCTCCCCCCTCCCCCTGGGAACCAACCGAAGCGGACGGTGGCGGGCGCCGCCGGAGCCGGCGGCGCCCACGCATCCATCCTGCTTCCCGCGCCTGACAGGGGCGACCGCGAGCCGACCCGTCAGGCTAAGCCGGCGTGATCGCCTCGGTTACATGGCCTGCAACGAGGTGTCCACGTCTGCGAAGATGCCGTTCACGCTGCCGCCGAGCGAGGTGACCGTCGCGATGCACGCCACGATAATCAGGGCGAGCATGACCGCGTACTCGGTAGCCGTCGGGCCATCCTCGGACTTCAGAAAACGCTTCGCAGTGTTCAGGAAATTGGTCATCTGTTTCTCCTCTCCAATGTGTTGGCTGGCACATCCAGCCGTACGTAGACTCGAAGGTCGTGCAGGCGCCGATGCGGAACCTGAACCCCTCCTTTTCACACACTCGAGCCTCCGTGGGCTACGAGCCAAACCACAAGTGAAAGCGGCTGTCGGCGAGCGTTCGCCGGCCATCAAACGGTCCAGGCGAACAACTCGAACCGGGGTTAACCAGAGGAGTGGGATGAGGGGTGTTCCTTCCCAACCATCGCCCCTTCCTCCGCACCGCGGGGCCGTCGCAAACGGCAGCCCCCCAAACCCTACGAAATAACCGGAATCCCGGGCAAACGAGCCCCGCGATTCTCCGCGGTGATCAGATCTGCCCGAAAGCCGTGGCGATCGTCACATACAGGTCGTTGACGTGCGTACCGAAACCGGCCATCGTCCCCAGCACGGTGAGCGAGATCAACGCCAGGAGCACGGCATATTCCGTGGCGGTTGGCCCGTCCTCCGTCCGTAAGAACGCCGCACTTTTCTGCCAAAGCCGTTGCATGGCTCTGCTCCTTTCCGTAAACCGCCTCGCTCGCCCGGCCGCGAAAGTTGCCGTCCCGACTCCACGGAATGGCACTCAGAGCAAGCGTCGAATACGAATCCCGGAAAGGCAAACGAGCCCTGCAATTTTCGCCCGAAGCCTCCCTGTGCCGGCGTTATGGGACAGGCGGCGGCACGAACCGAATGGCGAATGGCGGATGGCGAGTAGCAAAACCGGGTTCGCGATGATGCGACTTTCGCTGCCCCCTACAGAGCCGCGACCGCGAGGGAGCGGGCAAGGCAAGCGACGGTGCGACGAAGGGGGGGCGTGCCATAGCCAAGCGCAGCGCCGCTCGATCCCACAGCGTAATGGGTGCCATGGCCAAGCTCAGCGCCGCCATGCTGTCATGGAACCGCAACTGCCCGACCGGCTGGAAAGTGACCGGCTCGAAAGTGACCGGCTGGAAAGCCGGTCCCACAGCGCGGCTCGGTCCCACAGCGCGGGCCGGTCCCACAGGACCAAACCTAACATTTTTCTAACATTTCTCTTGCCTCCCAGCCGAAGATGGAGTAGAGTGACGATGCGGATAGGGTATCAAGGTCTTCGAGCGCGGCCGTGTCACTGCTCGTCACGGGTAGCATCGGTATCGACTCCGTCTCCTCGCCTTTCGGCACGGTGCAGAACGTGCTGGGTGGGTCGGCGGTCTACTTCGCGCTGGCGGCGTGTCCCTTCGTGCCCGTGCGTCTCGTGGGCGTCGTCGGTGACGACTTCCCTCGCGAGTTTCACGATGTGCTCGCTGGCCGCAACATTGATCTTGCCGGCCTGGAGCGGCGCCCGGGCAGCCGCACCTTCCGCTGGAGTGGTCGTTACGCGGGCGACATGAACGCCGCGGAGACCGTCTCGGTCGACCTCAATGTGCTGGCGGAAGCGGGGCCGGGGGTCCCGCCGGCCTTCGCCGACAGCCAGGTGGTGTTCCTGGCCAATACGCATCCAGCGCTGCAACGGGCGTTGCTTTCCCAGCTTTCCGGGCCGCGGCTGGTGGTCTGCGACACGATGAATCTCTGGATTAACCATGAACGGAGCGCGCTGCTGGAGACGTTGCGCGCGGTGGGCGGGCTGATCGTCAACGACGGCGAGGCCCGCCTGCTCACTGATATTACGAACCGCTTCGCGGGCGGCTTCCTGGGCTATCTGGCGCGGGAGGAGCGTTGGGATTTCGCGGCCTTGCGCCGGGCGCTGGTGCGGGGGACGGTGACGGCCTCGTTCGCCATCGAGGATTTCTCCATCCGCCGCATCGCCGCCGTGTCGCGCCAGGAGATCGACGAGCGCGCCGCGCGCTACGCCGGCATGTTGGCGGTGGAGTAGGCCGCGGCGGAGGTCGCCGCGGTGCGGGAGACGCGGACAAGGTGCGGCTGTTCGTCGCCATCCTGCTGGAGGAGCCCATCCGGGCGGCCTTGCGCGAGGTGCAGCGGCGCCTGGCTCCGCGGTGCGACGGCGTGCGCTGGTGCACGGACGAGCAGTTGCACCTGACGGTTAAGTTCCTCGGCGAAGTGGACGACGCGGCGGTGCCGCCAGTGGCCGAGGCGCTTACGGTGGCGGCCGGACGGTGTGGGCCCTTTGTCCTCGAAGTGGGCGGCACGGGATGCTTTCCACCGAGCGGGCCGGTGCGCATCGTGTGGGCCGGCGGCAGCGAACCGTCCGGGGTGCTGTCTCGATGTGTGCAGGCCGTGGAGAGCGCGCTGGAGCCGCTGGGGTTCGCGCGTGAACGCCGCGCCTTCTCCCCGCACATTACCCTGGGGCGGGTGAAGGAGGACCCATCGCGCGGCGCGGTGCGGGCGGCGGTGGCGGGGGCGACGCTGCCGGCACAGCGGCAGCGCGTGGATTCCGTTGCTTTGATGTCCTCGGTGTTGTCCCCGAAAGGGGCTTCGTACAGTTCCGTGTGCACCGCCCGCTTCGCTGCGAGGCCGGGCCCGGGCGAAGGAGAAGTGGCCGATGAAGGTAGTCATGACCGATGAGCGGAAGCTGAAGCGGGAAGAGTCCCTGGGACGCGCCCTGCAGCAGATCGAGAAGACCTTCGGCAAGGGTGCCATCATGCAACTCGACCAGTTGGGCACGGATATCGACGGCGTGCCCACCGGAGCGTTGTCGCTGGACCTGGCATTGGGCGGCAAGGGGCTGCCGCGCGGGCGCGTGGTGGAGCTCTTCGGGCCGGAGTCCTCGGGCAAGACGACGCTGGCGCTGCACGTGGCCGCCGAGGCGCAGAAGCTGGGCGGCATCGCCGCGGTCATCGATGCCGAGCATGCCCTCGACCCCCTGTGGGCAAAAAAATGCGGCATCAACCTGGAGAAACTGCTCATCAGCCAGCCGGAGTCTGGGGAGGAAGCGCTGGAAATCGCCGAGATGCTGGTGCGCAGCGGCTCCGTGGACGTGATCATCGTGGACTCCGTCGCCGCTCTCATCCCCCGTGCCGAGATCGAGGGCAGTATGGGCGACGCCCACGTGGCGCTTCAGGCGCGGCTCATGAGCCAGGCGCTGCGCAAGCTCACCGCAGCCATTAGCAAGACCAAGACCATCGTCATCTTCATCAATCAGATTCGCATGAAGATCGGTGTCATGTTCGGCAACCCCGAAACCACCCCCGGCGGCAAGGCGCTGAAGTTCTACGCCTCAGTCCGTCTGGACGTCCGCCGTATTTCACAGATCAAAGAGGGCGATACCGTCACCGGCAACCGCGTCCGCGCCAAGGTGGTCAAGAACAAAGTGGCCGCCCCCTTCCGCAAGGCCGAGTTCGACATCATGTTCGACAGTGGCATCAGCATCCACGGCGACCTTCTGGACCTGGCCCTGGCCGACGAAATCGTCGCCAAGAGCGGCACGTGGTTCAGCTATAAGGACGTTCGCCTGGGTCAGGGGCGTGAGAACGTCAAACAGTTCTTCCGCGAGAATCCCGACCTGGTGGCCGAGATCCGTGCGGCGGTGCTCGCCCGGCGCCAGCCGCCTCCGCCGCCCGCCGAGAAGCACGCCGAGGGCAAGGGGCAACCCGTACTCACGGTTGCGGCGGCCAAGCCCGCCGCGGCGCCGGCGCCAGCGCCGCCGCCAGCTAAGCGCAAGCAGGCGTAAAGGCCTGTACGGCCGCGGCCGCGAACGTCCGCACCGAACGCGGTCCGGCTGGGGTATGTCGCGCGCGGGATCTTTCGCCGCCATCGGAGCCGGATTCTGCAACGCTGCCCGGGCGGACGTTTTCAGGGTATTCCCGGCACACCACGCTGGTGCTCCGCCGCACTCGATTCTTCAGGTTGGGTGGCACGCCCAAGCACGGCAGGGCCGTGCGCCGGCATGTTTTTCCTGGACATGGCGGCGCTGCGCTTGGCCATGCCACACTAAGAATAGGCTGCGTTGGAGCACTAATCGGCGATGGCGTCGGTGATGGTCGGCGCCAGGACCTCGCGCAGCCGCGCCAGGGCGCGGCGTTCGATTTGGCGCACGCGCTCCTTGGTGACGCCGAAGCGCTTGCCGAGCTGCTCCAGCGTGGTGGTCGCGGCACCGTCGTTGAGGCCGAAGTGTTCGCGCAGCACCTCCTGCTCGCGCGTCGGTAGCTCGCTGAGCCCGGCGGCGATCAGGTCGCGGACGCGGTCGCGGTCGCTGGGCGAGGCCGCCGTCGGGCGCTCGTCGGGGGCGCTTTCCAGCGCCAGGTCCTGACCGGTCATGAACCGCGCCGCCTGGTAGTGCTGCTCGGGGATGGAGCGGGCGTAGTTCTTCATGATCGCCCACGAGGCATAGGTGCTGAACTTGTTGCCCATGGCGTAGTCGAACTTCTCGATGGCGCGCATGAGTGACATGTTTCCGTCACTGACAACCTCGAAGAAGTTGGCTGCCCATCCTACGTGCCGCTTGGCGATACTCACCACCAGGCGGAGGTTGGCGCGGATGATCCGCTGGCGGATCGCTTCCACCTGCGCCAGCAGCCCGCGGAGGGTCTCGAACTGCTCTTGTGTCACGTCGTCAAGGTCCACGGCCCGCAGGCAGCGGCCCGCCTTGAATTTCAGGTAGTTGTACCGACGGAAGAGGTCCTGCTCCTGCTCGCGGGTGAGCAGCGGCGTGAGGTACAGCGAGCGCAGGTAGGGCGGCAGATCCCTGGGGATGCGCTGCGGCGGCCCGTCGTACGCCGGCGGTTCCGGGGCGCCGAGGATGAGCGCGTCGGCGTCCGGGGCGTCGAAGAGCTCGTTGTACACCGGCTCCAGCGGCGCCTGCGCCCAGCGCCGCGTTTGCACGCAGCGCAGCACCGCCTCCACCTCGGTGACGGTGCAGTCAAAGGCCCGGGCGATGGACTCCAACGGCTCGCCCGCCTGGCTGCACCGCCACATCGCCTCCTGGCGTTCTTCCCGGGCACTGCAGGCCGCGGCGGCGAAAAGCGCACACTCGGGATGCGCCTCGTCGTAACGGCGCAGCGTGTAGCGCACCGTCTCTACCGCTCGTCCGGTCTCCTCCGAGATCACGCGCGCGATGGCGTGCAGCTTCATGCGCCGTTGCGCGAGAATCTCCCGCGCTCGGTCCACGATGCGGTCGCGCTCCGCGCCGCTGAGCTGCTTGAACGCCGCCCCGCGCTCCACGAGCTCCCGGTTCGCCGAGACGAAACGGTCGATGGTGCTGCGGCAGAACGCCAGGCGATTGACGCCGTCGGGGAACACTACCCGCAAGCCCATCAGGCCGCGGTTGCGCCAGCGGCGCACGGTTTTGGTGCTGACCTCGAGCGCTTCCGCCAGCTCCTGGTGGGTCTTGTAGGGCTCAGCGATTTCGCCGGCCGTGAGGTTCGCCTTACGGCTGAGCACTTCGGCCATGGTCACCAGGTCGCAAACCAGTGCCTTGCCGGGAATCGACGGGCCGGTGGTGTCGCCCCGCTTCCGGTATTTGGTAATGCGGTAGCAGACAAAGTCGTAGGGGTAGGCACGGTTCGGCTCCACGATCCCCAGCAGGGCGTCGATGGCCCTTAGCTGTTCCAGGCGGAGCCGCCGCGGCGACAGCGTGAGCTGGTGAGCCAGATCGGCCAAGTCGTGGTTGAAGAACTTAGGCATTACCCTGTCCCATCCGGTTAGTCGCGTTCCACCCCCGCGTGCCGCACGTTGTGCGTTCCACCCCATATTATCGCCCGGCCCCGACGCGTGGTCAACGTCGGCCCCGACCACAATTCCGGAGGGGTGCATCCCGGATTTCGGGGCGATTATGCGGCCCGGTGCAGGGGTCGAGAGGCCCAGAAGGTGTCCCAAGTGTTGTTGACGCGTTGGGCGATCAGGGCGCCCATGGCCACCGCACCGGGTTCGCTCCATTGTCGGCCGC
>JACQXM010000019.1 GCA_016208685.1 Planctomycetota bacterium | reverse complement strand
TCCGGCTCAGGGCTCGTGTCAAACACGAGCGCCTTCATCAGGCGGTTACCGTTGCTGCCGTATCCAGCCGGGTTTTCGACGTCGTAATCGTACTGGGTGCGGCGCTGATCGACCGCGTCGGTCTTCTGCTGCCGGTTGCCGCCCTGGTCGTAAGTGTAGGTCAGGTCGTACGCTGTGTCGCCGGTGCGGGTTTCGTGGATCAACCGGCCGCGGTTGTCGTAGCCGAAGTTAACTGTCGCGCTGCCGAGGAAGCTGCTGATCTCAGTCATACTGATCGGCAGGTCGCGCGCGTCGTATGCGTAGGTAATGGTGAAGTCGTACGGCGGTTGCAGGTGTTGAATCGTCGAGAGGCGACCGGCCGTGTCGTACGAGTACGCCACGGCCGCACCGTTGCCCAGGGTGGCCGTCTCCAGTCTGTCGTCTACGAAGTAGGTGTATGCGGCGGTCATGTTTGCGGGACCGGCGCCCGGGCCACGCGCAAGCGACTGGACCCTTCCGGCGGTGTCCTCCTCAATGATGGTGCGCATGCCGTCAGGGCCGTAGCGCGTGTAGTTTCCGCCGGCGCGATCGTAGGTGTAGGTGAACTGGCGCGTCTGCGGGGTCCCTCCGGCGTACTCGTCCGACTCCACGCTCGCAACGGAGAGCGCCGACAGCTCGTCGTACTGGGACCGTTCTGTGCGAAGCGAGTCTTCAAGGACGGTCTGCCCTTCGGCCATGATGACCTCGCGCGCCATCTCCTGGAGAGTACCGTTACCGGCGTAAGTTGCAGTCCACGTGCCGCCGAAGGACGGCAGGGCCCGCGCCGCGCACGCTGTTTTCGGAAACGCTTCAAGGAGTGGTGGAAGCGAGCCGGGAGGCCCTGGACGTGCCAAGTCGGGGATTGCACAACCACCCGAACTCTGCTGATTCGCATGGTTGTGGGCCGAGCCGAAGCAGGCCTGCTGCGTCTGCATGCCGAAACAGGCGGAACGCTCGAGACAGGTCTCTCTTGTCCGCCCGCGCGAGTCCTTCAGGAGGGTGATCACGAGGTGGCAGAGGCCGCTTTGACTGGGTGCTACGCCCTCCTCGTACTTCGACTGCTGCCCGAAGCCGTCGTAATCGAACGTGGTCACGACGCCGTTCGGATCGGTCACCTTCTTAAGCAGACCGTGCTTGCAGTGAGCCGAACCGGGGTTGCTGCCGCAGTCGATCGGGGGAGTTGCGAGGTAATACTCCATCACCGTGTCGGCCGCGGGGTTGCCCTGTCCGTCAGGCGGCTCGGTGATCTTGGTCACGAGCGTCTTGTACCCGCCCGACACGTCCTCGTAGTGGTAGCGGTAGCCGGTGACGTTGCCCAGCGGATCGGTGTAAGTCTTGACGTTGTTGTAGGCGTCGAACGTCCACTGGTGGGTGCGTGCCGTGTTGAGCGGATCGGTGGCGAGATTGCGGTTGCCCTGGGCATCGTAGCCGTAATCCCACCCGTGGCCCAGCGGATCGCGGTACGCGGCAAGCAGTCGGTTGATGTTGTGAACGAACGTCTGGATGTTTCCCAGCGGATTCTGAACCGCGGCGATCGGTCCGTTTTCCGGGCTGGTCTCGGGGTTGGGACGCACCGAATGATAAACCCACTCCGCCCCGCGGCGGTCCGTGTAGGCGGTGAACACGTCGGGCATGAAGATGCCGCCCGCGCACGTTGTAGCGAACTGTTGGGTCAGTGGCGAGCCCGTCTGCGGTGTCGGGTCGGTTATAGTGGCCACCTGATTGCCGTCGTAAGTCAACGTGTAGGTGTTCGTCGGCTCTGCCGGGTTGGCAAGGGGGTTACGCTTGTCAGTGATGGAGGTGATCCGCCCACTGGCGTCGTAAGCGAGGGCGATCTTAGCGTTGGTCACGGGATCATTGTCGATAGGGAAGATGACCTCCGACAACCGATCGTACGTGTCATAGTGGAACTCCCAGCGGCGCTCACCGACATCCCAAGAGTTGTCAAGGATGGCGATGAGGCGCGTGGGTTCGTTGATGTCGTACTCGAACTGAAGTTGTCGACCAGCGGCATCGGTCACAAACGCCATGTGCTCGACGAACGCCTCCTCCACCATGATACGGGTTATCGTCAGAATATTGCCCACAGCATCGACCACCCTCGTAAGGCGACCGCCGAGGCTGTCGAATTCTCGATAGGACTGGTCCTTGTAGGTCAAGCGCCAGGTGATCGGGTTCGTCTTCTGGAGCACTTGGAAGACCCCTGCGGGCGGGATCCAGAGCGACCCGTTGTAGTAACGGTGACGATCCCAGGTCCCGTCGTCGTGGACCACGAGGCGGTCGCCTCCGGGAAGCCCGATGATCTGGGCGCTGTAAGAGGTTCGCCAGCCCTTCCCAAGATCGAAACCCATGCCAGCATGGAGCGGAAGCAGCGAGGACACTGCCGCCGAGTTGTGGTACAGCGTCATCTGCATGGGCGGACCGACGCCGGACCAGCCGACCAGGGGAATCTCGGTGAACAGATTACGATTGACGGCGTTGGCGGTGCAATAGGTCGATACGGCGATGGCCGCTTCCCAGGGCCGGGGTTCGCCCGGCTGAGCAGGCGGCGTACACCCCCAGGTGGGCGGGTCGGCGGCTCAGGCCGCGCCGCCCAAGAGCACAATGCAGCACAAACCGGCAACGACGGCATGCTGAGCCGCGTTCGCGTTCAGCCGCTTTGCCGACACCTTCCCGTAGTGTAGGTACGGTTCCATGAGTTGTCCCCTTTCCTGGCGCAGCTCGGCCCCGTGGAGTCCGGCCCCCCTGGCCGGACTGCCGCGCGGGGAGAGCCCGATATAGATTAAGAACGAGAAATCCCGGCGGGGCGCGCGCGGATTCCCAGTTTTTTTGCGGGCTTTGCGAGTTCTGGGCACCAGCCCGGCCGTATCGTTAAGGCGGTTCACTGACGTGCCACCCGGCCGATCGAGCGGATGTCGAGCTCCGGTTCTATCAGGAGCCTATCTTTTCGGGCCCAACTCGATGGCCGCGGGGTCGTTCGGCGGCAGGACTTACGTGGGGCGATCCTCCGACAACGAGTCAATGGGTCGCGAGTCGGCAACAACTCGTGCGGCTGCCCTTAGTGCGGCGGCGACGCACGGAACGGCGGTTCCGGCGCGGGTTGGGGCACACGCCCCCGGCCGGCGCGCGATTTCGCGCGGTTCGCCCCACGCATGTCCCCGGCGAGCAGGGGCGAACGATCGCCCAGGGGCTCGTAACGGCGTTCCAGGGCCGGTTTCCCGCTCCGGAACGGCCTGGTACAGAAATTGCACGGTTATCCGACGCTTGGCAAAGCGAGGCACACCGGGCGCTGCGGACGCGGCGCAGCGCACGCCAGGCCGCTTGTTTTAGGGCGTGGGTTATCATAGAATCCTGTACCTGCCGCGCGGATCCGCTTGCTTTTTGGTGCACCTGCACTAAGATGGGGGTTTGCGCTAACAGGCCGTGCAGGGTAGCGTACCTGCTGGGGCGCAGGTAGGCGGAAAACGAGGCGTCGTCGCGCCGGAAACTCCGCGCGGCGGCGATCCAACGTCGCCCCTGAGGAGCATCAAGAAACCATGGTCGTATCGACCCCTTCCAAACCCGCGGGCCGGTCGTCGGTGGAAGTCATCCAACTCGACGAGATCACCGTCCGGTTCGCCGGTGACTCCGGCGACGGAATGCAGCTCGTCGGGACGCAGATGACCAATGCCTCGGCGGTGTTCGGGAACGACGTCAGCACGTTGCCCGACTTCCCCGCCGAGATTCGCGCCCCGGCCGGCACGACGGCGGGCGTCAGCGGCTACCAGCTCGCCTTCGGCTCGCACAAGCTGGCTGAAGGTCAACATTGCGGACCTGGAGCCCGGCGGACTGCTCATCGTCAACGAAGACGCGTTCAACAAGCAGAACCTCGCCAAGGCGGGTTATGGCGAGCACAATCCGCTCGAGGGCGACGAACTGAAGCGGTTCCAGCTCTTTCGGATTCCGATCGACAAGCTCAACGCCGAGGCATGCGCGGAGACCGGACTGGCCGGTCGCGCCATTGCGCGCTGCAAGAACTTCTTCGCCCTGGGGGTGGTGTACTGGCTCTACGGGCGGCCCATGGAGCCCACGCTTCGCTGGATCGACGACAAGTTCGGCTCCAAGCCTGCGGTTAAGGATGCTAACACCCGTGCCTTAAAGGCCGGTTATTTCTTCGGGGAAACGACCGAGATCTTCCCGGCCCGCTACCTGGTGGGTCCGGCGAAGATCACCCCCGGGCGCTATCGCAAGGTAACGGGCAATGAGGCCCTGGCGCTGGGGTTCGTCACCGCGGCGCGCCGCGCGGGCAAGCCGTTGTTTTACGGCAGCTATCCCATCACGCCGGCCAGCGACATCCTGCATGAGCTGGCGCGAATGAAGAACTTCGACGTGCGCACCTTCCAGGCGGAGGACGAGATCGCGGCCATGACCGCCGTCCTGGGGGCGGCGTTCGCCGGCGCCTTCGCGGTCACGGGCACCAGCGGGCCGGGCCTGGCGCTTAAGGCGGAGGCCATCGGGCTGGGCGTGATGACCGAGCTTCCGGTGGTGGTGGTGGACGTGCAGCGCGGCGGGCCGAGTACCGGACTGCCGACCAAGACGGAACAGGCGGACCTCGGGCAGGCGATCTACGGGCGGAACGGCGAGGCGCCGGTGTGCGTACTGGCGGCGGCCACGCCCGCCGACTGCTTCAATATGGCGATCGAGGCCTTCCGCATCGCCACGGAGTTCATGACGCCCGTCATTCTGCTGACCGACGGATACCTGGCCAACGGGGCCGAGCCGTGGCGCATCCCGGAGATCGACTCCCTTCCGCGGCTGGCCATCAAACACCCCAAGGACGGGAACGGTTTCCAGCCGTACAAGCGCAACGAGATGCTGGTCCGCCCGTGGGCGCTGCCGGGCACGGAGGGCTTGCAGCACCGCATCGGCGGGCTGGAGAAGCGCGACGTCACCGGCGAGGTGTGCTACGAGCCCGAGAACCACGATCACATGATCCGCACCCGGCGCAAGAAGATCGACAACATCGCGCACACCCTACCTCCGCTGGAGGTGTTCGGGGCGGAGACCGGTGACCTGCTGGTCGTGGGCTGGGGAAGCACGTACGGCGCCATTACCTCCGCGGTGGAGCACTGCCGGGCGAAAGGGCTGAGCGTCTCCAGCGCCCATCTTCGGTATCTGGATCCGATGCCGCCCAACACCGCCGAAGTGCTCAAGCGCTTCCGTCGCGTGCTGGTTCCGGAGATGAACATGGGGCAACTGCGTACAAGGCTCCGCTCGGAGTTCCTCGTAGACGCCATGGGACTCAACAAGATTCAGGGCAAGCCTTTTATGATCCGCGAGATCGAAGACAAGATCGTGGAACTGTTCAACGGAAGGAAATCATGAGCGGCGAGTCAGCCACCATCCAGCCAACGGTACAGCTTACGGCCAAGGACTACGCCAGCGATCAGGACGTGCGCTGGTGTCCCGGGTGCGGGGACTACTCCATCCTGGCCCAGGTAAAGAAGGTACTGGCCAACGTCGGCGCCAAGCGCGAGAAGACGGTGTTCGTGTCGGGCATCGGTTGCTCCAGCCGGTTTCCCTACTACGTCGAGACCTACGGCTTCCACTCCATCCACGGACGTGCCCCGGCGGTGGCGACGGGCATCAAGATTGCCAACCCCGACCTCGACGTATGGGTGGTCACCGGCGACGGCGACGGCCTGAGCATCGGCGGCAACCACGTGCTGCACGCCATCCGCCGCAACGTGAACATCAAGATTCTTTTGTTCAACAACCGCATCTACGGGTTGACGAAGGGCCAGTACTCGCCGACCTCGCCGTTCGGCAAGAAGACGAAGTCCACGCCTATGGGATCGGTGGACTTCCCGCTACATCCGCTCTCCGTGGCGATCGGCGCCGAGGCAACCTTCGTGGCCCGCGCGATGGACGTCAACACCAAACACCTGGAGTACGTGTTGGAGCGCGCGGCACGGCACCGCGGCACGGCGTTCGTCGAAATCTACCAGAACTGCAACATCTTCAATGACATGGCGTTCGAGTACGCCAGCGGCAAGGACACCAAGGACGACACCACGGTGTACCTGGAGCACGGCCGACCGCTCCTCTTCGGGAGGGAACGCAACAAGGGCGTCCGCCTGCATGACATGGAGCCGGAGATCGTTACGTTGGGCGGCGACGTCAAGGAGGACGACCTGCTGTTCCACAATGAACGGCAGAAGGAGCCCAGCCTGGCGTATCTGCTCAGCCGCATGCATTACCCGGACTTCCCCGAGCCCATGGGCGTGTTCCGCTGCGTGGAACGCCCCACGTTCGAGGGTATGGTGATGGCACAGATTCAAGAGGCCAGCCGGAACGGACCGGGGAAGTTGGAAGACCTCTACGACGACGGCGAAACCTGGATCGTCGGATAGCCCTTGGCCCGCCGGCTCGACACTCCGCCGCCCGGCCGGGTCTACTGAACTGCTCCTCGCTCCGGTCGTCGACGGAATCGGATGGGCGGTGACCGGCCCTTCGGCCGGCGGCGCCGCCCGGTCCGCCGCGCCGTAGCACAGGCGAGCCTGTACCATACCCAAGAATCACCCGGTGTCCGGAACCAACGGCGGGAGCAGGCTGCGCCATGCGTGCCCTATTCGCGTCACTTCGTACCTGGGCGGACATGGTCAAGCTGGCGCATTCCGTGTTTGCCCTGCCATTCGCCCTGACGGCCGCCTTCCTGGCCGGGCGGCACATTCCCGGCCGTGGCTGGCCCTACGTGGGGCAACTAGGGCTGGTCGTCATCTGCATGGTCGCCGGCCGCAGCGCCGCCATGACCTTCAACCGCATCGTCGACGCGGCGATCGACGCCCGAAACCCGCGCACCGCCGGTCGCCCGCTGCCCGCCGGCCGGCTCACCGTCGCGGCCGCCTGGGCCATGTGGGCTCTGTCCACCGTCACCTTCGGCATTGGTTGCGTGGGGTTCTATCTGTTCTACGACAACCCCTGGCCTATCCTGCTTTCCGGGCCGGTGCTCGTCTACCTCTGCGGCTATTCGTACACCAAGCGTTTCACCCGTTGGTCCCACTTCTACCTGGGAAGTGCCTTGGCCCTGTCACCGGGCGCCAGTTGGCTGGCCATTCACCCGGCCTCAATCGGTCTCCCGGCGCTGCTCCTGATGATCACCGTCACCTGCTGGGTCGGCGGCTTCGACATCATCTATGCCTGCCAGGACATTGCCATCGATCGCCGCGAAGGGTTGTACAGCCTCCCCGCGCGCGTCGGGCCGAAGGCGGCGCTGTGGATGGCGCGCGGGGCGCACGCAGCAGCGTTTGCGGCGCTGGTGTGGTTGGGATCGGCGGCGGGGCTGGGCCGCGTGTACGCCGGGGGCGTAGCGCTCGCCGGGCTGCTGTTGTTGGTGGAGAATCTGCTGGTGCACCCCGGCGATTACCGCCGCGTCAACGTTGCCTTCTTCACCATGAACGGGCTGGTGAGTCTGGCCTTCGGCGCCGCCGCGATCGCCGACGTGCTGTGGGCCGGCTCACTTGCGTGAAAACCAGCCGCGCTTGGACTTGACTGCAACCTTCTGCCCGCGGCCCTCCGCGAGCTGCGCCAACAGCTCCTCGTCGGACTTGTTGGGATTGAGCCGCTTGAGCGTTTTGAGTTTCCTGACCATCTCGGGATCGAGCTCGGCGATCGCCGCCGATGCCGCGGAGCCGGCTTTCGGCTGCGGCGCGGGCGTGGGAGCCGGCGGGGCGACGAGGTCGCCGGTGTACTTGAAAGGCGCCGGCGTCTCGGGTGACGCCGACAAGGCCGCCACCTGATCCGCGGCCATCTGCGGAGCCGGCTCGCGTTCAGCCGCCTCGAGCTCCGCGCGCGCCGCGGCCAGTGCCGCGTGCATGGCCGCCTTCTGGCTGATCTCCTCCTCCGCCGGTGGACCGGCAGGTACCTCGTGCTCGTCGACCCCCACTGCGGATTCTCCGCCACCGCCGATCAGGTCCGCGGCATCGGGTGAGACTGCTGCATCGGGCGGCGGGGCGGGTGGCGCGAAGGTCGACCAGAAGGTCGCGACAGCGGCATGACACCGGGTGCGCTCGCTGAGCAGCGCCGCGCCGCGGTCGCCCGTGGCGGCAGGAGCGCCCGCCGCCAGCGTCGCCTCGCGGCGTTCCAGTTCCGCCAGCAGCTCCGCCAGTTGCTTCTTCTCGGCCGCCACCTGCGCGGCCGAGGCCTCGACGCCCTGGCGCTCGGATTCCAGCCCCCGTTGCTGTTGCTCGAGACCCTGGTGCTGCGCCTCGAGTTCCTGCCGCCGGCGTTCCAGCTCCGTCCGCGCCTGATCCAGCGCCCGTTGGTCGTCGCCGGTCTCCCGTCGCCCGCGCTCGGCGGCGGCGCGCTGGCGTTCCACGGCATCCAGCGCTTCCTGAAGCTCCGTCTGCTGCGCCGCAAGGGCCACCTCGCGCTGGCGCATGCCCTGGAGATTCTGTGCCAGTTGCGCCTCACGCTGCGTCAGGAGCGATTCGCGCTCCTCGAGGGCGGCAGCCTTCCGCGCCGCAAACTGCGCGGCGTCATGCAGCGCAGCGGTCTTGCGCTCCAGGTCCAGCTTGGCGGCGGCGAGCTGGTTTTCGGCCGCGGCCGCCCGCTTCTCGGCAGCCGCTGCGTCTCTCTGTTGCTGCGCCGCGGCCGCCTGGAGCTCGCGACGTTCCGCGGCCACCTGATTAAGCTGGGCGTGCGCCGATTGCTCGAGCGTTTCGAGCCGCGCGCGCTCCTCGCGCAGCTTCTCGGTCTGGCCGGCAGCGGCGGCGCGGTCCGCCTCGAACTGAGCACCCTGTGCCGTAAGCGCGTCCTTGAGTGTGCGCAGCGTTTCCTCCTGCGCTGCGAGCGCCGCCAGTTGCGTCTGCACGGCATGCTGTGATTGCTCAAGCTGCTCCGCCCGGCTCTCGGCTTCCGCTTCACGTGCTTCGGCGGCGCGCCGGCTTGCCGCCAACTCCGCCTGCTGATCCTGCATTTGCCGCTCAAAGGCCGCGCGCGCAACGTCCAGTTCGGAACGCGCGCGTTCGAGCTCGGCACTACGTTGCTCGTTGCGCGCGAGCCGGGTCTGAGTCTCCTCCTCGCGCGCCTCGCAGCGACGCAGCGCCTGGGCGAGCGCCTGCTCCGCGTCGGCCAGCTCGCGACCGCGCCGGGCGGATGCCTCGCATTCCCGTTTCAGGTTCTCCTCCCGACCGGCCAGTTCCGACTCGCGCTCGTCCACCTGCGATTGCAGCGCGGCGAGCTCGCGCCGATGCCGCTCAAGCTCAGTCTCCGCCGCGGACAGTTCCCCGCGGGCGACTTCCACCTGACCCGTCCGCGACTCGAGCTCGGCGGCGCGCTGCGAGAGCTGCGCCACGCGCTGCTCAATCTCCGCACGGTCCGCCTCCAGGCGGCGCCGCGCCTCAGCCACTTCCTCGCCGGTTTCCGTCACCGCACGCTCCCGCTCCTCGAGGGCGGCAAGTCGCTCCCGTTCGCTGGCCGATAGATGCTCGTCGCGCTGTGCCAGCTGCGCCTCCGTCTCCCGGAGCCGCAATTCCAAAGCCGCCAGTTCCTCCGCCCGCGCCTCTTGCTCCCGCGCTTGTGTCACGAGCGTCCGTTCCGTGCTTTGAATCGCCTGTTCGTTCGCGGTAAGCGACTCCTCGCGTTGCTTCAGTTCCGCCTGCCGTGCGTCGGATTGCGCTGACCGCGCCTCGAGTTCCGCACGCGCGGCCTCAAGTTGCGTCTGACCGGCGCTGACCTCCGCCGCGGCGGCCGCAAGCTCCTGGCGCCGGGCATCGAGATCGACGCGCGCCTGTTCCAATCGCGCCCGTTCCTCCGCCAGGGATCGCTCCAGCGCCGCCAGCGCCTTCTGCGCCGCGAACAGCTCTTCTGCGGCGGCATGCTGATTCGCCTGCGACTGTTGCTCTCGCTGCTCCATCGCCTTCGCCTGACGCTGGCACTCCGCCTCCTGCTCCGTCAGGTGCCGCCGGCGCTCGGCAAGTCCGTCGCGCTCACGCTCCACTTCCTGTCGCGCTGCCTCGATCTCCGCCCGCTCCGCCTGGTGGCGCGCGGCACGCTCCTCGTCCTGCCGAAGGAGCACGGCGTCGCGCTCGCTCTCCGCAACGCACTGTGCCTCCATCTGGTCCTGTAGTTCGTGGGACCACGCCCCCATCCGTGATTGGTAGTCCTGAAGCGCATGTTCGAAGGCGGCAACCGCGTCGTCGACCGCGCCGAGTACCTCGGGCAGGGTGCTGCTTAGCGCCATGGGGTGGTTCCTGCGTTGAGTAATGTGCCCGCGGCGGTCGCGTCCGTTCCCCGAGAACGAGCGCGCACCGCTGGTGTTGCCGCGGGGCAATCTACGACAAGTGTACATTTGCACATTCCGAGCGCGGGCGATGGCGCCGACACCGCGTGCGAATGCGGGGTTATGCGACGGTCGGCAGCGGCCGCCGCGCCGTTCGGCGGGAACGTCTCATATCCACTCGGCGAAGGCTGCGCCGCCTGCGGCGGAAGACAGGCAAAACCCCGGCCGCGACCTTGCAGCCGCAATGTCCCGCGGACGCGTATCGTAGGCTATGGTCGGAAACCGGCCCCATGCGTGCCGGGAACGAGTGGTGCCAGTCTGCCTGGAGGCAGCGGCCCGGCTCTTGTGAAGCGACGATGTCCGACGCGCCTACGCACATGCCCGAGGCCTCCGAACTCCAGCGCCTGGCGCAGGAAGCGCTCACGCGACTGAAATGTGCACAGGCCCAGCTTCACCTGGACGCCGAGGCCCTGCACGTGGAACACGATCAGCTCGCCCGCGAACGCGAGGAGCTCGACCGTCGGATTCGTGAGAGCGAGTCCGCGCTGCGCGGGCAGGAGGGCTCGCTCGCGGAGCAAGACCAGGTCCTCACCCGCCAGAGTGAGGAGTTGCTGGCCCTTCGCGAGGACCTGGAACGCCAGCGCGACGAATTGGAACACGCCCGCACCGAGTTGGAAAACCGGCAACGCCACATCCAGGAGCAGAACGAAACGCTGGAGAAGCAGCGCGATGCCTGGATGGCGGAGCAGGCGGAACAGCGTGAGGCGCTGGCCAGGCTTGACGAACGGGAGCGCGCCCTGGAGGCGGCCGAACAGCGCATCCGCCAGGAAGCGGATGCCTTCGAACCGCGGCTGGAGGCGGCGGAGCGCAGAGAACAGGAACTGGCGATGCGCACCGAGGAACTGGAGCGCTATGCCACGGAATTGGCCGCCGCCCGCGAAAACCTGTTGCGGCTTCAAGAGGAGCTCACCACCGAACGCGCGGCTGCGGCAGACGAGCGCGAAGAGTTGCTCGTGCACGCCGGCGGACTGGCGGCAGCGGACGGGGAGCCGGCCTACGGAGCGGAGCAACTCGTCCCCGCGGGATCGATCCCCGAGCCGGGCTCCAAGCCCGCCGCCTCGCGCGCCGTGGATCAGTTCCGCAAGCTTCGTCGTGATGCGAAACGTCGGGCGATCGGCGCCTGACCACGGCAGGGATGCGTACGCCTTTATCCCCAGAGGGCTTTCCACATGGCCTTGAAGTTCTTCTCTCGCAACAAAGCGGCGACCATGACTCCTCCCGCCAAGCGCGATCGGCGCGACGCGGTGCCACGCACGCCGACCTCGACGTTCATGCCCGCCCCGCGGCAAAGCCTGGACGCCGACCCGCTGCGGCGACTGGTGCAGCAGGGCCGATACAACACCATTCTCCGTGAGGAGCCCAAATGGGCGACCCATCCCGGCGGCGCCACCATCATCCAGGAAGCCAAACGCGATCTGGAACGGCGCATGGCCCTGGTCCCCGCGGGAAGCGTTGCCGTCGCACAAACGCTTTCGCTTCAGCCCGGCGCCCCGGAGGAAGACGTGAGCGTCGAGCCCTTCCTGCTGGACGTGCACGCGGTCACCAATGCCCGCTTCCAGGCTTTCGTCGATGCCGGAGGTTACGACGACCTCGACTACTGGCCGGAGGAGATCTGGCCGCACCTCATCGAGCTCAAGGACCTCACCGGCGAACCGGGGCCGCGCTTCTGGCGGCATGGGCGTTACGACACGCAACTCTCGGATCACCCCGTGGTGGGCGTGAGCTGGTACGAAGCTCAGGCGTTCGCCCTGTGGATCGGACAGCGGCTGCCGACGGAAACGGAATGGCAAATGGCCGCCTGCTGGCACATTAACAGCTCCGCGGACCTGATGCGGCGCTTCCCCTGGGGCGACGCCATGGACAACACGCGGTGCAACATCTGGTCCTCACGCAACGGCGGCACGGTGGCGGTGAACGGCTACCCGCGCGGCGCGGCGCCCAATCAGGTGCTTCAGCTCATCGGCAATTGCTGGGAGTGGACCAACAGCGAGTATTTGGTGTCCGACACCGAGGGTCGGCCTATCGTGGGTGAGATGCCCATGCGCGTTATCCGCGGCGGAGCCTTCGACACCTACTTCGAGACCCAGGCCACCAGCCAATTCCGCACCGGGCAGATCGCCCTGGCGCGGACCCACAACACCGGTTTCCGCTGCGCCATGGACCTGGCGCAGGCAACGTGGATCAACAGCGAATAAACCAAGGAGTTCGATCGTGGCTACCACCACCCTCCCCAGCGCCACCAGCGTGCCGTGTTTGATTTGCGAAGCGCGCAACTCGCTGGACGCCGTGACCTGCGACACCTGTTTTGCGCCCATGGCGCTGATCCAGGAGGCGGTCGCCCAGGATCGCGACCCGTGCATCGTCACGGTGATCGGCGACAGCAACGTGGGCAAGACCGTCTACCTGGGGATGCTCCTGGACATGCTCTCCAAGCGCGCCGACGATTTTGACGCCGTGCCCAAGGGGGCGTACTCCGTCAACCTCCAGCACACGGTGATCACCTACTTAAGTTCGCGGCAGTTCCCGCCCAAGACGGCCATGGAAGTCGACCAATGGCTCTGGGCGTACTACCAGGTCTCGCGGCGCAAACAGGGCAACCGTATCTACGACCTGGTCATGCCGGACATGGCGGGCGAGGCCGTCGCCGCCGAGGTATCTTCACCCAGAACCTTCAAGGTCATCCGCTCGCTGCTGGAGAAGAGCTCCGGCGCCATCCTGCTGGTGGACGCGGCGCTGGCCGGCGTCGGTTCCCCGCAACCGGACTTCTTCGCGCTGAAGCTGATGAGCTACCTCGACGGCGTGCTGGCCACCAAGCGCGACGACCGGCTGAAGACTCCGGTGGCGATCGTGCTCTCCAAGGCCGACTACTGCCCGGAGTGCTTTGATAATCCGCGTGCCTTCGCCCAGACGAACCTGAACCGCCTGTGGAATCTGTGCGAAAATCGCTTCGAGCACTTCGAGTTCTTCGCCACCAGTGTGGTGGGCTCGCTGGGATACGGAGCCGACGAGTATGAGAACGTGATTCCGTATCCGCTGCACGTCGCACCGCGCGGCATCCTCGAGCCCTTTGAATGGGTGCTGGCGCGGTTGTAGCCGCAGTGGCGCCATCCTGGTGGGTCAGCATGGAGCGGCGAATGCAGAGTGCCCTGCGCCAAGACAGAGCCGCGACCGTCAGGGAGCGGGCAAGGTGAGCGACGAAGCGACGAGCGGTGGGGCAACGAGGCAGCGGCATCATGTGCGACGCCGCCCAAGCGATATTTTCCAGTATCTAGTGTCTAGTTTCTAGTCTCTAGTTTCTAGTCTCCGGTCCCTTCCGCCATGTCGACAACCACCCTGACATGCGACCAGGCGATCTTCACCTCGATCCGTTCTCCGATGGGCGAGGGGTATCGCATCATCGCCGCCAGTCGCGGGCTCCGCCCGGAGGAAAAGCAGACCATCACTCGCCTGTCACCCTCCCACGAAGGGCTGTGCCTGGGATCCGGCGCCGCCCCACGCAGTGCCCGCAAGCCCGGCCTTGCCCCGACGGCGATCGCGAAGCCCTTGGAAACACCGGCGATGTCGTACTATGCCCTGCCGAGCGGCCGGTTGTGCGTGGCGTTGAGCGTACCGGCGGGCGCCGAGCACACCGGACGCGGGGGCCAGCGCGTCTACACCCACAGCGCTGTCTTCGCCGCCGTCGACTTCGCAAACTGCGGCTACAACCCCTTCCACGTCTTCCGCGCCATGCTCGAGGCGGGAATGGCCACACCGCAGCTCAAACCGCCGCAAATGCTCCCCGAAGCGACGCTCGCCGTATCCGACGCGTTTCCTTCCGCCTGCGGCGCTGGCTTCCGCACGGCGTTCGCCTCAGACGTCCGCCGCTACCTGCTGCAATCGCTCCTCGAAGGGCGAAAACTGGTGGTGGACGTCGCCGGCGACCTGCTGGAGTTCGCCGAGGCGCTGTTGCTGGGCCTGCCCGGCCCGATGCGACAGAAGCTCTCGACGGGCGTGGGCGTGAAGTTCTCCGCCGGACGCTGCCACCAACTGCATTTGCTCCGTGATCCCGACACCAATACAAAGGCGCGCGTCTCGGCACAGGCGATTGAACTCATCGACCCCGGCACCCTCAAGCCCGCAGGCCTGCTCAAATCCGAGTGGGCGGTCTTCGTCGACCGGCACTGGTCCGCCGCCGACATCGCCGGTCTGCAACGCCGCACCGGCCGGCCGTACGCCACCGTCGCGGCGGAGGCGCGCGAACGCTGCGGGCGAATCTATAACCGCACCGACGAGGTCGCCACCCTGACCATTCCCCAGTCCCTGGAGCTGGCCGGTGAATACGTCGACCGCGGCGCCGAGGGCGTGGAACGCGAGGCACTGGACGCCCTTCTGGAGGCGGCGCGGCGCCACCTGGCCTCGCGGCTGTCCGCGGCCGCGCCGGACGAAATCCCGCGGCATTGGGCGGCGCTGCTGGCGCTATGGCGGCGGTCGGCGCAGGCGCGGGTTTTCGCCGCACCGCTGGTGGAGGTCGCGGTACAACGACTGATGACCCGCGACCCGCTCGCGGCGGGAGAAGCGGCGCTGGAACTGGCGGGTCGACCGGCGAGCGCCGACGCGCCGGCAGAGGACACGCTGATTACGTCGCTGCTGTCACGTCTGGCGGCGTGGGTCGAGGCGACGGACAACTATGACGTCGAGCGAGTGCGGCGGCTGCGCGAACGATGGTGCGCCCTGCGCCCAACATGCCCACTGGTGCAGCGCCTGCACGCGCGCCTCCTGTCGTCCGACACGGCGCCGGCCTCGTAGGCACGCCCGGCGTTCAGTTCCCGCTTCGTCGTTCCTGGTTCGACCGCAGCGGCGTGCCATGACGGTATCACGGGTTCCGCGCCGTGTCGCCGACTTCGCCCGTACCACCACCCTCGCGGCTCCGCTTCCACACTCACCATTGCTGGCCCGGCGCGATCCACCGGACCCCTGGCCGCCCCGCGACGGAAGTGGGACGCGATGTTGGCGCGCGCGTCAGAGATCGGACTGCCGCCGGCGCTCCTCCCGTTGTCGCCGATGTTCCGCGAGCCATTCCTCGGTGACCACGTTCATGTCCGGCGGAGGAGGAAACTGGCGCAGCAGCGCGGCGCTATGCCCAATCAGCATCGCCAGAACCAGCATAAGCCCGCCGCCGAGCAGGACCACTACCCCCGCCAGCCACTCGTCCGTCGCCACGCACAGCGTGACTGCGATCGCGGCGAAGCCCAATGCGAGGGCCGCCGAAACGAAAAGCCCCAACCGCGCCGCACTGCGTCGTTCGCCTTGAAGTCCGATCCCGGCGGTCGCCAGGGCCAGGCCGCCGACGATGCCCAGCAGCACGGCCAGCGAAAACAGCGCGCCCGGCAGGCGCGCGCCGGCGAGATGCTCGCTCCAGTGGCGGACCGGCCCCCCCACCGGCGTAACAAGAAGATCGCTGAACAGAAACAACGTGCCGGACACCAGCAGCAGCAGGACTCCGACAATCTGACACACATAGCCGGTTCCGGTAACGAACGCACGCGGCGAACCGGGTGGAACGACGGCGGGGTCGGAAGAAGCGGCGCGTGGCGAGTCGGTGGACGGTTCTCGTGAGTTCATGACCGCGGCTCGCGGGATTCGGCACGAGGCAGCGGCCTCCGCGCCGGGTCCGGCCGTGCGACCCGGCATCCGTTGCCTCGCACCATTCTACGCCGGCCCGGCGGTCTCCTCGACGGGTGCCGCGGCCAGCGGAGCGCCGGGAAGCACCGCTTCCCGCGGCAGCGAACGCTGCTTGAAGGGATAGGTAGTGCCGCGCCAAGTGGTGCCCGTGGCCCCGACGGCCTTGAGCATCGCGTTACACAGCATTCCCAGCACCATAACCGCGCCCCCCACGAAGCACAGGGACCAGCCGCGGTGGACTTTCATGATGCCGAACACCCTCCAGAGGGTTGCCTGCATGGCAACCAGCACGGTGCCCCACACGCCGAGCGCCAACTTCCACGACAGGCCACCGGAGGCCTCGGCAACCAGCCAGCCCGTCAGCGCGGCAAGGAAGCTCAGCCACGGGCCCAGCGTGAACACGATCAGCATCAGCGCCGCCACCGCCAGTTTCGGCGGCGTCTCCAGGCAGCCGTAGAAGATGCGGCTCCAGCCGCGGAACGCCTCGCGCTTGCCGCGATACATGCGCGTGCGGTAAAGATCCTCATTCTCGACCACGCGCAGCCGGAAGCCCCGCTGCTTGGCGCGCCGCGCCAGGGCGATGTCTTCGTTGAGGTGTGTGCGGACCGCCTCATGTCCGCCGATGGCGTCGTAGCAGCTTCGGCGCATGAGCATGAACGCGCCGTTGGCATAGGCATGCGGCCGTGCCGGGTTGTTTACGTGCTCGGGAAGGAACCACAGCATGAGCACCACGGTACACACCGGCTGCGTGATCTTCTCCCAGGCGTTGGTGGTCTCCAGCACCGGCGTGATGGAGAGGAAATCCACGTCGCGCTCCACCGCCTCCCGCACCGCGGTGGATACCGCGCGAGGCGAAAACCGGCGGCAATCGGCATCGGTGAAACAGAGCCATTCGCCGCGGCTGACGGCGACACCCTGGTGCATGGCATGGTTCTTGCCGAACCATGACTGGGGCAGTGACGCGATGGTCACCACGCGCAGCCGATCACCCGCCCGGTCCTGGAAGCGCTGGAGAATGGCGGGGGTCTGATCCGTGCTGCGATCGTCGATGGCGATCAGTTCCAGATTAGGGTAGTCCTGTTGCAGCAGGGAGGCGACGCACGGCTCGATGTTGGCTTCCTCGTCCTTGGCGGCGACCAGCACGGTCACTGGCGGCGCGGGCCGAGGCGCACCATCATAGGAAGCGGAATGCAGGACCGCTCGCCGCCGGATGATGAAGCCGATGATCGCCAGCCGGAAGAGCCACACCGCGCCGATGACTCCGCCGGCCACGAGCCAAGCGAAAAACCAGTCAGACATTGGTAGGATTATGGTCCGGGCACGGTAACGCAGCAATATCGAATTCGCCGGCGACTCGGCGCCGGTCCCCTTGGGTCGAAATGCCGGAAGGTACAGCCATCCAGACGGCACCGGAGTCGTCGCCTCCGGCAGCCCCACGCCGCCGGCGCATTGTTGGCGCCGCGACGCGGTTCATCGAAACGCGCGCGGACCTGATCTGGCGCAGCTCACCCCTGCTGGCTCCGGCGTGCGGATTGCTGGCGGGCATCGGCCTCGACGCCCAATGTCCCATCTCCCGCGCCGCCTGCGTCGCCGGTCTGGCGGTGGCGACCCTCCTGTTGATGGTGCCGCGTCGCACCGCCGTCCGGCCGGCAGGGCCCGACTCGGCGCCCGCCGTGCTCCTTCGACTTCTCTCTGTGGTCCTGGCAGCCGGCTCTGCCGGGGCGTTCATGCACCACCTGCGCGCGGGCGTTGTGCCCGCCGGGAGCGTGGAGCGCTACGCAGGAAGCCAGGACCGCCTGGCACGGCTGCGCGGCGTGGTGGCGAGCCCGCCGCAGACGCTGTTGCGGGCGGAGTTCGCCTTCAGTGCCTGGAGTTACGATTCCCCACGCACGTCGTTCCTTCTTGATGTCGGGGCGATCGAGGCGGAGGAAGCGCCGGAGCCGCACGCCGCTTCGCCGCCGGGCACCTCCGGGCGGGCGTGGATCGGGGTGACCGGGCGGGTGCGGGTCGCGGTCGGCGAGGCCTTGCTCGACCTTCGGGAAGGGGATCGGGTGGAGCTGTTCGGTTGGCTGCGCGGCCTGCGGTCGCCGACGAACCCCGGAGAGTACGACTGGGCCGAGCACTGGCGGCGGCAATCGGTCGTCGCCGCTCTGCACGCGGAGGTTCGCGAGGCGATCATCCTCCTGGGACGCGGAGAGCGCTCCTGGTCGGCGCGCGGCGCCGCCTGGTTGCGGGACCAGGCGCGCGGGCTGCTCACCGACGATCTGTCCGCCGCGGGCGGGGAGCCGCTGGGGTTGCTCGAGGCCATGGTCATCGGGCATCGCTCGCAGTTGGACCGCCGACTCAACGAGGCGTTCATCCGATCCGGATGCATGCACTTCCTAGCGGTGAGCGGCACCAACGTCGCGGTGCTGATGTCGTTCGTATGGCTGGTAGGCCGGGCACTGCGGCAGACGAAGCGGCGCTGCACGTGGTTGATGATGCTGGTGGCGGTAATCTACGCGGTGGTGGCGGAGCCGCGGCCGCCCATCCTGCGGGCGACGGTCATGGGCGTGCTCTTCTGCCTTTCGCTGCTCCTGCGACGATCGACCTCGCATTTGAACTGGATGTCGGCCGCGGTAATCGTCCTGATGCTGGTCGATCCGCGCACGGCGTTTGACGCCGGGTTCCAGCTCTCCTTCGCCGCGGTGTGCGGTGTTGCGTACCTGTCGCCGGCGCTGGTCCACGCCGCGCGGACCGGCGGACGCGCCTTGGAGCGCGTGGTTCTCGACCGCCCCTTCGCGGCGCAGGATCGCGCTCTGTCGCGGATGGCGGCGGCACGGGACGCCTCGTGGCGGGCGGCAACGCACCGTGGCGCAGCGCGTTTGGCGCGTCTGCTGGGGCTGGCGCTGGCGGTCGCCGCCGGCGCCTGGCTGGCGGGCACGCCGGTAACACTCTGGTTCTTTCAGCGTTTGCAGCCCTGGGGGTGGCTCAATTCGGTGATGGTATTTCCGCTCATGCAGGCGGTGATGATCCTCGGGCTGGTCAAGATCGCGCTGTCGGCGATCACCCCGGGCGCCGCGGCCCTGGCGGCGTCGATCCTCGCCGGACTGGACCGCCTGGTGCGTGCGGCCGTCGAGCTGTTCGCCGCAGCGCCGGCGGCGTCGGTGCATCTGCGGGCGCCGCCGTGGTGGTTCGTGGTGCTGTACTACGGTTTTTTCGCGTTGTTCATCGCCCGGTTCTACCCGCGCCCGGCGACCGAGGAGCGTTACCCCGGCGTGCGGCGGGAACCGCACGGCATCGAGTCCCGCGCCCTGAGCGTGGCGTGTCTGCTCCTCGGGCTCGCGGTCGCCCTCGCCACGGTGCCGGCGTTCACGAACCAGAGGCCGTCGGGAAAGCTCGTCGTGCACGCGTTGGCCGTGGGCGGAGGAACGGCGACGGTCCTGGAACTACCCGCGGGCGGCACGGTGGTGTACGACGCCGGAACCAACCGCCCGCATGACGTGGGCCGAAGCACCATCGTGCCATTCCTTCGTCACCTCGGCGTGTCGCGGATCGACCGGCTCTACGTCAGTCACGCCGACATGGATCACTTCAGCGGCGTGCCGACGCTGCTCGAGGAGTTGCCGGTCGATGCCGTCGTGTTCAACGCCCGGTTCGCGGCCCACAGCCCGCCGAAATCACCGGGCCGACACCTGCTCGACTTGCTCGCGCGGCGCGGCCAGCACTGTGAAACCCTGGACGGTGAAGTGCGGCGGTGGACGCTGGGCGGGGCGGAGTTTGAACTCCTCTGGCCGGACGACGGCGCCGGTCCCGCCGTCTCGCACAACGACGCCTCGACGGTGCTGCGCGTCAGCTTCGCCGGGCGCTCCGTGCTCCTCACCGGCGACATCGAGGATTCCGCCCAACGTGCCCTCCTGGCGCGGGGCGACCTGCACGCGGACGTGTTGATGCTCCCGCACCACGGCAGCGTCCGCCCCAGCAGCGGTGATTTTCTGCGCGCCGTGGGGGCCGGGATTCTGGTGCGCTCCAGCCACGAGCGACTGGAGGATACCCTGACCGGCCTGCAGGAAATCGCCGGGGCCACGCCCCTGTACAACACCGCCGACGTGGGAGCGGTACGCATCGAGCTTACGGCACAGGGCACCGCTGTTTCCTCGGTGATACCGCCGCCGTGGTGAACGCCCCGGTGCAGATCCGTCGCCGCTCCGTGTCGTCCAGCCGCCACGGGACAGGCAGCAGGTGTGAGTGGCCGGCGCCGCTGCAAAATGCGGCGACGCGGCGGCCGCCCCCGCTACGCCACGGCGCCGGCCGCAGACTGCGACAGTTCGTCGATCAACGCCACGAGCTGCGCGCCGTCGTAGGGCTTGGTGAGAAAACGGTCGGCACCGGCGAACTGGGCACAGCGGGCGACGTACTCCGGCGAAGGCGACGAGGCACCGGTCAGGAAGATGACCTTGGCGGACTCGCTTTCACCGCGCTCTTTGATCCAGCGGCACAGGTCGGGGCCGCTCATGTCAGGCATGTTGGCATCGAGCACGGCGACGGCGGGACGCACCGCATCCCATTGCTGCAGGGCCTCACGCCCGCCGGCCGCGATCACTACGCGGTAACCCGCGCCGCGGAGGCGCGCGGACAGCGCCTCGCGGACGCCGCGGTCATCATCAACAACGAGCACCGTGCGCCCGGCGCGATCCACTGCCGGTCGAGAGGGGGTAGGGGCGTTCATGGGTCGGACTCCTTGCAGGCCGCGGGTTCCGGCGCGGCGCGCAGGGCGCTGCCGGCCACCACTTCGTTAAGCGTCTGAATCAGACGCGCGGGCTCGTAGGGCTTGGAAAGGAAGGCGCGCGCGCCCTGCTGGAAGGCCACGGCACGGTTGGTGGCACAGTCGTTGCCGCTGAGGTACACCACCGGCACGTGCCGCACCCGTTCTGCGAACCTCAGGCATTCGTGCAGTTCCAGGCCGGAATAGTGAGGCATGTCCACGTCCAGGAGAATCACGTCCGGTCGTTCGCTGACTGCCAGCCGCGAGCCGCGATCGGCGTCGTGGGCCACGACCACCTCGAAGCCCGCGGCGCGCAGGCGGATGGCCAGGGCGCGGGTCATGGCAACGTCGTCGTCCACCACCAGGATCTTCGGCATGGCTCGGCTCAATCCCCCACACCCGTGCGCGCGGTGCTTTCGTCGGCGGACGCGGGCCGGGATCGCGGAAGGATCGAGGCCAGCAGTCGGTAGAGCTTCCCGTCGTCCAGCGGCTTCCTCAGGTAGTAGACATCGGGAAGCTCGCAGACGATGTCGCGGAACTCTTCCGGCGCGCGCCCGGTGAGAAACACGATGGGCGCGTCGCATTCGTTGCGAATCACGCGGGCAATGGAGCGCCCGTCCCCGTTGGGCATTGCGTGATCCAGAAGCAGAGCGTCAACTCTTTCTCCCACGCACTGGCTGAGAACGCCGAGCCCGTCCGGCGACTCGACCACGCGGTACCCGAGCGCCGTCAGCCGCGTTCGAAGTGCCGCTCGAAGGTGTCGGTCATCGTCGGCAACCAAAATCGTCGCCCTGTGCATCCTTCTCTCCCTTCGGGGGCGGCGACGCGCGGAAGCCCGCGCGCGGCCCCCGAAACCGCCGGCTGGGCCGCCGGCGGGTTTAGAAGTTCACCGCGCGCGCCCCGACGCCAGTTCCTCCTGCGGGATCCGGAGAAGCTGCCCCGTGGTCTCGCAAACATACGCGCCCGGTTCTGAGATGCCGTCGAAGGGCACTCGAGCGCCGGCCCCGGACTTGATGGCTGTCTCGGTCATGGTCTGAGTTGTCATAGGCTGCTCCTTAATCGGACCGTGCCGCTTCACTCTTCGGTTGGTTGTTCGGCGGCGAGCCCGGCGCGCACGCCCGCGGGTCGGTGCTCCGCCGGCCGGGTCGCACGGCCGTCGGCGCCCGCCTGCCGCCTTGAGCTTCCTTCCACCTCCACTCGCTGCTGCACTTTCGAATACAGGCCGTGGGATATCCGAAACCTACAATACCGCCCGGCCAGGGGCGACAATCTGGGCGAGGGTTGCGGGCCTTGCCGCCGGCGAGTTATCGGGCAGCATGCGGCTCCAAACCCGCCGGCTTCGGACCCACGGGTGCACAATGGGCCCGGCCTGACGCAGGAGTTCGGTCGGCCCCTCGGCAAACGAAGCGTTCTCCACAGCCGAAGTCCGGGCGCTTCCCGCCGGGTGACAGCATGGAATGTCGTTTGTTCGGGGCGGGCGGCCCACGGGTTTCCGGCATGCTGCGCGGGAGGGCCGCCGGTCGCCGTGCCCGGGCGTCAGGGAACGCCCGCGGCGAGGTGCTCCTGCATCGTGCGCGCGATGATGGTGTAGACCTTGCTGGGGATTACGTCCACCTTCAACACGCCAGCGAGCTCCTCGATGTCGCTCTCGATGGTAGGCAGTAGATTGAGCAGCACGTGGATCTCGACGCCGACGATGGCCGTCGCCTGCACGCACACCCGTGTCAGTTCGTCCGGCTCCGGCAACTCACAGAGGAGTTTGGCGATCAAATCCGCAGCGTGAATGAGCCGTGCGATGGAGGCGGCCTCGCCGGTGCCGGGGTTGGCGGATTGGTGCAGGTTCACCGCGTCCGTAACCACGGCGGGCAGGCCCCAGTGCTTGAGCACCATCGCGGAAACCTGTGCGTGTGTCACCTCGACGGCCGCCAGCTCGTTGTCGGCGGTGAGCGCGGCTCCCCGCGGGCGGTACTCGGCGGCCAGGGCCGCATAGCATTCCGGCATCGCCTCGGCCAGGATGGACACGCCGATGTCCGCAAGCAGCGCGCTGATGAAGGTTTCATCGCGGTGTCGCGGCAGCACGCTATCCGCAAACCGGGCGGCGACCACGGAGGTAGCCAGCGAACGTCGCCAGAAGTAGCTCATGTCGAGACCGCTGACCTGCTTGCGCGAGAGCGAATCCACCAGGTAGCGCCCCAGCAGCAGCGAGCGCGTGCGCTTTGGACCCAGCAACGTGAGTGCCTGGCGAAGAGAGAGGATCTTCTGGCGGACACCGAACAGGGCCGAATTCACCAGGCGCAGGATGTCCGTCACCGTCCCCACGTCCGCCGCCAACGCCCGGACCAGATCCTCGTAGGTAAACTTCGGATCCTGCATGATCTCCAGGAAACGCGTGACAACCTGGGGGATCGAAGGAACAGCGGCCGATTTCTTGATGGTGTCGAGAATCCGGGCGTTCATGAATGAAGAACTCCGTTGCGGCGCGCGGCCGAACCCTGATGCACGGTCATGCCGGCTGGCCCGGCGTTTATCGGCTGTTTCGCGGGTCAATCTTAGGAGCAGCGCGACGTAGGCCGGTCCCTGCCTCTACCGATCACGTCGCTCTGCCCGTCGAGGCGAGAACCGGATCTGTGCCGCATGAACCTCGCGGCCTGCCGCGGGGGAACCTGGTGCGGACGAACATGCCCAGCACGACGAGCGGTAGCGCCACGATCATGCCGGCCCCGCAGAGCCCGCCGCCGCGACTGCCCCCTCCCGCGGCAGCGCCGGTGCCCCCCGATCCGTCGCCGGCTGAACCGTCATCGGGTTCTGACCCATCGGACGCGTCGCCCGCGTCGGACCCATCAACGGCACCATCGGTTCCGCCGGCGTCCCCGGGGCGGAGGTGTGCCGTCACCGCTGTCGGACCCGTCACCTTCGGAAGGTGCGCCGTCGTCGCCGGTCGTCCCACCGGTGGTGTCCGTCGGTGGTTCGTCACCCGTACTTCCGTTTCCACCGTCAGGGGTGCCTCCGCCCTCGCTCGCGCACGGGGTACCCGCACTGCTGACGGCCGGATCCGAGGGGCAGACGTCGCACGCGTCGCCGGCGCCGTCTCCGTCCGTGTCGAGCTGGTCCTCGTTGGCGGTTTGCGGGCAGTTGTCCACGTCGCCGCAGATACGATCCGCATCGGCGTCGTTCTCCGGGTCATCCGGGCATTGCAGCGCGACAACGGTAAAGGAAACTCCGGCGTTGTTGGTGAACACCGCCGCCGTTTCGGTCAATGCGTAGTCGGAGGCGTTGTTGGAACTCTCGGCGTCAAACGGTCCCGTAAACGCGAGGGCCAGGCGCCCTTCCGACGGGAGCGCCGCACTGACGGGCGGGCCGTATTCCTGGTCAGCATGGTTGGTGAGCGCTCCGCTGGTGGACCCGGTGTACGCCGACCCGCCCCAACTGAGCCTCCAGACAACGAGCGTGCCGTCGTTGTTCTCGAAGGTCAAACTGCCGGCGGGAAGGTAGGCGGTCGGGGGGGAGGTTCTCCAGCACGAAGTCCGGCTGGGCTGCCGGCAACGTGTAGCTGGAGAAACGCTCGCTGGCGATGAGTACGCGGGAGCCGGCCGTTCCGATGGCAACAGCCTGCGCGAAATCGATCAAGACGACGGGGTTCTCGCCCCGGGCATCCCAGGCAATCAGGCGGCCCTTATCCACTTGTTCCTGCCCATTGCTCCGCATGCGAAGCTGCACGGCTTGCGCGGACGCGTCTCCATCAACGCCGGCGATCACCTGCTCGATCTGCATGAAATGAAAGGACGCATACACTCGGCGATCGGGGAGGGTGAGCGCGCACAAGCCAATCACCGCGCCGACTCCCAGGCGATTTCTCCGCACGGGGCGGCACGACAGGCCGACGGCGTTACCCGACTGAACGCACGGCATGGCCCAGGTTCCTTTCCGACAATGATCCCGAGGGTTCCGGAGTTTTATCGGTACTGCCCGCCCCGGAGTGTAGTCGGCCGGGCCGGGGCCCGATCTACCTTGCGCGGCCGGTGCGCGCCGTACGGCCCCGCTCCGCTCGCGGGCGACGTTGCCGCACCGGACCAGGAGGTGACTTCGGCATGGGCCCAGGATGCCCGAAGTGACAAGACCAGGGGATACTGCGCCTGTATTCCGCACGCGGAGCGCAGACCGTACCGTTGCGGGCGCCAGTGCCCGGCGCGGGCGGCGAGAGCCGCGAGGCGAGGCGCGCGTCGCGAACTTGGTGGCGGCCATCGAGCTCCGGCAGGCCTTCAGTCTCCTCGAACTCGTCGTTGTCGAAGTGATCATCGGAGTGATCGCCGCCATCGCCGTCCCTAGGGTATCGTCGTCTGTAGCTCGGACCGGCGAAACCTCGCTGGTCAGCAACCTGTCGGCGCTCCGTCGAGCGATTGACACCTATGCGGCAGAGCACGACCGCGTCTACCCGGGGGCGGCCGGCGACGGCGCCGGCGGAAGCCCGAACTCGGAGCAGGCCTTCGTCAACCAACTGACGAAGTACTCGGCGTCCGACGGCCGCGTCTCCGCCACGGCAGACCCGACCTGTCCCTTCGGACCCTACCTCTTCCGCGTTCCCGAACTTCCGGTCGGGAGCAACCAGGGGGCCACCGCGGTGGCCATCGACACCGCCAATTCCCCGCCCATCGTGACCACGGGCAATGAGGGCTGGGTCTACAATCCGTCAACCGGCGAGATCATCGCCAATTCTGACGACGCCAATCTGGCTAACACCCGGGCGTATGACGAGTATTGAGGCGCAGCCCGGCGTTCGTTCTCCGTGCGCCACCGGTTTGCGCTCTTCGGTCGCGGCGGCGCGGCGATGCCGCGGACCGATTGGGCCGTTCTCTGTCACAGATCCGCCCGCTCTGTAACCTCGTTATGCTGATGGGGCGAGGTTCCAGCGTCCGGTGACGCGGCCCGGGACACTGGTCAGTATCGCCCCGATGGTCCGATACCGCCGCCACGGGGCCGGACCCACGACAGCGCGTACCCACACACAGTCCCTCGTGCCGCGTTGACGCGCGAGCGCCGCGGGGCTAACACTCAGAACCGTCGGCGCCTGGCCAGTCGAACGATGTCGGAGTGTCAATGGCGTCTCCCGCGAACCCGCCGCACGAGACACCGAACCCGCCGCAAGCCCCGAGCGGCGCGGCGCCGTCACCAACTACAGGCGAACTCGTCGACATCCCGATCGATCTAATACGCGTGCATCATGTGCGCTGGTACTGGGTAGCGCTTTGGGTCCCTCTTGGCGTGGTCGTTGTCCCGCTGCTGCTGGTCTTGGTGTACAAGTTCTCCGAGTTCGCGCCGCTTCTGTTGCTCGTGGGAGCTGTAGGACTTGTGACGCTCATGGGGTGGAGCGCGGGGCGCGCCCGGCGGCGCGTCGAGGAGCTGCTGAGCAAGTGGGGCGGAGTTCGGTCGAACGCGGTCATCGCCGAGGTCCTGGCGCTGGCCGATCCGCTTTATATGCGCGGTGTCCCGATCACGGTCCGTACCGTGGTTCGTCGCCTCGCGAAAGTCCGCCCGGGTGCCGCGGTACGCGCCCTGCCACCGGAACTCCTGTACGAAATCCCGCCCTTCGACGTGACCTTCGAACCACGACTTCTCGATGAACGGGAGCTGGTCTGCGACGAACTGCTCGCGGACCAGGTCGAACGCGACGAGGGCTCCCTGCGCCAAGGGTCGTGGAAGGATGAGGACCCGGAATGGCGGAACTTTCGCCGCAGGTTGAACGCGTCGGTCGCCAAGCGGGGAGGGGCGGGAACGATTGCATGGGCAACCTTTGCCGCAGCGTACGCAGCCTACGTAGGGTTTCGCGACTGGGACATCACCACTGGTGTGTTCGTACTCGGGTTCTTCGCGCTATCGATCGCGTTACGGCCTTTCCTGCACGGCCGCTGGTCGCGAATCCAGTGGTTTGTCATTCCGGACGGGATCGTCGTCCGGACCAGCGGTCCATTCGCGGGCGAAGTTGTATCCCGCGTGTTCACGCGCACCCGCGCGGCGCTTTGCCTTTACGGGGCCCAGACTGGACAGTGGGGCCTCTACGTGTCCGCCGGACGTGAATCGGCCTTCGCAACCGTGACCCTCCGGGAAGGCGAGTTCGCCTTGCGCGCCTGGCTGAGCCCGGTCGACCCGCCGCCGATTGCGCGTTTGCAGGAGGTTTTCCCCGGCGCACGCGTGGTGGGCGCGGCCGCGCCCGGTTGACCCGGCAGGCCGCCCGACATACAACCAGAGTGTCGCTAGCCCAGGTTGCGCAGTTGGGCGAGTGAATCGGGCCTGGGGGCGGCGCCCGGGCCGATTGTGGTCAAAAGTCTTCACTACATTTCCGGGGGTGTCCTATCGGATGGCGGGCGGAGGCGGTGGGCGTCGGTCACGTCG